>NZSX01000015.1 GCA_002703405.1 Sulfitobacter sp. | reverse complement strand
TTGAGGGCTGGTCCCGGCAAGAGGTCAACGCGGATTGGCTCGCGGCCTTTGACGGGAACATCGCCCTGAGCGCGGAAAGCATCGATCTGGGGCAACTCGACCTCGGCGCCACCCGCGCCGTGCTGCGCAATGACCGTGCGCGGATGGTGTTCGATCTGCAGGATATGAACGCCTATGGCGGCAAGGTCGCGGGCGAGTTCGTGATGAACAACCGCAGCGGCCTGTCGGTGGGCGGCAAGCTGACGGCGCAGGGCGTCCAGATGCGTGACCTGCTGGAGGATACCGCCGGGGTGACGCGCTTTACCGGGGATGGGACAGCGGCGCTGTCTTTCCTCGGCTCCGGGCAATCGCTGGACGCGATCATGCGCTCGCTCAGTGGCAATGGGACCCTGAGCATGGGGCGCGGCACGATTGCCGGGATCGATCTGGATGCGCTCTTGGGCTCGGTCGATGCCGAGGGCGGCAGCACGGTGTTCGATTCCGTTGAGGCGACATTCGACATCGCCGGGGGCGTATTGCGCAATGACGATCTGCTGATGCTGCTGCCGAACTTCAACGCGACGGGGGCGGGCCAGGTCAACCTGGGTGCCCGCACTCTTGATTATACGGTCACCCCCAAAGCGATGCGCGTCAATGCCGCGCGCGGCGGGCTGGCGGTGCCGGTGCGGATCACCGGGCCATGGGCGGACCCTGAGATCAAGGCCGATCTGCGCGCCGCGATCGACTTGAATTTCGCCGAGGAAAAGCAGCGGGCCGAGGATGTGGTGCGCGAGAAAATCCAAGAAGAGTTGAACATTGCGCCGGATGACAGCCTCTCGACCGAGGATATCGTGAAGGATGAGCTGGAGAATGCGCTGAAACGCGAACTGTTCAAACTCTTCGACTAGCCGCCGACCGCAGCCGCTTGGCGAAACTCATGGTGGCGCATGGAGGCAGGCTGCGGTAAGGCTGACGCGACATTCTAGGAGAGGCGCAATGGCCAACGATCTTTTCAACAGCTTCATGACCGGCCCCGACGAACAGGGCCGTTTCGGCGATTTCGGCGGGCGCTTTGTCTCAGAAACGCTGATGCCGCTCATTCTTGANNTGGAAGAGCAATATGAGAAGGCCAAGACCGACGACAGTTTCTGGGCNGAGATGCATGATCTGTGGACCCACTACGTNGGNCGCCCCAGCCCGCTTTATCANGCCGAACGGCTGACCGAGCATNTGGGCGGNGCNAANGTCTATATGAANCGCGACGAGNTGAACCANACCGGCGCGCANAAGATCAANAANGTNCTGGGCCAAATCATTCTGGCGCGNCGCATGGGNAAGAAGCGCATCATCGCNGANACCGGNGCGGGCCAGCACGGCGTGGCNACGGCGACGGTCTGTGCCAAGTTCGGNCTGAAATGCGTGGTCTACATGGGNGCNCATGATGTTGANCGNCAGGCNCCCAACGTNTTCCGTATGCGCTTGCTNGGGGCCGAAGTGGTGCCGGTGACTTCGGGCCGTGGCACGCTGAAGGATGCGATGAACGACGCGCTGCGCGACTGGGTGACCAATGTGCGCGACACNTTCTANTGCATCGGCACCGTGGCCGGGCCGCACCCCTATCCGGCGATGGTNCGNGANTTCCANNNNATCATCGGCAAGGAAGTCCGCNNNCAGATGNANGAGGCCGAGGGCCGTCTGCCCGACACGCTGATCGCCGCNATNGGNGGNGGGTCGAACGCCATGGGCCTNTTCTANCCCTTCCTTGACGACAAGTCGGTNAACATCATNGGNGTCGANGCNGGCGGCAAAGGCGTGAACGAAAAGATGGAGCATTGCGCNTCNCTNACCGGNGGNCGCCCCGGCGTGCTGCATGGCAACCGNACCTANCTGTTGCAAGACGACGATGGGCAGATCCTCGAAGGCTTCTCGATCTCAGCNGGGCTNGACTATCCGGGCATCGGGCCAGAGCATTCGTGGCTGCACGACATNGGCCGCGCNAAATANGTCTCGATCACCGACCGTGAGGCGCTGGAGGCGTTCCAGCTGTGCTGTTCCCTCGAAGGCATCATCCCGGCNNTGGANCCNAGCCACGCGCTGGCCCATGTGATGAANATCGCGCCGGAACTGCCGAAAGANCACCTGCTGGTGATGAACATGTGTGGTCGCGGCGACAAAGATATCTTCACCGTCGCCCGGGCATTGGACTTCGACATGGGTGAATTCGCCTNAATCGGCTTCCGAATCTGAGTGGAATTTGACGGGCCNGCGTGAAAACGCNGGCCCGTTTTTTGTGGGCCGAAGCCAATCGCGCGATTTTCGCATAAACTTTGCGCAGGGGGCGAAGTTCTTTGCAGAAAAAGAGCGAAAAAACTTTCACATTGAGAAAAGACCCGCTAGCCTTCGCCTACGGCCCGCGCGCCTGCTCGCGAAGCTCTGTTTCGCCCATGCAGGCTTGACGCTAAGGCATCTTTCCCTCGTTTTTCGCTCTGCCATGGCGCCGTAAACCAAAGTTTATGACGCTCTTACAGGGGTTTAGATCGGATGATTTAAACCCGGGGCAGATAGCCAATACCCCCTCGAATGCCCTTTTCCATGTCATCCCAACGACGCCGCGTCACTGATGATCGGCTCGCAACCCACCCCGGGACTGAAAAGGAACACGATATGAAAAACGCATTCGCAACCGCCGCACTGATCCTTGCCACAGCAGGCACAGCCGCCTTCGCACAGGGCATGGAAGGCCAACAGGTCGGTTATACCGCAGATAACGCAGACGCTGCCTATTCCACACGTAACGTCACATCCGACGCTCTGAGCTTTGACGATCTGCGCGCCGAGACACCTGCCGAAGCTACCGCAACCGTATTCGTCACAACCCAAGACGCACAAAAAGACGGCCGCTTCGTCCGCTAATCGCGAACGACGGCTCCTCCCCCCAACTTTCCTCCCCGAAAGGCTAAGACTATGAAAAAGACACTCGCAACAACCGCCCTGATCCTCGCCACAGCAAGCACCGCTGCTTTTGCTCAAGGCATGGAAGGCCAGCGCATCGGCTACAACGACAAGACCGACAATGGCGTTTCCTACTCCAGCCGCAGCGAAGCTGTGGATGAGACCAAACTGGAAATCTTCAAAGACGGTATCCTGCGCGCCGAAGACCTGTCCGACGTGACCATCACCGTTTTCCCGACCGCGCAGAGCGACGCTTCGGTCAACCGCTTCCCGCGCTGATCACGGCGCGACCCCAACTTTCCCCCGAAAGGACACGACATGAAAAAGACACTCGCAACCACCGCCCTGATCCTTGCCACAGCAGGTTCCGCTGCTTTCGCCCAAGGCATGGAAGGCCAGCAAATCGGCTATAACGACAAAGCGGATGCAGGCGTTTCCTACTCCAGCCGCAATGACGCGGTCGACAATGTGAAACTGGACATCTTCAACAGCGGCACCTTCCGCGCCGAAGACACATCCGACGTCACCGTCACCGTCTTTCCCGCTGCGCAAGACGCTGCAAAAGTGAACAGCTTCCCGCGCTAAATGCGGGTTAATGCCAGCTAAGGCATTGCGCTAAAACAATCTTCCGGCCAGCGAAGCCTCCCTCAAACTGGCCTCAAGACAATGCACTCGCCCTTCGGGGCGGGTGCCAAATCACTAAGGGTTGATCATGGCGCATGGCCGCCATCCCTTGCACTTCGGTGTGCCGCGGTTAAATACGGCGGATACCAAGGCAAGGCTTCACCATGAATAATAAGAAAAAGATCGCACTGTGGGTTATCGCCGCTCTACAGTTTAACGCCACTGTCTATTTCGTGCTCGTTTTTGCACTGGAGGGTCGGGGCGTAACACTTTTTGGCACCCCTCTGGCTGACATCGGGCCGAACAANGGGATCCAGGTTTTGGGTCTGATCCTTGGGGTCGTTCTGGGCTGGATGGCCCTGCGAATGAGCCTCCAGCGCGCCGAACGGGCAGAGACGGCGCTGCGTCATTGCACGGTGGAATTCGCTGATGTGCTCGAAGAACACTTTCGCGAATGGCACCTCACCCCGGCAGAGCGNGACGTGGCGATTTTCCTGACTAAGGGTNTGAANACNCGNGANATTGCTGAGATGCGCGGCACTTCCGAAGGCACCGTGAAAGCGCAGACCAACGCGATTTACCGCAAGGCCGGCGTGACCGGACGGACCCAGCTTCTAAGCACCTTTATCGAAGACCTGATGGACGATGCGCTGATGCCGCGTCCGAAGTCGAAACTGCANCTNTGCCACGCGGCCTNAGGGCGGCGTGGCGCCTTAGCGCGTCAGTTCCAGAATATCGAAATCGCTNTCAATNGCCGGTGANGGAAACAACAGCCGCGCCCGCGTGGGGCNGACCCGCTGAAAGACCGCCACGTCGCTTTGCACCTTGCCGCCAGAGGTGAAATCTTCGGGNAGGTCGGCATAATCGGGNGGTGTTTCGCCCCGGACATAGCCCACCCCNGCATAGATCGCNCGGCCNNCGCGCAGGGTGATCTCCCCCNNNGTNAGNTGCGANCCGGTAAGCTTTTCAAAGGTGAANCCNCGATCACTGGCGGTNAANCGGCATTTGAACGGGNNATAGGCNACNAGCGGGCTGATNCCGCCNAGNTTGATCGTNCGGCAGGACCANTCNCCCTGNAANTCGGCGGANAANGCGACCTGNGGTTNNCCGGANAGCGCGCGNGTCAGNGCCGCCACNTCCCCNGCNTCGCCCCCNNNNAANNCNTGCATCATGGCATCGCCAAAGGCNGCNTCNAANNNGTCNAGNCGNGCGCTATCGGCGGGGCGGAGCGTGGTTTCCGCCCANGCNGNGACNGGCAANAGCAGCAGNAGGGGNANGAGNCGCANGCGCATGNTTANNCCTCGCTNTNGTCGATGGCATGGNCNCGCAGCACNTCCANNGGCACNATATCGAGNGCGCGCAGATGCGTGGCGGCNANNTGNACCNGNGGNGCGCANCCCTCNTCNGCGGCTTGCANGAACCGCGCGNCACANAGGCACCAAGNATCNCCCGGNTTNAGCCCGGNAAAGCCGAANTCGGGNCGCGGGGTGCTGAGNTCNTTNCCGACATATTTCGAATAGGCCAGAAACTCTGCCGTCATCACCGCGCAGACCGTATGGCTGCCCTGATCCTGCGCGCAGGTGTTGCAATGCCCGTCGCGAAAGAANCCCGTCACCGGGTCGGTCCCGCAGATCACGAGGGGCTGGTTCAGGACGTTGATGCTGCTGTCGGGTGTCATANCTTGCCTTTCTGCCTCAGGTCCCGCCTGAGACCGATGCCGCGATCTGGCGGAAAATCTTGATGTTTTGGTCCGAAACCCCGGCTTCGCGGAATTTGCGGTCGGCGGCATTGGTGGCGATGACCACATCACGGGCGGTGTCGACATAGATGTACTGCCCATAGATGCCGCGCGCCATATATTCCCCTTCTGCGGCGCCTACGGGGATCCACCATTGGTAGCCATATCCGATCTGGCCCGCCGCTGTCGGGGCGGTGGGGCTGGTTGATGCTGTCACCCAGTCTGCGGGCACGACCTGCTTGCCGTTCCATTCACCGCCTTGGGCATACATCTGTCCGAAGCGGGCGTAGTCGCGTGTGGTCATGTTCAGGCCCCCCAGCACGAAGGCGGTGCCTGAACCATCAACGATGTAATAGGGCGCATGTTCCAGACCCAAGGGCGCGATGACCTTTTCGCTCAGCAACTCGGGCACGCTGCGTCCGGTGGCCCCGCGCACCACCACGCCGATGACATGGGTGTCGATCGAAACATACTGCCACTGGCTGCCNGGTTCCGCGAAAGTCTCGGTCAGTTCGGCGGTGAAATCATCCAGCCGGCCGCCCAAGGCGACGACCCGGCCCATGCGGTTGATGTCTGAATCGTAGTCGAGATAGTCTTCGTCGAAGGTGACGCCGCTGGCCATATGCAGCACGTTGCGTAAGCTTGCCCCGTCATAGGCGCTGCCTCTGAGATTGGGCGCGTATTTCGTGACCGGATCGTCGAGGGATGCGATCTGCCCTTCCTCCAGCAGGATGCCCACCAGTGCGGAGAGATAGCTTTTCGCCACCGACCAGCTGATCCGGCGGTCTTCGGGGCCGGTGCCTTTGAAATAGTTCTCATAGACGATGGCACCGTCTTTCAGCACCACCAGCGCGGTCACGTCGCGCGCCGCGATCCAGTCGTCGACGGCATCGGGCAGTTCGGTCTCAGGGCCGTAGGCAAGTTCGCTGGTCAGCCCGTCCCCGCGCGAAATCGGGGCAGAAAGAAACGCGCCGTCCATATGGCTGAAGTTATGCACGATCTTCTCTTCGGAGAAGAGAGAGTTCACCGCCAGAAGCCGCTCAATCTCTTCGCGCTTCCAAAGTCCGATGACCACTGCCGCGACCAAAAGCGCGAGCAAGACCCGGCCAAGCCATTTTCCGAATGTACGCATGATGTCCCCCTGTTCAGTTTCAGTGAACCACGGCGCAGGGGCGGGGGCCAGCCCGACATTGCGTCAGTCAGGCTGGGCGTCAGGCTGAACGTCAGACTGGGGCGCTCAGCGAAAGCGGTGCATCAGCTTTTGCAGCGGCGATTGGGCCTCTGCCTCCGGCTCGGGCTTGCTGGGGACGGGCTTGCTGGGGGCGGGCTTTGGCTGTGCTTCGGCGGGTTTCTTTGGCCCCTTGCTGCCGGTGCCCGACCGTGGTGGGGCCACACGCAGCGCCACGGCATTCATAAAGCGCCCGGTGTCGCCCCGCGCCAGATCGGCGGCCCCGTCCGAGACGCCGCGCAGCACATCGTCCAGCCAGCCTTCGTCCGCTTTGGGGAAGTCGCGCAGCACATAGCCCGCGACCGCGTCCTTGTGGCCGGGGTGGCCGATGCCCATGCGCACGCGGTCATATTCTGCCCCGATATGCGCGTGGATCGAGCGCAGGCCGTTGTGGCCCGCATGGCCGCCGCCGGTCTTGCATTTCACGCGGCCCGGGGCGAGGTCGAGTTCATCATGAAAGACGATCACATCCACGGGGTCGATCTTGTAAAACTTCATCGCCGCCTGCACCGATTGGCCGGAGTTGTTCATGAAGGTCTCAGGCTTAAGCAGCACCGCCCGGTCGGAGCCGAAACGCCCTTCGCTGACACTGCCCTGAAACTTGCCCTTCCACGGGGCAAAGCCGTGATCAGCCGCGATACGGTCCAGCGCCATGAAGCCGATGTTGTGGCGATTTCGGGCGTATTTGTCGCCCGGGTTGCCAAGGCCGACGATGAGTTTCATGGGCTTTCTCCTGTGGTTCGGTGGAGTTTAGCAAGAGGGGCAGGGGGATGGAATGGCCTGCTGTGTGCCGAAATTTTTTGAAAATTCCGCAGTGATTTCTTTTAAAGAAATCACCCCCTAAACGCAAAACGGGGCCGCGTGATGCGACCCCGTTCCAGCATTGCCTTGCGGCTGATGCTTATTCTTCACCGTCGGGCGGACCCATTTCGGTTGTCGGTACTTCGTCCGCTGCGGTCTCGTCTTCGTCGTCATCCGACGCGGCAAGGCCAGCAGGAGCCGAAATCGTGGCCACAACGAAGTCACGGTCGATTGTGGGCTTGGCACCTTCGGGCAGGTCGACACGGCTGATGGTCGCGCTGTCGCCGATTTCGAGGCCAGTGATGTCCACGGTCACGTACTCAGGGATGTCCGCAGCCGTCACAACCAGTTCAACTTCCGGACGGACCAGAGTGAGCACGCCACCCTTTTTCAGGCCGGGGCATTCTTCTTCGCCTTTGACTTCGACGTTGATGAACAGGTTGATCTTGGTGGTCCGCTTAAGGCGCATCAGGTCGATGTGCGTGGGCAGGTCTTTGACAACGTGGCGCTGAACGTCGCGGCAGATCACACGAACGTCGTCGTGGCCTTCAACCTTGAGGTTGAACAGGGTCGCCTTAAAGCGGCCCTGACGCAGACGGGTCAGCAGCTTGTTGAACGGGATGTTGATCGGCAGCGGGTCGTTGTCGCCACCAAATACGATACCAGGAACCATGCCGTCACGACGTGCTTGACGAGCGGCGCCCTTGCCTGTCCCCGTACGTACCTGGGCTTCAAGATCAGGAATCTCTCCGGCCATTTTAGTCTCCAAATTNNTTAGGGCGGGAATCCTCCAAGGCTGTATTCCCGCGTGAAGCCGCGCGTATAGACCGGTTTTGCCCGGCTGGAAAGGGCAAAAGGGCNGCGNNGNCGCTATTCCTGCGGGGTCTGCAGGTAGCCGTCTGCCGCTATCAGCCGNTCATAAAGAGCGAACTCCTTGGCACGCGCGGTGCGGAGCCGGGATTCGACCTCGCCTGACAGGGGTGCGGGCAGATCGNGGGAGACGTTCTTGGGCTTCAGCTTGACCTCGCGCCCCAGCCTGTCGGCCAGAAAATCGCGAAACGTCGGTTGGCGTTCATAGGCAAAGAGGTGCTGCACCAAAAGGTCATCTTGGTCGGAGGTNAGAAANGAAAATTGGCTGCCGATCTGCGCGCGGGGCGGTGGCGNGTCAGAGATCACTTCCAACGCGAACGCCTCGAAGGTCAGCCCCTTGGTGCTGAGCTTCTTGCCATCCAGCCGGGGCTGGCTGCGGTAGCGATACCAGCTTCGGATCTGCTCTACGGGATCGCGCATCACGGCCAAGGGTTCGGGCGAGGCTGAAAAGGTCTCTTGCAGAAAGGGCAGTACGCGGCGCCGATAGCGCAGCGCGGTCAGGTGCTTGCGACTGCGCGAAAAGACAATCTCGGCCTCGGGTTTCAGCGCCATTTCAACGGCGGTGGTCCCGGTTTTCGGCGTGGCGAGAAAGGTGAGGTTGCGGTTAAGAAAGATCAGCATTTGCCCGGATCGCGCGGCCATTCCTGCCAATCGCCGCCGAAATTGCGCGGGATCAGCAGATTGTGCCGCCCGAGGTTGGCGACCTGTGTCTCGCCGCAAAGCGCCATGGTCAGGTCCAACTCGCGGTGGATCACCTCAAGCGCCCGGGTCACGCCCGGTTGCCCCATCGCGCCCAGCCCATAGATAAAGGCGCGGCCGATATAGGTGCCTTTGGCGCCCATCGCCATGGCTTTGAGAACGTCCTGACCCGACCGGATGCCGCCATCGAGGTGGACTTCGATCTGGTCGCCCACGGCGTAGAGGATTTCGGGCAGCATGCGGATCGAACTCAGNGCCCCNTCCAACTGTCGCCCGCCGTGGTTGGAGACGATGATCGCATCTGCCCCGACNTTGAGCGCCATCCGCGCNTCNTCGGCATCCAAGATGCCNTTGAGGATCACCTTGCCGCCCCATTGCTCTTTGATCTTGGCGATCTTGTCCCAATCAAGNGAGGGGTCGAACTGNTCTGCCGTCCATGCGCCAAGGTCGGCATTGTCGGTCACNCCATGCACATGNCCGACGATATTNCCGAAATGNCGCCGCTTNGCGCCCAGCATNTCGNNNCCCCAGCCCCATTTGGTGGCNAGGTTGGCNANNGTNTTNNCNGTCAGTTTNGGCGGGGCNGAGAGNCCNTTTTTCAGGTCTTTNTGCCGCTGNCCGAGGATTTGCAGGTCNAGNGTNANNACNAGCGCGGAGCATTTNGCGTCTTTNGCCCGNTGGATCAGGCGGCTGACATAGTCCTGATCGCGCATGGTATAGAGTTGAAACCAAAANGGTTTTGTCGTCGCCTCGGCCACNTCTTCGATNGAGTTGATNGACATGGTCGACAGGGTGAAGGGCACGCCAAAGGCNTCTGCNGCNCGNGCGGCTTTNATCTCCCCATCCGCGCATTGCATGCCNGTCAGNCCNACNGGNGCNAGNGCCACNGGCATGGCNACATCTTCNCCGATCATCTGNGTTGCNGTNCTGCGGCCCGACATATCCACCGCNACNCGNTGGCGNAGGCGNATTTGGTCNAANTCNCTGCNNTTCTCGCGAAATGTCTGTTCTGTCCAGCTNCCNGATTCCGCNTAGTCGTAAAACATCTGCGGGACNCGGCGTTTGTAGATGCGTTTGAGATCGTCGATGCTGGTGATGACGGGCATGGGCCACCTGTGCTGAATGGGTTAACTTTTGGTAGCAACTGGCGGGGGGNTTGGCAATTNAGAAGGCCGCAGCAAGGAAAAAGCCCGCGCGGCCAGTGNGGCAGCGCGGGCTTTGGGCCATTGCTTGAGGCGANGGGGTTACGCNGAATGCGCCCCGTCGGCGAGGGTTTTGACGAAGGCCAAAACATCNTCGGNGCTGTCGCCATTGGCGATNCGGTTCACGATGGCCGAGCCGATCACCACNCCGTCNGCCACTTCNGCGATGGCNCNGGCTTTTTCNGGGGTGTTCACGCCAAAGCCNACGATCACGGGCAGGCCGCTGGCCTTTTGGATGCGCTTAACNTCNGGNGAAACATCCGNNGCATTCGCCTCGGCCGAGCCGGTGATGCCGGTNATNGAGACGTANTAGACAAAGCCAGAGGTGTTTTGCACNACNCGNGGCAGGCGTTTGTCATCNGTNGTNGGNGTGGCAAGGCGGATNAAGTTCAGNCCGGCNTCCTGCGCGGGCANGCACAGTTCGANGTCTTCTTCNGGCGGCAGGTCAACCACGATCAACCCGTCGATNCCGGCNTNNTTNGCTTCGGNTANGAANTTCTCAACACCCATGGANTAGATCGGGTTGTAATAGCCCATCAGCACGATNGGGGTCGTGTCGTCATTCTCGCGAAATGCGCGGACCATTTCNAGNGTGCGGTTCAGCGTCATNCCCNCTTCNAGGGCGCGTTGACCGGCAAGCTGNATNGTGGGGCCGTCGGCCATTGGATCGGTGAANGGCAGGCCAAGTTCGATGATATCCACCCCGGNGGCNGGCAGGCCNCGCACGATCTCNAGNGAGCGGTCGAAATCNGGNTCNCCGGCCATCACATAGGANACAAACGCCTTTTTGCCGCGGGCGCGGAGGTCTTCGAATTTGGCGTCGATACGGGTCATGTGGCTTGCCTCATTTGGTGCTTTCCTCGGCAATGCCGAATGTNGCGGNGAAAATCAATCCACCGNGGGGCAGGGGGCGGCAAAATTCCCNNATCANGGNCGNNTNGCNNGNNGCGCCCTTCCATTNNGCGCAAAGCCNCCTATCTCATGGCGCATGAANTATGTACTCGCCCTTTTCCTNCCGCCGCTGTCGATCCTGNTGATCGGNCGGCCNATCCTGTCCATCGTGGTNTTNCTGATCTGGNTNCCNGCGATCATCTTNTCNGGCGGGCTGACNCATCCGATGTTNATCCTGCTGGCNTGGATCTTGATCTATCAGGCGCATCAGGACCGNCGCGCGCGCTGAGCCTTGCGCTTTGCGCCCGCTACCCCTAACACACGCGCAGCTTTTATAGGGGTATCGTCATGGGTTTCAAAATGGGCATCGTCGGTNTGCCGAACGTCGGCAAATCGACCCTTTTCAACGCGCTGACCCGCACCGCAGCGGCNCAGGCGGCGAATTTTCCGTTCTGCACGATCGAGCCCAATGTCGGCGAAGTNGCNGTGCCCGACGCGCGGCTNGACACGCTGGCCGAAATCGCCAAGTCGAAAAGCATCATCCCNACGCGCATGACNTTTGTNGATATCGCNGGTNTGGTGAAGGGCGCGTCGAANGGCGAAGGCTTGGGCAANCAGTTNCTCGCCAANATCCGCGAAGTNGACGCNATCGCCCATGTGCTNCGNTGCTTTGAAGACGGNGATGTNACCCANGTCGAAGGCCGCGTGGACCCGGTGGCGGANGCCGAAACCATCGACACCGAACTGATGCTGGCCGACATTGAAAGCATCGAGAAACGCTTGCAAAACATCGTGCGCAAAGTGCGCGGCGGCGACAAGGAAGCGGTGCAGCAGGANCGTCTNATGCGCATGGCGCTTGAGGCATTGGAAGCTGGCAACCCCGCGCGTGTGGTCGAGGTCGACGAAGACGACGCCAAAGCCTGGCGTATGCTGCAATTGCTGACCACAAANCCGGTGCTCTACGTCTGTAACGTGGGCGAATCCGAGGCCGCCGAGGGCAACGCCCATTCCGCCAAAGTGGCCGAGATGGCCGCAGCGCAGGGCAATTCGCANGTGGTGATCTCTGCCCAGATCGAAGANGANATCAGCCAGCTTGAGGCCGAAGAGGCCGAGATGTTCCTCGAAGAAATGGGCNTGAAAGAAGCTGGCCTCGACCGTCTGATCCGCGCGGGCTATGAGCTNNTGCATCTTGAGACCTATTTCACCGTTGGTCCCAAGGAAGCNCGGGCTTGGACAATCAAAACCGGCACCTCGGCGCCCAAAGCAGCGGGCGTTATCCANGGNGATTTCGAGAAAGGTTTNATTCGCGCNGAAACCATNGCCTATGATGATTTCGTNGGCCTCGGNGGCGAGGGNCCCGCGAAGGAGGCGGGCAAGATGCGCGCCGAAGGCAAAAGCTATATCGTCAAAGACGGNGACGTGCTGCACTTCCTGTTCAACACCTGATCGATTTNGCAGGGGTCTTTGACCCCGCCAACAAAAAAGCCCGACAGCTNGCGCTGCCGGGCTTTTTTTGTGGGAGGTGACAGCTTATNTGCTGTCGTTGCCCGGGCCAAAGCCACCGTAGACATAGCCTTCACCNGGGCTGCGCAGGGCGTTGCGCGTGCTCATCACGGTGTCGCGNTTCTTNTCGGCGTCGGCGGTGTTCAGCATGATGTCATTCGCTTTGGTCGAAGCGTTCGGGTNCCGCATGCGGTCATTGTTGCCATAGACATCGCTTGTCTCAGCAGTCACCGAGGTGTCGAGAAAAATGTCGTTNTAGCGGGTGGAGTTGTCGGCAACGGCAGCGGTNGAAATCAAAGCGGCGGCGGCGGTGGTCATAATAAGTTTCATAATGTGTTCCTTTGGTTTTCTCTTAAATCGCGTCATTGCGATGTCATCGTTTGTGNTGAAGTAACGGGTGTCCGATCATGAAAGTTTCGCCCCTGCAGCGAGATTGGGTGCGATCTGGGGTATTTNAGCGGCGCAGGGATCGNTTTTCNCGGANATATATGTTATATATCANNTGGTTNTCGTGATTANCGCGGCGTTTCANAAGTCATTCACGCTCCTGTGTTAGNTGCTACAGCCGCTNCGCATGCCCCGGGAAACGGCCTCATACANAGCAGCGCAACAGCCATCTTTCTGCAAAGCAGCANGACCAAGCGCGCNTCACGGCGGCTCGNCCTNGCGCGCCAGCCAGATGAAANGAAACCAACCTAGAAAAATGCAGAAATACCTGTGAATTTCGCCTTGTCACCCGGGCGCNACCTCTCTAAACGGGTCGACGGAGACGTGGCCGAGTGGTCGAAGGCGCTCCCCTGCTAAGGGAGTAGGCCCGGAAGGGTCTCGAGGGTTCGAATCCCTTCGTCTCCGCCACCCAGACCAAACCTGTGGCACTGCGCCCTGCGTGGGCCTTCATCCCCTCCGATTTCACCCAACGTACCCTCGCTTTGCGAATTCGTTACGTTTGCACGGCACGGTTTTGGCAGCCCTCCGCCTTATTCTCGGCAGATTTTTAGGCGAGCATTCTCACCATCCGGGGGGACCAAATCCTAGGCGGTTACAGTGGCGCGATGCCCTGTCGCCATGCGAAAGGGAGGTTCCAGATGTTGGTTAACGTTAGAGACTGGTCTCGCATTCTGCACAATTGCATCTTTTCCGATGCCGACCAGTCGCTTTGTGCAAGGGCATGGCAATATCGAGAGGCGAGCCGTCTTTGGGCCCTCTGGGTCGTGGTTTTCACCCCCTCTCATTGCGAACGAAGTTTCCGTTACCATCGCAAAATACTGCGCCTCAAGGCGCGCAGGTCGCATGGCAACCGCGGTTGGCGCGACAGCAATCGGCCCACTCGCTGACCACGGAATTATTCTGCTGAGCAGTTGCATGCAGATGCATTCACGTTCACTTTGCCGGCAACGCCACAGGCGGCCGGCTTGACCGCGCCGCTGGCCTTACCCAAGCAAAGGACAGCTATGCTTCGTCACGATCCCATCTACCCGTCCCACCGATCCCCCGTGGTTGCCGATAATGTCGTCGCGACCTCTCAGCCACTGGCCACGCAGGCCGGGCTTTTGATGATGCAGCAGGGGGGCAATGCGGTGGATGCGGCGATCGCCACCGCCGCGGCGCTGACGGTGGTGGAGCCGACGGGCAATGGGCTGGGGTCTGACGCCTTCTGTATCCTATGGGATGGCGAGAAACTGCATGGGCTCAACGCCTCGGGTCGGGCACCAGCGGCATGGTCGCCCGAGCGTTTTCCGGATGGCATGGTCGAACATGGTTGGGACAGTGTCACCGTGCCGGGCGCGGTCAGTGCTTGGGTTGCATTGATGGAGAAGTTCGGCAAGCTTGATCTGGCGACCGTGCTGGCCCCGGCGATCCGCTATGCCGAAGAGGGCTTCCTCGTTTCGCCCACCATCGCGACGCTTTGGGCGCGCGGGGCCGAGGTTTTAGGCAAGCAGCCGGGCTTTGCCGAAACCTTCCTCCCCGAAGGCCGCCCCCCAAAAGCCGGCGAGCGGTTCCGCAACCCTGGTGCCGCGCGCACCCTGCGCCTGATCGCCGAAACCAATGGCCGCGCCTTTTACGAAGGCGAAATCGCGCAAGAGATTGTGGCCCATGCCAAGGCCAATGGCGGCGCGATGACCATGGACGATCTGGCAGCCAACAAACCCGAATGGTGCGGCACGATCAGCCAAAGCTTCGACGATGTGGAGCTGCACGAGATTCCGCCAAACGGGCAGGGGATCGCCGCGCTCATGGCGCTTGGCATTCTGGAGCATAGCGACATTCGCACCCACGGGGCCGATGACCTGATGGCGGTGAATTTGCAGATCGAAGCCTGCAAACTGGCCTATAGCGATCTGCATGCCTATGTGGCAGATCGGACCGCCATGACGAAGGTGGACGAAAAGGCGCTGCTTGATCCGGCGTACCTCAAATCTCGCGCCGCGCTGATCTCGACCGAGAAGGCGCAAGATTTTGGCGCGGGTGCGCCGAAACAGGGCGGCACGGTTTTGATGAGCACGGCGGATGCCTCGGGCATGATGGTCAGCTTTATCCAGTCGAACTACGCGGGCTTCGGCTCGGGCGTGGTGGTGCCGGGGACGGGGGTCTCGATGCAGAACCGTGGCTTTGGGTTCACCACCGAGGCGGGGCACCAGAATATCGTGGCGGGGGGCAAGCGGCCCTTCCATACGATCATCCCCGGTTTCGCGATGAAGGACGGTAAGCCCTTGATGGCCTATGGCATGATGGGCGGCCCGATTCAGGCGCAGGGCCATATGCAACTGCTGCTGCGCACGCAGCTTTGGGGGCAGGACGTTCAGGTCGCCGCCGATGCGCCGCGCTGGCGGATCCTATCGGGACTTGAGGTGGCCTGCGAACCGGCCATGGCGCCCGATCTTTTGCAAGGGCTGCGCGATCTGGGCCATGTCGTCCATGTCGAAGCGCCTGACAATGCTTTCGGCTTCGGCGGGGCGCAATTGGTGCAGCGCTTGCCCGAAGGCGGCTATTCCGCCGGGTCCGATCCCCGCAAAGACGGGCAAGCGGCGGGTTTCTGAGCCCCAAGGCATCCGCC
>NZSX01000014.1 GCA_002703405.1 Sulfitobacter sp. | reverse complement strand
TCCCGGCCGCAGGCTCTCGACCGGCCGACAGCCCTCGGGCGTCGAGATCAGCGTGCCGGGGGTAAAGCAGATGACACCGCCACTCTCGGCCTCCAAGAGCCTATCACGCTGCGGTTTTATGGTGCTGTGCATCACCCAGAGTTCACAGTCACGCGGTGGCAATTCATCGACAAACATCAACAGCGGGGTGCGACCTTGGCCTGCGTCAATCAGCGTGACCGTGTAGGTCCGCGCACCGTTGGTAACCATGAAACTGTTGTCGAGCGGTGGGGCGGTATGGTCTCTACGCTGGGGTTTGGAAGGCATCACGCCGCCCTCCTCCAGCGCCGCGCCGATCAGGCGCTGCACCATGCGGGCCGCGCGTTTGCGCAGCTGCTCTGCCCCGTCCGCCATATCCAGCCGCAATACATCATTCGGCCCATCCACGCGGAGAGTATCCCCGCGCCACGCCCAGGCCGCGCCCAGTTCGAGCGACTGCACCGGCGCGGCCTCCAGACCGTCGATCTCTGTTTGCGACCAGCTGATGACAAACGTGCCTCGAAAGCCCGTTTTCATTACTGCTCTGCCTGCCTCGTGTTTTTATTAACGCCAGCCTAGCAAAGCCTCTGCTCTCGCGGAAGATGGCATGAATGTGGCATTTCAATCTGTTGCAAATTGATCTTCATGCGCTCAGACGGACAAAGACACCCCGAACGCTTGTAAATCGCCAGCGTCTTGGTAACGTTATTCAGGTCAAACAGCCGGAGGCACCGCATGTCGGAAGAAATTCCCCCCACCCCGTCGCGCCGCATCGTTTCGTCCCGGCATTTGGCCGAGGGCGACGGCTGGGAAGCCTCCGAACTCGAATACGGGATGATCATCGCCTATAACGCCTTCACCCGCTGGATGTCGCGCTGCATGGCCGCGGCGGGCAATGGGGATTTGACGCCGCTGGAAATTCTCGTGCTGCACAACGCCAACCACCGGGGCCGAGAGAAGCGGCTGACGGATATCTGTTTTCTGCTCAACATCGAAGACACGCATACGGTGAACTATGCGCTGCGCAAACTGGTAAAGGCGGACCTGCTGACGGCGGAAAAACGCGGTAAGGAGGTGTTCTATCGCACCTCCCCCGCCGGGGCCGAGCTTTGCGAAGCCTATCGCGCAATCCGGCAGGCTTGTTTCCTCGACGGGTTGCCGCGCACCGATATCTCGGGCGAGGAATTGCGCCAGATCGCGGCGCAGCTTCGAGCAATGTCGGGGCAGTATGACCAAGCGAGCCGGGCTGCGGCGTCGCTGTAGAGCATGGGCGCGAGGGCTGCCCCCCGCGCCAGCTATAGCTTAGATCAACGCGGCAATGGCACGCGCGGTGTCGTTCATGCGGTTCGAGAACCCCCATTCATTGTCATACCAGCTGACCACGCGGATCATGCCGCCATCGGTGACCCGCGTCTGCTCGGGCGCAAGGGTAGAAGAATGCGGATCGTGGTTGAAATCAGCCGACACCAGCGGCGCGGGCTCATAGGCCAGCACGCCCTTAAGCGCGCCGTTAGATGCTTCTTGCATCGCCGCGTTCACCGCTTCCGCCGTGGCGGGTTTCTTNGGCATGACGCAGAGATCAACGAGCGAGACATTCGCNGTNGGCACCCGCACGGCAGAGCCTTCAAGAACCCCTTTAAGATGCGGGATNACNTCGGAAATNGCNGCNGCNGCACCGGTNGANGTNGGCACCATCGACANGGCNGCGGCGCGGCCNCGNTANGGGTCGCGGTGCGGGCTGTCATGGGTCGGCTGGTCGCCGGTATAGGCNTGGATCGTGGTCATATAGCCNGTCTCGATCCCGAAGGTGTCGTCGAGCACTTTGGCCACCGGGGCGAGNCAGTTGGTGGTNCAAGAGGCNTTGGANACGATNACGTCTTCGGCNGNCAGNTCNTGATGGTTCACNCCGTANACCACGGTGCGATCCACGCCCTTGCCCGGGGCCGAGATCANCACCCGCTTGCTGCCGTTTTCCANATGTTTCGCNGCCGCGTCGCGTGTGGTGAAGAACCCGGTGCACTCATAGGCGACATCGACATCGCNCCACGGCAGTTTCGCCGGATCACGCTCTGCCGTCATGCGAATGGTCTGACCCGCCACATGCAGGCTGCCGTCTTTCAATTCCGCATCCGCGGTCAGGCGGCCATGNACGGAGTCGTATTTCAGCAAGTGCAGCAGGTTCTCGGCATCGGTCAGGTCGTTGATGGCAACGACTTCGATCCCGTCAAAGCCGTTCTCGATCAGCGCGCGCAGCACGCAGCGGCCAATGCGGCCNAAGCCGTTGATGGCGATTTTTGTGGTCATGGTGAATCCTCCGGTGGCCCNGTTTCGGGCAGATTGGCGCGGTTAGCGCTAACATAACAGCAGGTGCAGAGGAGTTCAATCGGCCATAGAAACGAAAACGGCGCCCGCTGGGGGGCGCCGTCCTAGGTGTCGGTAAACGCTAGGTTTATGAATGTGCGCTATGGCGGCGGCGCACGCTGTCGGGCCGCCCGGGCAGGTTCAGCCGCGCGTCATTGCGGGACTGGCGTGAGATNACNCGNCCCTTGGCCACCACNCANAGNCGGTNNGGCCGCAGGCGCAGCGCCTCAATCGGGTTGCCCGCGTCCANCACCACCAGNGAGGCGGTCGCGCCGACNNNNAGNCCNTAGTCCTGCAAGCCNAGNATCCGCGCGTTNACNTTNGTCACCATGTCNAANCAGCGGNGCATNTCCTCGGGCGAGGTCATNTGCGCCACATGCAGCCCCATGAAGGCCACATCCAGCATGTCACCCGTGCCCATGGAATACCACGGNTCCATNACGCANTCCTGCCCCCANCCGACGTCGATGCCCATGGCCTGCATCTCNTTCACNCGGGTCAGNCCNCGGCGTTTNGGNTAGGTATCNTGGCGGCCCTGCAGGGTGATATTGATCAGCGGGTTGGGGATCGCGNCGACNTNNGCNTCGGCCATCAGCGGCANCAGTTTNGAGACNTAGTAGTTGTCCATCGANTGCATCGAGGTCAGATGCGAACCGGCCACCCTGCCCTGCAGCCCGAGGCGTTGGGTCTCAAAAGCCAGCGTCTCGATGTGGCGCGAATGGGGGTCGTCGGTCTCATCACAATGCAGGTCGACCATGAGGCCGCGTTCGGCGGCGAGTTCGCAAAGTGCGGTGACGGAAGCGGCGCCATCGGCCATGGTGCGTTCAAAATGCGGGATGCCGCCGACCACGTCGACGCCCATGTCGAGCGCGCGGATGGTGTTTTCATGCGCCGTCGGGTCGCGGTAGAGCCCATCCTGCGGGAAGGCCACGAGTTGCAGGTCGATGTAGTCCTTCACCGCCTCGCGCACGTCGAGCAGGGCTTCGACGCCCAGAAGCCGGTCGTCGCAGGTGTCGACATGGCTGCGGATCGCGAGAAGGCCCAGCGAGGCGGCCCAGTCGCAGTATTCTAGCGCTCGGGCTTTGACCTCGTCTTGGGTCATGACCTCTTTGAGTTCGCCCCAGAGGCCGATGCCTTCGAGCAGGGTNCCCGAAGCGTTGATCCGCGGGGTGCCGTAGCTGAGCGTGGCATCCATGTGGAAATGCGGGTCGACGAAGGGCGGGCTGACGAGGTCGCCGCTGGCGTCGATGGTCTCGCGCGCTTCAGCGGTAGAGAGGTCTTCGATGGCGGTGATTTTGTCGGCCTTGATGCCGATGTCGGTGCTGCGGCCATCGGGGAGTGTGCCGCCTTTGATGATGAGGTCGAACATGGGGTTACTCGTGTGTTTGATTTGGCCCGGCGAAGGGCGTGATGGGAAGTGCCAACTCAGCGCTCCCCCTTGTTGAACGGCACCATCAGCGCCGCTGGCACCTGTGCCCGGCGGGACATCACGACCAGCGCGAGGATCGACAGGATATAAGGCGCCATCAGGAAGATTTGGTAGGGAATGTCGGCCCCGAGCGGCGTTTGTTGCACGCGGATTTGCAACGCATCAAAGGCCGCGAACAGCACCGCGCCCAAGAGCGTCTTGCCCGGTTTCCANGAGCCAAAGACCACCAGCGCGATGCAGATCCAGCCGCGTCCGTTGACCATCTCAAAGAAGAAGGAGTTGAAGGCCGACATGGTCAGAAACGCCCCGCCCACGGCCATGAACCCGCTGCCGACCATCACTGCGCAGATGCGGATGGCGGAAACGCTGAGGCCCTGCGCCTCGACCGCCGCCGGGTTTTCGCCCGCTGCGCGCAGGGCAAGGCCCATGGGCGTGCGGTAAAGGACCAGCGTCACAGCGACGACCAGCACAAAGGCGAGATAGGTCAGCGGCGTTTGGTTAAACAGCGCGGGGCCGATCACGGGGATGTCGGAGAGGATCGGGATTTCAAGCGGTTGGAAGGCTTCGATTTTCGGCGGCGAGGTGACCTCGGGCAGCGCCAGACGGTAGCAGTAGTAGGTGAGCGAGGTCGCCAGCAGCGTGATGCCAAGGCCGACGACATGCTGGCTGAGGCCAAAGGGCACCGTCAGCACCCCATGCACCAAGCCGAAGGCCATGCCCGAGAGCATCGCCACCGCCACGCCNAACCACAGCCCGCCGCCGAGATAGACGGTAAGCCANCCGGCGAAAGCGCCGACGACCATNATGCCTTCGATGCCGAGGTTCAACACCCCTGCCCGCTCGCATATGAGCTCGCCCAGAGCGGCAAAGATCAGCGGCGAGGCGATGCGGATCGCGGCGGTCCAGAAGCTCGCCTGAAGTAGAATGTCGAGAATATCCATCAGTCGCGCCTCACCCGGAATTTGGTCAGCATGATCGCCAACACCATCGCCAGAAGCGCCAGCGCCAGCATGATGTCGGCGAGGTAGGTCGGCACGCCCGCCGCGCGGCTCATGCTGTCGGCGCCCACGAAGATGCCCGCGACGAAGAGCGCGGCAACCACCACGCCCAAGGGGTTTAGCAGCGCCAGCATGGCGACGATGATGCCGGTGTAGCCAAAGCCCGGCGAAATATCCAACGTGAGGCTGCCCTTCAGCCCTGCCACTTCGGAAAACCCTGCGAGGGCCGCGAGGCCACCCGACAGCAGTGCGGTTTTGATCAGCACGCGGTTCACCGGGATGCCCGCGAAACGTGCCGCTGCGGGGTTGAGGCCCACGGCGCGCATCTCGTAGCCGAGCGTGGTGCGGCGCTGGATGACCCAGACAATAAGGGCAGAGATCAGTGCGAGGCCAAAGCCCCAGTGCAGGCGCAGCCCGTCGACCATGCGTGGCAGCCGCGCCTCGCCAATGAGCCGCGCGGATTTGGGCCAGCCGAGGCCCATCGGGTCTTTCAGCGATCCTTCGAGCAGCATAGAGACCCAAAGCAGAACGACGAAATTGAGCAAAAGCGTGGTGACGACTTCATCGACGCCGAAGCGGGTTTTCAGAAAGGTCGGGACCAGCAGCACCAGCGCACCGCCGAGCATGGCAGCCACGGCGATGGTGGGCAGCAGGGCAAAGGCGGGCCATGCCAGCGCGCCGGTGCCCAAGACCACAGTGACCACCGCGCCCATGTAAAGTTGCGCCTCGGCCCCGATGTTCCACAGTTTCGCGCGAAAGGCGACGGCCACGGCGAGACCGGTAAAGATCAACGGCGTGGCGCGGTTGAGCGTCTCCAGCGTGGCGAATTTGGAGCCGAAGGCGCCCTTAACGATCAGGCCGAGCACTGAAAACGGCTGCGCGCCTGCGACCATCGCCAGCAAAGACGCCACGACGACCGTGGCGAAAAGTGCCAGCGCAGGCAGGCCCAGCGAGCGGGTCCATGTGGGGTTGGCGATGGGCTCAAGCCGCATGGGTCGTCTCCTCAAATCCGTCGCCGGCCATCCAGACGCCCAGTTCGGCGGGGGTGAGCGCGCCGCGGGCGAAGCCGGGCGAGAGACGGCCTTCGGAGATCACGTGGATCACGTCCGACAGCGCCGTGACCTCGTCAAGGTCTTCGGAGATCAGCAGCACCGCCGCCCCCCGGTCGCGGGCGGCGAGCAGTTGTTCATGCACGTAGGTCAGCGCCCCGATGTCGAGGCCGCGCACCGGCTGGTTGGCCAGCACCACCGAAGGCGCGGTCTCAAGCACGCGCCCCAAGATCAGCTTTTGCATGTTGCCGCCCGAGAGCAGCCGGATGCGGGTTTCCGGACCGGGGCAGCGCACGTCGTATCCCTTGATGATCTTGGCCGCGAAATCGCGCGCGGCGCGCCAGTTCATCCAGCCGTGGCGCGAAAATCCGGGGCGGGAGTAGAGTTCAAGCACCGCGTTTTCGGTGAGGTCGAAATCGGCGATGGTGCCGGTCTTGTGCCGGTCTTCGGGGATGCGGGCGATGCCTGCGCTGATGGCGGCATGGGGCGACCAACTGCGCGGGGCGTCGCCTTTCACGTGAAACGTGCCCGACGCGGGGCGGATCAACCCGCCGATCAGGTCGGCCAGCGCGGTTTGGCCGTTGCCGGAGACCCCGGCAAGGCCGGTGATCTGGCCCGCACGCAACTCAAGATCGACGTTCTTTAGCCCGGGTGCTGAGCCGCTGTCAGGCGTAGAGACGTCTGACAGCGTGACCAACGCGGCACCCGGATCGGCACGGCGGACGACGGGGGCGGCGACTTCTGAGCCGACCATCATCTGCGCCATCGCTGCACGGTCAGTCTCGGCTGTTTTGGCTTCGGCCACCAGCTTGCCATGGCGCAGCACCACGACGCGGGACGAGATCGCCATGACCTCATGCAGTTTATGCGAGATGAAGATCACCGAGAGGCCAAGCGCCACGGCTTTGCGCATGGTGGCGAAGAGGTCGTCGGTTTCTTGCGGGGTGAGAACGGCGGTGGGCTCGTCCAAAATCAGGATACGCGCTTCGCGGTAGAGGGCTTTGAGGATCTCGACCCGCTGCCGCTCGCCGACGCTCAGGCTGCCGACCTGTGCATCGGGGTCCACCCTCAGCCCGTAGTCTTCCATTAGCGCAACAACCCGCTGCCGCGCCTGCGCCCGGCCGAAACCGGGGCGCCAGATCGAACGGGTGCCGAGCACGATATTTTCCAGCACGGTCATATTGTCGGCCAGCGTGAAATGCTGGTGCACCATGCCGACGCCCGCAGCCAGCGCGGCACGCGGATTGCCCGCAGGCAGACGTTGGCCGAAAACCTCAACATGGCCTTCGTCGGGGGTGTAATGTCCAAACAGGATATTCATCAGCGTGGTCTTGCCTGCGCCGTTTTCGCCTAGCAGGGCAATGACTTCGCCCTGCCGCAGATCAAAGCTGATCGCGTCATTGGCGGTGAGTTTGCCAAATCGTTTGGTAATATTATCGAGGCGCAGGACAACCTGCGCCTCGGATCTTGGATCGGTCATTAAGAGGACTTCGGTTCTTCGTCGTTGATGTCGACGGTGAAGGAGCCGTCCTTGATCGCCTGCTCGCGTTCCTTGACCAGATCCAGCGCCTCTTGCGGGACTTTGCCCTCGAAGGTGCCAAGCGGAGCCAGTGAAGACCCGCCCTCAGACATGAAGGAATAGCGGCCATAGTCGTCGGCCATGAACTCGCCTGCTTTGACGGCGGCGATGGCGGCATCAAGGGTTGGCTCAAAATGCCACAGAGCCGAGGCGACGACGGTTTCGGGGTACTCGGCTTGCGTGTCGATCACATTGCCGATGGCCAGAATGCCCTTTTCCTGCGCCGCGTCCGACACGCCAAAACGCTCGGCATAGAGCACGTCGGCCCCTTGCTCCACCATGGCGAATGCGGTTTCCTTGGCTTTGGGCGGATCGAACCAAGAGCCGATGAAGCTCACTTGGAACTTGATATCGGGGTTCATTTCCGCGGCACCCGCCATGAAGGCATGCATCAGGCGGTTGACCTCAGGGATGGGGAAGCCGCCGACCATGCCGATGTTGCCGCTCTCAGTCATGGCACCGGCGATGATGCCCGACAGATACGCCGCATCTTGGATGTAGTTGTCGAAGACCGCGAAATTGGGCAGCGCCTCGTCTTGCTTGAAGCTGGAGCCCATGAGGAAAGCGACCTCGGGGTAATCGGCAGCAACTTCGCGCGCTTCGGCTTCGGCACCAAAGACTTCGCCGACGATCAACTGGTTCCCGGCCTCGGCATATTCGCGCAGCACGCGGGCGTAGTCGGTGTTGGAGACGTTTTCAGTGAAGGTATATTCGATGTCGCCGCGCGCCTGTGCGGCTTCGGCCGCTTTGTGGATGCGGCTGACCCATTGCTGTTCAACCGGCACGGTATAGACGCCAGCCACTTTAAGCGGCTCAGCAGCCAGCGCGCCCTGTGGCAAAAGGCTGGCCCCGGCCAGCATGGCCGCCGTGCCCAATAGGAAGCGGCGTGTGAGATTGCGTTGTGTCATATTATATCCCCCGTTGGTTAGGCATTTTACCGTTTGATAAAATAATTTACCTGTCAAGCTTCTCCTGACCCTAGGTCAGCCCAAGCTTTTCCGAATACGCGCGGTGTGCTGATTATTGTGGCAGTCAGCAAGCGAAGCGGTAAATAGGGTCGACCCCAAGGATCGGATTCTACGATGAGCCATGTATTGCACCGTAACTTGCGCGCCACGCAACCTGTGATCGTACGCGGAGAGGGAAATTTCCTTATTGATGACAAGGGGAAGCGCTATCTGGATGCCTGCGGCGGCGCTGCGGTGTCGAGCCTTGGACATGACAACGCCGCCGTGCGCGCCGCTGTCGCCGCGCAGATGGACCAGCTCGCCTTTGCGCATACCGGCCTCTTCACCAACACCCCAGCAGAGGCGCTGGCCGACCATTTGATCGCCCGCGCACCTGAGGGCACCGGCGAAGGGCGGGTGATGTATCTGGGCAGCGGGTCCGAGGCGATGGAAGCGGCGCTGAAGCTCGCGCGGCAGTATCATCTGGAGCGGGGCGACAAAGCGCGGGCGAAGATCATCGCGCGCAAGCCCAGCTATCACGGCAACACGCTCGGCGCGCTGGCGGTGGGCGGCCATGCCGGACGCCGCGCGCCCTTTGCGCCGATGTTGATGGATGTGGAGCATATCGACGCGGCCTATGCCTACCGCCTGCAACGCGAGGGCGAGAGCGAGGCGGATTTCGCGCAGCGTTTGGCGGATCAGTTGGAGACGCGGATCGTTGAACTGGGGCCAGAGACGGTCGCCGCCTTCGTGGCGGAGCCTGTGGTGGGGGCCTCGCTCGGCTCTCAGCCAGCGCCTGTGAGGTATTTCAAACATGTGCGCGAGATTTGTGACCGCCACGGTGTGCTGCTCATCGCCGACGAAGTGATGTGCGGCATGGGGCGCACCGGCAGCCTTTTCGCACTTGAGCAGGAAGGTATCTGTGCCGACATCACCACCATGGCCAAGGGGCTAGGCGCGGGCTACCAGCCCATCGCGGCGGTGATGGCCCGCGAAAGCGTGATCGACGCGATCATGGCGGGCAGCGGCAATCTGTGGAACGGGCATACCTATATGTCGCACGCAGTGGCGACGGCGGGGGCGCTGGCTGTGCTGCAAGAGGTCGAGAGCCGCGATCTGCTGGGGGCCGTGCGCGCGCGGGGGCAGCAGTTGGAAGCCGCGTTGCGCGAGCGGTTCGGCCAGCACGCCCATGTCGGTGACATCCGCGGGCGCGGGTTGTTTTGGTCCATCGAACTGGTGGCCGAGCGTGACAGCAAGACGCCCTTTGAGGTGAGCCGCAACCTTGCGGGCAAGATTCAACGCGCGGCGATGGATGCGGGGATGATCTGCTATCCGTCGCAGGGCTGTGCTGATGGTACTGCGGGAGATCATGTGTTGCTGGCCCCGGCCTTCACCTCGCCGCCCGATGAGATCGAGATGACCGTCGAAATGCTCGGCACGGCAGTGGATCAGGTGCTCGCGGAGGGCTGAGCCCTCCGCCCGGTTACCGACCTTTGATCTGGATCGAGAAATTGCGTTGCGCCCCGGCGGGCGGGCGCGGGAAAGGTGCGGCCTGTCGAATGATGCCAAGTGCCGCTTGATCCAAAGCCGCCGACCCGGAACTGCGCGCCACCCGTGCGCCTGCCAGTTGCCCGCCATTGCCAACCGAGAAGGCAATCACGGCTGTCCCGCGTGAGCGGACGCGCGGTTTGCCGACGCGGGCGATGCGGCTCATCACTTGGCCGGGATAGTTGCTGGCCGCCGCATTGCCCGCAGGTGCTGCGGCCCGCTGACGGGTGCCGGACTGCGCGGCGTTGCCCGCACGGGCGGCGGTCTGCGCGCCCTTGGTGTTGTCGCGCTTCGCATTGCCGCGCGTGGTCTGCTTGGGCTTGGGTTTCGGCTGCGGCTTGGGCTTGGCCTTCTTGGCGGCCTCGGCGGCGCGTTCGGGGTCGCGGCGCTGCGGGCGCTGCGACAGGCGCGGC
>NZSX01000013.1 GCA_002703405.1 Sulfitobacter sp. | reverse complement strand
TGCAGATCCACGGCGGCAATGGATTCGCATTGGAATACAAAATCAGCCGAGTGCTTTGTGACGCGCGGATCTTGAATATCTTTGAGGGCGCTGCGGAGATCCAAGCGCAGGTTATCGCGCGGCGGCTGCTGGGTTAACGGTCCGGGGTTGCAAGCGCTGCTTCTGTCAGAGACATAGGCAGCGTTTCCACCCAAAGGACAGCCCATGCGCAGCTTCTTGATCCTCGCCGCCCTCAGCGCCCTACCGCAATGTCAGAGCGACGAAACCGTTCGTGCCTATGGCGGCGGAGACAAGACATGGGGCTTGGTGGAACTGGACGGCACCCCCTTCGACGCCCGTGCGACCCTGACCTTTCCGGAAGCTGGCAAGATCGCCGGACAGGCCCCCTGCAACGCCTATAGCGCCGCGATGACGGTGCCCTACCCGTGGTTCGACGCGGGCCATATCGCGGCCACCCGCCGCGCCTGCCCGGATATCGCAGCCGAGACGGCGTTTCTGAATGCATTGGGGGATGTGACGATTTCAGACGTGTTGGGCGACACGCTAATCCTGTCGGATGAAAGCGGCGAACGACTGATCTTCAAAGCCGCCGACTGAAGGCATCGACAAAGCGCGCACGGGCTTCGGGCAGAGGCTTGCCGCCCAGATCACGCGCCAGATGCGCGGCAAGGAAATGGCCCGTTGTAACAAGCCCCTGCGCAATCTCCGCATCGCTCCCCGTGCCGCCGCGTAGGACTGTCGGCAATGGCAAGAGCCGGTTCGCCCACTCCCCCGCGCCTTTGGCCGAAACGGCGCGGCCCGACTTGGGCGAAACATAGATCAGCTCTTCGCTCACCCCGGTTACCGCGCAGCTTTCCAGATCGAGCGCATAGCCCATCTCTTCCAACAGACGCAGCTCCCATTTCAGATAGGCCAGCGGCCAGACCTCCCCCTGCCCCAGAAGATCGAGCAGCGCTTCGGTGCGGCGGTAGAGCGCCGGATGCGGCTCGCGTTCGGGCAGACAAAAGGACAAAAGCGCGGTCACCGCGTTCAACCCCGCCAGCGCCAGTCGGTCCTGCATCGCCACTGCAGCCCGGCTCCGCAAAGGCTCGACCGTGAAGGCCCCGATATGGTCCTCCAACCGCGCGCGCCATGCCAGATCAAGCTGCGCGCCGGGCTGCAGGCTGGGGGCGATCTTGCGGCTGGTGCCGCCGCGCACGATCCCGGCATGGCGGCCCTGTTCGGGAGTGAAAACTTCGATGATGGCCGAGGTTTCGCCATGTCGCCGCGCGCTCAGCAGGATGCCCTGATCGCGCCATTCCATCAGGTGAGCCCCGGTTTGTCCAACAGGTGGCGGCCCTGCCGGTCTTCGACTTCGATCACCCAGAGGTCCGGGTCAAAGCTGCGTTGGCGGGCGACGGTGGCGTCAACCTCAGCCTCGTCACCCGAAGCCAGCTCAATCCACTTCCGGTCGCCGGTCATCAAATCAAAAGAGCGTTGAANNAGCACNGCTTTGCCGTCCAGCGTCGCCAGTTTCACCAGCACNGCGCCGCCNGTGTCATCGCCATGNGCCACAACAAAGGCCGGGATATCCTGCAAACGCAGCCGGGTGAGATAGGCGTCGACCCAGAAACGCGCGGTCAGGCGGGGCATGGCTGGCCTTTACGCTCAGTCGTTGCCATCTTTGAAATCCAAGCCCATCTCGGAATAGCGCTCGGCNTCTTCCAGCCAATTGGCNCGGACCTTGACCTGCAANAACAGATGCACCTTGCGGCCCANNAACTCTTCAAGCTCTTCCCGCGCCGCTTTNCCCACGGCCTTGATCGTNTCGCCCTTNTTGCCCAGCACGATGCCCTTGTGACCGTCGCGNANNACATAGACCAACTGATCGATCCGGGCCGAGCCGTCCTTGCGCTCTTCCCAATTCTCGGTCTCGACCGTGAGCTGATAGGGCAGTTCCTGATGCAGCCGCAGGGTCAGTTTTTCGCGGGTGATCTCGGCCGCGATGTTGCGCATCGGCAGGTCGGCGATCTGGTCTTCGGGATAGAGCCACGGGCCTTCCGGCACCTCTCCGGCCAGCCACTGGCGCAGCGTGTCGATACCGTGGCCACGCTCGGCGGAGATCATGAAAGTCTCGGTGAAATCGAAAGCTGCGTTCATCTTTTCGGTCAGCCCCAACAACACAGGNGCCTCAACGCGGTCGATCTTGTTGATTGCCAGCGCCACGCGGCGGCCCTTGGCGATGTTGCCAAGCTCCTCAAGGATACGCTCGACACCCTCGGTCATGCCACGGTGCGCTTCGATTAGCAGCACGATCACATCGGCATCCGCAGCCCCGCCCCAAGCGGCGGCGACCATGGCACGGTCAAGCCGGCGGCGCGGCTGGAACAGGCCGGGCGTGTCGACGAAGACAAGCTGCGCGTCGCCCTCCATCGCCACGCCACGGATGCGGGCGCGGGTGGTCTGGACTTTATGCGTCACGATCGAGACTTTGGCCCCAACCATGCGGTTCAGCAGCGTGGATTTGCCCGCGTTGGGCTCTCCGATCAGGGCAACGAATCCGGCACGGGTGGTCATGAGTTCTTCTCCAATTGCCGCAGCAATGTGCTGGCGGCGGCCTGTTCGGCGGCGCGTTTTGAGGGCGCGGTGGCGGCGGCTTCGGCGCCGTTGTCCAACCGCGCGGTAATGGTAAAGACCGGCGCATGGTCGGGGCCGCTGCGGTCGGTCTGGACATAGCGCGGCGGGTTCAGCCCGCGCGCCTGCGCCCATTCCTGCAACGCGGTCTTGGCATCACGCGCATCTTCCTTGACGGTCTTCAGTCGGTTGCCCCACAGCCGCAACACGAGGTCTTTCGCCGCGTCAAACCCGCCATCCAAATAGACGGCGGCGATNACCGCTTCGATCGCATCGCCCAAAAGCGCCTGTTTGCGCCGCCCGCCCGAAATCATCTCAGACCGGCCCAATTTCAGCACCTTGCCCAGATCGATCTCGCGCGCCACATCGGCGCAGGTTTCCTTGCGCACCAATGCGTTGAACCGCGGGGCCAACTGCCCCTCGGTCGCGCCGGGATCCAGCGCCAGCAGCGCCTCGGCCATGACGAGGCCCAGCACCCGGTCGCCCAGAAACTCCAACCGCTGGTTGTCATCGCGGTTGGCCGAGGACATNGAGGCATGGGTCACCGCGCGCACCAGCAGGTCCGGCGTGGCAAAGTGGTGGCCGATCCGCGCCTCAAAGGCTTTGAGGTCTCCGCTTAGCTTCATCTTACAGCTTCGAAGAAACGGTCGCTGCGCCATGTCCAGAAGAACAGCATCGAACGCCCGGCAGAACTGAACATGATGCGATCCGCGCGGCCAATCAGGTTCTCAAACGGCACGAAACCCACGCCACCGGCGCGCTGCGCCAACCGGCTATCGGCAGAATTGTCGCGGTTGTCGCCCATGAAGAAGTAATGCCCCTCAGGCACGGTATAGACGCCCGTGTTGTCCGACTGCTGGTTGGTGATGTTCAAGATCGGATGCGACACGCCATTTGGCAGCGTCTCAATCTGGCGGCTTTTGANGCAGGTGCCGCCTTGCCCGACGGGGCCGTTTTCGCAACGCGGGCGCAGTTGTTGTGGGCCTTGCGGGGCCATGACCTCTTCAAAGGTGCCTGCATCTTCGACTTTGACCGGGGTGCCGTTCAGGCTGATGACGCCGTTTTGGATCTGCACCTTGTCCCCCGGCAGGCCAATCAGACGCTTGATGTAGTCGCGGCCCGATACGGGGTGACGGAAGACCACCACATCGCCGCGCTCAGGCTCGGACCCGAAGAGACGCTCATTATCGCCATCGAAGACACCGCAGACATCCTTGGCGTCAATCTCGATCCCGACACCGGGGAGCATCAGGCTGGGGCAAGACGCATAGGAATAGCCGTAAGCCATCTTGTTCACGAAAAGGAAATCGCCGATCAGCAGCGTCTCTTTCATCGACCCCGAAGGGATCCAGAAGGGCTGGAAGAACAGGGTCCGAAAGACACCGGCGATCAGCAGCGCCCAGAAGATTGTCTTGATGGTTTCGACAAAGGCGTTGCCGGTTTTTTCCTTGGCGGCCATGCGGCGCTCCTGACATATCGGTTTGGGGTTACATGCGGGGCCGTGCGGGCCAAGTCAAGGGAAGCAGGGCCGGATCGGCCTGNCCCGCGTGCATATGACGCGAAACGGCGGGGCGCGCCAGCCTGAGCGGTCTCAATCGGCAAGGGGGCGCGCTTCGATCACGACAAAGGCCTGCGCCCAGGGGTGGTCATCGGTCAGGGTGACATGGATGATTGCCTCATGCCCCGGCGGGGTCATCGCGGCCAGACGGTCGGCGGCCCAACCGGTCACTTCCATCACGGGTTGGCCGGTGNGCAGATTGCTGACCGCCATGTCGCGCCAGGCGATGCCCATGCGCAGCCCGGTGCCNAGCGCCTTTGAGCAGGCCTCTTTCGCGGCCCAGCGTTTGGCGTAAGTNCCCGCGACATCGCGGCGACGCTCGGCCTTGTGCTGCTCCACGTCCGTAAAAACNCGATTGCGGAAACGGNCNCCAAAGCGGTCGAGCGTGCCTTGGATACGCTCGATATTTGCCAAATCAGTACCGATGCCGAGGATCATTGNGTGCCATTCTTGTCGCGTGACNGGGCCGATGNGCCCTTTNCCNNCAATAGANCATGCNCCGTTGCCGAGGAAAAGCAGCAATACGACGCGNAAACGCCGCCCCGCGGAACGGGACGGCGTTGAAACTTGTGGCTAGGCGCGGCGCTTATGCGACGGCNTGNCGCGCTTTTTCGGCTTTCGCCTCATCAATNGCGCGCTGNACNGANGCNCGCTGCTCGGTCAGGAACTCATAACCGGGGCGGCCAGCGGTGGCTTTGATCGCATCGTCGTAGTTTTCGANCAANGCGGNTTCGCCGTTGACGATNTCGTCATAGACGGCTTCGTCATCGCCGGTCACCGCGTCACGCAGTTTCAGCCAACCACGGTGGGCCGATGCCGCGGCGGAGCCTTCTTCGGAGACATCCACGCCGTCGACGCCCAACTGGCGGTGCANNTCGGTGTGGAACTTCTCNCGCTCAGCGATGCGCTGGTCGAAGAAGCCGACNAAAGCNGCCTCATCNGAGACCTGCTTGCGGGATTCACGATAGCCGTCNCGGCTGTCGATCAGGCGGGTGTGGAGTTTCTTCAGTGTGTCGATATGGTCGCTCATTGGTGCCTCCTTAGGTTTGTTAACCAGTCTGGCNGCCCAACGCAGTCAAAGCCGTTTTGGGTCCAGANGAAGGCATCCATTGAGTGGATTTTCGCCACCGAAGACNGGCGNGNTTAGCCNTCGCGGGCCTCATCCATCAGGCGGCGCATCTCNGTTATGGCGGGNTCCANCCCGAGNAATATNGCCTCTCCGATCAGGAANTGCCCGATNTTGAGTTCGCGCACCTCNGGNAAGGCNGCNATGGGGGNNACCGTGTCATAGGTCAGCCCGTGNCCNGCNTGAACCTCNAGNCCGAGNGAAGCNGCNAANNTCGACATCTCGCGCAGCTTGTTAAGCTCGACATCCGCCTCGTCCCAGCGGCCTTCGGCAAAGGCATCGCAATANGCGCCGGTGTGCAGTTCGATCACCTCTGCGCCGATGCGATTGGCGGCTTCGATCTGCGCAGGCTCGGCGGCGATGAAGATNGACACCCGGCTGCCCGCCTCGCGCANGGGCGCGATGAAATGGGCCAGCTTGTTCTCCTCGCGGGCGACTTCCAGCCCGCCNTCGGTGGTGCGCTCTTCGCGTTTTTCNGGCACGATACAAACGGCGTGTGGCTTATGACGCAGGGCAATCTTTTGCATCTCNTCGGTGGCGGCCATCTCAAAGTTCAGCGGGACGGAAAGCACNTCCATCAACCCTTCGATATCGGCNTCAGAGATATGCCGNCGGTCTTCGCGCAGATGCGCGGTGATGCCATCGGCGCCAGCCTTTTCCGCGATCTTGGCCGCGCGCAGCGGGTCAGGATAGGCNCCGCCCCGCGCGTTGCGCACGGTCGCCACATGGTCAATGTTCACGCCCAATNTCAGCTTTGGTTGATCCGCCATCNCGATTCCCCTTGCATCACTTGCCCGACCATAGGTCGGAAATTTCGCCAACCCCATAGGGGGAAGCGGTTTTTCCGNAAANTTGATGCCCTGAAAGCCTCAGTCCGCGTGGCGCTTGGCCTCGGCCTTTTGCGCCGCCTTATGCTTGAGCGCCTCGAACTTNGCNTTNATCATCCCGCGCCGCCGNTTTTGNTANGCNCGCAGCACCGGNACCGAGATNTAATAGGCGATAGAGGCGCAGATCATNCCCGGCAGNATGCCCCCGATCAGATAGGGGTAGAAGACCTGATGGAAAAAGGCGGTCAGCCCNGTCCAATCCATNTGGCTATCNGTAAAAATCGCGACAAAGTTCTCTTGCAGATCGCGGCCCGCATCCAGAAACTTCCCCCCGAAGGAGCGATGCTCTTTCGGNGCCACGGGCGCGCCAAGGATCCAATGNCCGGTCTGCANNGCCGCGATGCCGATGGGGACATAGGTNAGCGGGTTNCCAAANAAGGTCGCCATNAGNGCNGCNAGGATNTTNGCNCGCATCANCCGCCCGATCAGNGCNGCCACGATGAANTGCAGNCCATANAAGGGCGTGAAGGTGGTAAAGACCCCGGCCCAGATGCCGCGCGCNATNCGCTCGGGGCTGTCNGGCAGCCGCCGCATCCGGTGTTTGACGTAGTGAAACGCACGTGTCCAACCNCCNCGCGGCCACAGAAACTCGGCCAGCGCGCGCAGGGTCGGTTTCGGATCGCGGCGTTTGAAAATCAAGTCTCAGGTCCAGTATCGGCGTTTCGTCTGCGCGGGGTCAGTCGGTCTTTTCGACAGTCTTTCCCATGCTCATATTGCGGTGCCTGCTGACATCGGCGACTTCACTTTCGGCTTCGATCGTGGACATCAACGAATGCAGGTGACTTACGTCTCTGAGATCCACATAGACCACCAACCGGTAAAAGTCAGGCTTGCGCTCCACAAACTCCAAATCAGAGATATTGGCCGAGGCTTCGCCGATCAAGGTGCAGACCCGCCCCAGNACGCCCGCGCCGTTGCCGATGGTGATGTCCANCGCGCAGGTATAGNCCGCCGGGTGNCTGCCATCNTGCCANCGCAGNTCCAGCCAACGCTCGGGCTGGTCTTCGTATTCCGANAGGCGGTCGCAGTCGATTGAGTGGACGGTCACNCCCTTGCCNCGGAAGGTGATGCCGACGATCCGCTCNCCNGGCANCGGCGTGCANCAGGGNGCNCGGTCAAAGCTCTGGCCCGGCTCCAGCCCNACNACGGCGCGGCGCACNTCGATCTGCTCGCCCTTTTGNGGGGCNAGGTCAGGATAGACNNATTNNACNACNTCNCGNCCTGTNAGNTCGGAACTGCCAAGNCGNGCGAGCACCTCATCNGNNCCGTTGAGCCGCANGTTNTTGGCNACNGTATGCAGNACCTTNTCGGTNNCCTTCTTNCCGACNTGNGCAAAGGCCGAGCGNGCCAATTCGCGGCCNAGNTTGATAAANCGNTCNCGGTCNACCTCNCGCAGNGACCGNCGGATNGCCGACTTGGCCTTGCCGGTGGTNGCNATATCAAGCCATGTGACCTGCGGNGTNTGNCCCTGCGCGGTGGTNATCTCAATCGACTGGCCGTTTTTGATCCGCGTCCAGAGCGGCACNCGCATCCCGTCGACNTTGGCCCCAACGCAGGCATTGCCGATNCGGGTGTGGATCGCATAGGCNAAATCAATCGGCGTCGCCCCGCGCGGCAGTTTCACCACATCNCCTTTGGGCGTGAAGCAGAAGACCTGATCCGCNTACATCTCAAGCTTCACCGCNTCGAGGAAATCCTCGTGGTCGGTCTCGGCNTCGAACTGCTCGGTCAGCTGGCTGATCCANTTGGCGGGATCGACGGCAAAGGGGTTTCGGCTGCGCACACCGTCGCGGTAGGACCAATGCGCGGCGACGCCGGTCTCGGCCACGTCATGCATCTGCCGGGTGCGGATCTGCACTTCCACCCGCTTGCCATCGCGGCCCGAGACGGTGGTATGGATCGAGCGATAGCCGTTGGTCTTGGGCTGGCTGATGTAATCCTTGAACCGCCCCGGCACCGCCCGCCAGCGGCGATGGATCGCGCCGAGTGTGCGGTAGCAATCCTCGTCAGAGGCGGTGATCACGCGAAAGCCGTAAATGTCGGACAGACGGGAGAAGCTCTGTTCCTTCTCCTCCATCTTGCGCCAGATCGAATAGGGCTTCTTGGCCCGGCCAAAAACCTCGGCGTCGATATCCGCTTTTTCCAACTCCACCCGCATGTCGCCGGTGATCCGCTGGATCACATCGCCGGTGTCGCGTTGCAGGGTGATAAAGCGGCGAATGATCGAGGCGCGCGCCTCGGGGTTGAGCACGCGAAACGCAAGGTCTTCCAACTCTTCGCGCATCCACTGCATGCCCATGCGCCCCGCCAGCGGCGCGTAGATGTCCATCGTCTCCCGCGCCTTTTTGACCTGCTTGTCCGGGCGCATGGATTTGATCGTGCGCATGTTGTGCAAACGGTCGGCGAGCTTGACGAGAATGACGCGCAAGTCCTTAGACATCGCCATAAAGAGCTTGCGGAAATTCTCGGCCTGCTTGGTCTCGGTCGAGTTGAGCTGAAGGTTGGTCAGCTTGGTGACACCATCGACCAATTCCGCCACTTCGCCGCCAAAGAGGCTCTGCACCTCGGCATAAGACGCTTTGGTGTCTTCGATCGTGTCGTGCAAAAGGGCGGTGATGATCGTCGCATCGTCAAGCTGCTGTTCCGTGAGGATCGCAGCGACAGCGACGGGGTGGGTAAAATAGGGTTCGCCGGAATGGCGAAACTGCCCCTCATGCATCCGCGCCCCATAGTCGAAAGCGGCGCGGATCAGGGGTTCGTTGGTACGCGGATTGTAGCCTTGAACAAGAGCGATCAGGTCATCGGCAGTGATGTCGGCGCTGTTCATGCCATCTGCCTCATAGCCCCGGCCGGGGCGCGGGGGTTAGCCCTGCCCCTGTGCGGCCATCAACTGGCGTAGCAACATTTCTTCGGACATGCTGTCTTCTTCGGGCTTGTCCTCTTCGGCACCCATCAAAAGCGCCATGGCGTCTTCTTCGGGTTCGTCGACTTCGATCTGGCTCTGGTTGCTTTCGATCAGACGCTCGCGCAGGTCATCAGCCGACTGTGTTTCTTCGGCGATTTCGCGCAGGGACACGACGGGGTTCTTGTCGTTGTCGCGGTCAACGGTCAGCTGCGATCCGGCAGAGATCTCACGGGCGCGATGCGCGGCCAGCATAACGAGTTCGAAACGGTTCGGAACCTTATCCACACAATCTTCGACGGTGACGCGGGCCATGAAGCCTCCAATATCTCATTTGCTGCCAGAAGTGCGGTATTTAGGCCGCTTCGGGCAGATTTACAAGCCGTTATTACAGGCGCCGCACGCTGGCACGATCCCGCTCAGGCAAAGCCTCAAGCAGCGCGCGNACCGGTTTCCCAAGCAGCGGATGCACCCAATCGGGGGCCACATCGGCCAAGGGCACCAGCACAAAAGCGCGGTCTTGCAGGCGCGGATGCGGCAGGATCAACTGCTCTGGCGTGCGGCCAATCTGCGCCTCAAGCGGCAAATCACGCCACATCTTGTGGGTGTTACGGTCTGGCAACACGATATCATCACAGGCCAGCAAATCCAAATCCAAAGTGCGCTGACCCCAACGCTGCACCCGCTCCCGACCCAACTGCGCCTCGATCCGATGCAAGACGCCAAGCGCTTTGGCCGGATCCCAAGGTGCCTCCAGACGTGCTGCGGCATTCACATAATCGGGCCCCGCTCCTGCGGGAAAAGCCGGAGTATGATAGAATGCACTGGTCGCGCGAATCACCGCGCCGGAGGTTTGCAACAGCTTCAAAGCCGACTTCAGGGTTTCCTGCGGCGCACCGACAGAAGAGCCGAGGTTCCCGCCAAGCGCAATCAGGAGACTATACTTTCGTATAGGCTCTCTACTGCTTAATTCCATACCCACGGGGTCTTGCGACATCGTTAAAAAGCCTTAGTTATGCACCCTGATGTGGGGGCATCGCCAGCCGTCACAGATTTATTAATCTGCGACGATTACAACTCAAACCGGGAATACGGCGAAGCCTGCCGAAAGGATAGATTAATGTTCTACAAAGATGAGCGGTTGGCGCTTTTTATAGATGGCTCCAACCTCTACGCCGCGGCAAAGACGCTGGGCTTCGACATCGACTACAAGCTGCTGCGGCAAGAGTTCATGCGCCGCGGCAAGCTGCTGCGCGCCTTCTACTATACCGCACTTTTGGAGAACGATGAATATTCGCCGATCCGCCCGCTTGTTGACTGGCTGAACTACAACGGCTTTTCCATGGTCACCAAACCGGCCAAGGAATACACCGACAGCATGGGCCGCCGTAAGGTCAAAGGCGACATGGACATCGAACTGGCCGTTGATGCGATGGAACTGGCACCGCGTGTCGACCATATCGTGATCTTTTCCGGCGACGGCGACTTCCGCCCGCTGGTCGAAAGCCTGCAACGCCAAGGCGTGCGCGTTTCTGTCGTGTCGACGATTCGCAGCCAGCCGCCGATGATCTCTGACGATCTGCGTCGCCAAGCCGACAACTTTATCGAGCTTGACGATCTGCGTGATGTCATTGGCCGTCCGCCGCGCGATCCGATCTCGACCTCGCAAGACTAAGCGCAAACCGCCTTATTTCCGCCCAAAACCATGTTGCTAGCCGCAGCAGTGGCTTTCTTGTGCCTGCCTCCGAGGGGGCAGGCAGACGAATAACAGACCAGTGACAATGGCGTCACTGGCCTGTGAAATTTCTAAAATACCCCAGGGAAGATACAATACAGCACATGAACCCATGCGTTCCCCTTGATCCCACAGTACCCGTTCCCGTAGGAGTAGACGACCCCCCGAAAAAGGGGGGTTAAAGTGAGGGACGATGCTTTTCGATGATGCGGTGCGGCTGGAAAAGCTACAGGATGTCGGCAGGCTCTGGGACGGCATTGTAGAGGCGCTGCGACAGATCGGTTTCACCCACGCCATTCACATCAGCGTCGGGGCAGATTTCAAAGATGCCCAGTTTTTATCCACCATCCCCGACCTTTACGATGATCTCCCCCCCGAGGATGACCCCTTTCTCCACCATTCGTGCACCAGCTATGAAGTCCTGACAATCGGTCAGGCCTTCGTGCACCTTTACCCCGATGTTACCCCCTCTGAGCATTCGCTGATCGCACGCGCAGGACGGGAAGGTTTGCACGCCGCCTTTGCGGTGCCCATGCGGCTGAAAGGATCAGAACGTTTCGGTGGCTTCATCATCGGCAATTGGATGGAAGCCGATGAATTTGAACGGAGCTTTAGCGACGTGGCCGAGGATCTTCGCCTCTTTTGCCTGCTGATGCACCGCCGCATCGAAGACCTGACCGGCACCGCCCCGTTGCCCCTGCCCGAGACCCCATCGGCCTTTGGCAAACTCAGCCCGCGCGAAGCCGAAGTGGTGAACCTGCTGGCCCATGGCTACACCCGCCAGCAAACCGCGCATCGCTGCAACCTCTCGATCCACACCGTCTCGGACTATGCGAAATCGGGCTACCGCAAATTGGGCATCCGCAACCGGGCGCAGGCCGCCGCCCTCGTTCACGGCACCGCGGGCGAGGCTGCGCCCAAGAAAGGCTGACGGGCTGGACGAAGAGCGCCCAAGCCCTTACCTCTGCGCCAAGCCGTTCGGAGACTTCGCATGACCAACACGCCCCTGACCCTCTACCTCGCCGCGCCGCGCGGATTCTGCGCGGGCGTGGACCGGGCGATCAAGATCGTCGAAATGGCGCTCGAGAAATGGGGCGCCCCAGTCTATGTGCGCCATGAGATCGTGCACAATAAATTCGTCGTCGACGGGCTGCGCGACAAGGGCGCGGTCTTTGTCGAGGAACTCTCCGAATGCCCCGACGACCGTCCGGTGATCTTTTCCGCCCATGGCGTGCCGAAATCCGTGCCCTCGGCGGCGCAGGCGCGCAATATGATCTATGTCGATGCCACCTGCCCACTGGTCTCCAAGGTCCATATCGAGGCGCAGCGCCATGCCGATGCAGGNCTNCAGATCATCATGATCGGCCATGCGGGCCACCCTGAGACGNTCGGCACCATGGGCCAANTGCCCGATGGNGATGTGCTGCTGGTCGAAACGCCCGACGATGTGGCCNNTGTCNCNGTGCGTGANGAGGCNCNNCTGGCCTATGTCACCCAGACCACGCTCAGCGTNGANGACACCGCCGATATCGTCGCNGCCCTNCAGGCNCGNTTCCCNGCCATCATCGGCCCGCANAAAGAAGACATCTGCTACGCCACNACCAACCGTCAGGAAGCNGTCAAANCCATGGCGCCCAAATGCGACGCGATGCTGGTGGTNGGCGCGCCGAATTCGTCGAACTCCAAACGNCTGGTCGAAGTCGGTGCCCGNGCGGGCTGCGCCTATGCGCAACTGGTGCAACGNGCNGANGANATCGANTGGCGNGCGNTGGATGGGATCGGCAGCATCGGCATCACCGCNGGCGCATCGGCCCCCGAAGTGCTGATCAACGAGGTGATCGACGCCTTNAAAGCNCGCTATGACGTGACCACNGAACTGGTCGAAACNGCGCAGGAAAACGTCGANTTCAAGGTGCCNCGCGTCNTGCGNCAACCCGCCTGATTGACCGCCGCGCGCCAGCCGCCTANACCGCGTTGAAACCGCGACGGGAGCCGACATGCCAGACCTNTANGCCTACACAGACGGAGCCTGCTCAGGCAATCCCGGCCCCGGTGGCTGGGGCGTGNTGATGCGCGCCATGGACGGNGACAAGATCGTCAANGAACGCGAGTTGAAGGGCGGCGAAGGCGCANACCACCAACAACCGCATGGAACTGATGGCCGCGATCTCGGCGCTGGAATCGCTCANCCGNNCGACNGANATCACNATCGTNACCGACAGCAACTACGTNAAAAACGGCATNACNGGCTGGATCTTNGGCTGGAANAANAACGGCTGGAANAANGCCGCCAANAANCCCGTNAAAAACGCNGANCTTTGGCAACGGCTGGANGCGGCGAACGCGCGGCANAATGTGACNTGGAAATGGGTCAANGGTCACGCCGGCCACCCCGAAAACGAACGCGCCGATGAACTGGCCCGCGCNGGCATGGCCCCCTTCAAACCGGGCGGCAAGAAGTGAGCCTNCTGGCCCTGCTCGACTATGCCGCCGTGCTGGTNTTNGCCATCACCGGCGCGCNGGTCGCAAGCCGNGCGCAGCTTGATATCGTGGGCTTTGCCTTTATCGCCTGCNTGACCGCCGTNGGCGGCGGCACNATCCGNGACCTCNTGCTCGACCGCAANCCGATCTTNTGGATNGAAACNCCCAGTATGCTCGGCGTGGCCATCGNGGCGGCGCTGGTGGTGTTTTTCACCGCGCANCTNCTGGAAAGCCGNTTTCGCACGNTNATNTGGCTCGACAGTCNGGCNCTNGCNGTNGCNGTNGCGGCAGGGGTCGGCGTGGCCATGTCTCAAGAGCAATCCGCCGCGATCATCATCGTCATGGGCATGATCACCGGCTGTATGGGCGGGCTGATGCGCGATGTGGTGGTGGGGCAATTGCCACTGGTGCTCACCCAAGGCGAGCTCTACGCCACGGCCGCCCTATCTGGCGCTGCGGTGGCGGTACTGCTGTCACCCTATTTCGACGGCAGGCTCTATCCGCTGCTGGCCTGTGCCGTGACGACTTGGGTGCTTCGCGCCGGATCGCTGTATTTCGGCTGGCACTTACCAGTCTACAAAAGCACCCCGCCGAAAAGCTGACGCCTCAGCCTTCGCCCAAGCGGCGCCCCACCGCGATCTGCGCACCGCGCTGAAACACCTCTGCGTCCTGCGCGCCCTTGCCCGCGCGCTGCAAGCGCGTAAGCCGCACTGCACCGTCGCCGCAGGCAATGCGCAGATCATCCGACAAGACCTCACCCGCAGCACCTGTGCCTTCGTCCAGCACCGATCCGAGCACTTTGACCCGTTGACCGTCAATCTCGAACCACGCTCCGGGAAAGGGTGAAAGGCCACGGATCATACGATCCACCTCAACCGCCGGGCGGGTCCAGTCGATCTTGGCCTCGGCCTTGTCGATCTTGGCCGCATAGGTGACGCCTTCTTCGGGCTGGGGCTGTGGGGTAAGCTGCAACAGTTGCGACAGCGCCTTGTTGATCGCCACCGCGCCCATGGCGCTCAGACGGTCGTGCAGTTCCGCTGTGGTCTCCGCCGCACCGATCTCGGTCTCTTCGCAGAGCAGCACCGGCCCGGTGTCCAACCCCGCTTCCATCTGCATGATACAAACGCCGGTCTTTTCGTCCCCCGCCATGATCGCCCGGTGAATGGGCGCGGCCCCGCGCCAGCGCGGCAGCAGGCTCGCGTGGATGTTCAGGCAGCCATGCTTCGGCGCGTCCAGAATGATCTGCGGAAGGATAAGACCATAGGCCACGACCACCGCCGCATCGGCCTCAAGCTCGGCAAATTCTTCCTGCGGCTCTGGGTGTTTGAGCGAGACCGGATGGCGCACCAGCAGACCAATTTCCTCGGCACGTTGCTGCACCGGGCTGGGGCGGGGTTTCTTGCCGCGCCCGGCGGGGCGTGGCGGCTGGCAATAGACGGCGCAGATGTCATGCCCGGCCTGCACCAGCGCATCGAGGATCGGCACCGAGAAATCGGGCGTGCCCATGAAGATCAGTCGCATCTGTTAACTCCTGCCGGACAGCGCCTTGGGGGAGCCGTCAGCCGTTCTGTTTGCGTGCCTTGCGCAACAGCATGTCACGCTTGGTTTTGCTGAGGTTGTCGAAATACATCTTGCCCGCCAGATGGTCGATCTGGTGCTGCACGCTCACCGCCTCAAGCCCGACGAAATCACGCTCAACCTCCAAGCCCGTCTCATCCAAAAAGCGCACCTTCACGCCGCGGGGGCGGCGGATTACGGCGCTGAAACCGGGCAGGTTCGGGCTGGCTTCCTCGTAAGGATGCAGCACGGCAGAGGCATCGATAATCACCGGGTTCGTCAGCCGGATGCGCTTGTTACGCGCCTCGGAGGCATCTACCACCGCAACCTGCAACATCACCCCGATCTGCGGCGCGGCAAGGCCGACGCCGGGCATGGCGTCCATCGTCTCGATCATGTCATCCCAGAGGGTGCGAATTTCATCCGTCACCGCCTCAATCGGGGCGGCAGGGCTGCGCAGGCGTTTGTCGGGCCATGCAACGTAGCGGCGTAGGGTCATTGGGCGTTGAACTCCGCAATCTTGGCGGCGCGGGTCTCCGCATCCAGATGGTCGAATGTTACCACACCATCAAGGTGGTCCATTTCATGCTGCGCGATCAGCGCGGCGGCACCCTCAAGGCTTTGCACATAGCGGCCACCGTTCAGCCCGGTCCAAACCATCTGCACCTGCGACGGGCGCGAGATGTCGGTGCTGATGCCGGGGATGCTCAGGCAGCCTTCGGTATTGGTCACGCGCTCTTCGCCGATCTCTTGAAACATCGGGTTGATGCAGACCAGCGGGTCGGATTTGCCCTCTTTCCAGCCCGCATCCATCACGAAAATCCGCAGCATCGCGCCGACCTGCGGCCCGGCAAGGCCCCGCCCCGGCGCGGCATACATTGTCTCCAACATATCGGCAGCCAGCTTTTCGATCTCTGGCGTGATCTCTTCGATCGGCGCGCAGGTCTCGGCCAGACGCGGGTCGGGCCAGCGAAGAACCTCCAGCACGCTCATTCGCGCGCCAGCTCACGCTTGAGCTTGACCATCTTGCGGGTGATCATCTGGCGCCTCAGCGGCTTGAGGTAGTCGATGAACAGCTTTCCATCGAGGTGGTCGATCTCATGCTGCACGCAGGTCGCCCAGAGCCCATCAAACGCCTCCTGCTGCTCTTTGCCGTCGCGGTCGAGCCAGCGGACCTCAACCTCAGCCGGGCGGGTCACATCGGCGTATTGCTCAGGAATGCTCAGGCAGCCTTCTTCATAGGTGTTCAGGTCATCCGAAGAGGCCACGATTTCAGGATTGAACATCAACAGCGGGCGCGGCGCTTCGCCCTCTTCCTTGACGCAATCGAGCACGATGACACGGCTCAGCACGCCGATCTGCGGCGCGGCAAGGCCGATGCCCGGCGCGTCATACATGGTGGTCAACATATCATCGCCCAGCACGCGCAGCTCGTCACTGAGATCAGCGACGGGAGCTGCGGCTTTCTTGAGCCGTGGATCGGGGTGCAAAAGGATCGGGCGTTTCATCCCGCTCATTTAGGCCATGCCCGGGCATCGCGCAACCGGGGGCTTGCAGCGCCTGCGGCAGCCGTTAGCTTGGCCACAATATCAGGAGAGACCAGCATGAGCTTTGACGACATCATCGACCGGCGCGGCACCCATTGTGCGAAATGGGACAAGATGGAGGCGATTTACGGCGTGTCTGCCGATACGGGCATCGCCATGTGGGTGGCCGACATGGATTTCCGCCCCCCGCAGGTGGTGCAGGACGCGCTTCAGGCCCAGATCGACCACGGGGTGCACGGGTATTTCGGCGACGACAGCGAATACCTTGCCGCGATCCAATGGTGGATGGAAAACCGCCACGGTTGGAAGGTCGACGCCGAGGCGATCTTTACCACGCATGGCTTGGTTAACGGCACCGCCATGTGCGTCGACGCCTTCACCCAGCCCGGTGATGGCGTTGTGCTGTTCACGCCAGTTTACCACGCCTTTGCCCGCGTGATTAACGCCGCCGAACGCCGCGTGGTGGAATGCCCGCTGACCAATGCCTCGGGCCGCTACGAGATGGATTTCGACGCCTATGACGCCCTGATGACCGGGGATGAGAAAATGGTGATCCTCTGCTCGCCGCATAACCCCGGCGGGCGGGTCTGGAGCCGCGAGGAACTGCAAGGCGTGGCCGACTTCGCCAAGCGGCACGATCTGGTGCTGGTCTCGGATGAGATCCACCACGATCTGGTGATGCCGGGTCACAAGCATATCCCCATGGCCCAGATCGACGGGATCGCAGACCGTCTGGTGATGATGACCGCCACGACCAAGACCTTCAACATCGCGGGCGGCCACACCGGGAACGTCATCATTCACGACCCCAAGCTGCGCGAGCGTTTTGCCCGGCGTATGGCGGCCTTGGGCGTGTCGGCCAACTCCTTTGGGCTGATTATGGCAACCGCCGCTTATACGCCCGAAGGGGCCGTTTGGGTGGATGAGCTGACCGCCTATCTCGATGGCAACCGGCAGCTTTTCGACGACGCGGTGAACGCGATTCCGGGGCTACGTTCGATGCCGCTGGAATCGACCTATCTGGCTTGGGTGGACTTTTCCGGCACCGGCATGGCGCCTGCAGAATTTCAGGAGCGTGTCGAGAAAAGTGCCGCCATCGCTGCGAACCACGGCGCGACATTTGGCACCGGCGGCGAAAGCTTCCTGCGTTTCAACCTCGCCACGCCACGTGCACGGGTTGAAGAAGCTTGCAACCGGCTCGCCAAAGCCTTCAGCGATCTGCAGTAATTGAAAGACGGCGCGGCGGGACTGGCCCGCCGTTCCGCTGCTTCAGGCGCGGCCGTCTTCGATCAGCCCCAGCGGCGCATCGGCGGGGCGCTCGAAATCAAGCGGCGGACGGTCAGCCACGGCAGTCGCGCGTTTGAACTCATAGCGCATTTCGCCCGCTTCTTCCTCGCTCGCCACGATCAGACATTGGAACAGATGCAGGCTGCCATCATAGAGATCGACCAGCTCGCGTAACTTAGGCGCGTCTTCGGCATCAACGGAAAAACCGGTCTTCCACATGCGCAGCACGCGGTAGACATCACCGCCCACCTCAAGCCGCAGGCGAGATCCTTTGCGCAGGCTTTCCATGCGCGCGGCATCAAGACCCGCTTGTATTTCCTTGGTCAGAAATTCTTCCATGATCTTCCCCCCGCTGATGCCTTCTAAGCTGGGCTAAAACGTAGGAAATTCAAGCTAAGATTTGATGACGTTTCGGCAGCCTGCGCCAGCGCAGGGCGGCTGCGCGCGCATGAAGATGTGCAGTCCGCGCGTGTGGCCCTAGATATACCCTCAAATGCGCAAAGGAGAACAAGATGGGCCTTTTGGTTGACGGAAAATGGCAAGACAAATGGTATGATACCAAATCCTCAGGCGGCAAATTTGAACGCAGCGAAGCGCAGTTTCGCAACTGGGTGACCGCCGACGGCAGCGCCGGACCAAGCGGCGAAGGCGGGTTCAAGGCAGAATCGGGCCGCTATCACCTCTACGTCAGCTATGCCTGCCCTTGGGCACATCGCGCGCTGATCTTCCGCCAGTTGAAGGGGCTAGAGGATCACATCGGCGTGTCGGTCGTACACCCCGACATGCTGGGCGAAGGCTGGACCTTTGATGATGACTTCCCCGGTGCCACTGGCGACACCCTCTTTGGCCTGCCCTATGCCCGCGACATATATACCCGTGCCGATTCCAATTTCTCGGGCCGCGTCACCGTGCCGATCCTCTGGGACAAAGAGCGCGAGACCATCGTCAGCAATGAGAGCGCCGAGATCATCCGCATGTTCAACAGCGCCTTTGACGAGATCACTGGTAACAGCGATGACTACTACCCCGCCCCCCTCCACGACCGCATCGAAGAGGTAAACGCTCGCGTCTATGACACGCTGAACAACGGCGTCTACAAAGCCGGTTTCGCCACCACGCAGGAGGCCTATGACGCTGCCGTGCATCCGCTCTTTGACACATTGGATTGGATCGAAGACATCCTGTCGCAGAACCGCTACCTCGCGGGCGATAAGATGACCGAGGCCGACTGGCGGCTCTTCACCACGCTGGTGCGCTTCGACAAGGTTTATCATCTGCACTTCAAATGTAACCGAAAGCGGATCATCGATTACCCGAACCTCTGGGCCTATACGCGCGAACTCTATCAGGTGCCGGGCGTGGCCGAGACCGTGAACTTTGACCACATCGTGCGGCACTACCACTACAGCCACGACACGATTAACCCGCATCGGATCATCCCGATCAACCCGGTGCTGGATTTCGACGCGCCGCACGGGCGCGGCTGATCCCTCCTCTCTCTGCCTGCCTTGCGGAAGGCGCTTGATCGCGCAGCGCTTTTGCGCTTTCACCGCAGCAAGAACGGCAGGGGGACGATGATGCAACAGCCAGATCAGCGCGACCACGGCGGCGGGGTCGATGCGGCAGCGGCGCGTTTCGGCGGGCGGCGGTCGGAGTGGATCGATCTGTCGACCGGGATCAACCCCGCGCCTTACAACGTCCCCGCCCTGCCAGCGGGCGCATGGACTGCCCTCCCCGACGCCGCGGCGCAAGACGCGCTGCTGGCCGCCGCCCGCGCCTTTTGGGAGGTGCCCGAGGGGGCCGCGATCCTCGCCGTGCCGGGCGCATCCTCGGCCATTGCGCGCATCCCGGCGCTCGCCCCGAAAGGCCGCGTGCGCATCCCCGGCCCGACCTACAATGAACATGCCGCAAGCTTTGCCGAGAGCGGCTGGCAGGTGGTCGAAGAGGGCAACACCGATGCTGCAGTCCATGTGCACCCCAACAACCCCAACGGGCGGCTTTGGCAAGTGGCAGAGACCACCGCCCCCCTCAGCATCATCGACGAAAGCTTTTGCGACATCACCCCTGATGCCACCCTCATGGCGCAGGCCACGACATCCGGCACATTGATCCTCAAAAGTTTCGGGAAGTTCTGGGGTCTGGCCGGGCTGCGGCTGGGCTTTGTCATTGGTGACCCGGCCTTGGTGGCACGGCTTGGCCAGATGCTCGGCCCTTGGCCGGTAAGCGGCCCGGCATTGCATATCGGCGCGGCGGCTTTGCGGGATGGCGCTTGGGCCGAGGCGACGCGGGCCCGGTTGGCGACTGATGCCACCCGTCTCGACACAATGATGACCGAAGCGGGGGCGCAAACCGTCGGCGGCACTCCGCTTTTCCGGCTTTATGAGGTCGATGACGCGCAAGCTTGGCAGGAACGCCTCGCTCAGCATCATATCTGGACTCGAGTCTTCCCCTATAACTCACGCTGGCTGCGCCTCGGCCTGCCCCCCGCCGAGGGCTGGTCGCGGTTGGAGCGGGCGCTGGCATGAGCACGGCGGCGGTCCTCGCGCTGGCCATGCTGCTCGACGCGGCCCTTGGAGAACCGGAATGGCTCTGGCGGCGCTTGCCGCATCCGGCGGTGCTGATGGGGCGGTTGATCGGCTGGGGGGATCGGCGGTTGAACCACGGCCAAGCGCGACGTGCCAAGGGCGTGGTGCTGCTGTTAGCTCTGATGATCGGCGCTGCCGTTCTAGGCTGGCTACTGAGCTTCTTCGGCCCGCTTGCCGAGATCATCATCGCCGCAATCCTACTTGCGCAACGCTCCCTCGTCGAACACCTCCGCGCTGTGGCTGATGGGCTTCGCCAATCGCTGCCCGCTGGCCGCCGCGCCGTGGCGATGATCGTCAGCCGAGACACCGCTGCGATGCCGTCAGACGCCGTGGCACGCTCGGCCATCGAAAGCGGCGCGGAAAACCTTAGCGACGGCATCATCGCGCCTGCCTTTTGGTTCTTGCTGGCCGGTCTGCCGGGGTTGCTGGTCTATAAGATCGTCAACACCGCCGACAGTATGATCGGCTACCGCACCCCGCGCTACGCCGATTTCGGCTGGGCCGCGGCGCGGATGGATGACCTGCTGAACCTCGTCCCGGCACGGCTGACCGCGCTGCTCATCGCGCTCCCCGGCGGGGTGCTGCACCACTGGCGCGACATCAAGGCCGACGCGGCGCTGCACCGCTCGCCCAACGCCGGTTGGCCAGAAGCCGCCATGGCGCGGGCCATAGGTGTGGCCCTCGCCGGTCCGCGCAGCTATGATGGGCAGGTGCAGCAGTTTCCTTGGGTGCATGGCGCGGGGGCGCGCGTCATCGGACCTCAGGAGATCGATGTGGCCATCACCCGCCTCTGGCAGGCATGGTTGGTGATGTGGGCAATCGCCCTAGTTCTGGCCTGTCTGTGACTATGAGGATATCCATGCGCCCCATCTTTCTAGCCGCCGCCCTTGCGGCGTTCACCCTTCCCGCCACCGCCTATGCGCAATCGGCCTGCGGCGGTGATTTCTCCAGCTTCATCACCGATGCCAAAGCCGAAGCCGTGGCAAATGGTGCCGATCCCGCCACTGCCGATCGGTTTTTTGCAGGTCTGCGCCAAGACCCCGCCGTGCTGCGCGCCGATCAGGCGCAGGGCGTATTCCAAAAGCCCTTCATCGAATTCTCACGGCACCTGATCTCCAACGACCGGATCAACCGAGGCCGTGCCAATGGCGAAAAATACGACGCGATCTTTGACCGGGTTGAATCCGAATATGGCGTCAGCCGTGGCGTGCTCTTGGCCTTCTGGGCGTTCGAGACGGACTACGGCGCGATCCAAGGGGATTTCAACACCGCCAATGCGCTGGCCACGCTGGCCCATGACTGCCGCCGCCCCGAGTTGTTCCGCCCGCAGCTTTCTGCGGCTTTGGAGCTTTTCGAGCGCGGTGAATTCGACCCCGCCACCACCACCGGCGCTTGGGCCGGAGAGATCGGCATGGTGCAAATGCTGCCGCGCGACATCATCGAAAACGGTGTGGATGGCGACGGGGATGGCGAAGTCTCTCTGAAAACCTCAGCCCCCGACGCGTTGCTGTCGGGTGCCAAAATGCTGCAAAGCCTCGGCTGGCGCGCGGGGGAGCCTTGGCTGGCCGAAGTCTCTCTCCCCCAAGACTTCGACTGGTCGCAAAGCGGGCTGGAGACCACCAAACCCGTCAGCGAATGGCAAGCGATGGGCGTCTCGCCCCGCAACGGGCCGTTGGCCGAAGGGCTGACCGCCTCGGTCCTGCTGCCACAAGGGCGCGGCGGGCCGGCCTTTATTGCCTACCCGAATTTCCGGGTCTATTTCGAATGGAACCAAAGCTTTACCTACGTCATGACCGCCGCCTATTTTGCCACACGGCTGGAAGGCGCACAGGTTTTCGACGCAGGCAATCCGCAACCGGGGCTTAGCGGCGACGCGATGAAAACGCTTCAGCGCAAGCTGCAATCCATGGGCTATGACGTGGGCGATGTGGATGGCATCCTCGGGTCTGGCACCCGCGCGGCTGTGCGTACTGAACAAGAACGCCTTGGCGTGCCCGTCGATGGCTGGCCTACGCCAACATTGCTGAACCAACTGTAAGGAGAGCCCCTGATGGCCTTAAAGAAAACCGCCGCCGAAATGGTGTCCGAGGCCCGCGCCCGGATCGAAGAAATCGACAGCGCTGAGGCCATCGCCATGCTGGACGACGAAAACGTGCAATTCGTCGACCTGCGTGATCCCCGCGAACGCGAGCGCACCGGGTTCATCCCCGGTGCGTTCCACTGCCCACGGGGCATGTTGGAATTTTGGGTCGATCCCGACAGCCCCTATTTCAAAGAGGTCTTTGCCCAAGATAAAAAATTCGTCTTTCACTGCGCCTCTGGCTGGCGCTCGGCCATCTCGGTCGCGACGCTGCAAGACATGGGCTTTGACGCGGCGCACCTGAAGGACGGCTTCGGCGGATGGGAAAAAGCAGGCGGCCCGAAAGAGGGCGGAAAGGTCGAGAAGCCCTAACCCGCAGGCTTTGATCTGGCCTCCCTTTTCCAAAGCTGCCACAACCCTCGCATCGTCAAAGGAGAGACAGAATGACCGAGATCAAACGCCACCACACCAACACCCGCATGAGCCAAATCGTCGAGCATGGCGATGTGATTTATCTTGCTGGTCAAGTCGGCACGGCGGGCGCAGATGTGGCCACCCAGACCCAAGATTGCCTAGATAAGGTCGATGCCCTGCTGGCCGAGGTTGGCAGCGACAAGACCCGCATCCTGCAATCCACCATCTGGCTGGCCGACATGGCCGATTTCGCCGCGATGAACGGCGTTTGGGATGCTTGGGTTGCTGAGGGCCACGCCCCCGCGCGGGCCTGTGGCGAATCCAAACTTGCGACGCCAGAGTATCTGGTCGAAGTACTGGTGATCGCCGCCAAGGCCTAAGCCACTTTCACCCCGCGCTTTTCCGGCGCGGGGTGCTGTGGCGCGCGCGGGCACTGTCCCCCGCCCCCAGACGTGCTAGACAGGCCCATCCGAGCCGAAAGCATCGCATGACCCCCTGCACCCTTACCGCCTTGTCCGATCTGGCCGAACTTAGCGTCGACACAATCATCGATGTGCGCGCCCCGTCGGAGTTTGCCGAAGATCACCTGCCCGGCGCGATCAATCTGCCCGTGCTCTCGGACGCTGAGCGGGCCGAGGTGGGCACGATCTACAAACAAGTCAGCCCCTTTGATGCCCGCAAGATCGGCGGCGCGCTGGTAACCCAAAACACGGCGCGACATTTGCAAACGGCGCTTGCGGGTAAAGACGGCAGTTGGCAACCGCTGGTCTATTGCTGGCGCGGCGGGCAGCGGTCGGGCGCGTTCTCGACGATCCTCGATCAGGTCGGCTGGCGTGTGCACCTGCTGCGCGGCGGCTATCGCAGCTATCGCCGATTGGTGGTCGCGGCGCTTTACGACACGCCCCTGCCGCACCGTTTGATGCTGATCGAAGGCGGCACCGGCACCGCCAAGACCCGACTGTTGCAGCATCTGGAACAGGCGGGCGCGCAGGTGCTTGACCTTGAAGGGCTGGCGCAGCATCGCGGCTCGCTGTTTGGCGCTGTGGACGGCGGCCAGCCACATCAGAAGATGTTTGAAAGCCGCCTGGCCCAAGGCCTTGCCCCGCTTGATCCAACGCAGATTACATGGGTTGAGGCGGAAAGCAGCAAGATCGGGGACATCACCCTGCCCCCCGCACTCTGGGCCGCGATGATCGCCGCACCACGGGTTGAGGTCGACGCACCGCTTGCGGCGCGGGCGCATTTTCTGTGCCACGCCTATGATGATCTGACCGCCGACCCCGCCATGCTTAAAGACCGCATCGACAAGCTACGCCCCTATCACAGTGGTGAAACAATCACCGCATGGCAGACCCAAGCCCGAGTGGGCGATTGGGCCACCCTTGCCGAAGGGTTAATCGGCCAGCACTACGATCCGCGCTATGCCAAGACAGCCAGCCGCAACCCCGCGCCCGTTGACCGGCTTTCGTTGAACGACCTTGATGAAAGCACATTGGCCAACACCGCCGCCGCGCTGCACAGCCGTTTCAGCGCAGGTGAATAGAGGGGGCGCCCGCTTCAAGCCGTCCGATGATATGACCCTTTAGCCCTGCTGCTGCCAACCGCGCCTGCGCGCCCTTCGCTGCCGCTTCTGGCAAAGCGGCCAATAGCCCTCCGGCGGTTTGGGGATCGTGCAAAAGCGGATTTATCGGACCCGCCGCACGGATCGGTGCATCCGCCTGATTGACTGCCAGAAGCGATGACGCCACCCCCTGATCCGAGAGCGCCTGCGCGCCAGGGTAAATCGGCACCGCCGCGCCCCAAAGCTCTGCCGCCAGCCCCGATGCCCGGCAAATCGCCTGCACATGCCCGGCCAAGCCAAAGCCGGTTACATCCGTCATCGCATGGGCGTTTGCCAAAATCTCTGCCTCCCGCGCCTGCGGTGTGGCCATAAGACGCAACGCGTCGGCCACGACCCGCCCCGGCGCACTGCCCGCCATATGCCCCGCTAGAATCACCCCCGCGCCGATGGGCCGGGTGAGCATCAGCACATCCCCCGGCTGCGCACCGCCCACGCCAATCGGCATGTCCTCCCGCGTGCCGGTGACCGTAAACCCGATGGTCAGTTCCGCGCCCATGGTGGTGTGGCCACCGACAATCTGCGCGCCTGCGGCCCCCATCATATCTTGCGCGGCAGCCGCGATTTCTCGCAACGTTCGAGCCTGTAATTCCGGCGACATGCGCGGCATGATGACCGTGCTTAGCGCCACTTGCGGCTTGGCCCCCATTGCCCAGACATCGCCCAAAGCATGGACCGCCGCGATCCGCGTCATCAGCGCCGGATCTTCGATGAAGCCGCGCAGGTGGTCCGTGCTTATCACCTGAAAACCGCCGCCAGGTTGCCGCAGGATCGCCGCGTCATCCCCCGCGCCGGTGACGACATCGCCCGTGACCGAGTGTTGCGCCTTGACCAACAGATCGCCCAGTATCGCGCCGCCGACCTTGGCCCCGCACCCACCACAAAGCGGCTTGCCCGCCAGCGCGTCTTGCACGCCCGAGGCCGTCGGACCAATCGGCGCTTCGCGCTTCATCGCAGGCAGATCATCCAGCTGATCCATGAATTTCCGGTCGATCCGGTCCTTCCACTGCCACAGCAACGCACCGCCAAGGGCGAGCCCGTTCCGCTCGGCCACCGCAGATTTTCCACCCAATGAGATAAGTTTTAGGTAATGTTTCTGCGGTTTAAACGCACCTCGCTCACCGCCGCTCAATGCGGCCCGCAGATTGTCATGCAGCACTGGCGCTGCCCGCACGGCAAAGACCCCGGCCTTGGGGCGCGGCGTGGCCTTTAAATGCGCGCAGTCGCCCACGGCAAAAAGCGCCGCATCATCGACCACGCCCAAATCAGCGCCCACTTGGATGAACCCATTGTGCAGCGGCAGGTCAGTCTGCGCGAGCCAGCCATGCGGCACCGCCCCCGCAGCACCTACGCAAAGCGCAGCCGGAATCGGGGCGCGCCCCTTCACGATCACCTCTGTGCCCGTGATCTGCGTCACCTCCGCATCAAACGCAAGGCTCACCCCCAAGTCGGCCATGCGCCGCCGCACCATCGCCTCCGTCCGGGGCGCCATGCCAGAAAGCTGCGGCCCATGTTCCACCACTGTCACAGCTGGCTGCGCCCCGGCCTGACGCAGGGCAAATGCCATCGCCATCGCCAACTCACAACCCGCCACACCGCCGCCAATCACAGCGACTTCGGGCGGCAGATCGCCCGCCTTTACCGCTACCAAAAACGCCCGCCACCGCGCTGCATAGACATCAAGCGGCTTGGCCGGCACGGCGTGTTCGGCAAACCCAGGCAGGTCCATCTTGGCCGTGATGCCCACGTCGATTGAGGCCACATCGTAGGCCACGGGTCCATGCCCCGGCACAGTGATCTCCTGCGCGGCCCGGTCGATCCCGGTCGCATGGCCAAGGATCAGCCGTGCCCCGGCGTGGCGACACAAACGCACCAAGTCGATCTCTAGCTCATCGCGGCCGTAATGCCCGGCGATATGTCCAGGCAACATGCCCGTATAGGGCGCAGTCGGGCCGGGATTGATAACCGTCAGCCGCGCGCCGGGCAGCGGGTCCATCCCCCATTTGCGCAGCACCAGCGCATGGGCATGACCGCCGCCCACCAGCACCAAATCCCGCGTCAGGGGCAGATCACCTTGCACCAGATTGCCTCGCTCTCTCATATTAAACGTTGGATATTGCTAACCGAACCCGTGCGGGCGCGCCATCGGCATGACCAAGTTGTGAGGGGGCCGTGGACGGGTTCGAGCGGCATTTCCCCGCCCATTTACACCCGCAAAGGCCCCAAACCTGTAAAAAGGGTGACATTCTACCCGAAAACCCCCATGTACATTCCATCCCTGACCCTCTACCGACGGTCGGATTCCTTTGCCGTGGCTGGTAGCACCCCACGTGCCCGCCCCCCGCACAAACGTTCAAGACAGGACAGCCTTCGTGATCCAGACTATTGCCGATGCCCTTGCCCAACAGGGTTATGAAACACTTACCGCCGTTCAGGAGGCCGTCACAGACCCCGCGCTGAACGATCAAGACCTTCTGGTTTCGGCCCAAACCGGGTCGGGCAAAACGGTGGGCTTTGGCCTCGCCATCGCGCCAACACTCTTGGGCGACGACATCCATTTCGGCCAAGCAGGCGCACCGCTGGCGCTGATTATCGCGCCCACACGCGAATTGGCGATGCAGGTCAGCCGCGAACTGACGTGGCTTTATGGCAAAGCGGGCGCAGTGGTTACCACCTGTGTTGGCGGCATGGACACCCGGACCGAGCGCCGTGCGCTGGACCGGGGCGCGCATATCGTTGTCGCCACGCCGGGCCGTCTGTGTGACCACATCAAACGCAACAACATCAACCTCGACGCGATCCGTGCCGTGGTGCTGGACGAAGCGGATGAGATGCTCGACCTCGGTTTTCGCGAAGACCTTGAGTTCATCCTCTCCGAATCCCCCGAAGAGCGCCGCACGCTGCTGTTCTCGGCCACCGTGCCTGCGGCGATTGCCAAACTGGCGAAATCCTACCAGCGCGATGCGCAGCGCATCACCACTGTGAGCGAAGCCAAACAGCACAGCGATATCGAATACCGCGCGCTGAATGTGCACCCGCGTGACACTGAAAACGCGATCATCAACGTCCTGCGCTTCTACGAGGCCAAAAACGCCATCGTGTTCTGCAACACCCGCGCCGCCGTGGCGCGTCTGACCACGCGCTTTACCAACCGGGGTTTCTCGGTCGTGGCGCTGTCGGGTGAGTTGACGCAATCCGAGCGGACCAACGCGCTGCAAGCGCTGCGCGACGGGCGTGCGCGGGTCTGTATCGCCACCGATGTCGCCGCCCGCGGCATCGACCTGCCAAACCTTGAACTGGTGATCCACGCCGATCTGCCCAGCAACTCCGACACGCTGCTGCACCGCTCGGGCCGTACTGGCCGCGCCGGGCGCAAGGGTGTTTCCGCCCTGATCGTGCCTGCGAAACTGCGCAGCAAGGCGAACCGTCTGATCGGTGGCGCGAAGCTGAAAGTGGAATGGGCGGCACCGCCCTCCGCCACCGAAGTCAACGCCGCAGACGAAGCCCGCCTGCTGGCCGATTCCGCATGGTCCGACCCGATCCCGGAAGACGCCGAAGGTTTCGTTGCCAATCTGGTCGAGCAGTTCTCTGCAGAGCAACTGGCCACTGCCTTCGTCAACCTCTACCGCGCGCGTCAATCTGCGCCAGAAGAACTGGCCGAACCCGGTGCCCCCGGCGATGACAAGCCGCGCCCGGCCTTTGGCAAGTCGGTCTGGTTCTCGATCTCGACCGGCCGCAACGACGGGGCCGAGCCGCGCACGCTGCTGCCGATGCTGTGCCGTCGCGGCGACCTGACCAAAGACGATATCGGCGCGATCCGTGTGCAGGGCAGCCACAGCTTTGTCGAAGTGCTGGAAACCTCTGTTCCCGGTCTGCTGAGCGCACTTGGCGGGGACATGAAGCTGGAAGAAGGCGCGGTGCTGACGCAGCTCGACAAAGCCCCCGATCTGGCCCGTGGTCCGAAACCGGGCGGCAACCGTGGCCCCAAGCCGGGTGGCGGCTACAAGGGTGATCGCGACCGTGGCCCGCGCCCGCCGCGTGACAACTACGATCCCGATGCCGCCCCCGCCCCGCGCAAACCCCGCGCCAAAGCGGCGGATGGCCCCGGTGCGGCGTCGTTCGACAAGCCCAAATACGACAAGCCCAAGTTCGACAAACCGCGCGCGCCCAAGGGCGAACGCCCGCCAAAGTCCCACAAGACAGAGCGTAGCCCGATGAAGCCCGGTGCCACGCCCAAACCGAAGTCTGGCGGCGAAACCACCGCCAAGCCCAAGGCGAAAGCGGTGTGGAAAAAGGAAAAGCCCGCAGGCGATGCACCTCGCAAAGGCAAGGGCAAGCCGACAACCTCGGCCACCACGCCGGGCGGTGAGAAGTCCTACAAACGGGCGTCCGACCCGTCCAAACGCTTCACCCCGCCGAATAAGATCGGCAAGCAGGGCGGCAAGGGCGGCCCGAAATCGAAGTAAACTTGAACGCCGGGGCACCACCCCGGCGTTTTGTATAAGGCCCCGGACTTTTTATAAAAGTCCGTCCCGATTTCTCTAAAAGAGATCTGCGCCGACGGCTGGCCTTAAGGAACAAACCCAACTGGCACTACTTGTGGCGCGACTTTCGCGGTGATGTGTTAGGCATATTCCCCGCCTCTGCGCGGGCTTCATTCGTGGGTTCGCCCACCCGCACAGAAAGGTTTGCCCCATGGACGGCAACTTTAATGAAAACGACATCTCCCGCGTCGTCGAAGCCGACCGCGCGCATATCTGGCACCACCTGAGCCAGCACAAACCCTATGAAACGACCGACCCGCGCATCATTGTCGAAGGCAANGGCATGCGGGTCTGGGACCAAAAGGGCAAAGAGCACCTNGATGCCGTGTCCGGTGGTGTCTGGACGGTCAACGTAGGCTATGGCCGNGAAAGCATCGCCAATGCCGTGCGCGACCAGCTGATCAANCTGAACTATTTCGCCGGGTCCGCAGGCTCGATCCCCGGCTCTCATTTCGCCGANAANCTGCTNGACAAGATGCCNGGNCTNGANCGCGTCTANTANTGCAACTCNGGCTCCGAGGCGAATGAGAAAGCCTTCAAAATGGTNCGCCAGATCGCGCACAAACGNTANGGCGGCAAGAAGCACAAGATCCTCTACCGCGACCGCGANTACCACGGCACCACCATCGGCTGCCTCTCGGCGGGTGGGCAGGACGAGCGCAACGCACAATACGGCCCCTTCGCGCCGGGGTTNGTGCGGGTGCCGCANTGNCTNGAATACCGCAGTTTTGAGCAGGACGGCGCGCCACAGGAAAACTACGGTGTCTGGGCTGCCGACCAGATCGANAAGGTGATCCTCGCCGAAGGGCCGGAAACCGTTGGCGCGCTTTGCCTAGAGCCGGTGACCGCAGGCGGCGGCGTGATCTGCCCGCCCGAGGGCTANTGGGAGCGNGTGCANGAGATTTGCCGCAANTACGACATCCTNCTGCATATCGATGAGGTCGTCTGCGGCGTNGGNCGNACCGGNACNTGGTTCGGNTATCAGCACTACGGCATCCAGCCAGACATGGTGACCATGGCCAANGGCGTNGCCTCNGGCTATGCCGCCATCGCCTGTCTGGTCACNACCGATGCCGTNTTTGACATGTTCAAGGACGATGCCAGCGATCCGCTGAACTANTTCCGCGACATNTCGACNTTTGGTGGCTGCACCGCGGGGCCGACCGCNGGCATCGAGAANATGAACATCATCGANCGNGAGAACCTGTTGGAGAANACCACCAACATGGGCCACTACATGCTGGAGCAGCTTCATGCGCTGGCCGACAAACANAAGGTGATCGGNGATGTGCGCGGCAAGGGGCTGTTNTTGGGNGCCGAACTGGTCNCNGACCGCGACAGCCGCGACCCCGTCGANGAAAAGCGNATNCANGCNGTNGTNGGGGACTGCATGGCNCAAGGGGTGATCATCGGGGCCACCAACCGCTCCCTGCCCGGCAAGAACAACACGCTGTGTTTCTCGCCCGCGCTNATCGCCTCACGCGATGATATTGATGAGATCATCACCGCGGTGGATGGNGCATTGGGCCGGGTTTTCGCTTCGGCGTAAAACCGCGCTTTCAGGCCTGCGACAGGCGGCATCGGTTGANCCGGTGCCGCCTTCGTCTATCTAAACCTCTGTCTTGCCCGAACATGACAACAGATGGAAAATTGCCGCGCACACCCGCGTTGAAAATTTTTCTTAACATCCATCGCTTTCGCGGGAACCTCTTCCAATCCCCCCGCGTTGGCAAATGAGTAACTTGGGAGAAAGACATGAANAAATTCCTTATCGCCGTTCCGCTGGTCGCCACNCTTGCCGCTTGTAACGGCACCACGCCCAGCCAAGGCGCCCTGACAGGTGCAGCCCTCGGCGCAGCCACAGGTGCTGCTGTTTCAGGCGGTGACGACAAGGTTCAAGGCGCAATCATCGGCGGTCTCGCTGGTGCGGCGGCTGGCAACTACATCGGCCAGACTCAGTCCGGCAAATGTGTGTACCAGAACTCCAACGGCCAGCGCTACGTCGCAGCTTGCCCATAAACGGCTGACNTCGCGCGATTTCGCGCTATNGGGGCTTCGACCATCGGTCGGAGCCCTTTTTCGTGCCNGCCCCCNATCTTGGCATCGCCGTGATTTGATCCTAACAGGGTTCCAAGCGCCGCATGGCGTGGGGAGGGACAATGACCACTTTNAGCGATATCGCGATCTTGCTGATCGCNGCCTTTGGCGCGGGCGNGTTGAACACCATCGCCGGGGGCGGCACCTTTCTGACCTTTCCGGCGCTGGTCTTTACCGGGATGNCNCCTGTGGCGGCCAATGCNACCAGNGCCGTGGCGGTGTTTCCCGGCTACCTTGCCGGGGCTTTCGGCTTTCGCGATNAATTGGGCGGNTTTGACCGCAAGCGGTTGCTGCGGCTTNGCCTCATCACGCTGGCGGGCGGTGTGGTCGGCTCGGGCCTGCTGCTGGTCTCGTCCAACGCGGCCTTTTCGGNTGTCGTGCCCTTCTTGCTCCTCGCGGCGACGCTGGCCTTCCTGCTGGGCGACCGNATCCGCGCCNTTGCNGCGTCCCATGCCCGCGNCGTCANGCCCGAAGGCGCGCTCGGCCTNTTCGCGGTCAGCGTCTATGGCGGCTATTTNAACGGGGGCTTGGGCATNGTTCTGCTGGCCCTCTTNGCGCTTTGGGGGATGACNGACCTGCACGGGATGAACGGGCTNAAGAACGGGCTGAGCTTCGTGCTCTCATCGATTTCCGTGGCGGTNTTTGCCTTGGCCGGGCTGGTCGCATGGCCGCAGGCGNTGCTGATGATGCTGGCCGCCACGGCNGGGGGCTATGCCGGNGCGCCNCTGGCGNGGGCCTTGCCGAAACANACCGTGCGCTGGCTGATCGCCGCNATCGGNTTTGGGATGAGCGCGGTGTTCTTCTGGCGGCTTGTCGCAGGCTAGGCNAGCAGGTCCACCGCACCGCTTTCGGGGTCGAACAGCAGCAAAGGTTGGCCCGCGCTTTCGATCCGGCCCAGACCCATGTCATCGCGCAACAGTGCCAGCGGCCCCGAAATCGCCCGCGCCAAGGCGGTTTCCAACGGCTCTCCTACCGCATGGATCAGCGTGCGGACCGCGCGGCCCAACGCTAGGTGCGCCCCCGCCAGGGTACCATCCGCCAAGGTTAACCGCCCCTCCGCGCGATAAACCTCGCGGCCATTGAGCGTAAAGCCCGCGATATCAGAGCCCGCCGTCGCCATGGCATCACTGACGAGGAAAATCCCCTCCCCCTTGGCCGCCAGCGCGTTGCGCATGCTGGCGGGATGCACATGGATGCCATCGGCAATCAGCCCCGCGTGAACCCCGTCTCGCGCCAGCGCCGCCCCGACCAATCCCGGCGCGCGGTTGCCCATCTGGCTCATCGCGTTGAACAGATGCGTGACGCAGCGCGCGCCCGCATCAAAAGCAGCCATAGAGGTCTCGTAATCCGCGTCGCTATGGCCAAGCGAAACGATGACCCCGGCCTCGGCCATCGCGGCGATCTGCGCGTTGCTGGTGTTTTCCGGCGCGACCGTCACCATAAGGTTCGGCAGCAGCACAGCGGCGCGCAGGATCAGGGCAAGATCCGCCGCCTCCATCGGGCGGATCAACGCCCCGTCATGCGCGCCCTTGCGCGATAGCGCCAGATGCGGGCCTTCCAGATGCAGCCCGATAATGCCCGGCACCCCCTCGGCGATGGCGGCCACGACAGCCTCAATCGCCGCTTCGGTTTTATCGGGCGTGTCGGTGATCAAGGTGGGCAAAAGCGCCGCGACACCCGTGCTGCGNTGCGCCTTGGCCATGCGCCGCAGGGTGGCCACATCGGGGCTGTCGTTNAACATCACCCCGCCGCCGCCATTGACCTGAAGATCGACGAAACCGGGNCAGAGCNCCCCCNCNTGCAGCCGCTCTGTCGGCACGCCCTGCGGCACCTNTTCAAAGGCAAGGATNCGGCGGCTGCCGTCTTGCATCTGCGCCAGCACCTTGCCGTGGTGCAGATGCTTTCCATCGTGAATATCCGCCCCGGTGAAAACCCTCGCGATCTCGCTCATGGCGAAACCTCTTCCGCTGCGGCCTTGCAGACCAGATGAAACGCCCCATCAAGCGCCGTGCCGCGCGCCGCGATCAGCCCCGACAGATGGTCTTCTGGCAGGTAACGCGCGTAATGCGGGCCGATCCCNCCCAGCAGGCAGAGCGGGTCGCCGGGCGCGAAATCCAGCGCCTTCAAGGCGCGGAGGTAGTAGGCCGCCCCCTCTTGCATCAGTGCCTGCGCGTGGCGGTCCCCAGCCTCGGCAGCCGCGATGACCTTGGGCGCGAATGCCGCATAGTCTCCGGGCTGCGCCGTCAGGCTGAAGGAAACGAGAGCCTCTGGATCATCGCCGAAATCCGCCAACAAAGCGCGGGTCAGGTCGCTGTGCGGCAGCACCCTGTCATGGCATTGCAACGCAAAATCCAACGCGCCGCGCCCCAGCCATGCGCCTGATCCTTGATCGGCCAGATGAAACCCCCAGCTTCCGACATAGCGATACGCCGTGCCGTCGGTCGCGGCCACAATCGTACCCGTGCCGATGGCCAGCAGCCAGCCCGCCACGCCTTCGCCAAGCGCGCCGACCACGCAGGCGGGGCGGTCATCGTCGGCGTGGATCCGGGCATAGGGCAGCGCCGCGCGCAGCCGCGCTTCGTCCCGCGCGACGTTCATTCCCGCGAGCCCGATGAACGCCGTGGCGTCCTTAAGTGCCGTGAGGGGCAGCCCCGCCTCGGCCGCTGCCGCCTCCACCGCGCCGCGCAGGTTTGCGAGCGCTCTGTCCGGGTCATTGCCGATATTGGCGCGCCCCCCAGTTGCACGGCCAAGAATGCCATCACGCTGCGTGCCAATGGCGGCGCGGCAACCGGTGCCACCGCCGTCAACGGCGATCAAAAGAGGGGCGGAGATGCTCATGCGACACTTTTAGGCGAGGTGCCGGGTGAACGGAAGTGCGGGCAACGCGCCGAAGTAAATTCGACAGGCCGTAATGCCAGATTGAACTCCCCCTAAGGCCAGCCTAACCTTCGCCCCATGGCCCTGCCCGTCGAAACCTTTTTCCTGCGCCCCGATGCGCAAGGCACCCTGCAACAGCAGATCCAACAGATGATCGCCCAAGGCATCCTCTCGGGTCGGTTTCAGCGGGGTGAGAAACTGCCCTCCACCCGCAAGCTCGCAGCGCATCTTCGCGTCAGCCGGATCACGGTCACCATCGCCTATACCGAGCTTTTGGCGAATGACTACCTCACCTCGCGCGGGCGGTCGGGGTATTTCGTTTCCGACAACGCCCCCGCGCCCCCAGCCTTTGCGCCCCGGGCCGAGGCCGATGACGCCATCGATTGGACCCGCGCCATCGGCCAACGCTTCAGCGCCAATGGGCTGGCCGCCAAACCGCAGGACTGGGCCAGCTACCGCTACCCTTTCATCTACGGCCAAGCCGACCCGACGCTGTTCGACCACGCGAACTGGCGGCTCTGCGCGTTGCAAGCCTTGGGCCAACGCGACTTCACCTCAATGACGACCGATTACTACGACCAAGACGACCCGCAACTGATCGAGTTCATCGCCCGCCACATCCTGCCCCGGCGCGGCGTCTCGGCGCGGCCCGAGCAAATCCTCATCACGCTTGGCGCGCAGAACGCGCTTTGGCTGACCGCGCAGGTGCTGCTGACCCAACGCCGCCGCGCCGTTTTGGAAGACCCGTGCTATCCGGCGCTCAGCGGTATCCTGAGCCAGTCCCGCTGCCACATCACCCCGGTGCGCGTGGATCAAGACGGCCTCCCGCCTGAGGCGATCCCCCCCGACACTGATGTAATTTTCACCACGCCCAGCCACCAATGCCCGACCAATGCGACCATGCCGATGGACCGCCGCCGCGCGCTCTTGGCCCGCGCCCGCGCGCTTGAGGCGCTGATCGTCGAGGATGACTATGAGTTTGAGATGTCCTTCCTCAAACCCGCCTCGCCCGCGCTGAAGTCGCTCGATGATGAGGGGCGGGTGATCTATGTCGGCAGCTTCTCCAAATCGCTTTTTCCGGGGCTCCGGTTGGGGTATCTGGTGGGGTCTGAGCCGTTCATCCGTGAGGCCCGCGCGCTGCGCGCCTCGGTCCTGCGCCACCCGCCGGGGCATATCCAGCGCACCGCTGCCTATTTCCTGTCTCTGGGCCATTACGACGCCCAGATCCGTCGCATGGGGCTGGCCCTGCACGAGCGTCGCCGCGTCATGGAGGAAGCGCTTGAGACGCACGGCCTGCGTGTCTCGGGCCGGGGTGCCTATGGCGGATCGTCCTTCTGGATGCGCGCGCCCGAAAGCGTCGATACCGCGCAACTGGCCGAAAACCTGCGCGCGCGGGACGTTCTGGTTGAACCCGGCCACGCCTTTTTCNCGGGCGAAGAGANGGCNACGAATTACTACCGGCTGGCCTATTCCTCCATCCCNGCNNCNCGGATCGGCGAAGGGGTTGGCNTGATNGCCCAAGAGATNGACCGCCTGCGCTNATCTGGCCNTAGGGCTNGGCCAATTCTGGCCCTAACCCCGNCCCGCGCCTGCCCGTAATTTGCCCCAAGCTTTGCCCCACGCCCAAAGGATCGACCCATGAAAATGACCACCGAAGAAGCCTTCGTCAAAACCCTTCAGATGCATGGGATCGACACGGCCTTTGGCATTATCGGCTCGGCCATGATGCCGATCTCCGACCTNTTCCCCGCCGCCGGGATCACNTTNTACGACGGNGCGCANGAGTGTAACTCNGGCATGATGGCCGATGGGTTCACCCGCGCGTCGGGGCGGATGTCGATGATGGTGGCGCAAAACGGGCCGGGGATTACCAACTTCGTGACGCCGGTAAAGACCGCCTACTGGAACCACACGCCGCTTTTGCTGGTGACCCCGCAGGCGGCGAACAAGACCATCGGTCAGGGCGGCTTTCAGGAGGTCGAGCAGATGGCNCTCTTCCGCGACATGGTCGCCTATCAAGANGANGTGCGCGACCCNACNCGNATNGCNGAGACNNTGAACCGNGTNATCCTGCAAGCCAAACGCCACTCCGCCCCNGCGCAGATCAACATNCCCCGCGATTTCTGGACCCAAGTGATCGACATCGACCTGCCNGCCATCGTCGAGTTCGAGCGGCCCTCCGGCGGAGAGACCGCCATCGCCGAGGCGGCAGAACTGCTTTCAAACGCGAAATTCCCGGTGATCCTGAATGGCGCGGGTGTGGTCATCGGCGGCGCAATCGACGACGCGCGCAAACTGGCCGAACGGCTCGATGCGCCCGTCTGCTGCGGCTACCAGCACAATGACGCCTTCCCCGGCTCGCACCCGCTGTCGGTCGGGCCGCTGGGCTACAATGGCTCCAAAGCGGCGATGGAATTGATCGCCAAGGCCGATGTGGTGCTGGCGCTCGGCACGCGGCTCAACCCCTTCTCGACCCTGCCGGGCTATGGCATCGACTATTGGCCCAAGGACGCCAAGATCATTCAGGTCGACATCAACCCCGACCGCATCGGCCTGACCAAGAAGGTTAGCGTGGGCATCGTCGGCGACGCGGGCAAGGTGGCCCGCACGATCCTTGACGGGTTGAGCGATGGCGCGGGCGACGCAGGCCGCGAGGAACGGCGCAACCTGATCGCCCAGACCAAATCCGCATGGGCGCAGGAACTGACCTCGATGGATCACGAGGACGACGATCCTGGCACCACATGGAACGAGCGCGCCCGCGACCGCGAGCCGGAAAAGATGTCCCCCCGTATGGCATGGCGCGCAATCCAGAAAACGCTGCCGAAAGAGGCGATCATCAGCTCCGACATCGGCAACAACTGCGCCATCGGCAACGCTTATCCGACATTTGAGGCGGGCCGCAAATACCTCGCCCCCGGCCTTTTCGGCCCCTGCGGCTATGGTTTCCCGGCGATCTGCGGGGCCAAGATCGCCTGCCCGGATGTGCCTGTGGTCGGCTTTGCCGGAGATGGCGCGTTTGGCATTTCAATGAACGAGATGGTCAGCGTCAGCCGCGACGACTGGCCCGCTGTGACCATGGTGATCTTTCGCAACTACCAGTGGGGCGCGGAGAAACGGAACACGACGCTGTGGTTCGACGACAACTTCGTCGGCACCGAATTGGCGCAGGACGTGAGCTATGCCGCGGTGGCCAAGGCCTGTGGCGTCGAGGGCGTACAAGTGTCGTCGATGGATGAGTTGACCGACGCGCTGGACCGCGCGGTCAAGGCGCAGATGGACGAGGGCAAGACGACCTTCATCGAGGTGCTGCTGAACCAAGAGCTGGGCGAGCCCTTCCGCCGCGACGCGATGAAGAAACCCGTTTCCGTCGCCGGGATCAGCCGGGATGACATGCGCCCGCAACAGGTCTGAGGCGTGACCCAAGCGCTGGTGCTTGTCGTCAACGCGGGATCGTCGTCTATCAAGGCGGCGGTCTTTGACGGCGTCTTGACCGAGGTTTTGCGGATTGAGGCGCAGGGCATCGGCCAGACCGGCGCGCTTCGGGTCGGCTCTGCACCAGCGCAGCCGCGCGCCTTGCCGGATCACCAGACGGCCTTTCGCGCGCTGCTAGAGGCGCTGCGCGGGGAAGGTATCGATACTGGTGATCTCACCGCCGCCGCGCACCGTATCGTGCATGGCGGGCCGGATTTGGCCCAGACCTGCGTGATCACCCCGAAAGTGCGGGCCGCCATCGCCGCCGCCGCGCCGCTTGCACCCTTGCACAATCCGCACCACCTCGGCGCCATCGACGCGCTGGCCAGCCTCATGCCCGACCTGCCGCAGGTCGCCGCCTTTGATACCGGGTTTCACCGGACCAACCCCGATGTCGCCCGCCGCTATGCGCTGCCCGACCGGGCCGAAACGGCTGCCCTGCGCCGCTATGGGTTTCACGGCATCAGCTATGAAAGCCTCGCCGCGAACTTTCGCGAGACCACTGGCGCAGACCTCCCCCGCCGCCTGCTGGCGCTGCATTTGGGCAATGGCGCATCGCTCTGCGCGATCCTTGAGGGGCAATCGGTCGCCACAACCATGGGTTTCTCGCCACTCGGCGGGCTGACCATGGGCACCCGCGCGGGCGAGATCGACGCAGGCGCGGTGCTGCATCTGGTGCGCGACATGGGGCTGGAGGAGGCCCAAACACTGCTGCATCACGAAAGCGGATTGCTGGGCCTCTCTGGTCTCACCGCCGATATGCGGCAACTGGCTGAGACCGATACAACCGCCGCCCGCTTTGCGCGCGAGCATTTCTGCTACTGGATCACTCGGCAGGCGGGGTCGATGATTGCTGCCATGAACGGGATCGACGGCATCGCCTTCACCGGAGGTATCGGCGAAAACGATTCCGAGGTGAGGGAAAAGGTTCTTGCAAACCTTCGCTGGGCGGGAAATATTCCCAATTGGATCATCCCCGCCGCCGAAGAGAAACATATCGCGCGCCAAGCGCTCGCCTTGCTGAAAGACCCCGCCCGCCCATGAAGCATTCCCAGCCGCCGCTTGATCTGTCGCCCAAGGTCTCGGACGAGGTTCGCAAGACCACCTGCTACATGTGCGCCTGCCGCTGCGGCATCAACGTGCATATGAAAAAGGGGAAGGTCGCCTATATCGAAGGCAACCGCGACCATCCGGTGAACCAAGGTGTGCTCTGCGCCAAGGGGTCAGCTGGGATCATGCAGCACAACTCCCCCGCACGCCTGCGCAATCCGATGAAACGGGTCGGCCCGCGCGGGTCGGGTGAGTTCGAGAGCATCAGTTGGAAAGAGGCGCTGCAGATCGCCACAGACTGGCTGGAACCGCTGCGCCGCGAAGCGCCGGAAAAGCTCGCGTTCTTCACCGGACGCGATCAGTCACAAAGCTTCACCTCGCTCTGGGCGCAGTCCTTTGGCACGCCGAACTACGCGGCCCACGGCGGCTTCTGCTCGGTCAATATGGCCACCGCTGGCATCTACACGATGGGCGGCGCGTTCTGGGAATTCGGCCAGCCCGATTGGGACCATACCAAGCTGTTCATGCTATTCGGCGTGGCCGAGGACCATGACAGCAACCCGATTAAGATGGGTCTGGGCAAGCTGAAGAAGCGCGGGGCACGGGTGATTGGGGTGAACCCGATCCGCACCGGATACAACGCCATCGCCGATGATTGGGTCGGCATCACGCCCGGCACCGATGGGCTATTTATCCTGTCGTTGATCCACTGCCTGATGAAGGCTGGGCGCATCGATCTGGATTACCTCGCCCGCTACACCGACGCCCCAGTCCTGCTAAACAGCGACCCCAAGTCGCCGGAGTATGGCCTGCAACTGCGCGATGAGGACGGCAAGGCGCTGGTGGTCGACCGCAAGACCGGCAAGCTGACCCCCTTCGATCAGCCCGGCGTGCGCCCCGACCTTGCCGCCACCTACCGAACGGCCGGCATTACGCACCGCCCGGTCTTTCACCAGATGGCCGAGCAATACCTTGGTGAGGAATATACCCCCGAAGCCGTAGCAGACCGCTGCGGCATCCCCGCCCCGCGCATCCGCGCCATCGCAGCCGAACTGGCCCGCGTCGCCTTTGACGAGGCCTTTGAGCTTGAGCACGAATGGACCGACTTCCGGGGCGAGCATCACAAGACGATGACAGGCCGCCCGGTCTCTTTCCACGCCATGCGCGGCATCTCGGCCCATGCCAATGGGTTCCAAACCTGCCGTGCGCTGCATGTGTTGCAGATCATCCTTGGCACCGTCGAAGTGCCCGGCGATTTCCGCTTTAAACCGCCCTACCCCAAACCTGCCACCGCGCACCCCAAACCACATTGCAAAGCCATCCCCGACGCGCCGCTGGATGGGCCGCATCTGGGCTTCGTACATGGCCCGGATGACCTCGCGCTAAAGGCCGACGGCAGCCCGGCGCGGATCGACAAGGCGTTCACATGGGAAAACCCGATGTCGGCGCATGGGCTGATGCATATGGTGATCTCCAACGCCCATGCAGGCGATCCCTATAAGATCGACACGCTGTTCATGTATATGGCGAATATGTCGTGGAACTCGTCGATGAACCCCGGCGGGGTGATGGAGATGCTGACCGATACCGACGAGAATGGCGACTACGTCATCCCTCGGATCATCTACTCCGATGCCTATTCTTCGGAGATGGTCGCCTATGCGGACCTGATCCTGCCCGACACGACCTACCTTGAACGGCACGACTGTATCTCACTGCTCGACCGCCCGATCAGCGAGGCCGACGCCGCCGCCGATGCGATCCGTTGGCCGGTGGTGGAGCCCAACCGCGACGTGCGGGGATTTCAATCGGCGCTCTGCGATCTGGGGGCAAAGCTTTGGCTGCCGGGGTTCGTGAACGAGGACGGCAGCCAGAAATACAAAGACTACGCCGATTACATCACCAGCCACGAACGCCGTCCGGGTATTGGCCCGCTGGCCGGGTTCCGGGGTAAGGACGGCAAGGATGTCGGGCGCGGGGCGCCGAACCCCGAGCAGATCGACCGCTATATCGAAAACGGCGGCTTCTTCGTCAATCACATCCCGGAAGGGGCGAACTACTACAAGCCGTGGAACGCCGCCTATCAGGATTGGGCCGTCGGCATGGGCATCTATGACGCGCCGCAGCCCTATCTGTTTTCGCTCTACGTCGAGCCGCTGCGGCGTTTTCAATTGGCCGCCGAAGGTCATGGCAAACGCCAGCCCCCCGACCATCTGCGCGACCGGATCAAGCAGACCATGTCGCCCCTGCCAATCTGGTATGAAAGCGATCCGCAGGGCGCTGAGGGCTATGACGTCCACGCGCTCACCCAACGCCCGATGGCGATGTACCACTCTTGGGGCGGCCAGAACGCATGGCTGCGCCAGTTGCACGGGCACAATCCGCTCTACTTGCCCACCGCGATTATGCGCGCCAAGGGGATGCAAGACGGCGACTGGGCGCGCGTGACCTCTCCGCACGGCGGGATCACCGTGCCGGTGATGGAAATGGCCGCGCTGAATCCCAAAACGGTCTGGACGTGGAACGCCATCGGCAAGCGCAAGGGCGCATGGGCGCTGGACAAAGACGCGCCCGAGGCGACCAAAGGCTTCCTTTTGAACCACCTGATCCACGAATTGCTGCCACCCAAGGGCGATGGGCTGCGATGGGCCAATTCCGACCCGATTACCGGTCAGGCCGCGTGGTTCGATCTCAAGGTGCACATTGAGAAGACCGATGCCCCCGCCGAAGCGCAGCCAGAAATCCCGGCGCAGCGTTC
>NZSX01000012.1 GCA_002703405.1 Sulfitobacter sp. | reverse complement strand
TTCATCGCCTTTGCGCCCTTTGTCTATACCGGGCAATACGGGCTGGGGCCGACGGGGTTTTCGCTGGCCTTTGCGGTCAACGCGNTCGGCTTCTTCTCGGCCTCGCAACTGGCGGGGTGGCTNGGNGAACGCTGGGGCATGCGCAGCCTNGTGCGGCGCGGNGTGGCGGGCTTNGTCTTCTTNTCNGCCGCGATNTTTGTCACNGCNNTGGNNACCGATCCGNGCCTCTATCTGGTGATGGCGGGGCTGTTTTGCGCCAATGCCTGCCTTGGCGTCGTGGTGCCGACGGTNATGGTCGTGGCGCTGGANGATCACGGCGATATCGCNGGNNTNGCCTCTTCNNTNGGCGGNACATTGCAGATGGTGGCGGGTGGCCTNTCCATNGCGCTGGCCGGGCCGTTNTTTGACGGTTCTGTCACACCGATGNTGGGNGCNATNGCGGCCTGCGGACTGGTGGCCGCCCTGCTCACGCTGGCGCTGCTGCGGCCCCGCCCGATGGCAGAGCCCAGCGTTTAAACCTACCCCGCCGCGGCGANTTCCTGNGCCGCGGCGACTTCGGCCAAGGCGGCTTCGACCAGTTCCGGCCCCGCGCCGGGCTTATGCGCCCCTTCCGATAGGATACGCCGCCACTGCCGCGCGCCGGGCCGCCCGGCAAAAAGCCCCAGCATATGCCGGGTGATCTGCCCCAGACGTCCGCCGCTGGCCAGATGCGCCTCGATATAGGGCAACATCCCNTNCACCGCGGCCTNTGCACTGCTGTCAGCACCCCGCCCGTAGATGCGCCGATCAGCGCTGGCGAGGATGTCGGTCGGCGCATGATAGGCGCTGCGCCCCACCATGACGCCATCTAACCCNGCATCCAGAAAAGCTTCGGCCTGATCGAGCGATGTGACCCCACCNTTGACCGAAATATGCAGGTTCGGAAACAGCCCCTTCATCTGATGCACGAGATCATAGTCCAACGGTGGAATATCGCGGTTTTCCTTGGGGCTCAGCCCCTGCANCCACGCCTTGCGCGCATGGATCGTGACACGGGTGCAGCCCGCCGCCACAATACGCGCAAGGAACTCGGGCAAGATTTCCGCAGGGTTCTGATCGTCCACGCCGATACGGCATTTCACGGTCACCTCGACATCGCAGGCCGCGCGCATGGCATCCACGCAGTCCGCCACCAGCCCCGGCTGCTGCATCAATACCGCGCCAAAAGCACCTGATTGCACCCGGTCAGACGGGCAGCCGCAATTGAGGTTAATTTCATCATAGCCAGCGTCAGCCCCCAACCGTGCCGCCTGTGCCAGCTCTGCGGGGTCCGACCCGCCAAGTTGTAGCGCCACGGGATGTTCCGANGGNTCGTGATNCAGCAGATGCAACGCCCCGCCCCGCACCAGCGCNGGGGCGGTGACCATCTCGGTATAGAGNAGCGTNTCACGGCTCAGCAGCCGNTGGAGGTAGCGGCAGTGGCGGTCGGTCCAGTCCATCATNGGTGCCACNGACAGACGCGCNGCGCGGTAAACCTCGGCGTGGGTGAATNTCTGATCGCGCATGCGGGTGGCTCCGTCGTTAATTCACGGCCTTCTGCACGGCTTTNCGGGGGCGGCGCAAGATGTTCTTGTGCCGCAGCCCTCCCCGCGCGTCATGTCGCGTGCTTTCGCTACGCTCCGTCAAAACGCTGTGGCCGTCTCCGTCTGTGACAGAATGCCCAANCTTGCAAATGCACGTTCCAGATCGCGGTCACCGAAAGGTTTCTGAACCACGGCACAACGGCCCAAAGCCGCGGCGGAGGGGACTTCCGCTTGGCCGGTGGCAAAGATGATNGGCATATCGGGATGCTGCGCGCGCACGCGGGTGGCGACCTCCTCGCCNGAAATATCCGGCAGGCCCACGTCGATCAGCAGCGCGTCGTATTGCCCCTCTTGCAGCCTGTCCAATGTCTCCTGACCCGACGCGGTTTCGGTGACCTCGGTGCCCAGCCCGCTGAGGATATCCGCCAGATCAAGCCGGATCAGCGCGTCGTCTTCGCAGAGCAGCACATGACAGGGCCGGTCTGGCTGCTCTTGGACTACGTCAGCCTTTNTTTTTGCAGCGGGAGCCGAGGACAGCGCGTCGCGGACTTTGATCGCCAAAGCGTCTTTGGTGAAGGGTTTGGCGAGGAACTGCACCCCGGCATCCACCCGGCCATCGCGCACGATCGCATCGCGTGAATAGCCNGAGATGAAGAGGATCGGCAGGTCGGGCCGCTCGGCCTGAAGGGTTTCGGCCATGTCNCGGCTGCTCAGTTCTCCGGGCATGACCACGTCCGAGACCAAAAGATCGAATTCCGGTGCTTGCCGCGCGGCTTTGAGGGCGGTGGCGGGGTCTTCTGCGGTGCGTACGCGGTAGCCCANATCCGACAGCAAGGCGGCGGTGGCGTCGCGCACCTCGGCGTCGTCTTCGATCAGCAGAACGGTCTCGTTCCCGCCCGCGATGTCGGTGGGGTCATGCCATTGCAAAGGCTCCGCCGCCGTCTCGGCGCGCGGCAGCAAAAGCGTCACCGTTGTGCCCGCGCCGGGATGGCTGGCGATGGTGGCCCGCCCGCCCGATTGCCGCGCGAAGCCATAAACGGTGGAGAGCCCAAGCCCGGTGCCTTTGCCTACCGGTTTGGTGGTAAAAAACGGATCGAACACTTTGGCCAGCGTATCCGCCGGGATGCCGGGCCCGTGGTCGATGACTTTGACCTCCAGATAGTCGCCCGCCACCATNTCAGGCTCACCCAGCAATTCTTCGGGGCCGATATGCCGGTTCTCGACCGCNATTTTCAACTTGCCGCGCCCCTCCATCGCGTCGCGCGCGTTGATGACGAGGTTTAGCACGGCNTTCTGGGTGCTTGCCGCATCGGCGTAGGCTGGCCACAGGGCNTCGGGCGTGTCGAGTTCGACCTCCATCCCCTCGCCCAAGGCGCTGCGCATGATGTCGTCGATATCACTGAGCAGATCGCGCAGGTCGATCGAGCGCGGCTGCAATGGCTGACGGCGGCTGAACGCAAGCAGTTGCGAGGACAGCGACGCGCCGCGCTCCACCGCCCGCATGGCCGCGTCGATCCGCACCCGCGCCGGGGAATCGGCTGCAATTTCGCGCGCGGCCATGGTCAGGCTGCCGGTCATCACCTGCAGCAGGTTGTTGAAATCATGGGCAACGCCGCCAGCAAGATTGCCGACCGCCTCGACCCGCTGGCTTTGGGCCAACCGGTCGTGAAGCTCTTCCAACTCGCGGTTGCGTTTCTCGACACGCTCTTCCAACGTCGTGTTCAGATCGGCCAGTTGGCGGGACAGTTCTTTCTGCTCGTGAATTTCGGAATTCGTGCCGACCCAGCGCATCACCGCGCCTTGGTCATCTCTGGTCGGCACGGCCCGCACCAAGTGCCAGCAATAGGCACCATCGGCCCGTCGCAGGCGAAATTCACTTTCGTAGACCGCCCCGGTTTCCACNGCCTTTGCCCAAGTGGCAATCGCCTCGGCGCGGTCCTCGGGGTGAATGATCGCGGGCCATGCATCCCCAACCAAACTGCCCGGCGTAGCACCCGAAAAGGCATATATCTGATCGCTGACCCAATCCAAACGCCCATCGGCGGTGGCGGTCCAGACATGGACCGGCATGGTATGGGCCATAGTGCGGAACCGTTCCTCCGCCTCGCGCAGCTTGGTTTCGGCAAGCTTATGNGCGGTGACGTCATTGCCTTGGATCACGATGCCGATGGTTTCNCCCCGCACGTTGTCGAGCGGTTGAAACACGAAATCGACGACGACCCGTTCAGTCGGCCCTCCGGGGCTGCGCTGCACCCATGCCTCGGCCCCCTGTTGGCTCACGGCCTCGCCGGTGCGATAGACCTCGTCCAGCATTTCGAAAAAGCCNTGCCCNGCGATTTCGGGCAAAGCCTCGCGCGCGGGTTTGCCTATGAGGTCCCGCTGGCCAACCATCCGTAAATAGGCGGCGTTNACCGTGCGAAAGACGTGGTTCGGCCCCATGAGGGTGACCATGAAATTCGGNGCCTGTTCAAAGATCANCTTGAAAAGGCTGATCCCGGTATCGAGTTCCANATTCTGCTGCGTCACCTCATGGGCCCGGCGCAACACGGCGGCTTGGGCCGAGCCTGCANGCNCCTCNNNNGGGGTTTCGGCGGTATAGACCTCGGTGATGTCCTGCGTGTGCTGCAANATGAACTCAACCTCGCCATCCGCATCTAGGATCGGCGTATGGGTCGCGCTCCAATAGCGGTCTTCGGTTTTGCCCTCGGCACTGGCGATTGGATAGGGAATGACCGGCAGGTGNTCGGTGGTGCCATCGCGGAACACCCGTGCGAAAGACGCGCGCAGCATGCGGCCCGACTCGCTTTCGGGGTCAGATGGAAATTCCTCGAACAAGTCCTTCCCGATAAGCCGCTCTAACTGGCGATCAGTCACCTGTAGGTAGGCATCATTCGCCCAGACCACCCGAAGCTCACTGTCCAACAACACGAAGGGCGACGGCGCGGCCTGGAGGATTCTTTCAAAGTCATGGGTCATCGTGTGTTGATCTTCTTATCTATTGGAACGTGCGGGTCAGCAGTCTCAGCCGCGCATTCAATCTTGATTTGAGGTGTCAGGCAAGGACGGTTGCAGCGCCGTGCCTCGCGGCTGCCCTGACTTGGCTCGCTACGGCAGGGAGGGTTTCGGAGGCTGCTCTAGATTTCATCGTATCTCGGAATTTTTAGGTCTGGGCGGCGGGCGCCGCTGCGTCTCAACCGCGCGTCACGCATATGTAGCCCGCAATCCCTGCGGAACCAGAACCTCGCGCAGATTTTACAACGTCTTGCACTCTGCGCTGAGTTTGCGATGAATGGAGCCGCTGCGCCTACCATGCCCCACGGGCCGCGCAGCCGATCAGCCATTGCCCATTTCCTCATTTCCGCCTGCGCGCCCCTTTCCCAAAGCTATTCAGGACCACCGCATGACATTCCGTTTCATCCACGCGTCTGACCTGCACATCGGGCGCAAGTTCGCCAATATCCCGCAAGCGGCGGATGGCAACATCCGGGGGCGTCTGATGGAAGCACGGCATGGGGCCATCGCCAAACTGGCCCAAGCCGCGCGGGATCACGGGGCGGCGCATGTGCTCTTGGCAGGCGATACATTCGACACTGCGACACCTTCGGCCGCCGTGCTGCGGCAGGCCCTGACCGCCATGGGCGAGGCGGCAGAGGTGACTTGGTGGATCCTGCCCGGCAACCACGACAATCTGCGCGATGCCGAACCCCTGTGGGAGGTGATCCACCGCGATGCCCCCGCCAATCTGCGCGCCCTCACNGATGCTGCCCCGGTTGAGATCAGCACGGATGCCAGCCTGTTGCCCTGCCCCGTGGCCTTTCGCGCGGGCGCCAGCGATCCAAGCGCGCCTTTGGACAAAATGCAAAGCCCCGATGGGCATCTGCGCATCGGCCTCGCCCACGGCGGCGTCACCGATTTCACCGACAGCGGAGAGGCGATTGCGCCTGACCGGGACCAGCGCGCGGGGTTGGACTACCTCGCCCTTGGCGATTGGCACGGGCGGATGGCCGTTTCAGACCGGGTCCAATACTGCGGCACGCCGGAGCAGGATCGTTTCAAACACGGGCGCCGCGGCGTTTGTCTTGCGGTTGAGGTTGCAGGCCCCGGCGCTACCCCCAAGGTGGATGAGATCGAAACCGGCAGATTCCTTTGGTCCGAGGCCGAGCTTACGCTTCACCCCCGCCAAGACGCGGCGGCGGCATTGCAGGCCCTGCTGCCCGCTGCGGGCCGCCGGGATCACCTGCTGCGCGTCAAGGCAGGGGGCTGGGCGGGCCTTCCCGATCGCGCAGCGCTTGCCCGCGCGGCCGAGGCCTGCGCCCCCGATTTCGCGCATTTCGAACTGGTGACCGAAGGTTTGGGCACGCAATATGAGGCCGCAGACCTTGATGAGATCGACCGCGGCGGTGCCCTGCGCATGGCGGCGGAAGCTTTGGTGAACGAGGCGCAATCCGACACCCTGCCCCAGTCCGAGCGTGATGTGGCCGCCGATGCCCTCGCCCGGCTTCATGCCTATGTGCAGGGGGCAAAAGCATGAAAATCCGCGCCATCACCCTCAACAACGTCCGCCGCTTCACCGATCCCGCGCAGGTGACCGGAATAGGCGACGGGATCAATGTCTTGAGCGAGCCGAACGAGCACGGCAAATCCACGCTTTTCGACGCGATACAGGCGCTGTTCTTCAAACCCTTCGGCTCTCGCGATAAAGAGGTCGCCGCCCTGCGCCCCCATGCGGGCGGTGCGCCGGAGGTGACCATCGAGGTCGAAACCGACGAGGGGCGCTTTGCCGTTCACAAACGGTGGTTCCAAAAGCCCCTTGCCACCGTGCACCGCGATGGCAGGCTGATCGCACAGGCGGATGAGGCCGAGGCATGGATCGCGCAGCTTTTGGGCGGGGATGCGGGCGGGCCGTCGGGGCTGATCTGGGTCCGGCAGGGCATGACCGCGCTGACCGGCGGCTCCACCAAAGAAGAAAAACTCGCACTGGAAGCGCGGCGTGATCTGATGACCTCGGTCGGGGCCGAGGTCGAAGCGATGACCGGCGGGCGGCGCATGGACAAGGCGCTGGCACAATGCCGCGACGAGCTTGCCCAGTATGCCACCGGCACCGGACGCCCGCGCACCGGCGGAGCGTGGAAAGAGGCCCAAGATCAAGTGGAGGCGCTACAGGCCACGCGCGACCAACTGACCGCCACCGCGCGAGAGTTGCAGGACGCCTTGGCCGAGCGTCAGCGGGCACGGCGGGCCTTGGCGGACCTCGAAGCGCCCGAGCTGGTCGAAGAACGCCGCCAAAAGCTCGAGGCCGCCCGCACCGCCCATGCCGCCGCCACCCGCCACGCGGAAGAACTGGAAACCCTTGCCCGGGCCGTGGACCTCGCGCGTCTCACGGCTGAAAGCGCCACATCNCGGCTCGACAGCTACCGCGCCGGAGAGATCGAGCAANAGGCCGCCCGCGCCGCCGAAGCCACAGCCCGCAAAGCGGCAGAGACCGCCCACNGTATCCTATCTGAACGCCGCGCCGCGCTGGACACCGCAGAGGCCGCCGCGACAGAAGCCCGCGCCGCCCTCAAAACCGCCGAGNACCACCACCGCCACGCTTTGCGGGCGCGNGCCGCGCGGGACGGCGCTGACCGCCGCCGCGCGCTTGAGGATCGCATCAAAGAGGCCGAAGAGGCCCGCCGCCGGATGGAGACCGCCAGTGCCGCCGCGCAATCCGGCCCCGACGCCGCCACGATGCAACGGCTTGAAACCCTTTCTGCCGAACTCTCCGCCAGCCGCGCCGCCCGCGATGCCGCAGCCCCCCAAGTGATCGTCCGCTACGCCCACGGCCAATCGGGCAGCATTCACAGCGACAGCGGGCCGTTGGCGGAGGGCGCCCCCCTGCCGCTTCCGCGCAGCACCACCCTGCGGATCGACGGTATCGGCAGTTTGGAAGTCCACCCCGGCGCGGAGGGCGCAGAGGACGGCACAGTCGAAACCGCCGCCGCTAGCCTGCAAGCCGCGCTCGACCAGATCGGCGCGGCTGATCTGGCCGGAGCCCGCGCCGCCGCCGCGGCCCGTGTGGAGGCTGCCGCGCGTCAGGGAGAGGCCAAGGCCGTTCTCAACAGCCTCGCCCCTGAGGGGATCGACGCGTTGCACCAAGCCCTCGCCGCCATTCCGGCCTCGGAGGAGGTTTCCGACGCACCTGATCTTGCGCGCGCCGAAAACGCCCTCGAAATTGCGCAGACCGGGCATGAGACGTGCCGGATTGCGCGGGAGACAGCAGCCGAGGCGCTGGCCGATGCCAAGGCCGATGCCGCGGTCAAAGACGCGCAGCTTGCCTCGCTCAGTGACCGGTTGCAGCGCGCCGAGGCGCAGCAGGCCAAGCTGGGCGATGTCACGGAAGACGCGCTTGCCACCCAAGCCGCCAGCGCCGCCGCCGCGCTGGAGGCCGCACGCCTGTCCCACGCCGAAAAGGCCAAAGACGCGCCAGATGCGGCCAGCCTTCGGGCCGCCCTCACCCGCGCGGAATCGGTCGAGGCCCAAGCCCGAGAGGAAGTCGCCCGCCTGCGACCCCTGCTGGCCCGGCTCAGCGAACGCATCACCCGCGCCTCTGGCGACGCGGTGGAGGAACGGCTCGCCGAGACCGAAGACCAATTGCAGGCCGCCGAAGAGACCCTCGCGCGGATCGCCCATGAGGTTGCGGTGCTCATCCGGCTGGAAGGCGCTTTGCAAGACGCGCGGAACGAGGCGCGAGAGCGGTACTTCACCCCCATCGTCAAAGAACTCAAACCGCTGCTGCAGCTCCTTTGGCCCGATGCTGAGCTGACATGGGGCGAGGAATCGCTGCTGCCGCACGCGCTGATCCGCGAAGGTCGCGAAGAGCCGATCGACGTCCTTTCAGGTGGCACACAGGAACAGGTGGCGCTTTTGGTGCGGCTGGCCTTTGCGCGGATGCTGGCCCGCGCGGGGCGCATCGCGCCGGTGATCTTGGACGACGCGCTGGTCTTTACCGATGACGACCGGATCGAGCGGATGTTCGACGCGCTGCACCGGCAGGCCAGCGATATGCAGATCATCGTCCTGACTTGCCGCCAACGCGCCTTTCGTGCCCTTGGCGGACAGGCTTTGCGGCTGCAAACGGTGGACCCATAGAAATAACGGCATCAAGTGCCCAGCGTGAATGAACTTTTCCCCCTGTCCCGCGTTGGCTTCTTAGCATCTGCGCAGGGCATGGTGGGGGGAATACATTGAACGATATCGCCGCGATCAGACGGTTGTTGGAAGTGCTGGTACTGATCGCCCTCTTCGTGACTGCCTATTTCGCCAAGGATTTGCTGCTGCCGATCCTGCTTGGTTTCCTCCTCGCGCTGACGCTTAGTCCGCTGATCCGCTCCTTTGAAAAATTTGGCATCTCGCCTCCGCTGGGGGCTGTGCTGCTGATTGGCTTTGTCGGGCTGATCATCTTTGTGCTGGCNGGGCTGTCGGCGGGCACCGTGGCCACNTGGTCNGACGANATCCCCTCNATGGGCAATGAGATACAGCGCAAGCTGCAAGGCTGGATGAAGACGGTNGAGGATGTCCGCTCTGCCACGGAACAGGTCGAANANATCGGCGCAGANAACGGCGCCAGCAAACCCGAAGAGGTGGTGGTCAAACAGCCGGGCCTGCTCGACAATGCCATGAACACCGGCGCGCGGATNGGNGGCACGGTGGCCGTCGCCCTTGTGCTGGCGCTGTTCCTGCTGGCCTCGGGCGATCTGTTTTANCTCAAGCTGGTTCAGTCCTTCCAGACCTTCACCGGCAAGAANCGCGCGCTAAAGGCGGTNTATGACGTTGAGCGCCGCGTGTCGCGCTACCTGCTGACCATCACCATCATCAACGCGGGGCTTGGCGTCTCTGTTGGGCTTTACCTTTTCGCNCTTGGGCTGCCCGTTCCTTATGTCTGGGGCTTGGCGGCGTTNTTGCTGAANTTCCTGCCCTATATCGGCGGGGTGATCGGCGCNGTGCTGGTGGGGGCCTATGCCATCGCCACATTCGACAGCGTCGGCTATGCGATCCTTGCCCCCATNGGCTATCAGATCCTCACCGGGATCGAGGGGCAGTTCATCACNCCCTACCTTGTGGGGCGTCGGTTGGAGTTGAACACCGTTGCCGTGTTCCTCACCGTGGTCTTTTGGGGCTGGCTTTGGGGGATTGCGGGCGCGCTNGTGGCGGTGCCCTTCCTCGTGGTCTTCAAGGTNATTTGCGAGAANGTCACCGCGCTCAACATGATCGGGCATTTTCTGGATAAATCCGCCCCCGATGTAGCGGCAACCGCGGCGGATGANCCCGCCGCGGAAAAGCNCGGTGGCTANNGCNGCNTANCCCGCGAGGGACGGCAGCCAGAGCACGATCTGCGGGAAGGCCACAAGCAAGCCGATTGTGACCGCGTCGGCGATGAAGAAGGGCATCACGCCGCGGAACACGTCCTGCACGCTGAGGTCGGGGCGCACGCCCGCGACGACAAAGCAGTTGAGGCCAATGGGCGGGGTGATCAGACAGAACTCCGCCATCTTCACCACCAGAATGCCGAACCAGATCGCGCACATCGGGCCGGACATGCCAAAGGCACTGTCAGCNGCCGAGACGAACTCGCCCCCGTTGAGCGCCATCACCGCCGGGTAAACCACCGGCAGGGTCAGCAGCAGCATGCCGATGGCGTCCATGAACATNCCCAGCACCGCATAGGCCAGCAGGATGCAGATCAGGATCAGCATCGGCGAGGTTTCGAGCGAGGAGATCCAATCGGCAAACGCGCCCGGCAGATCGGCGAAGCCNAGGAAGCGCACATAGATCAACACGCCCCAGATGATGGTGAAGATCATCACTGTCAGCTTGGCGGTCTCCAGCAGCGCGTCCTTCAACTCGGCCAGACGCATCCCACGGAAGACCGCCATGCAGAAGACGATAAACGCGCCCACGGCGCCGCCCTCAGTCGGGGTGCCCCANGCATCGCCAAAGGGGTTGTAGACGAAGAAGATGATGATCACGACCACCGCCACGATTGGCAGNGCAGCAGGCAACGCGGCAAAGCGTTCGCGCCATGTNAAGCCGGTCACCGGCGGGCCGACGTTNTTCCAGATCATGGCGATGCCNATGATCAANANNGCATAGACNACCGCCGAAAANGCACCGGGGATNAAGCCCGCCAGCAGCAGCTTGCCCACGTCCTGNTCAACGATGATCGCATANATCACCAAGATCGCCGANGGCGGNATCAGCGAGGCCAGCGTGCCCCCTGCCGCCACGACACCCGCNGCGAANTGCTTNTTATANCCGATCTTGAGCATNTCNGGGATGGCGATACGGGCAAANACCGCNGCCGTNGCNACCGANGCNCCCGACACNGCCGCNAAGCCTGCNGTNGCNAANACNGTCGAGACCGCCAAACCGCCCGGNACCCAAGCGAACCANCGNTTCGCNGCNTCNAAGATCGCTTTGGTCAGACCTGCGTAATAGGCCAAGAAAGCCGATCAGGATGAAGGTNGGGATGAGNGAGAGGGTCTGNCTCGACACTTTGGAATGCGGCACCTGCCCNGCNGTCTTNATCGCCACGGTCAGCGCCCAGCCAAGCTGGTCCCACTCCATGCCNTTCTTGGCCCAGAAAATCCAGATAAGGCCNANAAGCCCNGCCATNGCNGCGGCNAANGCCACCCGCATGCCAAGCACCACCATGAGCAGCATNCCGCCCGAGACCCAAAGGCCGATTTCAATAGGATCCATCAGTCNCGTCCATCCAGTTGTTCGGCCTCGGCCATTGCTTGTTCTGCCGCCGATTGCACCAGCGGCACGGCCACGGGGCGTTCCAGCCCNAGCACCAAGGCCCGGCCATAGCCCCAGATNTGNAGGCAAAGCCGCANGNNGATCACGGCAAAGGCCACGGGCACNACCAGTTTGCTGGGCCAGATCGGCAGGCCGATNTCGATNGAGCTGTCNCGGCTCCACATCGGGGCNGCCATNTCAAAGCTGCGGTCGAAATGCGCCCAAGCGCCCCACGTCAGTGCCAGCATCAAGAGCAGGATCAGCACCACCGACAGCAGCTCCGCCGCCCAAAGCGCGCGGCCCTTAAGCTGGCCGATCAGAATGTCCATGCGCACATGCCCGCCCATACGTTGGGTATAGGCAATGCCCATGATGGCGATGAAGGGCATCGCCGCTTCGATCCAGTCGACATAGCCCGCCAGCGGCGTGGAAAAGAACTTGCGCCCCCCCACGGACCAAACGGCCAGCACCATCAACATGAAAACGGCAATCCCTGAGATCAGGGCAAAGAAGGTCTCCAGTTTCAGCAGGCCCCGGTCGAGGCGGCTGAGGAGGCTGCTGTCCTCCAGCACGGCGGATGATCCGGCCATCGGCTCTCCTTTTCAGAAAGTCTGTTTGTTACGTCATTAAAGTCGTAAGGGCCGCGCGGTTTGCCGCACGGCCCTCCAAGTCATGCGCGCAAGGCTTAGTTCGACGCGCGTTCTTTTTCCAGCGTTTCCATCACGAGGTCATAGAGTTCCTGACCCGGAATGCCTTGGGCTTCCATGTCTTTGATCCATGCTTCACGCGCAGGATCAGCCGCTTTGGCTTTGAACTCGGCGATCACCTCGGGGGAGAATTCGACTTTCTCGACGCCCTTTTCTTCAAGAACGGAATCCCACCGCTCAAGCAGTTCGCCGTAGTTGGCAAGATAGTGATCCAGCGCCTCATCGACGGACCCATCAAGCGCTTCGCGCTCTGCGTCGCTCAGCGCCTCATAGGCGTCGATGTTCACCACAACGGGGCAGTTCACGGTGCCGGGGTTGAGGTTTGCGGTCCACCAATCTGCTTTGTTGATCGTGCCAAAGCTGAGGTGCGCGTGCTGGGCGAAGGCCACAGTGTCGACAACACCGGATTCCATCGCGTTATAGGCTTCCGAAGAGGTCACGGATGTCGGCACACCGCCCACGGCTTCGAATGCTTTGCCCAGACCGCCGGTGGCGCGCACGCGCATGCCGTCAAAGTCTTCCAACGTGGTGCGCGGATCACCGGTGCCGACAAGGTTGTACTGCGGCATGGGCGAGGTCATCAGCATCTTGGCGTTCCACTGCGCCATCTCTTTGGCCACGGCGGGGTGGTCATAGACCGCACGGCTGACCGCCACTTCTTCTTCAAGATTGCTGACGCCAAGGAAGGGCAGTTCCAACACGGTGATCGCGCGGTTCTTGTCGGCGTGGTAGCCGGCGCAGAACTGGGCCATCTCGAAGGCACCGATGGAGATACCGTCGAGGTTCTCACGGTTCTTGGACAGGCCCCCGTAGCTGACGTTGATGGTGAATTCGCCGTTGGTCTTTTCGCTCACCAGTTCGGCGATCTTTTCGACATGTTCGGTGAAGGCGCGGCGCTTGCCCCAGACGGAGGCGTTCCATTCGGTCGCGGCAGCTTCGCCAACAAAGGCAACGCTCAGCGCACAGGCGGCGGCACCGCTCAGCAGGTTTTTCATGATGTCTCTCTCCCATTGTTGCCGCCCTTGGATGGGCGGATTGGCGCACAGGCTACCCCGAGGGGACAGGCCTGCCAACCCCGTCATGCCGCGCAAATACGACAGCCGCAAGACAGTTGGGCAGGGTTTGACTGCCAAGGCATTGAAAAAGCGCGTCATTCCCCGGCACAGATCGGAAAATTTACAGATACCCCGCCAATTGGGAAAAACCTTTACAGGCAAGCCCTTGTATTCCAGTTGCTTATTCACTTCTTTTCACGGGCCGCTATGATCCAGCTCAGGAGGAGGCCACGGCAGCCGGGTGAGATCTGCGCCCCGTGGCAAGACGCGAACATCAAGGGAGGAACCACCATGTCCGACGCCACCGCAAAGACCTATCCGCCATCCGCCGACATGGCCGCCCGCGCCCATGTGGATGCGCAGACCTATGACAAGATGTACCACGCCTCGGTCACCGACACCGAGGGGTTCTGGCGCGAACAAGCGCAGCGGATCGACTGGATCAAACCCTTTACCCAAGTGCGCGATGTGAACTTTGACCTTGGGTCAGTCAGCATCAATTGGTTCGCGGATGGCGAGTTGAACGTCAGCGCCAATTGCATCGACCGCCACCTTGAGACGCGCGGCGATCAGACCGCGATCATTTGGGAGCCGGACAGCCCCGAGGACGCCGCCAAACACATCAGCTACCGCGAGTTGCACAGCGCCACCTGCCGCATGGCCAATGTGCTGCGCGATCTGGGCGTGGGCAAAGGCGACCGCGTCATCATCTACATGCCGATGATCCCCGAAGCCGCCTATGCCATGCTGGCCTGCGCGCGGATCGGCGCGATCCATTCCATCGTTTTCGCCGGGTTCTCACCGGATGCGCTGGCCGCCCGCGTCAACGGCTGCGAAGCCAAGGTCGTGATCACCGCNGATGAGGCCCCGCGCGGCGGCAAGGCCACCCCGCTCAAGGCCAATGCCGACAAGGCGCTGGCGCAGTGCGACGCCAGCGTGCAATGCCTCGTGGTGCGCCGCACCGGCGGGGATGTGGCATGGAACGANGCNCGCGACCGNGANTACAACGTNCTGGCCGAGNAGGCCGNCGACACCTGCGAGCCGACAGCCGTNGGGGCCGAAGACCCGCTGTTCATCCTCTACACCTCNGGCTCCACCGGCCAGCCCAAGGGCGTNGTCCANANCACCGGCGGCTATNTCACCTATGCNGCGCTGACCCANGANGTNACCTTNGANTACCACGANGGCGANNTNTATTGGTGCACGGCGGANGTGGGCTGGGTCACCGGGCACAGCTATATCGTCTATGGNCCGCTGGCCAATGGCGCGACCACGTTGATGTTNGANGGCGTGCCGACCTACCCCGACGCCAGCCGCTTCTGGCAGGTCTGNGAAAAGCANAAGGTCACCCAGTTCTACACNGCCCCCACCGCCATCCGCGCNCTGATGGGCCANGGCANGGAATTCGTCACNAAAAGCGATCTGTCNTCGCTGCGCATCCTTGGCACCGTGGGNGAGCCGATCAACCCNGAGGCGTGGAACTGGTACCANGANGTCGTCGGCCAAGGCCGCTGCCCCATNGTCGACACTTGGTGGCAGACCGAAACAGGCGGTCACCTGATGACCCCCCTGCCCGGCGCGCATGACATGAANCCNGGNGCNGCGATGAAACCGTTCTTCGGGATCAAACCNGTGGTGCTCGACCCAACCTCGGGTCAAGAGATTGAGGGCAANCCNGCCGAAGGCGTGCTNTGCATCGCNGACAGTTGGCCNGGCCAGATGCGCACCGTCTGGGGCGATCANGAGCGGTTCGAGAANACCTATTTTGCGGATTATCCCGGNTACTATTTCACCGGCGATGGCTGCAANCGCGATGCCGACGGCGACTATTGGATCACGGGNCGCGTNGATGANGTGATCAACGTCTCNGGNCACCGCATGGGCACNGCNGAGGTCGANAGCGCGCTGGTNGCCCATGACAANGTNGCCGAAGCCGCCGTGGTCGGCTACCCGCATGANGTCAAAGGTCAGGGCATCTATTGCTATGTCACNNTGATGAGCGGTGAAGAGCCTTCCGATGATCTGCGCAGCGANCTGCGCAACTGGGTCCGGCAAGAGATTGGCCCCATCGCCTCGCCNGATCTGATNCAATGGGCGCCCGGCCTGCCNAAAACCCGCTCGGGCAAGATCATGCGCCGCATNCTGCGCAANATNGCCGAAAACGATTATNGCGCCTTGGGGGATACATCGACNCTGGCGGATCCCAGCGTGGTGGATGATCTTATNGACAACCGAATGAACCGNTAAAGCGCGGCATGGCGCGGGTGGCTGNCCGCCCCCGCGCCATGCNCTAAGAAAGAGAGACATGNACCAAACCGCCNCCCAGANACTGCCGCCNGCCACAGCGGCGGAATGTGACGCCGCCCTGCCNGATATCCTCGCCGCGCCCAAGGATGGCGCCGTGATAGAACAGCTCTGTTTCCGCTCTGATTACGGCCTGCGAGACCACCCCGATNATCTGGACCTGACCGTCGGCGAAGGCATCCGTGGCGAGCGTTGGACCAAGAAACCTTGGCTGACCCTGCCCGATGGCAGCCCCGACCCGCGGATACAGGTTTCGATCCTGCCCAAACGCATCATGGACCTCTGCTGGCGNGACCGCGCAAACACGCCCCACCCCGGCGATACGATGATCGTGGACATGGACCTTGGCCATGAGAACCTGCCCGTCGGCACACGGCTACAGGCCGGATCNGCGGTGCTNGAGGTGAGCGACAAGTTCAANANCGGCTGCANCAAATGGCGCGACNGATATGGCCNAGANAGCCTGCGCTGGATCAACCGAAAGGAAAACCGCCCCCACCGNCTGCGCGGTATNCTGTGCAAGATCGTGCAGGATGGCACCGTGCGGGTCGGCNATCAGCTCGNCAAACTTTGAGNTTTGGCGAAAAGCAAAGGCCGCCCCAANGGGACGGCCTTACGTTCATTTCATATTTGTAAGCTCNGCTCTCGCCTTGCGCNGGCTTAGCCTTCGACGCGCTGCANNTTGATCTCACCNACGCCCACAGCNAAGTTCACNCCGGTCTGGGTGTTNACGCTCAGCGGCTGAAGCGCCAGCGTGTTTTCCGAGCCACCTGTCATCAGNTTGGCGCCTGCGCCGACACCAACGGTCGCCTCAGCAGAGACACCCTTGTAGCTGCCGTTCAGACCNCCTTCGTAATATTCCTGCTCAGTNGGGGCCAACACCAGCCAAGACATCTGGCCNTTCTGGGTCTTGCCGATATCGACACCCCAGCGGTTGATCTCACCNACATAGGTCTCATCTTCGAGACCTTCTTCGATGGGGTTGAAGGTACAGGTCANCTCGCGGGTGGAGCCAAAGATAAAGCCGGTGCCATCGCCCACATCGCAAGACAGCGACCCGATNTCAGCGTGGTCTACGGTCTCATTGTCATCGGCCATCGCGGTGGAACCGAAAGCGGTGGCGCTCAACAAAGCGGCGCCGAGGGTCAGTTTGGTTGCATGCATCATCTTNTGTCACTTTCCGGCGCGGCGTTGCGCGCCTTTTCTGCTTTGAACGGCATTCGGGTGCCTTGGACAGGCGGNGCAGATGACCTGCCCCGCCCCTTTCAGACAGCCAGCANCNACACCANGTNGGGGCCGATGTTGCCTCTCATCGCAGACCCAACGCCCATCCCCGGCTGGGGTTCCTGCCCGNGNTCACAGGGGCGAAATACCGCGCAGGGTGAGCGGGGGCGCGCAACGCCCCGGCACCGCTGGACAAATCAGCCGCTACATGGCACCGCTTGTCGCTATGAGTGATGATCTGATCCCCTTCTCGCCCGACAGCGGCGATGCCCCAGCCCTGCGCCGCGCTTTTGGGCGTTTCGGCACCGGCGTGACCGTGGTGACCGTGAAAACCGCACAGGGCCCCTTGGGGATGACCGCGAATTCCTTCGCCTCGGTCTCGCTNGANCCGCCNTTGGTGCTNTGGTCGCCTGCGATCTCNTCCAAACGNCANGACAGNTTCACCTCNGCCGCNTCNTTNTGCATCCATGTCNTNGGCGCGGATCAAGAGGANTTGGCCCAGCGGTTCGCCGGNCANGGTCACGACTTTTCNGGNTTNGACTGGNNNGAAGATGCNGCAGGCGTGCCGACCTTTTCGGGCTGCCTTGCCCGGTTTCACTGCAACACCTANGCCGTGCATCCGGCGGGCGATCATTCGCTGATTTTGGGCCATGTGCAACAGGTNGCCCTGCGCGAGGATGGCGCGGCGGGGCTGATGTTCGACCAAGGCCGCTATGGCCAATTTACCCCNCGCGACGCNGATTGAACGCGGCCAAGGGCGCCCCGCAAGGCGCCCCCGTTCTCAGTAATCCCGCTCAAAGAAGATGCCGATGCTGCTGTCGCCATCCGAGCCAAGCGTGCCCTTGGCCGTCAGGCTTTCGGTAATGTCGAGGTTNAGNGAAACCTCGCCNGTCCCGTCAGAGGCCGCCGTGACATCGGTATAGACATTGTCGGTNAGGTATTTCCCAAGCCGCAGCGCCGTTGCACCGTCGTCNGTGGTGGTCACATCCANATCGTCCAAGCCAAAGCCTTCGCGCAGGTTGCCGATCACCCCTTCGCCGCCACGGCCCGCAAGGGTCGCCACNGCACTGGCCAATTGCAGCGCTTGNAAGGCCGAGATTTCCGAGATGTTGCGACCAAAGAGCAGTTGCGACAGCACCTCATCCTGCGGTGCGGCGGGGGTGGATTCAAAGGTCACCTCTGGCTCATTCGCAGGGCCGCTGACNATGACACGCACCTCGCCCGCTTCGGTATCGGTCGAGGTCACNAANCGGATATAGGGAATGAAATCGCCCTGAAACTGGACCGAGCCTTCGTCNAGCANGAAGCGNTTGCCCAAGATATCCAGCCGCCCCCGGATCAGCTCAAACCGNCCGGCAGAGATGATCCGATTGGTGGTGCCGCTGAGGTTGAGCGAGCCGCCCAGTTCCGCATCAAGCCCGCGCCCGCGCACGAAAATCCGGTTGGGCGCGTTCAATTGCAGGTTCAGGCCAAAGCCGGGGCNAGANGCATCNTCGGCAGGGTCTTCCCCCGCCTCGGCCCCCNCCAGCCCGGCCTTGCGCCGCGTTGCCAGAACATCNGCGGGCGCGTTGACATGGGNGATCTGCGGAATGTCCCCGATTGAGGTCAGCCCCGTTGCNGGCACNTGAATATTGGTCTCGCCCGCGTTGATCACCCCGGTGATCTGCGCCCCACCGCTTAANGGGCCNGCAAGCCGCAGGTCGCCGTTCAGCGTNGTGCTGTAAAGGCTNGGGTCCGCATAGACGAGNTTGCGCAGGGTCACGCTGATNTCNGCNGGCAAGGCCGGTGTCAGGGTNATCGCCCCCGCCACGCGAAGCTCACCGCCGTCCACGGCTTGCCCGGTTACGTTCAACNGTGCGCGATTGTTGTCCAACTGGACGTCCGCATTGATNNCCCGAAGGGCGACGCGCAGGTTCGGCGCGGTGAAGGTCGCGTCATTGGTGGTGATGCGCCCACTGACCGAGGACAGCGCCGCCGGGCCGTTGATCTGCAAGTCAAACCGCGCCTGCCCCTGCAAGTTGCGCGGGGCGAGGAAGGGNCGTGACAGGCCAAGCGGCGCNTTGCCCGCGATATCAAGGTTCAGCGTCCCATCGGGATTCACCAANCCAGCCACGGTNGCCTGCGTGCCAGCGGGNCCGTTGGCATTNGTGTCGATGCGCCANGCCTCCCCCTCGCGCCGGGCCGAGCCTGCGACGCTNAGCGGGCCGNTCACCTGCTCCACCAAGGCGCCGATGTCNGGCATGTTCAGCTGGAAATCGACCGCCGCATTGGGGCCGGTCACCAAGCCTTCGACCGTCGCCCGCGCGCCATAGGGGCCGCTNGCGCTTGCATCAAGCACCACACCCGCTTCGGTCTGGCGCGCCACGCCATTCGCAGCGAANGANCCCGTGACGCTGGGCACCAATGGGTTCACATTGGGAACGGAGACATCAAACCGCATCGAGACCTCACCNGTNACCANCCCCTCGACCATNGCACTGCTGCCATAGGGGCCATCGGCGCTCACATCCACGGCGATCCCGTCTTCNGTNTGACGGATGTCNCCGGTGGCCGAAAGCGGGCCATTCACACCGGGGGCGATGGGGCTCAGGTCGGGCACCGACAGATCAAAGCTGAGCGCCATATTCGGNCCGGTTGCCAGACCTTCGACCACNGCGCTGCTGCCGTANGGGCCGNTCGCGGCGACATCCACNGCAATNCCNTCCTCTTGCTGGCGNACGGTGCCCTGCGCGGCNAGCGGCCCGTTGACGCCGGGGGCCAGCGGGCTGACATCCGGCAAGGTCAGGTCAAAGCGNAGCGCCATGTNAGGGCCGGTTGCCANCCCTTCCAGCGCGACGCGGCTATCGTAGGGACCATTGGCGATGGTATCGACGACAAACCCCTGTTCGGTCTGCTCCAACGTGCCGCTGGCCTCAACCCCGCCNTTGATTTGCGGCACGAGAGGTTGGATATCGGGCAACGACAGGTCAAAGGCCACATCNACGCGCGGCGTGACCAGCCCCCTGACCGAGGCNNGCGCATCAAGCGGNCCGCTGGCGTCGGTNTTGATCNCCCAGCCCTGTGGTGTCTGGCGCAACTCGCCCTTGGCCGTGACAGGCCCGGTGATATCCGCGTCNGGTACGAAATCTTCGANCCNNGGGATATCTGCGGTGAAATCNATCTGCGCGTCNTCGCCNGTGGCCANNCCCGACACGGTCAGCGCCGCGTCATAGGGGCCATCGGTGACCGCATCGACAACCCAGCCNCGCGNNTCTTGNACCGCTGTNGCCTTGACCGCGATGGGGCCTTCGTATTGCGGCAGAACCAGNCCGACATCGGCGAGCGTAAAGTCCAAAGCCGCGCGGCTGTCTTCGCTGCGCAACTCGACATTGCCGGTCANATCAATCGCNTCGTTCTTGAGNTCCAGATCACGAAGATANGTCCCGGTCTCATTNCGCTTTGCGACCATGCTGAGGCTGGTGCGCCCCGCCAGAACCGCATCGGCCTGTTCGATCCCNATCTCAAGGTCATCCGTCCCGCCCGCAATCGCCAGATCNAACATACCGCCNANAGGCGTGACCGTCCCGTTCAGCGCNAGNGCCGTGGCGCCCGCGATATCGCGNCCNGCCAGCGCGGAAAAGCGACTGATATCNTGNGCTTCNAGCGTCATCTTCAACTGCGTGAGCAGCCCGGTATCCACCCCNTCGATCGCCGCCTCGCCGGTNAGGCCATAGTCTTCNCCCGANAGGGTCAGNCCGTTGATCTCAATCGGNTCACCTTCGACNAANCGGATTTCGGCGCTGCCGGTGATCGCNTCNCCAATNGCCTCGGCNCTGGCCGGATCGGTCAGNGNCANCCCCTCGGTGGCAAAGGNCACATCGCCNAGGAANTGGCCCAAACTGCCAAGGTNGCCTTCGAGGATCCCATCAAGCGCCAGTTGCGTNTGCGCGATTTGCAGCGCGCCNGTGTCCAGCCCGGTGATGTCGAACGCNCTTTCAAAGCGGTCNCCATCGGCGGCATCGTANTCCACNCGCAGGGTNACGNCCTCNACCCGCGTGCCNTCACCCGANATNGGCANCAGNGTCGANGTGCCATCNGGNTTNGCNATNTGGCCAGANATGTCGATCAGNGTCGGCCACTTCTCTTGGTTCAGCGTGACCTGCCCCTCNAGATCGACGGNATTCGCCGCAAGGGCAAAGCTGCTGACCTCAACGGCACCGTTGCTCTCNAGCAGCGCATCAACCGCCAACCGCACGTCTTCCCCGAAAAATTCGCGGTAGCGCGGAGCGAGCAGCGCAGTGATGTCGCCNCCNATATCGGCCTGAATGCGACGGTCNGGNGTNTCGCTGGCGCGGCGTGGGGCCTGCGTGCCAAGGGTCACNTGCCCGGCCAAACGCTCNTNNCCATCGGTNGCGATGGTCACATCGGTCGCGAAATCATCCAGNGGNCCCGCGCCTTCGACGGTCATCTGCACCGAAGGNTGNCCCGGCAGGTTCAGCAGTTTCGAGGCGATGCCTTCGGGGTCTTCGGTCAGGTTCANCAGCAGNTCCAGCACGTTTTCCGTGCGGTCGAAATNNGCCTGAATGTCGAACTCACCCTTTTTGCCATCGGTGCGGCGGGCCTGAAAATCGACAATACCGACCGTATCGGTCAGCCGCGCATTNGCNNNGACCGAAAGCTGNGCNGCCTCGCCCANNATNGGCTCNCCNAGATTGATCTNATCCACGGANAAGTCAGCGATTTCAATAGAAACGGGCAGATCGGGCAAGGCAAAGGGTTTGGCCTCGGCATCGGGCAGATCGACCTCATTGCTGACNGGCAGACGCTCNACATCCAGCCGCCCGGCNGTGAGNTGNTCAACCTCNAGCCGNCCGCGCAGCAGGGCCGAGCGGTTCCAATCCAGCACCACCTCTTCCAACGTCAGCCAGATGCCATCGTCGTCCGANATNGTCATCCGATCAAAGGAGGCTGCNGAACTCAGCGCCCCCGANAACCCGTCNATGCTGACGGTGCGGCCCGCGCCACTCAGCGCATCCTGAATGGTCCGGGTGAGAAANCCCTTGTCNTCATCCTGCGCAAAAGCCGGNGNGAGGCAGGCCAGATAGACNAANCTGGCGGTGAGAATCTGCAAAAACTGTCGCATTAAAACGCNTGTCCAATCCCGATATAGACTTGGAAATCTTCATCAACTTCCGGCCCCGAGGTGGGCNCGGCCACATCCAGNCGGATCGGCCCNATGCCCGTGGCATAGCGCAGCCCCAGCCCCGCGCCGGAGTGCCAANTNCCTGATCCGTCGTAGAATTCTTCTGACCCGATATAGCCCGCATCGGCAAAGCCCACGACGCCGATCTTCTCGGTCAGGGCCACGCGNGCNTCTGCCGAGAGGCCGACAAAGCTGCGCCCGCCCACGGTGTCGCCGCTTGCNAGATCAACCCCCAGNGACTGATAGGGCTGCCCGCGCACGGTGCCGCCCCCGCCAGAGTAAAACAGGTAATCCGCAGGCGCCTCGGAAAGNTCCGGCCCNNCGACGGNGCCAAGCTGCCCCCGGAAGGCCAGTGTCACGGGGCGCTCGGTTCCAAAGCTGCGGTAGTANCGCGCATCAAAATAGGTNCNCAGACCGCTTTCAGACCCCGACAGCGCGACGAAGGGCGTGATATTNGCNTCGATGTAATANCCCTCNGTCGCGTCCAGTTCCTTGTCGCGGTAGTCNAACTCNGCNCCCAGCGGCANGGTCAGCAGGGTGTATTGGTTGGTGCCNAANGCATCNTCTGTCTCGGCCACACGCAGGCCAAGGCCCGCAGANTAGGTGCGGTTTTGGTTNGCGATCCGCTCNATNCCCGCTTCCAGATCCAACTGACGNGANAAGNAATTCACCTCNTCNAGCTGCTCTAGCGTNGCNAGCGCATAGAAATCGGTATCTTCGTTNAAGGTCGCNGGACGCTCGAACCGNGCGGAGAGCGTATAGTCTTCGCCGCCNGAGTTGCCGCCGATNCCTTCGACCTCAGCCGACANNCGCAGCCGTTCGGCCCCGCCNAGCAGATTGCGATGCAGCCAAAAGGTGCTCAACGTCAGCCCTTCGAGCGAAGACAGTTCCGCGCCAAACCCAAAGCGGCGCTTAGGCGCTTCNGTCACCTGTGCGGCGATGGGCAGCGTGTCATTGGGGCCAATCCGATCTGCTTCGATCAGGGCCACGGCATCAAACGCGCCGGTGCGGCGCAGCCNTTCGGTGGCCAGTTCCAACTCCTCGGGAGAGAAGACCTCCCCCTCCGGCAGNCCCGCGATCTCAATCAGGCGGGCGGTGCGCACGTCTTCGTTGCCGGTCACGGTCANNGCACCAAAGCGCAGCNTTGGCCCCGGGGCGATCCGCAAGGCAGCGTCGATCTGCCGTTCACGGTGTTTGGCCACAAGATCCTGATCGGCCAATTCCGCCTTTGCGTGGCCCACATCGCGCCAGCCGCTCACCCCGGCCGAGACGGTTTCCTTGAGCACNCCAAGGCTCGCGGTCTCGCCGCTGGCGAAACCCTCCGGCAATTCGGTACCGGGGGCNACNGGCGCGATACGGGCCGCGCCAAAGCGGAACTTTGGCCCCGGGTCCACGGTGATCACGGCGCGGTCGATGCGGCGCGGCGGCTGCACCGGGGGAATCGCGGCNGCATCGACGCCGTCCAANGTGATTTTNAGCGTCGGCCCGAAATACCCATTGTCGTAAAGNAGCGCCAAAAGCCTGCCATAGTCCGCCTGNGCNGCGGCGACCAATTCCTGCGGCGTGGCCGGTTCGGCATCCTCATCGGTTTGCTCGGCCAGCAGCGACCCGNCGCGCAGGGTGGNATAAAGCTCTGAATCGTCGTCGATACCGGTGATGGCCAGTTCTGCCGCCTGCGCCGCAGCNCCNCCACCAAGAAGAAGTCCAAGNGCGAGANAATACGCCGCCCCTTGAGTCTGCCCTTGTTGCGCCACGCGCTACCCTCCTTGCGTTTCGTCACCCCGGTTTTCGCGCCGGTTTTCCTTAGCCCGCTCAGCACGAGCCTTTTTCTCATCAACCGTTAAACGGCATTGCCGCCTTGGCTGCAAACATTCTGCCGGGGCNATCGCGGTATGAGAGCCCTGTTCGCCNGCCTCGCACAGAAGTGGACCGCANAATCGGCAAAATACCGCGCAGCAAAGTGTAGTCTGCACGCGACGAGNGACGAGGGCTGAAACNAGTTTTCTTTTTTTGGGTGATCCAACCATCGNTTTGCCATTGCAAAGCATGGTGGTGCGGTCGGAGAGACTCGAACTCTCACGGGTGTTACCCCACAGCGACCTCAACGCTGCGCGTCTACCATTCCGCCACGACCGCACGCCATGGTTGGTGGGCGGGGTTTAGCCAAAGACCNAGGGCTTGTGAAGAGGCAATCGGNAAAATTTTTCAGTGANTTTCAGAAACCGAGTTAAGCCCCTATTTTCCNGGGGCCACTTCGCTGATCACAATCCCTTCAATGCCCTGCAATCTGACACCTCAGACNTTGAAACGTCGCGCCCGGCAAGCCATCTGTGGACCAAGCAACAAGGAACACGCCATGCCCGNAGATACCGCCACGCCCTCAACTGACGCCCCCACCNTGCANATCGACATCGTGTCGGATGTCATGTGCCCTTGGTGTATCGTTGGCTATAAACAACTGGAACAAGCGCTCGGCGCGGTCGGCGTGGGCGCATATCTGCGCTGGCATCCCTTTGAGTTGAACCCGCAGATGNCAGCCGAAGGCCANAACATGGCCGAACATCTGGCCGAGAAATACGGCTCCACCCCCGCGCANTCGGTNGAGAATCGCAAGCGGCTGNCNCAGATGGGCAGCGACTTGGGCTTTGCCTTCAACTTTTCNGACGACACGCGGATGCAGAATACATTCGCCGCGCATCAGTTACTCACTTGGGCGCAGGCTAAGGGGCTGCAACACCCGCTCAAAATGGCACTCTTTGATGCGCATTTCACCCAAGGCCGTANTGTGAATGATCCCGAGGTGCTGGCCGATGTCGCGGCCTCCGTCGGGTTGGACNACACCGAGGCGCTGGAGGTGCTCAGCAGCGGCAGCTTCGCCGAACAAACCCGCGAAGCNCAGCAATTNTGGACCTCNCGCGGCATTTCNGGCGTGCCGTCNATGATTTTTGAGGGCAANTANCTCGTNACCGGNGCGCAGGGGGCCGACAATTATGCCCAGATGCTCCNCANGGTTCTGGAAGAACGNGACGCCGCNGCCTGACGCAGAGCCTCTGGCGGTGCGGCGCGGGTCTTGCTAAGGCATCCCTATGGTTGAATGGATNATCAGCGACGGCTTGACCGATTACCGCACCGCCGAGGCGTGGATGGAGGCGCGCGCCACCGCCATNGCCGCGGGCGAAGCCGAGGAATGCATCTGGCTGGTAGAGCACCCCCCGCTCTACACCGCGGGCACCTCGGCGCGNGCCGNAGACCTGACAGAGCCGGACCGNTTTCCCGTCTATCCCACCCGNCGCGGCGGGCAGTACACCTATCACGGGCCGGGCCAGCGCGTGGCCTATGTGATGCTGAACGTCGCCGCACGGGGCCGCGATGTCCGCTGTTTCGTGCGCCAGCTTGAGAATTGGGTGATCGCCACATTGGATNAATTCAACCTGCGCGGCGAGGTTCGCCCCGGGCGNGTCGGCGTTTGGGTNCAGCGGCCCGAGAAACCCGCCCAGCCCGATGGCAGCCCCGCCGAAGACAAGATCGCCGCNATTGGAATCAGGCTGCGCAAATGGGTCAGCTTNCACGGCATCAGCATCAATGTNGANCCGGANCTCAGCCATTTTGGCGGCATCGTNCCCTGCGGCATCACGAACCATGGGGTGACCTCACTGGTCGATCTGGGNCTGCCCGTGACGATGGACGATGTCGATCTGGCCCTGCGCGCCACCTTCGATNATGTCTTTGCAAATGACCCCTCCNNCAGNTGCGACATCGCCTCCTGAGAGAGGCAAAGCGCGCGCCAAGCGGCGTTAGAACCCGAATATACGTCGATAGCCGCAGCGGAAAAAATACCCTCCCTGCGACCATCGCGCCCATTGCCCCCGCGAGACGGTCGCTCTAAAACGGGCGCGACACCGCATGTGCCGCCTNTGGCGCCATGTGTCCAATTCATTTGCAGGAGGCACCGCATGGCAGACGCAGCCATTCACGGCCAAGATCATCACGACGACCGGGGGTTCTTTACCCGGTGGTTCATGTCCACAAACCACAAAGACATCGGTATCCTTTATCTGATCGTCTCGGCCTTGGTCGGTCTTATCTCGGTGGCATTCACCGTTTACATGCGCCTTGAGCTCATGAACCCCGGCGTTCAATACATGTGTATGGAAGGCGCGCGTTTCATCGCGGATAGCNCNGCNGCNTGTACGCCCAANGGNCACNTGTGGAACGTGNTGATCACCGGCCACGGCATCCTGATGATGTTCTTCGTCGTGATTCCCGCNCTNTTTGGCGGTTTCGGCAACTACTTCATGCCGCTGCAAATCGGTGCGCCGGATATGGCGTTCCCGCGGATGAACAACCTCAGCTTCTGGCTCTATGTCGCGGGCACCACCCTAGCAGTCTGTTCGCTGCTGACACCGGGCGGCAATGGCCAGCTCGGCTCCGGCGTGGGTTGGGTGCTCTACCCGCCGCTCTCCGTGCGCGAAGCAGGCATGTCGATGGACTTCGCGATCTTCGCGGTCCACGTCTCGGGTGCCTCGTCGATCCTCGGCGCGATCAACATGATCACCACCTTCTTGAACATGCGTGCCCCCGGCATGACCCTGTTCAAAGTGCCGCTCTTCGCATGGTCGATCTTCGTTACAAGCTGGCTGATCCTTCTCTCCCTGCCAGTTCTGGCGGGCGCGATCACCATGCTGCTGATGGACCGCAACTTCGGCTTCGCCTTCTTCGATCCTGCAGGCGGTGGTGACCCGATCCTCTACCAGCACATCCTGTGGTTCTTCGGTCACCCCGAAGTTTACATCATCATCTTGCCCGGCTTCGGCATCATCTCCCACGTCATCGCGACCTTCTCGCGCAAACCGGTCTTCGGCTACCTGCCGATGGTCTGGGCGATCATCGCGATTGGTGCATTGGGCTTTGTCGTTTGGGCGCACCACATGTACACCGTGGGCATGACCCTGAACCAGCAGGCCTACTTCATGCTGGCCACCATGGTCATCGCGGTGCCGACAGGGGTAAAGGTCTTTAGCTGGATCGCCACCATGTGGGGCGGCTCCATCGAGTTCAAAACACCGATGCTCTGGGCCTTTGGCTTCCTGTTCCTCTTCACCGTCGGTGGCGTCACCGGCATCGTGCTGAGCCAGGCTGCCGTGGACCGCGCCTATCACGACACCTACTACGTCGTGGCGCACTTCCACTATGTGATGTCGCTCGGTGCCGTCTTCGCCATCTTCGCAGGCATCTACTTCTACCTGCCCAAGATGACAGGCCGCATGTACCCCGAATGGGCCGGCAAGCTGCACTTCTGGGCGATGTTCATCGGCGCCAACCTGACCTTCTTCCCCCAGCACTTCTTGGGCCGTCAGGGCATGCCACGCCGCTACATCGACTACCCCGAGGCCTTCGCCTACTGGAACCAGTGGTCCTCGATCGGTGCCTTCCTCAGCTTCGCCTCCTTCCTGTTCTTCTTCGGGATCATGGCCTACACGCTGACCCGCGGCGCCCGCTCCACAGCAAACAACCCGTGGAACGAATTTGCGGACACGCTGGAATGGACCCTGCCCAGCCCGCCGCCCGAACACACGTTCGAGCAGCTTCCAAAACAGGACGACTGGGACAAACAGCACAGCCACTAAGCTTCGCCAAAATCATCAAAGGCCCCGCCCCCGCGCGGGGCCTTTTCTTTTTGCCCCAATCAGCCCTCCACATTAACCCGCACCGCCCCCTCATCTTCATCCTTTTTCAAATACCTCGGGGGTCCGGGGGCGGCGCCCCCGCCCTGCGCAATTTTTTCCACTAAAAACCACATTTCTCTCTTGAAGCCCCCCGCCCCAATGGGTATTTCGCCCTCACCAGACGGTAAGCGGGCGTAGCTCAGGGGTAGAGCATAACCTTGCCAAGGTTAGGGTCGGGCGTTCGAATCGCCTCGCCCGCTCCATCTGGTTTTCACAGGGTCGCATCTTCGGATGCGGCCCTTTGTGCTTTCTGGTCCCCAATTCACGCAGCCCAACAAATCTCGCGCTTTCCCCGCATCACGGTAATTTTCCCCCTTGCAGCCCCCCGCGCGAATGGGTATTCCCCCCTCACCAACCGGATGCGGGCGTAGCTCAGGGGTAGAGCATAACCTTGCCAAGGTTAGGGTCGGGCGTTCGAATCGCCTCGCCCGCTCCAGGTTGATCCTACCACCCCGTAGGAGACGCAAAGCCGCCCCTCGGGGCGGCTTTTGTGTATCTCGCCCCCACATAAAAAAACGCCCCATGACGAACACGGGGCGTAAGGTACGGAACGAGGGACAGTAGGTGGCCGGCAGGCGTTCCGGGCCTGCGGTCACCTTTAAATTTAGGAACCCTTGGCCGTTTTCAAAGGGGCTGGACCCTGTCGCCCCGCCCCCTGCCCGGTTTTGAGCCAGTTCTTGCCGATTCTCAGCCCCCGACCCGGCTGGCATATAGCGCAATCGCCGCGGCGTTAGAGACATTGAGCGACCCAAATCCGCCCGCCGCATCGATCCGCACCAGCGCATCCACGGTCTCGCGGGTCTTCTCCCGCAGCCCCGGACCCTCGGCCCCCAGAACCAGCGCCACAGGGCGGTNACGGCGGCCCTCTACGGCGCCCTCGATGGTCTGTGTGGCCTCTCCATCCAGCCCCAGCACCAGATACCCCATATCCTGCAGGGCACGGATCGCATCGGCGAGGTTGCGCACCCGCANATAGGGCTGNCGCTCCAACGCGCCGCTGGCGGTCTTGGCCAGCGCGCCGGTCTCAGGCGCGGAGTGGTGCTTGGTGCCNATGACCGCCGAAGCGCCCAAGACTTCAGCCGAGCGGAGAATCGCGCCGACGTTATGCGGATCGGTCACCCGGTCGAGCAACAGCAGCCGCGGTGCGGAATCACCGATAGCGACATCCTCCAACCGCCCCCAGTTCAGCGGCTTCACTTCCAGCACCGCACCCTGGTGAACGGAGTTGGGATCGAGCGGCGGACGGAACTTGCGCGGATCGACGACCTGCGGCGTGATTCCCGTCTCTGCGATGGCATCCTCCAACTTGGCTTGGGCATTCGGCGTGACCATCAGCTGCAGTTTTTCGCGGTTCGGGTTCATCAGCGCATCGCGCACCGCATGCAGGCCAAAAAGCCAGACCGTCTGCGCCGCTTCGGCCTTCTTGTCCTGNTCTTTTTGCACGACCCATTTGGGTTTCTTCATCTCTTTATCCTTTCGTGCGATTTCCCCAANATTTCTCNGGAATTCGCCTTGACGCTTCTTTGGNTCGCTTGTAATCACGCCCCCACGTCAGGTGCAATGCACNGGGACAAAGTGGGCGACAGGCCGCAAGGTGTGGCAGGGGACTGTAACTCCCTCGCGGAGACGCACGCCTGGTTCGATTCCAGGGTCGCCCACCACTTTNTCCTTCTACGATGACACTGATTTNCGCCACCGCTACGGTCGTGGCGTTGGTTCAATCCTGTACGCGACGGCAACGTACCCGCCTCACGGGATCAGCACATCCCCCCGCGAAAACGCCTCAAGCTCCATGCTCAGATCGTCGTATACCAATTGAACCCGAACCGTCTGAACAGACCCGAGGCCGAACGTCAGATACGGCTGCGGATCGTCATCCAGAATCGCATTGGGCGAAGGCAGCGCCTCGTGGCAGGGGGGCATCGGCCAGTCCTGCATCGGCGCGTCGTTGACCGCGATTGCCATCGCGACCAGCCCGCAGCGCCAGCTCCACAGATGGGTGACATAGACGAGATCCTGCCCGTCATACTCCCGCACCGCGATCCAATTGCCGCGCGTGGCGTTCAGGATCGGCTTCACCTCCGCGGCGGTTGTGAACCGGCCCGTGGGGGTCTGATCTTCGGCAACCAATCCGGGGGGCACGGCCGCCATGTGGAACGCCCGCCGCGGTTCTGCGGGTGCGAAAGGTGCTGCCGGACTGGCCGGTGCTGCGGGGCGCGCCGGGGCCTGCACCGTCATCGGCGCATCCGGTCGGCCAACCCCGTCAAAAGGGGCGGCTGAACCGCCGAAGCTGATCGCGATCACGGCAAAGAGAAAATCGAACATTCCGAACCTTCCTGCAGGCCGCTCAATTTGCTGGCTTTTGCCAAGAGACGCCTGCCCCTATACTGGCTATAAAAACATGAGGCCGCACATAAGTATGACACGCAATTCGCGTTCCCCGCAAACTTTCAACGTCGTCATCGTGGGGCAGCAGGGCCGGCTGGCCTATGAAGCGTTGCTTTTTGCCGCCTCTCTGCGCCATTCCTGCCCGCAGTTCCAAGGCCGCCTGCTGATCGCCGAGCCGCAGCCCGGCCCGCTTTGGGACAACGACCCGCGCATCACCGACACCGCGCTGCGTGAGGCGCTGACCGACCTCGGAGCAGAGTTCATCCCCTTCGAGAGCCAGCATTTCGGCAGCCCCTACCCCTATGGCAATAAAATCGAGATGCTGAGCGCCCTTCCTGCGGGCGAACCCTTTGTTTTCTTTGACACAGATACGCTGATCACCGGCGATCTGGCCGCCGTGCCTTTTGATTTCAACCGGCCATCTGCCTCCCTGCGGCGCGAAGGGACATGGCCTGAGCCGCAGCTTTACGGGCCGGGCTATACCGCGCTTTGGAAGTCGCTTTACGACAAGTTCGACCTCGACTTCGCCAGCAGCCTCGACCTGAGCCACCCGGATGAATATTGGCGCCGTTATCTCTATTTTAACGCCGGGTTCTTTTACTACCGCTGTCCGCACGAATTTGGTGCGCTGTTTCTGCGCTATGCGCTGGCGGTACGGGACGATCCTCCTGTGGAGCTTTGCGCGCAGAGCTTCGACCCATGGCTCGACCAGATCGTGCTGCCGCTGGTGATCCACGCCCTCGGCGGCGGGCGGGATGCCCTGCCCTCCGGCTTGCTGGATGGCTCGGTGACTTGCCACTACCGTTTTCTGCCGCTGCTCTATGCCCGCGAAAGCGACCATGCGATTGAGGTTCTAGAGACCATCACCGCCCCCAACCAGATGAAAAAGCTGCTCAAGCAGCGCGATGCGTTCAAGCGGATGGTCTATCAGGGGCGCGGCGCCAAGGTGCGCGCGCTCTTTGATCAAGACAACCTGCCGCGCCGCGAACAGGCGATCCGCAACCGGATCAAATCCAACGGTTTTTGGATGCGCTGAGCGATCCGTCCCCCGTTGTCTGAACGGTTCTTTGCGCCTAGGCTGCCAGAAATCCATTTTTCTGAGAGGACAGACCAATGGCCGATAGCCCCAAACATCAATTTGACACGTTGCAGATTCACGCAGGCGCCACGCCCGACCCGGCCACCGGTGCGCGACAAACGCCGATCTACCAGACCACGGCCTATGTCTTTCGCGATGCCGACCACGCGGCGGCGCTCTTTAACCTGCAAGAGGTGGGTTACATCTATTCGCGCCTGACCAATCCCACCAACGCCGTCCTGCAAGAGCGGATTGCCACGCTCGAAGGCGGTGTGGGGGCGGTCTGCTGCTCCTCGGGTCACGCGGCGCAGATCATGGCGCTGTTCCCGCTGATGGGGCCGGGCAAGAATATCGTCGCCTCCACCCGTCTTTATGGCGGCACGGTCACGCAGTTCAGCCACACGATCAAACGCTTCGGTTGGTCCTGCAAGTTTGTCGACTTCGACGATCCGCAGGCCGTGGCTGATGCCATTGACGATGACACCCGCGCGGTCTTTGGTGAGGCCATCGCCAACCCCGGCGGCTATATCATGGATGTACGTGCCATCGCCGATGTCGCCGATGCGGCGGGCATTCCGCTGATCATCGACAATACCAGCGCCACGCCCTATCTCTGCCGCCCGATTGAACACGGCGCAACGCTGGTGGTGCATTCCACCACCAAATACCTCACCGGCAACGGCACCGTCATGGGCGGCTGCGTCGTGGATTCGGGCAAGTTCGATTGGTCCGCGAATGACAAATTCCCCTCGCTCAGCCAGCCTGAGGAAGCCTATCACGGGATGAAGTTCCACGAGACCTTCGGCGCGATGGCCTTCACCTTCCACGGCATTGCCATTGGGCTGCGTGATTTGGGGATGACGATGAACCCGCAGGCGGCGCATTACACGCTGATGGGGATCGAAACCCTGTCACTGCGGATGGATCGGCATGTGCAAAACGCGGTCAAGGTTGCCGAATGGCTCGAACAGGACGACCGCGTTGATTACGTCACCTACGCCGGGCTGAAGTCATCGCCCTATCACGAGCGGATGCAAAAGGTCTGTCCTAAGGGCGCGGGCGGGCTTTTCACCTTTGCGGTCAAAGGCGGTTATGACGCCTGTGTGAAACTGGTGAACAGCCTCGAGATCTTTAGCCATGTGGCGAACTTGGGCGATACGCGCTCGCTGATCATCCACTCGGCATCGACCACCCACCGCCAGCTGACGCAAGAGCAGCAGGAAGCGGCGGGGGCCGGGCCGGGCGTGGTGCGCATCTCAATCGGGACCGAAGACGCCGACGATCTGATCGCAGATCTCGATCAAGCGCTGACCAAAGCGACCAGCTAAACCTTCGCCCCCGCCGATCACCTCGGCGGGGGAACTTTTATCCAAGGCGGCTTACTGCCCCGGCGCAATCGCGAAGGTCATAGAGACCTCGGCCTGCAGCTCGACCTCGCCTTCGGCCACAGCGCTGTCCATCGCCATGCCCATGCGGGCGGCCTCGAACATCTTAGGCTGGGAATGCGAATTCTCGGTCATGCGGATCAGCGTGCCCAGCTTCACCCCCGCGGCATCGGCCAGTTGTCGGGCGCGTTCGGTAGCATCGGCAACTGCGGCTTTGCGCGCTTCGGCCAGCGCGTCTTTCGGATCTTGAAGACCAAATTCCAAACCGTTGAAATCATTCGCACCTTCGTCGATCACCGCGTCCATCATCGCGCCGAGACGGTCCAGATCGCGGACCTTTACGGTCACCGAATTACCCGCCTCATAGCCGGTGATGCGCGGCGGCGTGCCATTTTCGACGGGGCGGCGGTCATGCACTGGGCGGAGGTAGAAGCGGCTGGTCTGACGGTCCTTCGCCGCGATGCCCTGCGCGTCAAGCTGGGTCAGGATCGCAGATACCGCTTCGGTCACCTTGTCCATCGCGGCTTTGGCAGTCTCGGCCTCTTCGGTCACGCCCAGCGTGATCGTCGCCATGTCGGGCGCGGCGGCGATGCTGCCTTGGCCGGTGACGATAATCCCCTCTTCCGGTCCCTGCTGGGCCGAGACCAGCCCCGCACCCGCCATCCACGCCAGCGCCACCAAATTTATCAGTCGCATGTTCGTTCCTTTCCGTGCATCAATGCGCCGCCATTTGCCCATTGCGGGCCCCCGCTGACAAGCACCTGCGCGGCGCGCACCCTTCCCTTGGGCGAACTCCTGCTCTATCCTTCGCGAAGACTGCGGCGCGTCTGTAAGTGCGCCCTACCCCATGCTAAAGTCGACCCCGATGAAGCCGAATTTTACCCTCTCCCTGTCGTTCGACGGCATTCGTTTGCTCCACCGCACATCAGGCGGCTGGCAGCTTGTTGGTGAAGTGGCGCTCGATAGCGCCGATCTGGCGGCGGAACTGGCGGTCTTGCGCAAAACCGCCACGGCGTTGGAGCCCGGCGGGCTGCGCAGCCTGCTGCTGATCCCGGATGCGCAGATCAAATACCTTGCCATCGACACCGCCGGAATGGACACCGCCGCCCGCCGTGCCACAGCGGCGGAGGCGCTTGAGGGGGCAACGCCCTATCCGGTGGCTGATCTGGTGTTCGACGTCCACGCCGATGGCGCGCAAAGCCATGTGGCCGCCGTGGCCCGCGAAACCTTGGAAGAGGCCGAAGCCTTTGCGGTGGAGCACCGTTTCCACCCGGTCAGCTTTGCCGCCGCCCCTGCCGCCGAGGCCTTTGTCGGCGTGCCGCATTTCGGCATGACCCAAGCCGCATCGGCGCTTTTGGACCCCGGCGAAACCGTGACCCCCGAAGCGGATCCCATCGTGATCTCCGGCGTGATGAGCGCGCCTGCGGGGCCGATCGTGGACACGGATGAGACGACGCCCGTGGCCGACACACCGGTGGCCGATACGCCCGTGGCCGATACGCCCGTGGCGGAACCTGATCTCGCCGCTACGCCCGAAGAGACACCGCCGCCGGCAGAGGAAAACCTGCCCGAGTTGGCCACCCCCGAGGAATCGCCGCCTGTCGCATACCATGGATCCGAG
>NZSX01000011.1 GCA_002703405.1 Sulfitobacter sp. | reverse complement strand
GCCATGTCGGGCGGCTGGTCGCCCGTGGTGCATCTGTGGTCCCACTGCGGCGGCAAGCTGACATGGGATACCACCCATGCCTGTTTCCGCCCAGATCAGGATCATCCACCTACTGGCGCTGACGGCCATGGTTTCGTCACGCCCGCCGGAGCAGCGGCTGGGGTGTTCCCCTTGGACGATGTGCTGCACGACGCCCATGCCGCCGCCGATGGCGTGGCCACGTCGCTTGGGTTCAAACTGCCCCGCGATTTTACCTCGCCCGAAGCGCTGCGCCGCGAAGAGGCACCGATGATGCCGGTCTGGCAGATGCCGCAGGGTGCCAGTGTGAAACTGCGCGAAAAGACTTTTCTGGACTATCAGAACGACGTGAAAGTCTCGGACGTGCGGCTGGCCGCGCAAGAGGGCTTCGTCTCGGTCGAACATGCGAAACGCTATACCACGCTTGGCATGGCGACGGATCAGGGCAAACTGAGCAATATCAACGGGCTGGCCACGCTGGCGGGGGCGCTGGACGCCGAGATCCCAAGCGTCGGCACCACCACCTTCCGCCCGCCTTATCACCCGATCTCGATGGGGGCGATTGCGGGGGCGGCGCGGGGCGACACTTTCCAGCCGATCCGCCGCACCCCGCTGCATGACTGGCACGAGGCCAATGGCGCGGTGTGGGAGCCGGTCGGCCAATGGCGGCGGCCCTATGCCTATGTGCAGAGCGGCGAAAGCACCCATGACGCGGTGATGCGCGAGGTGACGAATACGCGGCAAAACCTCGGACTGCTGGATGCCTCGACACTGGGCAAGCTGATCGTGCGTGGCCCGGATGCGGCGCGGTTCCTCGACATGATGTACACCAACATGATGTCGACCCTGAAGCCCGGCAAATGCCGCTACGGGTTGATGTGCAATGAAAACGGGTTCCTAATCGACGATGGTGTCGTTGCACGGCTGGATGAGCAGACCTTCCTTTGTCACACGACCACGGGCGGGGCCGACAGCATCCACGCGCATTTGGAGGAATGGCTCCAGACTGAATGGTGGGACTGGAAAGTGCATGTGGTCAACGCAACCGAGCATTACGCGCAGGTGGCCGTGGTCGGGCCGAATGCACGGAAGTGTTTAGAGAAACTCGGCGGCATGGACCTGAGCCGCGAGGCGCTTGGCTTTATGGAATGGACCGAGGGCGAGTTGGGCGGCTTCAAGGTGCGGGTCTTCCGTATCTCTTTCTCGGGCGAGCTGAGCTATGAGATCGCGGTCGAGGCCGGGCAGGGGCAGGCCTTTTGGGACGCGCTGCTGATCGCCGGGCATGACTTGGGCGTGATGCCCTATGGCACGGAATGTTTGCACATCCTGCGCGCCGAAAAGGGCTTTATCATGATCGGGGACGAGACCGATGGCACGGTGATCCCGCAAGACCTTGGCCTCAACTGGGCGATTTCGAAGAAAAAGGACGACTACCTTGGCAAACGCGCCCAGCAGCGCAGCCATATGCAGGACACGACACGCTGGAAGTTGGTGGGCCTAGAGACCACGGATGGCAGTACCCTGCCGGATGGGGCCTATGCGCTCGGCGAAGGGGAGAATGAGAACGGGCAAAAGGTGATGCAGGGGCGTGTGACCTCGACCTATCATTCGCCGACGCTCGACCGCGGCATCGCCATGGGGCTGGTGCTGAACGGGCCGGACCGGATGGGCGAAGTGCTGACCTTCCCCGGGACCGACGGCAAAACCTATGAGGCGATGATCGTCGACCCGGTGTTTTATGATCCCAAAGGGGAGAAACAGAATGTCTGAACCCGTCACCGCGTTGAAGAATGCCCGCTACGACGCTGGTATCGCTACGATTTTCGAAGTCGCCCCCTTGGGCATGATCACCATTCGCGGCGATCTGGATGCCCCCTATGTGCGCAAGGTGACCAAAAAACTCACCGGCGTTGACCGCCCGGAGCGCGGGCAGTGCCAGTTCGAAGGTGCAGCAGCCGGCGTGGCTTGGATGTCGCCCGACGAACTGCTGCTCTTCTGTCCGCATCCGCAGGTCCCAGAGGTGCTGGCGCGGCTGCATGCGGCCTTCGAGGATACCTACACTACGGCGGTGGATGTCTCCGGCGCGCGGGCGGTGTTTCGCGTCGAAGGCCCCCATGCGCGGGAGGTGCTGGCCAAGCTGGCGCCGGTCGACCTCGCCCCCGGTCAGTTCACCCCCGGCATGTTCCGCCGCACCCGCATGGGGCAGGTGCCAGCGGCCTTTTGGCTGCGCGAAGACGGTGCTTTTGAAGTGATCTGCTTTCGGTCGGTTGCGCAGTATATGTTCGACCTGCTCAGTGTCGCGGCCCAGCCCGGCAGCGAGGTCGGCCATTTCCAAACGGCATAAGTCGGGAGAAAAACTGACTATTTCGCTTGGAACGGATGCGATTTGCAGACGTTGACCTTGACGTTGCCGCTTGATCCCCATCAAGTGGCCGCAGCGAAATTCCCAAATGAGGAGGCCCAGAAATGGCTTTTGAACTTCCCGATCTCCCCTATGCCCACGACGCGCTTGCTTCCAAAGGCATGTCCAAGGAAACGCTGGAATACCACCATGACAAGCACCACCACGCCTATGTGACCAACGGCAACAAGGCGATCGAAGGCACCGAGTGGGAGGGCAAGACCCTCGAAGAGATTATCAAGGGCACCTATGACCCGAACGCCGTTGCGCAAAGCGGCATCTTCAACAACATCAGCCAGCTGTGGAACCACAACCAGTTCTGGGAAATGATGAGCCCCGAAGATAACAAGCTTCCCGGCGAGCTGGAAAAAGCGATCACCGAGAGCTTTGGTTCCGTCGACAAGTTCAAGGATGAGTTCAAAGCCGCAGGCGCGGGCCAGTTCGGCTCGGGCTGGGCGTGGCTGGTGAAAGATAAAGACGGCAGCCTGAAGGTCACCAAGACCGAGAACGGCGTGAACCCGCTCTGCTTTGACCAGACGGCATTGCTGGGCTGTGACGTGTGGGAACACTCCTACTACATCGACTTCCGCAACGCGCGCCCCGACTACTTGTCGAACTTCCTCGACAATCTGGTGAACTGGGACAACGTCGCCTCGCGTCTGTGATTTGACCGTCCGGCCTTCGGGCTGGCCCCAAGCGACAGACAGAACCCCGCAGCCTACTGCGGGGTTTTTCGTTGGAACCCAAGCCCCTTTGCGGATGTTTTTCCCCTGAGACTTCAAGTCAAAAAAGGAGGACAACATGGCCGAGCGGAAACGATCAAACGACGGTACCAAAGAAACGGAAAAATTCCTCTCCGAGACTGAGACGCCAGATCAAGGCGGCCGCGCCGGGGGCGATTTGCAAAAGGATGTGGGCACCCAAGATGCCATGCGCCGCGCCGAGAAGGGTGAAGACGGCGTGACCCGTGTCACCGGCGAAGACAAACGCAACCACGGAGAGCCTTCATGACCAAACTTAGCCAAGATACATGGGTTCTAATCGCGGATGGCGAAAAGGCCCTTTTCCTGCAAAACCACACGGACGGCAAAGACCCTTATCTTCAGGTCGTGCGCAAGGAAGAACAGGAGAATCCCCCGGCGCGGGAACAAGCCGCCAACCGCCCCGGTCGGATGAGCGATGGGCCCAGCGGGCACCGCTCCGCCTTTGACGATACCGACTGGCACGAGCTCGAAAAAGAGCGTTTTGCCAAAGACTTGGCGGACATTCTTTACAAGCTCGCCCACAAGGGACGTTTCGAGCGGATCGTTCTGGTGGCGCCACCCGCCGTGCTGGGTGATCTGCGCGATGATCTTCACAAAGAGGTGCGGAACAAGGTAGTGGGCGAAATCCCGAAGACCCTGACCAACCACCCCATTGATGAGATCGAAAAGATCGTGGCCGGGGAATTGGCCCAAGCCTGACTTTTCACTTGGCGCGGGAATTGATTGCCTTCACAAGGAAGCAGTCTACCGCGCCAAGGATTTTCAATGACCGACACCACCAAGGGTTTTGCCGCCATGATCGCGGCCTGCTGCATCTGGGGGCTGTCGTCGATCTTCTACAAATTGTTGTCCCATGTGCCCGCCGCCGAGGTGCTCGCGCATCGCACCCTATGGTCGCTGGTGTTTTTCGTCATTGTCCTGACAGTGCAGCGGCGTCTGCGCGCGGTATTTGACGCGATGGCGGGGCCGCGGGCCTTTGGTCTGCTCGCCTTAGCGGCCTTGGTGATCGCGACGAATTGGTATCTTTTCATCTCAGCGGTGCAAAGCGGGCAGGCGACCGAGGCCGCTTTGGGCTACTACATCTTCCCGTTGGTCTCCGTCCTGCTGGGGCGGCTGGTCTTTGGCGAGCGGCTGAGCCCTGTGCAGCTTTTCTCGGTCGGCTTGGTCACCGTGGCCGTCTCATTGCTCACCTATGGGCTGGGCACTGCGCCTTGGCTCGCCTTGGTGCTGGCGGCCTCCTTCGGGCTTTATGGGCTGGCGAAAAAGCGGTTGGCGGTGGGGCCGGTGGTCTCCGTCACGGCGGAGGTACTGCTTTTGTCGCCCCTCGCGGTGCTCGTGCTGTGGCAAACGGGTGACAATGGGGCCGGGGCCTTTGGCGTGTCGTTTCGCGATACGGCGCTTTTGATACTGTCAGGACCGATCACGGCCACGCCGCTGATCCTCTTCAGCTATGCCGCGCGGCGGCTGTCGATGGCGACGGCCGGATTGCTGAGCTACATCAATCCGACCTTGCAGTTTTTCTGCGCCGTGGTCCTGTTCCGCGAGCCTTTCACCGGCTGGCATGTGCAGGCTTTCGTTCTGATCTGGTGCGCGCTGGCGGTCTATTCCGTCAGTACCTTCCGTCAGGACAAGGCGCGGCGCAGGGCGCTGAGAGCGGCATCGGCATCCGCCACCACGGTGACGTAATCCAGAAGGGTTGCATCGGCAAAACCATGGGCCACGACATGGTTCATCAGTGACATGAAAGGATCCCAGTATCCATTTGTGTTCACAAGGAAAATCGGTTTTTCATGCAGGCCCAACTGGCGCCATGTGAGCACCTCGAAAAGCTCATCCAGTGATCCCGCGCCGCCGGGCAAAACCGCTACGGCATCGCAGTTCATGAACATCACTTTCTTCCGCTCGTGCATCGTCTCGGTCACGATGTAGCGGGTCAGATCGGTCTTGCCGACTTCCCATGCAACAAGATGCGCGGGGATCACGCCAAAGGTGTCGCCGCCAGCCGCTTGGGCGGCACGGGCGACGCTGCCCATCAAGCCGACATCGCCCGCGCCATAGACCAGCCGCAGCCCGGCTTGCGCAAGACCACGGCCCAGCGTTTCGGCGTCACGGGTAAAGGCATCGTCATCGCCGGGGCGGGAGCCGCAATAGACACAGACAGAATGTTGCATGGTAAAGCGTCCTGATGATTAGGAAAATTCGGCGCGGATCGTCTGCGCTTTTGACCCCTGTTAGCCTGCTTGCTAAAAAGGCTCAACCACAGGGGAAGTAGAAGATGTTCAAGGGATTTGGCCGGTTTGGCGGCATGGGGGCGATGGCGGCGGGCGCCTTTGCGGCGGCGGTGCTGGCGCTTGGTGCTTGGATCGGCAGCAAGCGCAGCGGGCCGGAGGAGGCAGGGCAAACCACCGTGGCCGTGCTCCCCGAACGCGATGCCACCCCAGAGAACGCCACGCTGGTGCCAGATGCGGTGCAAGGTGTCTCGGTCGGCCCTGAGGGTGATGCGGCGACAGAGCCTGAAGCAGCGCCGCAAGCGCCGGCCTTCGACGAAGTGCGCCGCGAAAGCGATGGGATGACGGTGATCGCAGGCCGCGCGGCACCCGGCAGCACCGTGGCTGTTTTAAAGGATGGCGAGGAGATCGCCACAGCCACTGCCGATGGAGCCGGAAAATTCGCGACCCTCGCCATGATCCCCCCCGATGGCAAGGGCCATGTGCTGACGCTCTTGGGGCAGGACGGTGAGACCAAGCTCGCCTCGGAAGAAGAGATCATCCTCACGCCGACCGCAGCGCCTCTGCAGATGGCAGAGGCGGACACCACGCCCGAACAAAGCCCGCTTGCCCTTGCAGAGGAGGGCGCGGACCCCGATGGCGACGCTGCAGCAGACGAGGGTGCCGCGCCTAACCCCGCATCGCCGGGTGACGTGCAGGTTGAGGCTGAAGCCTCTGACGTGACCTCGCTTGCCGAGGCCGAGATGATGCCAGAGACGCCTGCGGATCACACGGCTTCAACCGATGCTCCCGCCGAAGAGCGGGATGAGGCCGCAACCGAGCCCGCCGCGACCGCTCCGGAACAGGCGACCCCGCTGGCCGGGACCGCGACCGCCGAGGCTGAGGAGGCTGCCGAAAGCCAGCCAACACCTAACAACGGTTCGGCAACGCCCGCCGCTGCAAGCGAGACGGCCACAGCGGAGCAAGAGACCAATGAGGGCGGAGGCCAATCGGACCCTCTGGAAACCGGCGGGGCTCAGGGCAGCGCAGCAGAGCAAGAGCCTGCCGTGGGTGAAGGAGCGATTGCAAAACTATCCGACTTCACTCAGGCCACACCGCTTTCTGGAACTGGCACGGCGGAGGGCGTGAACGCCGCCCCAGAGCAAGAGCCTACTACGGGCGAAGGAGAGATCGCCGACATTTCCGACCCCACTCAGGCCACACCGCTTTCCGAAACCGGCACCGCCGAGGGAGCGGGCTCCGCACCGGAGCGGGAACAAGTCACCGAGGCGGGGGAAGACCTTGCCATCGGCACCGCGCCCGCTCAAGCGACTCCGTTGGCCGGAACGGGCACTGGCGCGGGATTGGCCGGAACGGGCACTGGCGCGGGATTGGCCGGAACAGGCACCGGCGCGGGCGACAGCACTGCGCCAGAGCGTGCGCCAGACCAAGGGCAACAGGCGACCTCCGACACCCCGGCCCAAGCCACACCGCTGGCGGGGACGGGAACGGCGGATCCCGCCACTGGCGCTGCCGGCAATACTGCATCCCCTGCGCAGGGGGCCACGACGCCAAATCCCACAACCGATGCCCCCAGCCTCGCGGAACGCGACGCGCCCAGCCCTGAGACCACAACCCCGACGCCCACGGAAGAAACCGACACCACCGCCGCCCCGGTCCGGCCATCTGCGCCAGCCCCGGTGCTGAAATCCACGGCCGAGGGTGTGGAGCGGCTCGACACCGCGCCGCCGCAGGTGATGACCAATGTGGCGCTCGACACCATCGGCTATTCCGATCAGGGTGACGTGCAGCTTGCAGGCCGTGCGCAGCCGGACACCAGCGAAGTGCGCGTCTATCTCAATAACAACGCGGTGATCAGCCTGCCGGTCGATCGAGAGGGCCGCTGGCGGGGCGATCTGCCGAACGTCGATGAAGGCGTCTATACCCTGCGCGTGGATGAGCTTTCTCGCGCAGGCGATGTGACCAGCCGGGTGGAGACACCCTTCAAACGCGAATCCCCCGAGGTGCTGGCCGCCGCTACCGAAGGGCTGAGCGGCCCGCTGAGCGCTGTGACGGTCCAGAAAGGTGATACGCTCTGGGCAATCTCGCGTGACCGCTACGGTGATCCATTGCTCTACGTTAAGGTGTTCGAGGCAAATAGCGCCAACATCCGCGACCCCGATCTGATCTACCCCGGACAGGTTTTCGATCTTCCCGAAGAACCCGCATCGGAGTGATCCGAAGGCCCAAAGCGGGGCGGCATTCGCAGCGCGCAGAGCGGCTGTGCGCCGCCCCGCACTGGCAACCTCGGCGCATGGGGCCTATGTAGCCTCTAATCACTTCAGGAATTCCCATGCCAGCCGATACAGACCAAACGCCCGCCGCGCGTCGGCGCGACCGCAAAACCCCTAAGCCTGAGCGCATCCCCACAGAGGCCGAAATGATCGACGCCGCCGAGCGTCAGTCGGGCTTTTTGGTGCTGCGCAAAGTGGCGCCCTACCTCTGGCCCAAGGATATGCCATGGGTGAAGCGCCGGGTTGTTCTGGCGATGTTGGCGCTGCTCGTGTCGAAACTGATCATCGTCGCCACGCCGTTCTTCTACCGTGACGCGGTGGATGCGCTTGCGGGCGAGGGCGCGCCGATGCTGGCGCTTGGGGCGATTGGCCTGACCGTGGCTTACGGCATGGCGCGGCTGATGGGCGTGGGCTTCCAACAGGTGCGTGATGCGGTCTTTGCCCGTGTCGGGCAGCGCGCCTTGCGAATGCTGGCGCTTGAGACCTTTCAGCACATCCACAAACTTTCGATGCGCTATCACATCACCCGTAAAACCGGGGGGCTGAGCCGGATCATTGAGCGCGGTGTCAAAGGCGTCGATTTCCTGCTGCGCTTTTTGCTGTTCTCCATCGGGCCGCTGATCCTTGAGCTGATCCTCGTCGGTGTGATCCTCGCCGTGCTCTTCGACATTTGGTATCTGGCGGTCGTGACCGTGACCATTGCGGTCTACGTCTGGTTCACCTTTGCCGTGACCGAATGGCGTGTGCGTCTGCGCAGGCAGATGAACGACAGCGACACCGAGGCCAATCAACGCGCGATTGACAGCCTGTTGAACTATGAGACGGTGAAATACTTCGGCGCCGTGGGCCGCGAGGCCGCGCGTTATGACTTGGCGATGGCCGACTATGAGAACGCGGCGATCAAGACGAACTATTCGCTGGCCTTCCTGAACTTTGGCCAAGCGTTGATCATCACCGCAGGGCTGGTGGGCGTTATGGTCATGGCGGCGATGGGCGTGCAGAGCGGCGAGCTGAGCGTCGGCGACTTCGTCATGGTGAACTCCTACATGATCCAATTGACCGTGCCGCTGAACTTCCTTGGCACCGTTTACCGGGAGATCCGTCAGGCGTTGGTGGATATGGGGCAGATGTTCGGCCTGCTCGAACAGCCGGCAGAGATTGACGACAAGCCGAATGCGCCAGACCTCAAGGTATCAGGCGGGCATGTGACGCTGGAGAATGTGCGCTTTGCCTATGATACCGACCGGGAAATCCTCAAAGGCGTCTCGCTTGAGGCGCGACCGGGAGAGACGGTGGCGATTGTCGGTTCGACCGGCTCGGGCAAATCCACCATCGGGCGGCTGTTGTTCCGCTTCTACGATGTCGCCGGGGGCGCGCTGAAGATCGACGGGCAGGATGTGCGCGATGTGACCCAGCATTCGCTGCATATGGCGATTGGCGTGGTGCCGCAGGATACGGTGCTGTTCAACGACACCATTGGCTACAACATTGCTTATGGCCGCGACGGCGCGACGCAGGCCGAGGTCGAGGATGCGGCCCGCGCGGCACAGATCCACGATTTCATCATGTCGCTGCCGCAGGGCTATGAAACCACGGTGGGCGAGCGGGGCCTGAAGCTTTCAGGCGGGGAGAAGCAGCGCGTGGGCATCGCTCGGACGTTGTTGAAAGACCCGCCGATCCTGCTGCTGGACGAGGCGACAAGCGCGCTCGACAGTGAGACGGAGCACGAAATCCAAGACGCGCTGCGCCGGGCCGGGCAGGGGCGCACGGTGCTGACCATCGCCCACCGCCTGTCGACCATCGCAGAGGCGGATCGCATCGTCGTGCTGGAGAAGGGCGAGATTATTGAGCAGGGCAGCCACGAAGTGCTGCTCGCTCAAGGCGGGCGTTATGCCCAACTCTGGCAGCGCCAGCAGGCGGAAGAAGAACAGAACTAACGCAAACCCCGCCCCCTGTTGCGGCAAGGGGGGCGGGTCATTGCCGCCGATGGTGCAATCGCTGCTGATCTGCTCTTGCGTTGTGCCAAGCGGCACACGATATCTACCGCCATGACCGATCTCTCCCCCCCCACGCACCAGTCGCTGCGCGCCCGCGCGGCACGACTGGCTGACCGCGCTTCGTTTCAGAACTTCATTCTGGGCGTGATTCTGTTCAACGCTGTGATCTTGGGCCTAGAGACCTCGGATGAGGTGATGGCGCAGGTAGGGCCGCTGATCCTGCTGCTCGACAAGATCTGTCTCGGCATCTTTGTCATTGAGATCGCGATCAAACTCTACGGTCGGGGGATGGATTTCTTCAAACGCGGCTGGAGCATCTTCGACTTCGTGATCGTTGCCATTTCGCTGATCCCGGCGACCCAAGGGCTCAGCGTGCTGCGCGCTCTACGTATCCTGCGCCTGCTGCGCGTCGTCTCCGTTGCCCCTTCGCTGCGCCGCGTGGTTGAAGGGCTGGTCAACGCGCTGCCCGGCATGGGCTCGGTTTTCCTGCTGATGGGGGTGATCTTTTACATCGCCTCCGTCATGGCCACCAAACTCTTTGGCGCTGATTTCCCGCAGTGGTTCGGCACGCTGGGGCGCTCGGGCTATTCGCTGTTCCAGATCATGACGCTTGAGTCGTGGTCGATGGGCATCGTGCGCCCGGTGATGGAGGTCTATCCCTATGCGTGGATGTTCTTTGTGCCCTTCATCATGGTCACGACCTTCGCGGTGGTGAACCTGCTGGTGGGTCTGATCGTGAACTCGATGCAAGACGCGCATCATGAGGAAAGCAACGAGCAGACCAATACCTACCGCGATGAGGTCATGTCGCGCCTGACCGATCTGGAAAACCTCATCAAGGCGCAGAACACCCCGCCCAAACGCTAAGGTCCGGGCGGAGAGAAGCGTTACTCTTCGCTAATCGCCTTGGCGGTGAGGTTGTCCAGCGCCTCGGTCATCTTGGTGATATATTCGGCCTCTTCCGGCAGGCCATGCGCCGTGATCAACGTCTCGGGCGCGGCATAGGTGACGTGCACCGCGCCTTCACCATCGGCATAGACCAGCACCCGCATCGGCAGATCCAGCCCGGCGGTCTGGGCGTCCTGCATCGCGGGCGTGCCGAGCTTGGGGTTGCCAAAGATCAAAAGCTGCGTTGGGCGCAGCTCCATCTCGACCTTCTCGGCCCCGGCGGCGTGATCGACGCGGGCGAAAACCTCAGCCCCGGCCTCTTCAACCGCGCCTTCCAGCCGGTCCATCGTTGTCACCACGTCATGGGGTGACACTTTGGCCACCAAATCTTGGGCCAAGGCGGGCACCGCTGCCATCACCAGACCTGCGGCCATTGCTATCGCTCTCATCATCGTCTCCTTTCGCTGCATCCTGCTTCTGACCTAGCGTGACCTTTGCTTGCGCCAAGCGGTCATCAGAGGGCGCGCGTAAGTTCGCTGGGTCTTGGCTTGGCTGTCCACGCGCGGTAAGAGGGGCAAAATCAGGCCGGGGGCAGGGCGCGATGAGCGATACCGACAGTTTTATTGACGAAGTGAACGAAGAGGTCCGCCGCGACCGGTTTTATGGTCTGCTGCGCCGCTATGGTTGGATCGCTGTGGTCGCTGTGGTTGCCATCGTCGGCGGTGCCGCGTGGAACGAATATAGCAAAGCGCAAGAACGCGCGCAGGCCGAAGCCTTGGGCGATGCCATGCTCGAAGCGCTTGAGGCGGATGCCAGCAATGCCCGCGCCGAAGCGCTCGCCCCGATTGAGGCCGAAGGCCCCGGTGCCCGTGCTGTGCTGAATTTCATGCGCGCGGATGCCTTGGCCGAGGCCGGCGAGATTGACGCCGCCGTTGAACAGCTCGACGCCGTGGCGCTTGACGGCGATCTTGCGCCGATTTACCGCCAGTTGGCGCAGTTCAAGGCCGTGACCCTTCAGGGCCAATCGGTGCCCGTGGCAGAGCGGCGTCAGGCGCTCGAAGCACTGGCCCAGCCCGGTGCCCCGCTACGGCTTCTGGCCGAAGAGCAACTGGCCCTGATCGACATCCAAGAGGGTGAGACCGACAAGGCCGTGGCGCGCTACCAATCCATTCTCTCCGATGCGGAAACCACCCCGGACTTGCAACAACGCGCCCTTCAGGTGATTGTGGCCTTGGGTGAAGAACCGGGGGTCGAAGACACTACTGCAGCGGNTGAGCTGGAGATCCCCGAAGCAACGGGTGACTGACACATATCCACCCGCCGAAAACGGCGGGGGCGTGAAGGTTGAGGAAAGACAGAAAGTGAGCAGGTCCATGACGAAGCATCGCGAATCCGAACCCGGCCATGCGGGTCTGCGGGGGCTGGGCGTGGCGGGGGCCATCGGTGCCGCGCTGNTGCTGACGGCCTGCGCGGATGAGCAGACCTATCTNCCGGGCAAACGTGAAGACGTGCGCGCGGTGCTGCAAAACCCCGGTGTGCAAGACCCGGCCTTTGACGCCNTCGACGGNCCNGTGCCNGAAAACANCAGCCGCGCCATCGCTTTGGGCGGCGCGGTNAACAACGCCAACTGGACCCACAGTGTCGGCACCCCCTCGACCCGCGTGGGCCACCCCGCGTTGCGCAGCACNTTGCAGCCGGTCTGGAGCGCCAAGATCGGCGCGGGCGACAGCCGCAAACAGCGCATCACTGCCGATCCNGTGGTCGCGGGNGGGCGCGTCTTTACCCTTGATGCAGGCGCGCAGGTCACTGCGACCTCNACCTCAGGCCAAACGCTCTGGACCCGTGATCTCACCCCCGCATCCGACCGCGAAGGCCAAGCCACCGGNGGCGGGCTCGCCGTNGACGGCGAAACGCTNTACGTCTCTGTGGGNTTTGGTGTTCTGGCCGCGCTCGACGTNACNACNGGCGGNGTGCGTTGGACNCAAGACCTCGACGCCACGGGNTCNGGCACNCCGACCGTCNCGGGCGATCTGGTCTATCTNACGGCNGGTGACGATACCGGCTTCGCGCTCGACAAAACCACAGGCCGCATCCAGTGGCAGACCGGTGCTGTCACCAGCCTCAGNAATGTGCTGGGCGCACCGGCGCCCGCCATCACCAATGATCTNGCGATNTTCGCCTTCGGCTCGGGTGAGGTGCAGGGGCTGTTCCGTCAAGGCGGGCTNGAGCGGTGGGCGACCTCTGTTCTGGGCAANCGTCAGGGCCGCGCGCTGAGCTTTGTTGGNGACGTGACAAGCGCGCCCGTGGTCTCGGGCGGGACNGTCTATGTGGGCAACCATTCGGGCCGNCTGGCCGCGCTCGACGTGAACAGCGGGGACCGTAAATGGGTCGCGCGCGACGGGGCGATCGGCCCGGTCTGGCCTGCGGGCGATTCTGTTTTCGCGGTCACCGACCTNAATGAACTNGTNCGGCTCGACGCCNGCACGGGCCGCCGCATCTGGGGCACGCCGCTGCCGAATTTCGTCAAGGACNNGCCNAAGAANGCAATCCGAAGTNGTGGCNCATTACGGCCCGATCATCGCCGGAGGCCGCGTGATCGTGGCNTCCAACGANGGGGTGCTGCGCAGCTTTGACCCNGTGNGCGGCGGGCTGACNGGCACCACNCAAATCCCCGNCGGGGCGACCACTGCCCCCGTCGTGGCNGGCGGCACGCTTTATGTCGTCTCCACCAAGGGGCAATTGCACGCTTTCCGTTAGGCCGCAAATAGGCTAAGGCGCGTGTCTGAACTGGCCCAACCGGGGCCCGGAGCCTGAATTATGTCCTTTACCCTTGCCATCGTGGGCCGCCCGAACGTCGGGAAATCCACGCTGTTTAACCGCCTTGTCGGCAAACGCCTCGCGCTGGTCGACGACCAGCCCGGCGTNACACGCGATTTGCGNGAAGGNGCGGCCAAACTGGCCGACCTGCGCTTTACCGTGATCGACACGGCCGGTCTGGAAGAGGTCACNGACGACAGCCTTCAAGGCCGGATGCGCCGCCTGACCGAGCGTGCCGTGGATATGGCCGATATCTGTCTGTTCATGATCGACGCCCGTGTCGGCGTGACCCCCTCGGATATGGTCTTTGCCGAGATCNTGCGCAAGAAATCCGCTCATGTGATTCTCGCNGGTAACAAAGCCGAGGGCAAAGCCGCCGANGNNGGCATGATCGAGGCCTATTCGCTGGGTCTNGGTGAGCCGATCCGCCTCTCCGCTGAACATGGCGAAGGTCTGAACGATCTCTATTCAATGTTGATGCCGCTGGCCGATCAATACGAAGACCGCGCCACGCNGGACGCGCCCGAGACGGATGTGGACCTGCCTGAGGATGACGCCGATCTCGAAGCCGAANCCGTGCCGATGCCCACGCGCGCCAANCCNNTGCAGGTTGCNGTGGTGGGCCGCCCCAATGCGGGCAAGTCGACGTTGATNAACCAGATTTTGGGCGAGGACCGCTTGCTCACCGGGCCGGAGGCGGGGATCACCCGCGATGCGATCTCTCTCATGACCGAATGGGCCGGGCCGGATGGNGATCCGGTGCCGATGCGGATTTTTGACACNGCCGGGATGCGCAANAAGGCCAAGGTACAGGAGAAGCTTGAAAAGCTCAGTGTCAGCGATGGTCTNCGCGCGGTGAAATTTGCCGAGGTCGTTGTCGTCCTGCTCGACGCCGAAATCCCGTTTGAGCAGCAAGACCTGCGCATCGCCGATCTGGCCGANCGTGAGGGCCGNGCGGTCGTNNTNGCCGTGAACAAATGGGACATCGANGANAACCGTCAGGANAAGCTGCGCGANNTNAAGGAAAGCTTNGAGNGGCTNTTGCCGCAGCTGCGTGGCGCGCCGCTGATCACTGTGTCNGCCAAAACGGGCAGGGGGCTTGACCGNCTTCAGGCCGCGATCATGCGNGCCTATGAGGTCTGGAACCGNCGGATNACCACCGCACAGCTNAACCGCTGGCTCTCGGGNATGATGGAGGCGCATCCGCCCCCCGCGCCGCAGGGCAAGCGCATCAAGCTGCGTTACATGACCCAAGCCAAGACCCGCCCGCCGGGTTTCGTGGTGATGTGCAGCCATCCCGACAAGGTGCCGGACAGCTACACCCGCTATCTGGTCAACGGGTTGCGGTTGGATTTCGACATGCCCGGCACGCCAATCCGTCTGTGGATGCGCGGCCAGTCGGATGCGAACCCCTATAAAAACCGCAAAAAGGCCGCGCCGTCGAAGCTGCGCAAGCACAACGACGGCCGCCGCCGGGACTAACCTCGGTCAGCCCCGCCGAAACGCCCTGAGAGTGGGCAGCGCCACAAGGATGCTGCCCCCAAGCGCCAGATAGGCGACCAAGGGCGTTTCGCCCAAATTGGTCACGATCACGCCCACCAGCCCCCAGATCACCGCGATACCGTAGGTGGGGGTTCGGCCAAGGGCGGTCTGCACGATGGCCCCAATCGCCCCTGCGAGCCCGACAAAGACCACGGCTGCCGTCTGCTCTTCCAGATAGCCATAGCCCGCCGCGAGCAGCGCCAGTGACACACAGGATGCGGCAGAGAGCCAGCCCGCGTAGAGCCCCACAGGGGCCGCGGCCCAGAGCGGGTCTTCGACCGGGGCGAGGAACAGGGCGATTAAAGCTGTGATCAGCATGACCCAGATCAGCACCGCCGCCCAGACCGGGCTCATGGTGGCCACCGCGAGCCATGTTGTCCCCACGGCGAGCGACAGGCAGAGCGGCAGGCGCATGTCATGCCACTGCCCATCCCGCGGCGCGCGCAAAAGCCCATAGGCCAGTCCGATAATCAGCCAAAGATAGATCACGCCCCAGATGGAAAACGCATAGCCCGCAGGCTGCGCGGGCGGGTTGTCTTGCGGGACCGGGAATTGGTTCGGGTCAAAGCCCGAAAAGCTAGGCACGAAGAAGGGCGAAATCGCGAAGGCGATGCTGAGCAGCAGTGCAAGCGCTGCGATCAGGGTGCGGGAGGATTTGGGCAAGCGGGGGCCTCGCGGGANTAGTTGTTGCGGTACATCTAATCCTAGAGCGNNCGNNNNCCANGGCAACCAAGGGCCAGCGCCTTCCCGTGGGGTGGCGAACCCTGCCGCTTTATGGCTTAGCAGTGAGGCACGTTTGCAAGGGAGTACTCAGCCTCACGAAATCGCCGGCCCGTNGCACCAAAGGTGCGCTCATAGAGACAGGCACGCCTTTGGCGTGCCGGGACGGGCAGGCGATGGCCCGGCGCCTGCGGCGCNGATCGGGCCTTGCGGTGNCTCACCCTTANGCNAGCACACCTTCCGCNGTCAGNGTCGTCTTGCCCCCNAGATAGGGCGCAAGCGCCTCGGGCAGTTTCACCGANCCATCCGCCTGCTGGCCATTTTCCAGCACCGCGATCAGGCAACGCCCCACGGCGAGACCGGAGCCATTCAGCGTATGCACAAACTGCGGCTTGCCGCCGCCCTCGGGCTTGAACCGCGCNTTCATNCGCCGGGCCTGGAAATCGCCCGTGGTCGAGACCGAGGANATCTCGCGGTAGCAATNCTGCCCCGGCACCCAAGCCTCNATGTCATAGGTGCGNCGNGCGCCAAAGCCCATGTCNCCGGTGCAGAGGATCACCGTNCGGTAGGGCACGCCGAGNTTNTCNAGGATACCTTCGGCGCAGNCNACCATGCGCTGCTGCTCGGCGTCGCTTTCATCNGGGTGGGTGANCGAGACCATCTCGACCTTCTCAAACTGGTGTTGGCGCAGCATGCCAGCGGTGTCGCGGCCNGCACTCCCGGCCTCNGAGCGGAAGCAGAGGGTATGGGCGNTCAGCCGGATCGGCAGGGCGCTTTCCTCNAACGTNTCGCCGCCCACCGAATAGGTCAGCGGCACTTCCGAGGTCGGGACCAGCCACCAGCCNTTGGTGGTTTGATAGCTGTCNTCGCCGAATTTNGGCAGCTTNTCCGTGCCATACATNGCCTCNTCGCGCACCANCACGGGNGAGTTNACCTCNGTCAGNCCNTTCTCATCCACATGGGTGTCGATCATGAACTGCGCCAGCGCCCGGTGNACCCGCGCCACGGCACCTTTCAGCATGACGAANCGCGCGCCCGAAGTCTTGGCCGCGGTCTCGAAATCCATGCCGGGTTTGACGCCNNNGATCTCGTAATGCTCNACCGGCTTGAAATCAAANNTNGGCTTCTCGCCCCAGCTTTTCACCTCGACNTTGTCACCTTCGTCATCGCCTTGGGGCACATCATCGGCGGGGTTGTTGGGGATCCGGGCGAGCATATCNGTCAGCTTCGCGTCCAACTCCTGCGCCTCGNCGTTCATCGCGGCGACNTCNGCNTTNTTNTCGCTGACCAGCGNNCGCAGNCGCTCGAACTCNGCCTCATCNCCNCGGCCCTTGGCGGCNCCGACTTCCTTGCTNGCCTTGTTCTGCTCGGCCTTGGCNGTNTCNGCGGCGGCGATCTTGGCGCGGCGCGCGGCATCAAGGGACAGCACCGCCTGCGACATCGCAGCCTCGCCCCGGCGGGCNAGAGCGGCNTCAAAAGCCTCGGGATTGTCGCGGATGGCGCGGATGTCGTGCATGGGTTTGTCCTCAANATCGGGTGAGTCGGTTTNGNTGCCTTATGCCTCAANGTGCTGCGCGGNGGTAGGGGCCGCAACCGTGCGGCGATTGGCCNTNNGCAGNCNGNCANGNGGNGGCGGCTTTCCACCTTGCACCCCGCTGCCGCCGCGCATAGGTTCTGGCCAAATTCTCANGGCCCATTTTGCGGCCCAATACCCATCGAAAAGNACGACCCCCATGGAAGGCATCCAGCAATTNGTGCCGCTGATCCTGATCTTCGCGATCATGTATTTTCTGCTCATCCGCCCGCAGCAGAAGAAGGCNAANGAACATCAGGCCATGGTGGCCGGCCTGCGCCGCGGCGATCAGGTCGTGACCCAAGGCGGGATCATCGGCAAGGTCTCCAAGGTCAAAGACGACGGCGAGCTTGAGGTGGAAATCGCCGAAGGCGTGAAAATNCGNGTGGTGCAGGCCACCATCGCGACCGTCGTTTCCAAGACCGAACCGGCGAAATAAACCCTACCCCGAGGCCGCAACCCAAAGGCGGAACTATGCTACAGATTGATCTGTGGAAGCGGATTGTCATTGTCCTGACCTGTTTGGCAGGGCTTTGGCTGGCGCTTCCCAATGCCTTTTACGCTCCTGTCGAAAAGCACAATGACGCCGTTGCGGCCATCGAAGTTCAGGGCAGTACGCCTGAGTTGGAAGCGCAGCGCGCGCTTTGGCCTGAGTGGATGCCCTCGGGGNTGGTGAACCTTGGCCTTGACCTGCGCGGCGGTGCACATCTGCTGGCCGAAGTGCAANTGGCCGATGTCTATGCCTCGCGNATGGAAGCCCAATGGCCCGAGGTTCGNGANGCNCTGCGCAGCCTGACNCCGGTCCGNCGCGAAGAAGCGCCAGCGGGGGAATTGCGGGTNCGTCTGAANGATCCGTCGAAAATGGCCGAGGCCTTGCAAATCACCCGTGATCTCGCGCGTCCCGTCACCACGGTGACCGGGGCAGGCGGCAGCGACATCAACGTAAGCGGGGCCAATGGCACCATCACCATCACCCTGTCGGATGCTGAAAAACAGGCAACCGACGAACGCACCATGCAGCAGAGCCTCGAAATCGTGCGCCGCCGCATCGACGAAGTCGGCACCCGCGAGCCGACGATCCAGCGTCAGGGTGCAGACCGCATTCTGATTCAGGTGCCGGGCATCGGCTCCGCTGCCGAGTTGAAAGCGATCATCGGCACCACGGCGCAGCTGACCTTCAACCCGGTGGTCAACCGCGGCTCCAATGAAAACGACAACCCCGGCATCGGCAACGCGATCCTGCCTGCGGCGGATGAAGAGGGCGTGTTCTACACGATCGAAACCGCCCCCGTCGTCACCGGCGAGCAACTCGTTGATGCACAGCCAAGCTTTGACCAGAACGGCGCACCTGCCGTGTCCTTCCGCTTTGACACCTCCGGCGCGCGCAAGTTTGGGGACTACACGGCCGAGAACATCGGCTCGCCCTTTGCTATCGTCCTCGACAACGAAGTCATCAGCGCGCCCACCATCCAAAGCCATATTCCCGGCGGCTCAGGCATCATCACCGGGCGCTTCTCGGTCGAGGAAAGCACCAACCTCGCGGTGTTGCTGCGTGCCGGTGCCCTGCCTGCGGGGCTGAGCTTTGTCGAAGAGCGCACCATCGGGCCGGAACTGGGTCAAGACAGCATCGACGCGGGCAAGATCGCCACGATGGTGGCCTTCGCCGCCGTGCTTTTCTTCATGTGGGCGTCCTATGGCCTCTTCGGGTTCTTTGCCAATGTCGCGCTGATCATCAACGTCGGGCTGATCTTTGGCCTGCTAAGCCTCATCGGCGCCACGCTGACCCTGCCGGGCATTGCCGGGATCGTGCTGACGGTCGGCATGGCGGTCGACGCCAACGTGCTGATCTTTGAGCGTATCCGCGAAGAGCAACGCAACGCCAAAGGTGCCGCGCGGGCGATCTCGCTGGGCTATGAACGTGCGCTGAGCGCCATTCTGGATGCCAACATCACCACTTTCATCGTGGCGGTCATCCTCTTCGCCCTAGGCTCTGGCCCGGTGCGCGGCTTTGCCGTGACGCTTGGTCTTGGCATCGTCACATCGGTATTCACCGCCTATTTCGTCACCCGCTTGCTGGTGGTGATCTGGTTTGAACGCCGCCGTCCCAAGACAATCGAGGTTTGACATGCGACTGAAGCTGGTACCCGACAACACGAACTTCGATTTCTTTGGCTATGCCAAGATCACCTTTGGCGCTTCCGTGGTGGCGATGATCCTGTCGCTGATCGCTTGGGGCGTGATGGGGCTGAACTTTGGCATCGACTTCCGCGGCGGCACGACCCTGCGGACCGAAAGCTCTGAGGCCATCGACGTGGGCGCCTACCGCGATGCCCTCGGCCCTCTGGAACTGGGCGACGTGACAATTTCCGAGGTTTTTGACCCCGGTTTCGGCGCGGACCGCCATGTGGCGATGATCCGCGTTCAAGCCCAAGAGGGCCAAGAAGCGGCGACCACCGACACCATCGAAACCATCGAAGCGGCGCTGCAGAGTGTGTCTCCGGACATCAAATTCACCTCTGTCGAATCCGTCGGGCCCAAGGTCTCGGGCGAGTTGATCCAGACGGCATTCCTTGCCGTGGGCGGGGCGCTGGCGGCGATCCTGATCTATATCTGGTTGCGGTTCGAATGGCAGTTTTCGGTCGGCGCAGTGGTGGCCCTGTTCCACGATGTGGTGCTGACCATCGGGCTGTTCTCACTCCTTCAGATCCGTTTCGATCTGCCGGTCGTGGCGGCGATTCTGACCATCATTGGCTATTCGATCAACGATACCGTGGTGATCTTTGACCGCCTGCGGGAGAACCTGCGCAAATACAAGAAGCGCCCTCTGCGTGAGGTGATGAACCTATCCGTCAATGAAACGCTGAGCCGGACGCTGATGACCTCGGGCACCACGTTGCTTGCGCTGATCGCGCTGCTGATCTTGGGCGGCGATGTGATCCGAGCCTTTGTCTTTGCGATTACATGGGGCGTGATCGTCGGCACCTATTCCTCGGTCTATGTGGCCAAGAATGTGGTGCTTTATCTCGGCGTGAAGCGNGACTGGTCCAAGCCCGACGCGGGCGCGGGCACGCAATTCGCCAATATTGATGCCTGACCTGCTGGCGCAGGCCATNGCCACCCCNGGGGTGGCNTGGCTTGCGCTGGCCGTGATCGTGGCGGGGCTGGTCCGCGGCTTTGCGGGNTTNGGCTCTGCCATGATTATCATGCCGGNGGCGGCCTCNGTGCTNTCTCCGGTCGAAGCGATCCTGTTCATGACCGCTGCCGAGTTGATCGGCCCCCTGCCAAACCTCCCNGATGCCCTGCGCGAAGGTGCCCCCCGTGAAGTGGGGCGGTTGTTGCTGGGCGTGNTGATCGGGATGCCGCTGGGCCTGTGGGGGCTNTCGCTNATGTCGCCCGAGGGCTTTGGCTGGATNGTNTCCGGNGTGGTTCTGGGGCTTNTGGNGCTGCTGCTNGCNGGCTGGCGCTATCANGGNCCNCTGNGCGCGAAGCTGGTGACNGCNANNGGNGCTNTGGGNGGCTTNATGACNGGNTTTGCNGGCATCNCCGGGCCNCCGGTGATCCTGCTCTATATGGCCAGCCGNCGGCCCGCTGCGGTGATCCGNGCCAATTTCCTGCTCTATCTTCTGGGNCTNGACCTGATGCTTTTTGNGATGCTNGCAGCGACGGGGCAGGTGGTCTGGCCGGTGCTGATGCTGGGCCTCTTGGCCGGGGTGCCGAATGTCATCGCCAATATCATCGGGGCGCGGCTATTTGATCCGGACCGAGAGCGGCTTTTTCGCGCGGTGGCCTATATCGTCATCGCNGCATCGGCTATCCTTGGNCTGCCGCTGTGGAATANCTGAGCCTGAGAGGGNCATGACATGCGATTGAANGAGATCACCTATACCGANGCCAAACCGATCGACGGCTATGGCCCGGGCTTTTTCCGCATTGGCGGAGAGGTCGTGCAAGGNCCGCAGGTGATCGGCCCCGANGGCATCACCGGCTGGGGCGGTCTGGCNGATCCCGCGCCNGTGNTGGNGCTGGCGGGCAAGGTCGATGTGGTCTTCCTCGGCACCGGGNCGGANGTGGCGCATATCCCCGACGACCTNCGTGANACNNTGGANGAGGCNGGNCTGGGGGTNGAGGTCATGTCNTCCCCCGCCGCNTGNCGGACNTATAANATNTTGCTGAGNGAGGGGCGGCGCATCGCGCTGGCCCTNTTGCCGGTCTNANNGCGGAGCGGNGTCGCCAGTGAAAGTGAGCGATCTCAGCGTNGCNCGCGGCGGGGTGCCGGTGCTTTCGGGCGTATCCTTTGCTCTGGNGGCGGGGGANGCCTTGGTGCTGCGNGGCCCNAACGGGGCNGGNAANACGACGCTGCTGCGCTGCATTGCGGGGCTGCAAGCGCCGCTCACGGGGCAGATCGANGGGGCGGAGGACCGTGTCGCCTATGCCGCCCATGCGGATGGGCTGAAATCCATGCTGACNGTNCGNGANAACCTGAGCTTTTGGGCGCAAGTCTTTGGNAANNNNGATATTNCNNAGGCGCTTGATGGTTATGCGCTGCGGCCNCTTGCAGATCGTTTGGCAGGNACGCTCTCTGCCGGGCAAAAGCGGCGACTNGGGCTGGCGCGGCTGTTGGTNACCGGNCGGCCGATNTGGGTGNTGGATGAGCCGACGGTTTCGCTCGATGCGGATGCNGTNGCGCTNTTCGGCAGCGTTCTGCGCNGGCANCTCGCGGCGGGGGGATCGGCGCTGATGGCCACGCATATTGATCTGGGGGTCGATGCCCGNGTGCTTGATATCAGCNCCTTTCGCGCGGCCCCCGATGCCGATCTCGGCGCCAGCGACGCGGCGTTNCTATGAAGGCGCTGTTGCTNCGGGANNTNCGGCTGGCGCTGCGCGCGGGCGGNGGCTTTGGCCTTGGGCTGGCGTTTTTCCTGATCGTGACNATGCTGGTNCCCTTNAGNGTNGGGCCNGAGGCCACGCTGCTCAAGGCGATTGCCCCCGGTGTGCTNTGGCTCGGNGCGNTGTTGGCCTGCCTNTTGTCGCTNGACCGTCTNNTGGCGCTNGACCTTGANGACGGCTCTCTCGAACTGCTGCTCACCGCACCTTTGCCCCTCGAAGGGGCGCTGGCGATCAAGGCTTTNGCGCATTGGNTNACCACGGGTCTGCCGNTGGTGCTGGCGGCGCCTTTCCTTGGGGTGATGCTGCAACTCGCGGCGCCCGGTCATCTGTGGCTGCTGGCCTCGCTCGCCCTCGGCACCCCGGCGCTGTCGGTNATCGGCATGTTCGGCGCGGCGCTGACGGTNGGGATCAAACGCGGCGGNNTGCTGCTGTCNCTGCTNGTNCTNCCGCTTTATATCCCGACGCTGATTTTCGGGGCCGAGGTTGCGCGGCGTGGGGCGGCGGGNNTGGATGCCAGCACACCGCTNTTGATGCTNGCNGGGCTGACGCTGGCCGTGGTGGCCTTGATGCCATTTGCCGCAGCGGCGGTGCTTCGGATGGGGTTGCGATGACCCAAGAAATNGTGCCCCAAGTATTTGTGCATTGAGCACCACCCACCCGCGCGATAGGTANNCCGCATGTCCCTTTGGCAATACGCAAACCCGGTCAAATTCCTTGCGCTTTCAGAGCGTGTGCAACCTGTGCTTTGGGCGCTNGCGGCNGTNTTTGTAAGCNTNGGCCTGCTTTGGGGGTTCTTCGGCACGCCCGATGACGCGCGCCAAGGNAGCACNGTCAAGATCATCTATCTGCANGTGCCNGCCGCNCTGATGGCGATCAACGCATGGTTNATGATGCTGGTCGCCTCGCTGATCTGGCTGATCCGTCGGCACCACGTCAGCGCGCTGGCGGCCAAGGCCGCGGCCCCCGTGGGGCTGGTCATGACGNTAATTGCGCTGGTGACNGGNGCGATCTGGGGCCANCCGATGTGGGGNACATGGTGGGCGTGGGATCCGCGGCTAACGTCGTTCCTGATCCTGTTCCTGTTCTATCTGGGCTATATCGCGCTGTGGCAGGCGGTCGAAGANCCGGATACNGCCGCNGATCTNACTTCGGTGCTCTGCCTCGTNGGCTCGGTCTTNGCGGTGCTNTCGCGCTATGCNGTGCAGTTCTGGAACCAAGGGCTGCATCAGGGCACGTCGATCCCCGTGGCCACNGGNAACCGCAGCGTNGCGGATGTGTTTTTCTATCCTTTGGTGCTGGCGATGATCGGCTTNGGCCTGCTGTTTCTGGCANNGGTGGTCTACCGCACGGGNACCGAAATTCGCCTGCGCCGNACGGCGGCGCTGCGNGCGCGGATGAACAGGGGGGCGTGATGCCGGAACTTGGAAAATATGCNGCCGAGGTGCTCTCGGCCTATGGNGTGTCGCTGNTGCTGTTGGCCGCATTGGTGGGGCNGACCCTGCTGCGGGGCCGNGCNGNNCGNCGCGCNTTGGAAGAGNNNGAAGCAGGAGGCCGGACGCCGTGGCTAAACTCTCTCCCATGATGATCGCCCCGCCGCTGATTTTCGCGGCNTTCGTGGCGCTGGCAGCGGTCGGCATGTACCGNGATGACCCCGAGGGGTTGCCCTCTACGNTGGTCGGGCAACANGCNCCCGCGATGCCNGAGGCNGCGCTNNCGGGCTATCCGCAGGCNACNGACNACATGCTGCGNGGGGGNGAGGTNAGCCTNGTGAACTTNTGGGCAAGCTGGTGCCCGCCTTGCCGNGCNGAACACCCCAAGCTGCTGGAGATGCAGGCCGAGGGGATGAACATCATNGGCGTGAACTTCAAAGATACCGAGAAGAACGCCANCGCCTATCTGGAAGACGAAAAAAGCCCCTTTGCCGGGGTTGGGTTCGACCCCCANGGGCGGGTGGCNATTGATTGGGGTGTCACCGCCCCGCCAGAGACGTTCATCGTTGGCGGNGACGGCACGGTGCTNTTCCGCTTTGCCGGGCCGCTGGTCGGCAGCGANTANGANCAGCGGTTTCTCCCGGCATTGCAAGACGCGCTTAGCCGCTGATCTTGCCTGCGAATTCGACCAGACGTTTGGCTTGGAAGGCGACGGATTTCTTGCCGGTTTCATCCAGCGGGCCGGGTTCGCAGGAATAGCCGTAGGGGTTGCCGCCGTCTTCAAACTTCACCCCATCGGCATAGCCCGGCGGCACGATGATNGCGCCCCAGTGCATGGCGGTGACATAGATCGACTGGATCGTGGTTTCTTGGCCCCCGTGCGGGTTCTGCGCAGAAGTGGTCGCGGTGACTGCCTTATTGGCCAGCGCACCTGATTGCCACTGTGGCCCCAACGTGTCGATGAAAGCGCGGAACTGGCTGGCGGCGACGCCAAAGCGCGTCGGCGCAGAGATGAAATAGCCATCGGCCCATTCCATGTCTTCGGGCTTGGCCTCGGGGATGTCCTTCATCTTGTCCAACTGTTCGCGCCAAGCCTCTTGACCATCGACAACGGCCTGCGGGGCGGTCTCTGCGCAGCGGCGGAGGCGGACCTCGGCGCCGGCTTCTTCAGCGGCGCGGGCGGCTTCCTGCGCGATGGCGTGGTTGGTGCCATAGGTGGAATAAAAGAGAACGGTGATTTTCGGGCTCATGGAGTGTCCTTTCGCTTGGGTGCGTCCAGATCAACGGCTCGCGTGGCGATCTGTTCCTCGCGCCTAGAGTGAATACCGCCGCGCCCAGTTTCGCAGACGGGCATTGAACTGCGCATCGGTCAACTGATCCAAGGTGCCCTCAGGCGCGGTGAAGCCCGGCAGAGGCTCCAGCGCGATGCGCAGACGTCGCATTTGTTCGGGGTAGGGCGCGACCCGTTGCGCCATCTCTACCATCGCCGCAGGCACGCGGCGGGCGGGGTGTTCGGCGCTGTAATAGAGGGCGAATTGCATTGCGTTGAGGTTCGACACCAGATCGGCAAGCTCAGGCAGGATGATGGTGTTCATCTCTTTGCTATCGGCTGCGAACATAGACGCTTTGGTCAGCAGCCCGCGCGCTTGGGCGACGGTGGTGGTGGTCGACAGCACAAAACTGACCGACAGCGTGAGGATCACCATACCGTTGACCCCGGCAAGGACCGACATCACCAACCAAATGGGGTTTTCGGTCTGAAATGGCCCGCCGCCGAGGGTTGAGAGCAGGTGGCCGACGTAAGCAAAATCACGCAGGAAGCCCGCCGGGCGTTCGCTTTCAGTCATCACCACGGCCTCGCGGCTCATTTGGAAGACCAAGGTCCAACCAAGCGAGACGAGTATGATCCACGTCACCGCAATAGCTGTCATCACCACCGGGCCAGAGAGGCGGTGGCGGGCGTTGCCCTCTGGCATGATCTTGGAAAAAACGAAGAACGCCGCCCGTGCAACCCGCTCCGACAAGGGAGCGACAGGGGCGGCCCCGATGGCGGTATAGAGAAAATCCAGCAGCACGATAACAAGGATCACCGCGCCCAAAGCGCCAAGCGCGTAACCTGCTATCATTGCTTTGCCTTCCCCGAACGCGATCGTCTTACAGGGGCAACCCGTGATCGGCAGGCAGGTTCCCGCGCAGGAGCTTGGGGCCAAAAGAAAAGGAGCGGCCCGCTGGGGGGGCCGCTCCTTGGATCAGTTCGCGAGGACGATTGGCGCTTAGGCCGATTTCGCCAAGTTGCGCAGCACGTAGTGCAGCACGCCACCGTGTTCGATGTATTCGATCTCAATCGCGGTATCGATGCGGCACTTCAGCGTGATCTCTTTGGTGCTGCCATCGGCCATTGTGATCGTGCAGGGCACTTCCTGCAGCGGCTTGATCGTGTCCAACCCGCTGATCGACACGGTTTCTTCGCCGGTCAGGCCCAGCGATTTGCGGGTATCGCCGCCGGTGAACTCAAACGGGATGACGCCCATGCCAACGAGGTTGGAACGGTGGATACGCTCAAAGCTCTCGGCGATCACGGCCTTAACGCCCAGCAGGGCAGTGCCCTTGGCAGCCCAGTCACGCGAAGAACCCGCGCCGTACTGTTCGCCACCGAAGATCACGAGCGGTGTGCCGTTCTCCTGATGCGCCATGGCGGCATCAAAGATCGAGGTCTGCTGACCATCGGGGCCTTTGGTGTAGCCACCCTCGACGCCGTCCAGCATCTCGTTCTTGATGCGGATGTTGGCGAAGGTGCCGCGCATCATGACTTCGTGGTTACCACGACGCGAACCGTAGGAGTTGAACTCNCGNACCGGCACCTGACGCTCTGTCAGGTACTGACCCGCAGGGGTGGTTTCNTTNAANGAACCNGCNGGCGAGATGTGGTCGGTGGTGATCATGTCACCCAGCACCGCCAGCACTTTCGCGCCNTCGATGTTGGAGATCNNGCCCGGCTCNGGCGACATGCCTTGGAAGTANGGCGGGTTNTGNACNTAGGTCGANNNNGGCGGCCANTCGTAGGTCTTGCTGTCGGTGGTNTCGACCGNCTGCCACTTTTCGTCGCCCTTGAAGACNTCGGCNTATTTCTCTTGGAAGGCTTCGCNCGTCACGGTCTGTTCGACCAGNTCNGCNACTTCCTGNGTCGAGGGCCAGATGTCTTTNAGGTAGACGTCNTTGCCGTTNTTGTCCTGACCCAGCGGGCTGTTNGTCAGGTCGTGGTTCATGTCACCCACCAGCGCATAGGCCACCACGAGGGGCGGGGAGGCGAGGTAGTTGGCNCGCACGTCGGGGCTGATNCGGCCCTCGAAGTTNCGGTTGCCCGANAGNACCGAGGTGCCGATCAGGTCATAGTCGTTGATCGCCTTGCTGATCGGCGCTTCCAGCGGGCCGGAGTTGCCGATGCAGGTGGTGCAGCCATAGCCCACGAGGTTGAAGCCGATCGCATCGAGGTCTTCTTGCAGGCCAGCGGCCTCAAGATAATGCGACACGACCTGCGAGCCNGGNGCCAGCGATGTCTTGACCCAAGGCTTGCGGGTNAGGCCCANTTCACGCGCTTTGCGTGCCACGAGGCCCGCGCCGATCATGACATAGGGGTTCGAGGTGTTGGTGCAGGACGTGATCGAGGCNATCACGATGGAGCCGTCATGCANCTGGTAGTTGCCATCNTCGGTGGNGACAAAACCGCGGTTGTGGTGGCCTTCGTCNCCGGGGATGTCCTGCGGCTCNGGCTGGCCGCCTTCGCCTTCCCAACGGATTTCCGAATTGGCCGAGGTGTCTTTGCCTTCGCGGATGCCTTTGACGTANTCGGCGAATGCAGTGTGCGCACTGTCGAGNGCGATGTAATCCTGCGGGCGTTTCGGGCCNGANATNGCAGGCACGATGGTGCCCATGTCGAGCGAGAGCGTGTCGGTGTAGACCGGCGCATAGTTCGCNTCGCGCCACATGCCGTTCTCTTGGGCATAGGCTTTGACCAGCGCCACNCGATCCTTGTCGCGGCCTGTGTTGGTCAGNTANCGCAGNGTCTCNTCGTCGATCGGGAAGAANCCNCAGGTGGCACCGTATTCGGGGGCCATGTTGGCGATGGTNGCNCGGTCNGCCAGCGGCAGGTGATCCANACCTTCGCCGTAGAACTCGACGAATTTGCTGACCACGCCTTTTTCGCGCAGCATTTCCACNACTTTCAGCACGAGGTCGGTGCCGGTGGTGCCTTCCATCATGCGGCCNGTCAGCTCNAANCCGATGACTTCNGGGATCAGCATGGAGATCGGCTGNCCCAGCATCGCGGCTTCGGCNTCNATCCCGCCAACGCCCCAGCCCAGAACGGCAGCGCCGTTGACCATGGTGGTGTGGCTGTCGGTGCCNACGAGCGTATCGGGGTAGGCGACTTCCTCGCCGTTTTGGTCCTTNTCGGTCCANACGGTCTGGCTGAGATACTCAAGGTTCACCTGGTGGCAGATGCCGGTGCCGGGGGGCACAACGCGGAAGTTGTTAAACGCCTTTTGGCCCCACTTGAGGAAGGTATANCGCTCGATGTTGCGCTCATATTCGCGGTCGACGTTCATCTGGAACGCGCGCGGGTTGCCGAATTCGTCGATCATGACGGAGTGGTCGATCACGAGGTCGACGGGGTTCAGCGGGTTGATCTTNTCCGCGTCNCCGCCCAAGCGCNACCAGACCGTCGCGCATCGCGGCGAGGTCNACNACGGCNGGAACACCGGTGAAATCCTGCATCAGCACGCGGGCCGGACGGTAGGCGATCTCACGCGGGTTNTTGCCGCCNTTGGTCGCCCATTCGGCNAANGCCTTGATGTCGTCNTGNGTGACGGTCTTGCCGTCNTCNAAACGCAGCATGTTTTCCAGAACGACTTTCAGCGCCGCTGGCAATTTGGAGAAATCGCCCAAGCCCGCAGCCTCGGCGGCGGGGATGGAATAGTAGGCGATGTTCTGGCTGCCAACGGAGAGGGTCTTGCGNGTCTTGGCACTGTCGTGACCGACTTGGATTGTCATGGCGGGCTCCCTTCGGGGTCTGATGGGTGGCTAGATTGTCGTCTCAATGCCACTACGGGCGCGGCGGTTCAACTGTTATCAGGTGGTTTCGCGCGAATTTGTATACCATTGTGTACCGAGATTAAAGGGGGCAGTCNGCGCAAAGCCCTCTGTGGGCGCTAACGGGCGTCTCAACAAAGGTTGATTGGTGTTTCACCCGCCAAGCCGNTAGACCAATGCCATCACCGCGATATTGATCCGTCTGGAATTTTATGAAGCCCCTGATTTATCCCGTTCTCGCCGCGTTTTCGCTGCTGGCCGCCCCGTNGCAGGCCGAGCAGGATCAGCCTGTGGTNGTNGAACTCTTTACCTCTCAGGGCTGTTCCTCTTGTCCCGCCGCCGATGAAATGCTCGCCGAATTGGCCGATCGGGAGGACATTATCGCCTTGGCGCTGCACGTGGATTACTGGGATTATATCGGTTGGGAAGACCCCTTTGGCGACCCGGCCCATGCCGAGCGNCAGCGCGGCTATGCCGCCGTGGGCGGGCGGCGCAGTGTGTACACGCCCGAGTTNATCGTGCAGGGTCAGACCGANATNGTGGGCGCCAAACCGATGAAGCTGATGGACGCGGTGGAGCNGCACGCCGAGGCCGCGCCNCAGGTGGCGCTGACGCTCACGCGGTCGGGTGAGACNGTTGATATCNCGGCGAAACCCCTGACCGACGCCGCTGCGGGGCCGATGCATGTNCATATGNTGCGCTATTCGCCGATGGAGCNGACCAAGGTCACCCGCGGCGAGAATGCAGGCCATGTCATGGANCACAGCAATGTCGTGCGGGGCTGGCAGGTTTTGGCGGATTGGGACGGGTCAGCGCCGCTGTCGCTGACAGCAAAAACCAAAGGCGATCAGCCNGTNGTGGTGATTGTTCAACGCCAAGAGCNGGGNGGTCCGGGCGCGATTCTCGCAGCAGCGCGCATCAAGTAGGCNCGCAAAGATTAGGTTTCGTGCGGNCGCCAGCGGCGGTGNACCCAGAACCANTGCTCTGGCGTTTTGGTGACCTGCNCGGTCAGGCTGTCGTTCAGCGCCTGCGTCATGGTCATNGNATCGCTATGNNGCACCGGCGCTTCAAGCANCACGTCAAAGCTGACCCCATCGTCTTGGCGAATGCCGTAGAACGGGATCAACAGCGCGTCATAGCGCAGCGCCAGCTCCGCCGCCGAGATCGCGGTGCGGGCAGGTTTGCCGATAAAGTCGAGGATCGGCGCGCGGATCACATGTTGGTCAAACAGCAGCACCAGCCGACCGCCCTGTTTCAGATGCCGCACGAACCCTGCCGTGCCGCGCCGCCCTTGCGGAAANACNGGNCCNCCGAAGGCTTCGAGCGTTTTGACGTAATGGGCGTTGAAATANGGGTTCTTCATCTCGCGGTAGAGNCCGCCGATGTCATAGCCCCGCGCCACGAGGGACGCCCGCGCCGCTTCGTAATTGCCGTAATGNCCGGTCACCAAGATCACNGGCTGGCCGGTGCGGTTGGCCTCCTCCAGCGCCGCCATGCCGGGGCCGCGTGGCTCGGCATCGGCCATGCGTTTGGGGAAATCATCGGCCGAGTAATTCTCNATGAAAGACCGCCCNAGATTGTTGAGNCAGCGCGTGGCNATTTCCTCGCGACGGGCGAGCGGCATCTCGGGCCAGACATGTTCAAGATTGTCGAGCGCACGNCGGCGGTAGCCCGCCAGCGGNGCCAAGACATGCTGTACCAAGCTGCCGACAAAGCTGAGCCGCGCCTTATAGGGCAGGGCCAAAGCCGTNCGAATGATCCCGACGATCAGCAGATTGCTCAGGTAATGGCGCGCCCGGCGACCGAAGGGATAGGGCTTTTTGACTTGGGGGGCTTGGTCCGACATGGGCTCTGACAGGCTGTTAAAGTTTTCCTGACATAGCCTGCGCCGCCCNGCGCAACAAGCCATCCTGCGCGTCATAGGCCGGGGTCAGCCGTCGAAGGGCCGCGCAGTCGCAGCCGCGAGGGCCGNCAAGGCGCGGCCCTCTGATCCANCAANGGGAAACNCTGCCGCCCGTGAAAACCTCAGGCGGTGGCGTCTGGCACGCAGGTGCCGCTGNTGNTGTCGAGTTTCATTCCCTCGGCGCAGGTCATGACCTGTTTGTCATGNACGCAGCCCGATGCAAGGGCGAGGGAGGGGGCCGNNAGCGCCATGAGGGCGCCGAGTGTCAGTGCGAGTTTCATGTCGTTTGCTCCTTTGACAGGCGCAGACAGGGTACACCCGTCCGCGCCAATCTCAAAGCATTACGATGNTCGCATCACGCGCCGAAGACGCGCTTGAAGATCGTGTCGACATGTTTGGTGTGATAGCCCATGTCGAATTTNTCGTTNATGCCATCTTCGCCCAAGGCCGCGACGACCTCTTCATCGGCCAGCAGCAATTCGCGGAAATCAAGNCGTTCTTCCCAGACTTTCAGCGCGTTGCGCTGCACCATGGAATAGGCATCCTCACGGCTCACGCCCGCTTGGGTCAGGGCCAGAAGCACCCGCTGGCTCATGACCAAGCCAGGGAATTTGTTCATATTGTCCAGCATGTTGTCGGGGAAGACGAGCATTTTGTCGATTACGCCAGCCAGACGGTGCAGGGCGAAATCAAGTGTGACGGTGGCGTCAGGGCCGATGCCGCGCTCGACCGAGGAATGCGAGATGTCGCGCTCATGCCAAAGTGCTACGTTCTCCATCGCCGGCACCACAGCCATGCGCACCAGACGGGCAAGCCCGGTGAGGTTCTCGGTCAGCACCGGATTTTTCTTATGCGGCATGGCCGAGGAGCCTTTTTGCCCCATGGAGAAGAATTCCGCGCCTTCCAGCACCTCGGTGCGCTGCATGTGGCGGATTTCAATCGCCACGTTTTCGATGCTGCTGGCAATGACGCCGAGCGTGGCAAAGAACATCGCATGACGGTCGCGCGGGATCACTTGGGTCGAGATCGGCTCGGGGTTGAGGCCCAGTTTCTCACAGACATGCTCTTCGACGCGCGGGTCGATATTGGCGAAGGTGCCGACTGCGCCCGAGATTGCGCCGGTGGCAATCTCTTCACGTGCTGCCACAAGGCGGGCGCGGTTGCGGTCCATCTCGGCATAGAAGCGGGCGAAGGTCAGGCCCATGGTCGTGGGCTCGGCGTGGATGCCGTGGCTGCGGCCCACGCGGACGGTGTCTTTATGCTCAAGCGCGCGTTTCTTCAACGCGGCGAGGAGTTTGTCCATGCCAACAAGCAGCAGATCAGCGGCGCGGGTCAGTTGTACGTTGAAACAGGTATCAAGCACGTCTGAGGAGGTCATGCCCTGATGCACAAAACGCGCTTCGTCGCTGCCGACATGTTCGGCCAGGTGAGTCAGGAAGGCGATGACGTCATGTTTGGTGACGGCTTCGATCTCATCAATGCGGGCCACGTCGAATTCAACGTCTTTGGCTTTCCACACGGCGTCGGCATTCTCGCGCGGGATCGTGCCCAGATCGGCCATCGCGTCGCAGGCATGGGCCTCGATCTCGAACCAGATGCGGAATTTCGTTTCCGGCGACCAAACGGCAACCATATCGGGACGGGAGTAGCGGGGGATCATGCGCGCACCTTTTTAGGACAGGGGATAGGTCAGGGGCGGCATAAACTGACTTGGGGTTAAGGACAAGTCTGGGGTGGTGAGGGTGACGAGGGCCATCGCCTGCCCGCGGGTCGGCGATCATACGTAGGTCGGTGCTACTTTATGGCTCAACCATGATGTGCGCTCGCGAGGTTACGCCCAGCCTTACCAAATCGCCTACCCGGTCGCACCAAAGGTGCGCCCGCCCGATTTTGACACGCCTTTGGCGTGACGGGCGGGCAGACGATGGCCCGGCGCCTGCGGCTTGATTCCGGGCCGGGATGGTAAACATGTTGTAGCTAAAGCAGTTCGGTCACTACCGTAGAACTCCGCTCCAACGTCCGATGCACCGGACACTTGTCCGCGATCTCCAACAACCGCTGGCGCTGCTCCTCGCTCAAATCCCCCTCTAACCGGATACGCCGCCGCCACGTGTCAATCTTCTCCGCAGCCCCGGTGCCCGCGTCCTGCGCATGAACCTTGTCGTGGCAAACATCGACGCTCACCCCCGTCAGCGGCCAGCCCTTGCGTCGGGCATACATGCGGATCGTCATCGACGTGCAAGCGCCCAAGCCTGCGGACAAAAACCCATAGGGCGACATGCCCCGGTTGGTGCCGCCATAAGCCAGCGGCTCATCCGCCAGCGCGTGGTGGTGGGGGCCTGCGTTCACGTCTTGCAAGAACCCATCGGCGTCGGCTTCGGTCACGCGCACGATCCCCTCCGGCGCGCCGGGGGGCGGGGCGGGGGGTTTCAGCGTCATATAGCGATCCGCCCATGTGGCGATGATCTCTGCCGCATATTCGGCATCGCCCGCGCGGGTGATCAGGTGGTCGGCATCGTCTAAGGTGACAAAGCTTTTGGGATGTTTCGCGGCCAAGAAAATCTGGCCCGCGTTGTCGATGCTTACAATCTCATCGCGCGGGGCATGGAGCACCAGCAGCGCGGCTTTTAACCTGGCGATATCGGGGGCGAGGGTGGCGCCCTGCACATCGTCGATAAAGCCCTGACTGATCGTGAAAGGCCGCCCGCCAAGGTTGACCTCAGCGCTGCCCTTGGCGGAAATCTTAGGCAGGCTCTCGGCGAAATTATGGGTGACATGGGCCGGATCGAAGGGCGCGCCGAGCGTGGCGACCGCCTTGACATGGGCCAGTTGCGCTGCGGCTTTCAGCACCGCCGCTCCGCCCAGGGAATGACCGATTAACAGCGCCGGGGCCATGTCGCGGCTCGATAGATAGCTGCAGGCNGCGATCAAGTCGTNGACGTTNGANGAAAAAGACGTGTTCTCAAANTCNCCGCCCGAATGGCCNAGCCCGGTAAAATCAAACCGCAGCACGGCGATGCCCATCGCCGCCAACCGCCCGGCGATACGCCGCGCGGCGGGGATGTCCTTGCCACAGGTAAAGCAATGCGCAAACAGCGCNGTCGCCAGATGCGGCCCTTCGGGCATGTCCAGCCGGGCGGCCAGTTCCGTGCCATCCGGGCCGGGGAATGTGATNCGTTCNGTGGCCATGGGGCGCTCCAGTTTGGGGTGCNTCAAAGGTGACNTNTTCTNCCGNNGGATCAAGGGCNGCGGCNNTCNGCTCACCCAAGCGTNACGNGAAAGCACTGNNCGTGATCNCATTTGCNCCGGCTTGTTGCTTTGTATACCACTNGNNTAAAACANCTGTNGGAGAACANCACTTGGCNCAGCCNCCCAAANCNCAATCTGCACCCTGCCACCATCGCGGCCCAAGCCGCNGGNGCCNTNGATCCNGCNTCGGGCGGGGTNGTGCCGCCNGTGCAATTNGCCACCACCTATCTGCGCGATGAGAANTACGNNCTGGTNAANCCCGANAACGTCTATCTGCGNTCGCANAANGAAAANACCCGNGTGGCGGAGCGTATNCTGAANGCGCTCGAAGGGGCCGAAGNGACGTTGATCTTCCCCTCGGGCATGGCNGCNATCGCNGCGGTCTTNCGNACCGTGCCNAATGGCGCGNGNGTGGTGGTGCANAGCCAGATTTACTGGGGCACGACGAAATGGATNCGNGATTTCTGCANCCGNCGNCAGATTNCGCTGCATGAGGTNGACGCCNNNGATCTNGATGCCTTTNNCNCGCTNTGCNGNGCCGAAAAGCCTGACCTNTGTNTGATCGAGACCCCNTCNAACCCNTGGCTNCGNATCACCGATATCGCNGGNGCCGCCGCCGCNGCGCATGAGGTGGGCGCGACGCTGGTNGTCGACAGCACGGCGGCNTCGCCNGTGCTNAGCCACCCGCTGGAGCATGGCGCGGATATNGTNATGCATTCGGCNACCAANGGGATCAATGGCCATTCCGACGTNNTGGCCGGNTCNNTNGCCACCAATGANGCNGGCGNNNCGCGCTGGCAGATGATCCGCGATGACCGNAACGANGCNGGCGCNGTGATCGGCCCNATGGAGGCGTGGTTGCTGGCNCGCGGNATGCGCACCNTGCCGCTCAGNATGCGCGANATGTCNCGCAANGCCATGANNTTGGCNGAGTTTCTGNCGGATCACCCNCAGGTNGAACAGGTGATGTANCCCGGCCTGCCGGACCATCCCGGCCANGCCCTTGCNGCNNNGCAGATGAGCGGGGGCTATGGCGGGCTGTTGTCATTTGTCGTCAAAGGCGGGGCNGNAGCGGCGCTGAAAGCGGCAGGGCGGTTGNAGCTTTTCCACCGCGCNACGTCGCTTGGCGGNGTGGAAAGCCTTGTCGAGCATCGCCACACGATTGAGCCGCANACCGGGATCCCCGAAGGGCTGCTGCGGCTCTCGGTCGGGATTGAGGATGTCGAAGACCTTGGTGCTGATCTGGGGCAAGCGCTCGGNCAGTNANACTNGANTGGCCGCGGGCCTCCGCGGCCAATCTCACCCGAGGCACNGTGTTGTGNCCGTGCANGTGCGCGAAAGATAACCGCTAGGTTTCAGACCAATCCTGCAGCTTCTNGATCACCCCATCGGTCANCGATTGCAGATCGTCTTGCACCGCCAGCGCGGGGCAGGGCCGATCCAGCCGCGCGGCGATATCGCCCATGCGGAACCCGTTGGCANTGTCGAGGTTTTCCAANTCNTCCCATGTCACCGGCACGGCGACCGGCGCACCGGGGCGCGCGCGCAGGGAATAGGGCGCGATGGCCGTAGACCCGCGTTCGTTGCGCAGCCAATCGATGAAAATGCGGCCCTTGCGCTTGGCCTTGGACATGGTCGCGACATAGCGATCAGGGTTCTGCGCNGCCATGACATGGGCAAAGGTCTTGGAGAANAGCTTGACCGTCTCCCANCCGCGTGTCCGGCGTAAGGCCAGCCAGACGTGCACGCCNTTGCCGCCGGTGACGATGGCACCCGATTGCAGGCCCAGAGCCGNNAGNGCGTCGCGCAGCTCAAAGGCTGCCGCGCGGACNTCGGGCCAGTCCAGCCCCTCATCGGGGTCAAGGTCAAAGACCAGCCGGTCGGGGCGNTCCAACCGGTCAANCCGCGCGCCCCAGATATGATATTCCAGACTGCCCATCTGCGCCGCCGCGATCAGGCTTTCGGGCCGCGTGGCATAGAGNTAATCCGCCGCGTCGCCATCGCTTTNNTCAATCGANACCCGNGACAGTGCATCAGGCATCCCGCCACTGTCGTGTTTTTGAAAGAAACATTGCCCGTCGATCCCCGAGGGGCAGCGGAACAGCGACAGAGGGCGATGGCCCATGAGTTCAATCATNCGCGGGCCGACACGCGCGTAATGCCGCGCCACGTCACCCTTGGTGCANCCNGCATCGGGGAAAACCTTGCGGTCGGCGTTGNTGATCTGCACGCCGCCGATCTTGCTGTCATCGCCCATCTTCGGCTCCTCCTGCGGTTCCTCCAANGTCACTTGNGCGGCGTCCTTGTCCTGACGCANGCCCANAAAACTGCCGTGGCGGATCACGCCATCGGCGGTGAACTCGGTAAAGTCGACCTCGGCCACCAGATCGGCNCGGACCCATTTGGCATCCCGCGCAACCTCGGCTGGCACGNCGCTGGCNGGCGGGGTNTTGCGGGCGGTCATGGCACGGGCAAGATCGGCCATCACNNCTTCGGAAAACCCCGTGCCGACACGGCCTTTATAGCGNAATTCACCCCCCTCATGNCTGCCCAACAGNAGNGANGCAAAGGCGCGGCCCTTTTTGTCAGANGGGGAATAGCCGATGATGACGAATTCCTGCCGCCGGGTGCATTTGACCTTGAGCCAATTCTTGCTGCGTCTGCCGGAGTAGGGNGCGTCGATACGTTTGCTGATGATCCCCTCNGCCCCGGCTTTGCACGCGCGGTCAAAGACTTCGGGGCCATGACCNACAACATGTTCGCTCAGCCGCAACGGCCCGCCCGCTGGCACGCCGGAAAGNAACTTTGCCAGACGNGCGCGGCGGTCTTTTTGNGCCTCNCNCCGNAAGTCATCGCCATCAAGCGACAGCAAATCNAAAGCGTAAAAGACCAGCGGATGCCCCTCTTTCAGCNCCTTTTGCAGCGATGAAAACGCAGAGCCATTGATCTTGGCCGCCATGACCTCTCCNTCCAGCANGGCGCGNTCGCAGGGCAGCGGATCAAAAGCATGNCCAAGNCCGTTGAATTTGTCNGTCCAATCCTTGCCCGAGCGGGTATAGAGCCGCGCACCGCCCTTGCCGAGNGAGACNAGACAGCGGTAGCCGTCGAANTTNGTNTCATGCATCCANTNCTCNCCCTCNGGCGCNTCGNNNACGAGNGTGGCNAGNTGTGGTTTGACNAAGGCNGGGNNTCTTGCCNNTGCGNTTGGGGCTCTGGGTCNNCGACNTNTTTCGCGGGGGNNTCCTTGGCGATNTCNGCCATGGTGCGGCCNGTGGTGATNGACCGGGCGGTGCCCTTGGTCAGNCCGTCNGGCNNATCNCGGGCATAGTCNTCGCGCTCCTTNATCAGCAGCCAGTTNTCNCGCTTTTCCNGGCCCCGCATCCGCACCAGNGTCCAACCGCCCTGCATCTGNTGGCCTTGCAGCGTGAATTTNAGCTTGCCGTCCTTCAACCCCTTGGCGACATCGNCCTGCGGCATCCAAGTGCCCCGGTCCCAGAGCATCACCGTNCCGCCGCCATATTGCCCCTNTGGGATCGTCCCTTCGAACCCGCCGTAGTCNAGCGGGTGNTCCTCTGTCCGCACGGCAAGACGCTTTTCGGATGGGTCGGGNGAGGGGCCTTTGGTGACNGCCCANCTNAGCAGCACCCCNTCCCATTCAAGNCGAAAGTCATAGTGCAGGCGGGTNGCNTCNTGTTTNTGGACNACNAAGCTTTGGCCCGCGCCGCTGCCNATCTGGCCACGNGGTTCGGCTGTCNNCTNNAAATCGCGCTTGGCGTTATANNNGGCAAGCCTGTCGGGNNNTTTGGCCATCACGANGCCTTCTTGCGCGGCGCCTTCTTCTTGGCGCNGGNTTTACCGCCNGCTTCCTTCAGGCTCTCTTTCAACGCGCCCATCAGGTCTATGACATTCTCGCCCTCGGCAGGGCCGTCATCNCCGGTTTGCACGCGCGGGGTTTNCTTGTTCTTCACCTTCGCANCCAANAGCTTTTGCATCGCCTCGGCNTATTTGTCGGTATAGGCGGAGGCGTCGAAGGGGGCTGTTTTCTTGTCGATCAGCGATGTCGCCACATCGAGCAGGTCTTTGTCNGTCTTCTCATCTTCGATATCGGTGAAAATCTCATCNGCNTCGCGCANNTCATCGGCGTAGTGCAGCGTCTCCATCAGCAGCCCGTCGCCGCAGGGTTTGACGCAGGCCAGATATTCCTTGCCGCGCATGGTGACCTGCCCCAANCCCACCTTGCCCGCTTGGCGCAGCGCGTCGCGNACCACGCGGTAGGCATCTTGGGCCAGATCGTCANAGGCAGTGATGTAATANGGTTTGTCAAAATAAAGCGGAGAGATTTCGCAGGCNTCGACGAATTGCACCAACTCAAAGGTCTTTTTNGTCTCCAGNTTGATCTCATCGACCTCNTCAGGATCGAGCAGGATATATTCGTCGCTGCCNACCTCATAGCCTTTGACGATATCCTCNGCCTTGACCGGCCCGATGCCGGGCACGGATTTCTCATAGCGCACCCGCTTGCCCGAGGGTTTGTGNATCTGCCGAAAAGAGACNTTGGAACTGGTCTTGGTGGCCGAGAATATCTCGACCGGGATCGACACCAACGACAGGCGAAGCTGACCTTTCCAGAGTGCGCGCGGTGCCATTGGATNCCCNCCTATTTACCCTTGGCGCGGCCCAGCCTNTCGGCCTTNACCGCGTCGCGGTGGCCCATCGGCTCNTCTGGACCGGTGGTGCTGTCCTTACGGGTCTGGGCTTCCATTTCNGANTTGAACTCGGCCCCCAAGAGCACNATGAAGGCCGAAATCCACAGCCACATCAGCAGGATNATCGCCCCGGCCATNCTGCCGAANCTCTCGTTATAGCTGCCGAAGTTGCTGACNTAGATCGAAAANCCGACNGAGGCGACGATCCACAGGATGCAGGCGATGACNGAGCCGGGGGTGAGCCATTTCCACTCTGCNTCATCGCGGGCGGGGCCATAGCGGTAAAGCACGGCCAGCGCGAGCGTTGTGAGCGCGGCCAGCAATACCCAACTGCCATAGGTGAGCAATGTCTCAACCCAATCCGGCAGGGCGAGGAANGCNACNACCGCAGGCACCGCCAGCGTCGCGGCAAGACCCAAGAGCAGCACACCNATCAGCATCACGGTGAGGCCCAGTGTCCAGATCAGTTTGGTGACGAAACCGCGGGTTTCATTCTCATCATAGGCCACGTTGAGACCTTCCATCAGGCTGCCNACGCCCTTGGAGGCNGAATAGAGNGCNAGNCCCAGACCGANGAGAAAGGCCCAGCCGAGCCCGGTCTCTTCCGATCCGGTNACAGCAACGGCNTGATCGAGAATGATGGTGGCGGCNTCTTTGGGGATGAGGTTTGTCAGNGCTTCAAGCTGGGCNGTGACCTGNGCAGGCTCCATCACCAGCCCGGCCAGCGCCATCAGCGCGGTAACNGCGGGAAAAATCGCCAGCAGCGCNTAAAAGGCNACACCGGCGGCAACGAGCGACACGTGATCGGCGGCGATTTCNTCCTTGACCCGAAACAGGATGTCTTTCCATCCGGGGGCCGGTATNTCCATCGGCGTTTCCGCTTCACGTCCGCGCGCCATAATCGTACCTCTGACTTGCAATTATTGTCGTAAAAAAGGNGCCCACCCCCGGNTGCCGGGAGCGGGCAATGGTATCGCTTAGCTCTTCACGTCGCCGAGCTTTTGCTTGTCGGCTTCGNTTTTGGCAGCATCTGCAACGCGNTGACCGCTTTCCTTGGCCTTTTTCACGGCGGCGTCGGCGGCGGTCTCTTCGTCGGCTGCGGCGTCGGCGTTGGCTTTCGTCTCTTTCAAGACTTTGCCTGCCTCATCCGTNGCGGCCTTGGCNACTTTGCTCAGCTTGTCACGCTCTTCCACGTAGATACGCTCGGCTTCGTTNAANAGCGCATCGCTGTGCTCGCCCAGATAGGNGTCTTCGGTGCGGCTGCGGGGCANGGCNGCACCNATGGCGGCACCNACTGCGAGNGCCAANGCACCAGCGACCATCGGATGCTCTTCGAACATGTCCGAGGCACGCTCACCGCCCTGACGGGCATAGCGNCCACCGGCATTCCACGCATCNACGGCACGAGCACGGGCCATCACGATGCGCTCACGCGCTTCGGCGGTCATGTTCTCGGTGCCTTCCGACANACGGTCGCGCAGCACATGGGCACGCTCNTTGGCNGCATTGGCGCTGTCACGCACGCTATGGGCGGCGCCNCTGGCGGTGNTGCGGATGCTGTCNACGGCAGAGCTTGCACCATAAGACGCGCGNTCACGGGCATAGCGGGCACCGCTGGCAACCGACGACCCGGCAGAGCGGGCACGACCAGCAGCCGAGCTTGCAGCGCCTTTGACGCTACCGGCGGCNGAGCCTGCGGCACCNGACACACCACTCGCGGCGGAGCCTGCGGCCCCCTTTACGCTACCAGCGGCAGAGCGGGCACGNTCGCCCAANCCACGGCTGTCATCGTCGTCATGGTGCACGTCACGNGCCCATGCGGGCACATTGTCACCTGCNCCACGCTCGGAGCCATAGCTGGANGCNTAGGCGCTTGCGGGGGCGGAGGAGCGGCCTGCGTCNCGNACGGCGGGACGNTTTTCGGTGTTNGTNACCGGCACCGGNACGGGATGTGCGCGGTCGCGGTCCAGCCCTTCGTAGCCACGGCGGTCNCGGCTGTTGCCNCTGCCGAACATCATCCACGCCAGACCAGCNCCNGTCAGCGCCAGAGCAACNGGGTTGCGCTTGGCCGCGTCAGAGATGGAGCGACCCCAGTCGCCGCCNTGNTCGCGGAACTGGTCAGAAAACTGNCGCGCGATGCCTTCGACCGAGAAGCGGTCTTGCAAATCGTCCAGCGTATCGGCCAGACCGGCNCGCTCCCGTTCGATTTCGCGTTCAATTTCTTCGGGGTTTCTGGAGTCATTTGTCATCGTAGACCTCCTTCATGGTTGCTGCGTCACGCTTGACGTTTTTGGCGGTGCGGGTCGGCGCAAGGCTGCTGAGTTTCAGATCATTGGTGCCTTTCTGGACCATCACATAGGCGACGATGGCNAGAAGAACGCCNACGATCACGGCNGACCAGCCAGCNGCGATGCCNGCTTCGGTCAGCGCGGCNACGAGGGCNGCGCTCAGCACGTTCAGTGCAGTGAGGGCNACAACCACGGCGCCGACNATCAGNCCNATGGCCACGCCCGCATGTTTCAGGTTCTCGTTCACTTCGGCGCGGGCCAGATCGACCTCTTTGCGCATCAGNGAACTGACGTGGGAGAGTGCTTCGGTCAGCAGGCTCCCGGCGGATTTATTGCTTTCGGTGGTCATGCTTTCTCTCCTGTTACGACGTTGGGCGCGGCAGGCTGCGGGGTCGGCTGTGCGGCGGTGCGGCCGGGCACGGTGCTTGCGGCGCCTGTGGGCGGCGTGCCGGGCATGGGCCGGTCGATACGGTCGTCGTCGTCATATTCGACGCCGCTGCCNCCATAGCCGCCCTGAGGCCGGTCGCTGGACGCTTTGGCAAAGCGGGTCGCCACAAAGCCCAGAAGGGCAGCGCCACCNAGGAAGACCAGCGGGTTGCGCTTGGCAAAGCCATTGAGGTCGCCCATCATNTCGCCCAGATCTTTGTCGCGCATCGTGTCGGAAACATCGGCAAGGCCATCGGCGAGTTGGCTAAAGCTGCGCTCCTGCGGNGAGCCGCTGCGCAGCTCATCGGCTGCGGTGCGCAGTGCGGATGCGACGCCTTTGACTTCGTCGGCGGCGGTGTCACGCGCTTGGTAGGCGTAGTTNGTGGCTTCNGCAGATACNGTGTCGGCCACGTCCCGGGCCTGTGCCTTGGCGCTCTCGGCAGCACTGCNGGCGGCAGCGNNGGCTTTGTCTTTTGCAGCGGTCGCCTGCTCTTTNGCGGCGGCGCTTTGGGTCTGTGTGTTTTTGTCGTCGGGCATGGTGACCTCCTTTAAAATACGAGATTCAGGATCGCGAGAACGACCACGATCAGGCCGATGAGGTAGAAAATTCCGTGCATGGGTCCCTCCATTCGTCTGCAGNAATTATCTTATCTACAGTCCAACGACTGACGNTGCGGGCGGTTCCCCAGACGGGNCAAAAGATTGNAGGGAACCCGTTGACCTGTGGGAATTAAACGGGCTCAGAGGCCCNCCGAGCCCACAAACGCAAGCGGCGCGCCCCAAGGGGACGCGCCGCGTCTTAACAAAGGTTAAGTGGTTCTTAGCCGTCGATGCGGCTGGCCATGATGGCGATGGCCTTTTGATAGACACCCGCCGCGTTCCACGCCTGAATGACGCGGAAGTTTGGCTGCCCCTCCTGATAGCCAGCCCCCGGCTGCCAGCCTTTCTGGCGCAGGAAATTGGCGGTCGAGGCGAGCGCGTCGACTTCGTTATAGAAATCCACGCGGCCGTCACCATTGCCATCGACACCATAGGTCAGCGCGTTGCCGGGCAGGAATTGGGTGTGGCCAAGCTCACCGTGTTTCGCGCCTTGGGTGTTGGGCGTGATCGCGCCGCGGTCCACCAGCTTCAAGGCACCGATGGCATGGGGCACGAAAAAGTCGGAGCGGCGGCAATCATAGGCCAGCGTGGTGATCGCCGAGACGACCGCGCTATTGCCCATGAAACCGCCAAAGCCCGTTTCCATCCCGTGGATCGCCAGCAAAACCCCCGCGGGCACGCCATAGCGCTGCTCTAGCGCGTTAAAGAGCCCCGCGCTGCGGGCCTTGCGCTTGCGACCTTGGGCCACGATCGTATCCGCGCCGCGCACCTGCATGAACTTGGACAGGGAATATTTGAAGGATTTCTGGTTCCGGTCAGCGGCGATNGTCCCATTGGCGTAGCGGGCGCTGGCCAAGGCATCCANTCCGCNCTGGCCTACTCCGGCGGCGCGGGCCTCTTGGGCGAANGCGCCTTTCCANGCNTCAAAGCCATNNGCCGTATTGCCGCATTGGGCTGCCAATGCGGGCGCGGCCATAAAGGTGCAGATGGCCNCGGTGGTGGTGAAAAGTGATTTGAACATGAGTTTGACCCTCTGCGTCTNTGTGCCGATCAGAGGTTAGCCCNTNTGGACAACNGTTCAACTNAGTTGNNGAAGGNAAGGTAAAATCTTTGACCCNNAGCGCGGCAGCAGNGCGCGGANATATTCGATCGCGGTGCCTGCCCANGCATTGACCTGCGGGGCGCNATCTTGNGCAAAACTCGCCCCGCCGAACAGCANACCGAGGGTCACCAGAAACATCAGCCCTTTTCGGCTGCGTTTGGCGCGGCGGTGCTTGCCNTCCGCGCGTTTTGCGCGCTGTTCNATGCGGGTCAGCCGCTCGNTGAANGTCGTCGTGGAANTCGCCATCTTATCTGCTTCCTTTGCAGGGTCTCGTTAAAGATTGCTTAGGTCCTGTGGCCCTTTTATGGCGATGGTGGGGCNGGTTGCGGTCAGCCGCCCAGAAAATAGGACGCNCCCGCAAANCCCGCGATACCCGCCCCNATNAAGGCCAGCAACATCAGCAGGCCGTCACGNTAGAGCAGCGCCAGCCCGAAGATTGAGATCACGATCATCGGNGCCGAGGTGGCAAAGGGCACCACNTCAAGCGGCGGGACGGAGANGCAAAGGCAAAGGATNACGACACAGGCGACCTTTTGACCGGTGGGGCCNGCAAAGCGGGACAGCCGGGCATGCAACTTGTCGTCNATCCATTCGGACACGGGCCGCAGCCACTCNACCGACTTTAACACCTTTTCGGATTTCAGAGATCGTTCGCGCAGCCAGTTCGGNGCCCAAAAATGCTCATAGCCCAGCAGCAGCCGCAACGCGAGGATGCCGACCAACAGCGCCAGAACGGTTGGGAAACCGGGAATGCCGCCCAAGGGGGTAAGCTCCATCAGCGGAATGACAGCAAGGGCAGGGCCGTAGCCCCGTTGGTCTAGCGCGTCGATCAANTGGCCGACTTCAACGGTGTCTTTCCCNNGGGAGGCNTNTTTCAGCTCGTCAACAACATCCGTNAGCGCCGTTGAATCNTCGGCCATGATNCGCACCCCTCTCTCGCTGCTCTGCCAAGCCAACGCGGCACGGGANGCTCTGTTCCGGGGNGNNNNGGCATNCAAAAGGGCGCGGAATGAACCGCGCCCTTTCTAATTTCNCCAATCGCCCGGTAGGGCGGGGNTGGATCAGCAGCTGTAGTACATGCCGAATTCGACGGGGTGTGGGGTCTGTTCGAATTTCAGAACCTCTTCCATCTTCAGCCCGATATAGCCNTCGATCTGGTCGCGGGTGAACACGTCACCGGCCAGCAGGTAGTCCATGTCCTTGGACAGTTCGTCNAGCGCTTCGCGCAGCGANCCGGCCACTGTCGGGATGTCCGCCAGCTCTTCTGCGGGCAGGTCATAGAGGTTCTTGTCCATCGCCTCGCCCGGATCGATCTTGTTCTTGATGCCGTCAAGGCCAGCCATCAAGAGGGCCGAGAAGGCCAGNTAGGGGTTCGCCGCCGGATCGGGGAAACGGGCCTCAACGCGCTTGGCTTTGGGGCTTTCGGTCCATGGGATACGCACGCAGCCCGACCGGTTNCGCGCGGAATAGGCGCGCAGNACGGGGGCTTCAAAACCCGGGATCAGACGCTTGTAGCTGTTGGTCGTCGGGTTGGTGAAGGCGTTNAGCGATTTGGCGTGGGTCAGAATGCCGCCGATGAACCACAGCGCTTCTTGGCTNAGGTCGGCGTATTTGTCNCCNGCAAACAGCGGCTTGCCGTCTTTCCAGATCGACATGTTNACGTGCATACCAGAGCCGTTGTCGCCAAAGATCGGCTTGGGCATGAAGGTGGCCGACTTGCCATAGGCATGNGCCACGTTGTGGACCACGTATTTGTATTTCTGGATTTCGTCCGCCTGTTCGGTCAANTCACCAAAGATCAGACCCAGTTCGTGCTGGCAGGACGCAACTTCGTGGTGGTGCTTGTCGACCTTCATGCCAAGGCGCTTCATCGTCGAAAGCATCTCGGCGCGCAGGTCTTGNGCTTCGTCCACCGGGTTCACCGGGAAGTAGCCGCCCTTGAGGCCCGGNCGGTGNCCCATGTTGCCCATTTCATANTCGGTNTCGGAGTTCCACGAGCCGTCGGANGCGTCAACTTCGTAAGATACCTTNTTGATCTGGTTCGAGAACTTGACGTTGTCGAAAAGGAAGAANTCGGCCTCGGGGCCAAAGTAGGCATTGTCGCCGATGCCGGAGGAGCGCAGATAGGCTTCGGCTTTTTCGGCGGTGCCGCGGGGGTCACGCTCATAGCTTTCGCCGGTGTCGGGCTCGGCGATGGAGCAATGCAGACAGATCGTGGTTTCTGCATAGAAGGGNTCGACATAGGCGGTGCTGACNTCNGGCATCAGCTTCATNTCGGAGGCTTCGATGCTTTTCCAACCTGCGATGGACGAGCCGTCGAACATGAAGCCTTCTTCGAGGAAATCTTCGTCGACCAGATCGCTTACGATGGTAACGTGCTGCAAGGCGCCGCGGGTGTCAGTGAAGCGGATGTCGACATATTCGATGCCTTCATCTTTGATTTTGCTCAGGAATTCCTGGGTATCCATCGTGTAGGTCCTTTATGGTCTATTCGTAGTCTGGGCCCGAAGGCCGATGTCAAAGTGCGTCTGAACCGAATTCACCGGTACGGATGCGAATTGTTTGTTCTACAGGGGAAACGAAGATTTTGCCGTCACCGATTTTCTCCGTTTTGGCGGCGTCGACGATGGCCTCAATAGCGGCATCGACCTGATCGTCATCCAATACCACTTCCACCTTCACTTAGGGAAGGAAATCTACGACATATTCCGCACCACGGTAGAGTTCGGTGTGGCCTTTTTGACGGCCGAAGCCTTTTACTTCAATCACGCTGAGGCCTTGAACGCCCACATCTTGAAGGGCTTCTTTGACTTCGTCGAGTTTGAACGGCTTGATGATGGCTTCGATCTTTTTCATGGTATTCCCCTGACAATTCCCGCGCATTTATGCTCTGGTTTCGACAGAGCATCCTGCCCGCGTAACGTCCAGCGCCGGGCAGGGGGTAACATGGCGCGGCGGATGCATTTGCCAAGGGGCGCTGAGAATTTGGGCGCTACGCCTAAAAAATAGGCGGTGATGAATCGGACTCGGGCTGTACCTTCGTGTGGTGCTTGCTAGAACCCTATGCATGACCATTTCCGAGATCACCCGCGAGAGCCTTGATGTTGCACTGTTGCGCAAGCAGCCGGGGCATAAATACGACCACGGCCATGCGTTGATCCTGTCCGGCGGGCCGGGCCGGACAGGTGCAGCACGGATGGCAGCGCGCGCGGCACTGAGGGTCGGCGCCGGGGCTGTGACATTGGGCGTGCCGCCAGCGGCGCAGCTTGAAACAGCGATGCAGGTCACGGCGATCATGCTTCAAAGGGTGGCGGATGGCGCGGCGTTGTCGGAGGCGTTGAAAGACAGCCGGATTAACGCGCTTTGTCTTGGTCCCGCCTTGGGATTGGGGGCGCGTGCGGCGGAAATGGTCAAGGCCGCACTTGCCGCGCCCCAAGTTGTTCTGGACGCCGATGCGATTACCTTGCTGTCACAAGACGCTGATCTGCGCGCCGCCCTTCACCCCGGCTGCGTTTTAACCCCCCATATGGGAGAGTTCGCCCGGCTCGCTCCCGATCTGGCGGAGGCCGCCAAAGCTGAGGGGCCGGGCGCAAAAGCGCAGGCTACCCGGGATGCGGCCGCGCGGTTTGGGTGCGTGATCTTGCTGAAAGGGCCCGAGACGATCATCGCCACGCCAGAGGGGGACCTGCGGCGTCACCATGCGACCCAAGACCGTGCGACGCCGTGGTTGGCCACTGCAGGGGCGGGCGATGTGCTGGCGGGGCTTATTACCGGCCTGCTCGCGCGGAGGATCGCACCGGTAGAGGCGGCCACCCTCGCCACATGGATGCATGCGCAGGCGGCGTTACAGCACGGGCCGGGGTTGATTGCTGAGGACCTGGCGGACCTGATGCCACAGGTGTTGCGCGAGTTGGGGGTTTAAGCGGCGTGCAGCACCGCGCCGCGGGCGCGGGCGGCGTCGGCGGTGCCAAGCTCCAGCCCATCGGCATAGATGATATGCGGACCGTTGCAGAAAATCTGGATCAACGTCGTCTCTTCCTCACCCAGATCAGTGATGAATTCCTCGTCAACCAATGCGCGCGCTGCGACCAAGGCGCGTTCGGAGTTAAAAAGCGCCCGTGCGCGCCAGTCGCGCACCAGCAGCATCTGATCCCCGGCGAGTTGCACATCGCGTTCGGGCCGCGTGTGGCCCAGCGATCCTGCCGCCAGCGCGATGCGCCGCACCTTGCGGGTCGTGCGTTGAATATGAAGGATTTTGGCAAAGCCACTGTCGCGCGTGATGACCCGATCCCCGACCGAGAGGAACTCAACCGGGATTTCACCGTCCAGCGTCAGAATAAGGGCGCCCTGCACAAGACCGGTGTCCAGCGCAGCAAATGGGGAAAACTGCCCCCCATGGCGATCGTTGTCGCCTACGCACCCGACCGTATTCGGTTTCATGGGCGTCTCTTTCTATTGTACCTGCCTCAGGTATCACCAACCATATGCAAACATCTGGTTAATGTCTTGTGCTTTTTTGCTCTCGCATCTGCCGCGCGGGTTTGCTAATCAGCGCGGGCACCGGTTGGTGCAGTGCGGGTGTGGCGGAATTGGTAGACGCACCAGATTTAGGTTCTGGCGCCTATGGCGTGGGGGTTCGAGTCCCTTCACCCGCACCAATTCCCCTCCTAAATGACGGATATTTCAAGCTTTTCGCGGACGCTTTCGTTCAGCCCAGAACCGTCAACCAAAGCCATACCGTCAAAATCGAACTGCCCGTCGCGATCAGTACCGAGCTGGCCGCCACACGGCGCGCGCGGCCGTACATATTGGCGAAAATATAGGCGTTGAACCCCGGTGCCATGGCCGCCGTCAGCACGCCGGACCGGAAACCGGCCTGCGGCAAGGCCAGCATGGTGCCGAAACTCCAGACCAGCGCGGGATGCACCAAAAGGGCGATGGCGCAGACCATGAGGATCGCTTTCATGTCTCCTTCGGGCTTGTATTGCAGCAGCACCCCGCCAAGCGCGAAGAGCGCGGCAGGCAGGGCGGCGCGGACGATGAGCGACAGCGCGTCATCCACCACGCCGGGGATCGGCAAGCCGCTGAGGTTGACGGCAAATCCACCAAGAATCGCAATCACCAGCGCGTTGCGGAACATCGCGCGGCTGACATTGCGCAGCAACGACAGGCCCGATTGCCCGCGGTTGCGCACGAATTCCATTACCGTGATGCCTAAACCATAGCAAAAGGGCGCGTGGAACGACAGGATCGCATAGTTCCCGGCCAGCGCCTCTGGCCCATAGGCGCGTTCGGTGATCGGCAGGCCCAAGAGGATCGAGTTCGAAAACAGGCAACAGAACCCGATCGCCACACTGTCCTCCCAATCGCGGCGGAAGAGCACCCGCGCACCGAGGATACCAAGCGCAAAACACAGCGCCGCACCGCCGTAAAAACTGCTCAGAAGACGCGGATCATAGCTGCTGGAAAGGTCAATGCGGGCAATGGCTTGGAACAGCAGGCAGGGGATGGCGAAATTCTGGGTGAACTTCATCACCCCATCGATGCCGGAGACGGGGAAAAGCCCGCGCCAGACGGCGACATACCCAAATCCGATGACCAGAAAGACCGGCAGGATGACGTCTAAAAGAGTTTGCACGAATATGGCCTTTAAAAAGCGCGGAATGCCTCGTCAGAGGGGGAAATGCAGGGTCAGCCCATCATAGGCCGGTTGAATGTGCGCGGCTGTCTCAGCGGCAAGGGTCTGGTAATCAAGATCGTTATGCAGATTGGTCAGCACAGCCGTATTTGGCTGCACCCGGTCGATCCACTCCAATGTCTGTGCCAAATGGCTATGGGTCGGATGCGGGTCACGGCGCAGCGCATCGACGATCCAGCAGCGCAGGTTGTCCATCATCGGCCAGCAGTCCTCGGGGATGGCCGAGACGTCGGGCAAATAGACGATATCGTCAAAGCGAAAGCCAAGCGCGTCGATATTGCCGTGGGTCACGGTAAAGGGCGCGAATTTGAGCGTGCCGCCGGGGCCGTCGATGCGGACCTCGCCGGTGATGTCATGCATGTCGAGAATGGGCGGATAGCTCGACCATTCGGGCTGCACGAAAGCATAGCCAAAGCGCTCAATCAGCGCGTCCCGCGTGGGCGCATCGGCCCAGACCGGCAGCCGCGCGCGCATATTCATCACGACCATGCGCAGGTCATCCAGCCCGTGCACGTGGTCCGCATGAGCATGGGTATAGATCACCGCATCAAGCCGCCCGACGCCCGCGTCGAGAAGTTGGCTGCGCATGTCAGGGGAGGTGTCGATCAATACGGTGGTAATGCCTGCCTCCGTCACCCGCTCCACAAGGATCGAACAGCGGCGGCGGGCGTTCTTGGGCTCATTCGGGTCGCAATCCCCCCAGTGGCCGCCGATACGCGGGACACCCCCGGAAGAGCCGCTGCCCAATATGGTCACCCGCAGCTCAGCCATCAGCGCGCGGGCTCCCAAGCGGCGGCTTTCGCGAAGAGACGCTCAAAATTCGCCTGCGTGCGGGCCGCGAAATCGGCGTAGTCGAGGCCGAAGGTCTCAGCCCCGCGGCGGGCGGTATGGGCGGTGAAGGCAGGCTCATTCGGCTTGCCCCGATGCGGGGGCGGCGCGAGATAGGGCGCGTCGGTTTCCACCAGAATACGGTCGAGCGGGGCGGCAGCGAAAATGTCGCGCAGATCCTGCGATTTGGAGAAGGCGGTGATGCCGGACATCGACAGGTAGAACCCCAGATCAAGCGCAGCACGCGCCAGTTCAGCGGAGGAGGAGAAGCAATGCATCACGCAGGAGTAGGCACCTTGCGCATGTTCCTCGCGCAGGATGCGGGCCATGTCGTCATCCGCATCGCGGGCGTGGATGATCAACGGCAGGCCACTTTCCCGCGCCGCAGCGATATGGATGCGGAGGGAGGTCTTCTGCACCTCGGCACTCTCGGCGGTGTAGTGGTAATCGAGGCCAGTCTCACCGATGCCGACCATCTTGGGGTGCTGGGTCAGGGAGAGCAGCTCATCGACCGAGGTGAGCGGCTCTTCGGCGGCGGACATCGGGTGGGTGCCCGCGGCGTAGAACACCGGATCATGCGCTTCGGCGATGGCCCGCACGCTCGGCTCGTTCTTCAGCCGGGTGCAGATGGTGACCATCCGTGTGACGCCTGCGTCACCTGCGCGGGCGATGACGCCGGGCAGGTCGGCGGCAAGGCTCTCGAAGTCGAGGTGGCAGTGGCTGTCAGTGATGTGGGGCGTGTCGGTCATGCTGTCCTTTCGGCTATCGCGGCGCCGTCTGGCCTATTTGCCGCAGGGTATCTAGGACCAGCGCGGCAGGGTCAAGGTTCACCGCCAGCCCGTGGCGGGCGCGGTCGGATATCTGTTGCGCGGCATCGGCCCAAGCGCGGCCCTGTGCGGGGCTGGGCGAAAGGCGTTGCAGCACGGCGATCTCATCGGGGCAGGCGGCGCGCGCGGGCGGCGCACCGGTGGCCCCGGTGCGTGCCAGACGCACCAGCAGCAGATCGAGCAGGGTAAAAAGCAGGTCGAGCTTGGCCTCGGCTCCGCGCTGTGCTGCGGCTTCGGCCAGTTTGATGGCGCGGCCCCGGTCGAGTTGCGGCAGCGAGGAGATCAGCCCCACAAGATCGGCATAGGTCTTGACCCCACCCATCAGCGACAGGCGCAGCGCCCCGCCGACAGAGCCGCCGGAAAGCTCGGACAGTGCGCCGGGGTCGCCTTCGACCTCCACACCGGACCCGGCCAGCGCCTCGGCCATCTGGTCCGCGTCAAGCGTGCCAAGCCGCAGCGTGCGGCAGCGCGAGCGGATGGTGGGCAGCAGGCTGGAGGGCTGGTGGCTCAGCAGCAGCAGGATCGCCCGCTCGGGCGGCTCTTCGAGCATCTTCAAGAGCGCATTGGCAGCGTTGGGGTTCATCTCATCGGCGTCGTCGATGATGACCACGCGGCGGCCCCCATCGGCGGCGGACATTTGGAAGAATCCGTTCAGCGCGCGGATGTCGTCCACCACGATTTGCTTGCGCATCCGCTTGGTGTCGGGGTTGATGGTGCGGGTCACGGATTTCAGCCCCGCTTCGGCCCCAGCGGCCACGCGGCGGGCGACGGGGTGTTCGGAGTCAATGTCCAGCGTTTCAGCCGGGGGAAGGTCAAACATGCCGTCGTCCGGGTCAGGCGTGGCTAAAAGAAACCGCGCGATGCGCCATGCCAGCGTCGCCTTGCCCACACCGCGCGGGCCGGTCAGCATCCATGCGTGGTGCAATTTGCCGCTGTTGAAAGCGTCGAGAAAGGCAGCCTCGGCTGCGCTTTGGCCGATCAGTTTCGGCGTGTCACGCGGGTGGCGGGCACCTTCCACACGGTCTGGCTGGGGGGCGTCGTCTGTCATGGTCTCGGTCTAGCATGTTTCGCCGCAGAGGGAAGCGGGCAGGGCGATCAGCCCAAATGGGCGGTCACGGTCGTGATTACATCACGCGCAACGCTGTCAATATCGCGGCCCCCGTCGATCACTTGGAAACGGTCGCTGAATTCCTCGGCAAGGCTTAGAAAGCCCGCCCGCATCTTGGCCTGAAGCTCGACGCCGAAATCCTCGAAACGTTCTTCTGCCGTCTGGCGCGACAAGGCGCGTTCGAGACCGTTTGCCGGGTCCATGTCGATCAGGATGGTCAGATCAGGCTCCACACCGATCATCAGCGCATGCAGATCGTCCACCATCTGCCGCAGATCNCCGCGNGANAGGCCCTGATACATCCGCGTGCTNTCNGCNAAACGGTCGCAGATNACGANCTTNCCNGCNTCNAGCGCGGGGCGAATGGTNCGNTCNAGATGNTCGCGGCGGGCGGCGGTNAANAGCAGGATTTCCGTCTGCGCCGACCAGCGGTCNGGNTCNCCNTGCAANACNAGCGCNCGNATTTCCTCGGCCCCCGGGCTGCCGCCCGGTTCGCGGGTCAGTACCACGTCATGGCCCTGCGCTGTCAGATGGTCTGCCAAAAGCCGCGCTTGGGTGGATTTGCCGGACCCGTCGATGCCTTCAAANGTNACNAANANNCCCGNCGNGCGGGNCTTNTCTNNNNTNGTCACGAAGCTTCCGCTTCCNCNTCCACTTCGGGGNCGGCNTGNGGCCCNGCGTTAAGGCGGTTCATCANATGCAGCGCGGCGGCGGTCATTTTAACCATGAACCCCCCCGGCGCGATGGAGGCGGAGGCCACCAGCGGCACGCGCATGGCGGGCAATTCGCCCCGGTCGACCACCAGTTCGCCCAATTCGTCGCCCTTGCTGATCGGCGCTTGGAACGGGCCGGTGTAGATTACCTCGGCCTCGATCTCATCCCCGCCGGTGACGGGCACGAGCATCGACAGATCGTCCTTCAGTTCCAGCCCGACCGATTGGGTCGTGCCAAGGGCCACAGGCGCCTCGGCNATACGGCTGCCCGCCGCGCCCAGATCGCGCTGTGTGAACTGACGGAAGGCCCAATTGACCACCGATTCAGCCTCCTGCGCGCGGGCAGCGGCGCTGTCGAGGCCCGANAGCACAAAGATCACCCGGCGGTCNCCCTGTTTAGCCGAACCGACNAGNCCATAGCCCGCTTCATTGGTGTGCCCGGTCTTCAGCCCATCAGCGCCGATGCCGAGACCCAGCAGAGGGTTGCGGTTGCTCTTGTTCTGTGGCGCGCGGCCATCAAAGGCGAACTCGCGCTCGGCAAAGAGCGGGTAGAACTGCGGGTAGTCCGAGATGATCCGGTTCGCCAGCAGACCGAGGTCACGCACNGACATCAGATGCCCCGCCTGCGGCCANCCGTTGGAGTTGGCGAAGGTNGANTTGGTCATNCCCATNTGCTGCGCGCGCTGTGTCATCAGCCGGGCAAAGCCGTATTCNGTGCCATCNGGGCTCAGCGCCTCGGCGATCACGGCAGAGGCGTCGTTGCCCGANAGCACGATGATGCCNCGGATCAGGTCNTCGACAGAGACGCGGTCCGTAGTGTCGAGAAACATGGTCGAGCCGCCATAGGACATGGCATGNTCCGACACGGGCAGTTTTTCCACNAGGTCGAGCCCGCCGTTCTGCTTGCCGCGTTCCACGGCCTCAAAGGCCATGTAGAGCGTCATGAGTTTGGACATCGACGCAGGCGGCAGCGGCTCATCCGCGTTTTTGGCCAGCAGCACGGTGCCGGTGGTCTGGTCCAGCACATAGGCNGCNGTGGCGCGGGTATCGAAGGCNGCGGCAGGCTGGANCGTCAGCACCAGCGCCACGGCGGCAGCAAAAAGGCGGATCATAGGAAGCATTTCCTCCGGTTTGTCAGTTCGACACGGCGTAGGCGTCGGTAAAGCCCNCAGCTTTGACCTTNTTNAGAAGGGCGTCGAGTTCGGATTGGCTGGTGGCGGGGCCGATNACCACGCGCCAGAAGGGTTTGTTGTTGATCGCGCTTTGCTTGACGGTGGGCACCATGCCCGCGCCGCGCATCTGTTTGGCGGTGCGGGTGGCATTGGCCTCAACGCTGAAGATGCCCAGTTGCACGAAGGGTTTGGACAGTTTGGCNCCGCTCGCCGTTCGCGCCGGTTTCGGGGCCNCNGNGACTGGCGGTTTGGCCGCCGGGGTGGTGCTGGCTGTGNCGGTGGCCGNAGAATNGGCCGCTGTNCTGGCCGACGCNGTCGCGGCAGGCTCCAACGCCGTGGCCGTCACGGGGGCAGGGGCGGCAAGCGTGCCNGCNGCATCGCCGGTGTTTTCCGCCTCAAAGCTCTCCTCAGAGGCGGCGCTTTCCTCGCGGCGCAGGGCGGTNACGTTCAGCGGGGCCGGGGCGCCCGCCAGAATGCCAAGTGCTGCGGCAGCGTCCGANGANATCTGCAATTTCGGGCCGGGCAGTTCCCGCTCACGGCGAAACAGCGCNCCGATCACGAATTTGCCGTTCGCCTCATTGCGCACGATCACGCGCTCAGGCTCGGTNACGTCNGGNTGCGCGACCCAGACNCCGCCNAGCGAGGGGCGACCGTCCCACAGACCCTCATCCGTGGCCGAGAACACNTCAGGCGCTTCGACATCGCGCTCGACCAGTTTGGTNGAGGTGCTGCGCGGGGCGCTGGNACCCTCATTCGCGCCGAANGGAAGTTTGAAATCGCCGCCTTCACAGCCAGCCAGCAAACCAAGCGCCAGAATGCCCACGCCCAAGCCCGCTGCGCGGCTTTTCTTGATGCGCAACGGTTGATTGTCCCTGCTCATGCCTTCGATGTCCTTGCCTGCTGTCGTCGCGCGCCGCGACCCATGTCCCGCGAGAATGTCGCGCCGTTGGATCGGCACGCCCTTCGCCCCCCCTGAAAGGGGCTTTGGCGCAGAGTAACCCGACCGAGCGGCCCTTGAAAAGGCCGCGCAGGGCAGATCGGCGAATTTCCCCAAGGGGCAGCAGGGGTCTGGCCGCGAAAATGTGCATTTGCCGAATCAATCAGGGCGCNCTAGGAGGAGCGTGCTGCGGAGGAGTGGCAGAGTGGTCGAATGCACCGGTCTTGAAAACCGGCGTGCGTGAGAGCGTACCGTGGGTTCGAATCCCACCTCCTCCGCCACCACATNCANCGCGCNGCCCCTNACANATANTACCGCCGTGCNGCCCAGCGGGCNAGNNCTTCGACCGCGGTCCACAGCAGCAANGACAGCGCCGCCAGNACGATNAACGCNGCGAACATCAGAGCGGTTTGGCCGCGGCCATTGGCCATNAGCATCAGATGCCCCAAGCCGCGGGAGGANCCGACCCATTCGCCGATCAGCACGGCGAGGGGGCCGTACACCACCGCGAGGCGCAGGCCCGAGATCAGGCCGGGCACCGCATGGGGCAGGCGCAGCAGCAGCGTTTCGCGCCAACGGTTGGCGCCNGAGAGACGCGANAGATCGCNNAGGCCCGCAGGCAGCGCCATCAGCCGGTCNAAGAGAGCAGAGGCGATGGGGAAATAGGTGACAAGCGCGATGGTGACGATTTTGGACGGCATGCCGTAGCCAAGCCAGAGGGTGANGACCGGGGCGAGGGCGAAGACAGGCACGGCTTGGGCNACCACCAGCATCGGGCGCAGCAGCCAGCGCGCGCGNCGCGAAAGGGTCAGCAGCANCGCNGTCTCAATNCCCANAAAAATCCCCNCGCCCAACCCAAGTGCCAGATTGCCCGCCGACCACAGCGCATTCTGCCACAGCAGCGCGGCATTCNCGCCCAGCGCCTGCACGACAAGCCATGGTCCCGGNAGGATGAANCGCGGCACCCCGCTGAGGGTGACCACAAGCTGCCANATCGCCAGAGCAAGCGCAAAGCATACCGCGCCGCGCCATAGTCTATGCCCCACATGCGCCATCAGGCGACCTGCGCGGGTGCGGCCANCCCCATCCGGCGGAGGAGATCGGCTTGGGCTGCGAGGGTTTCAGNCGCGTCGATCTCGCGNGGNGGANGNGCTTCGGGCAGGCTGCAGGGNGTGATCCCTTGGCGGCTCACGANCCANGCATGATCGGCCAGCCNTAGGGCTTCGGCAGGGTCATGGGTAATCAGCACGACAGTCCGCCCGCAAAGCAGCCNCGCCGCNANATCNTGCATTNTAAGGCGGGTCACCACNTCGAGGGCNGAGAANGGTTCNTCCAGCANGACNACGGGGCGNTNTTCGTANAGNGTGCGNGCAAGGGNGACGCGCTGGCGCTGACCGGCGGAAAGCTNNGCNGGTTTGCGGNNCNNNTCNGCGGCGANGCCCAACNTCGGCCAAAAGCGCNGNNGCGCGGTCAGGAACCGCGCGCGCTCCACGCAGGCGGGCGGGGATGGTGACATTTTCCATGGCGCTCGCCCATGGCAGCAACTGNTCATCCTGCGCCATCANCGCGACACGGGGCGCGAGGGGCCGATCGTCATCGGCNGNNATGCGCCCGTTTAGGCGNGCGGCAGAGGGCAGGNCCGCNAGAAGGCGCAACAGCGACGTTTTCCCAACGCCGGAGGGGCCGAGCAGCACGTTCCATTGCCCGGCCCTGANGGTGANATCNAANCTGTCGATNANNGGGGCAGCGGCCCCNTGNAGCGCACCCGACAGATGAATNGCAGGCGCNGTCATNGTGCGGCGGGCGCNAGCGCCATGCCCCAGAAACCAACCTCAAGCCGGGTCGCGGTATTGAAACGCTCTTGCAGGGTTTTGGCGCGCGGCANTGTTTTCCANTCCGCNCNNAGACGCCGCCGCACTGCGCCGTCGATCAAAGCACCAACATCCCGGCAAAGCGCTTGGTAATCTTNGCCGCCATAGACGGCGCACCAATCGGCATAGGGGCCATCATTGCNCCGAAGGCTCAGCCCAATCTCACCATAGCCCAACACACAGGGCGCAAGNGCGGCCATNAGATCAAGGAANTCNCCGGAATAGCCCGCCTCTAACACATAGCGNGTATAGGCGAGGTTGCCCGGTGCCTCNGCCGTGGCCTCAAGCGTGGCGCGGTCGATGCCTTGGCGGGCACAGGTTTCCACATGCAGTGGCATCTCTACATGAACAAGCGCATGAACCGTGGCACTGGCTGCGGCCATCTCATCCAGCGTTTCCGCCTTGGCTGCGGCCAGCGCCCATGCGCGGGCGAAATGGATCAGAAACACATAGTCCTGCCGTAGATAGTGCAGATAGCTGGCCTGTGGCAGCGTCCCCGCGCGCAGCTCTTCGACAAAGGCATGGCGGATGTAGTCCCGCCACGCCTCTCCGGCGCCGCTGCGCCATGCGGCAAAGGCATCGCCGTAGTCGGGTGCCGTCATGGCTTGGCCTGCGCGGTGACATCGACCACCAGATCAGCGGCGGGGATCGNGGTCTCGACCACACCGCTTTCCTGCATGAAAGCCTCGAACCGGTCGTAGCGCCCATGATCCACGGCGGCGGGGCGGGTGGCGAAACGCGGCCATGTGTCTTCCCATGCGCGGGTGTTCAGCTCGTTGCGCAACTCGGCATCGGAGGCAAAAAAGGTCTCGCCGCTGGCAGCCGGATCGTTGACGATATCGGCCGCGGCACGTTCGGTGGCACGCAGGAAGCGCGCGATCATCTCGCGGTCCATATCCTCGGCATGGGCGACATAGATCAGCTCGTCATAGGCGGGCACGCCTTCGGCCTCGGGATAAAAGCAACGGCCCTCATGGCCTTCGATCTGCATCTGGTTCAACTCGAAATTGCGGAAGGCGCCGATCACGCCGTCGACCTGACCCGACATCAAAGCGGGCGAGATCGACCAGCCGATATTGATCTGCTCAACCTCAGAGGGGGCCACGCCATGGTGGCTCAGCATCGCGTCCAGCAGCATTTCTTGCACGCCTGATACGGCGAAACCCACTTTCCGGCCCTTGAGGTCGGCCATCTCTTTGACCGGCCCGTCGGCGCGCACCACGAGGCAGGTGAGCGGGGTCTCGACCAAGGTGCCGACGCGGCGCAGGTCCAACCCCTCGCGCTGGGCCAGATGCAGTTCCGGCTGGTAGGAGACCGCCAGATCGACCCGGCCTGCCGCCACCATGCGTGGCGGATCGTTCGGGTCAGCGGGAGAGATCAGTTCAACCTCCAGCCCCGCATCGGTGAAATAGCCGTTTTCCTCGGCCAGAATGATCGGCCCGTGGTCGGGGTTGATAAACCAATCCAGCATGACGGTCATCTTGTCTTGGGCCAAGGCCGGGGCGGCGATCAATGTCAGGGCGAGGGGGGTAAGGATGTGTTTCACGAAAGGCTCCATTTTGTGGTTTTGTTCAAGAAAGGGTCAGGCACCGGGCAGGGCCAGTAGGGCGATTTCTCCCGGCCAGCGGGCGCGGAGGGTGTTGGCCGCGTGATGCGCGCGCAGGCCGGTGCGGCAGGCGAGCACGATGCGCGGTGTTTGGGGGGGCAACGGCAGGTCCGGCAGCGCCTCGGGGGGGACATGGCGCGCTTGGGCTGAGAAGGGCGCGGGCGCTTCGGCGCGCAGGTCGATGACCATATCGCGCGGGGCGATCTGGCTCTCGGCGATGAAGCNTACGGGCGACGCAGGTTCGGGTGCGCTNTCAAAGCGAAAGCCCGACATCCGCCATTGTGCGGCGTCCCAGATCATCAACTGCCCGAGCGGAGAAGGCGACAGCCCCAGCAGCACCGAGAGCGCCATCTGCGCCTGCGCCGTGCCGATCATTCCCACCACGGGGCCCAAGACGCCCGCGGTGGCACAGGTGGCCGCCGTCTGCGGCAAATCAGGGAAAATCGCGCGGAGAGAGGGGGCAGGCCCGCAAAAGCCGCCAACATAGCCCGACAGCCCAAGCGCCGAAGCCGAGATCAGTGGCTTGCCTTGCGCCAAGGCCAGATCCGAAAGCGTTAGGCTCGCGGCGAAAGTATCCGCGCAGTCGAGGGCAATATCGCACTCCGCCAGCAATCCGGGGGCGTTGGCGGGGGTAAGCCATTCGGCACGCGGGGTGAGCGTCACCTCCGGGTTCAACGCCGCCATCGCGTCGGCCGCGGCGGTGACCTTGGGCCTACCGATATCGCCCATCCGGTAGAGCGGTTGGCGGTGCAGGTTACTCATCGCCACCACATCGCCATCGACCAACGTGATCTGCCCAACACCGGCCCCGACGAGATATTGCAGCACCGGCACCGCCAGCGCTCCGGCGCCGACGACGAGCACATGCGCGGCAGCAAGCCGTTCCTGCCCCTCGGCACCGACCTGCGGCAGAATGGTCTGCCGGGCGTAGCGGCTCATGCCGTCACCTCAAGCCATTCGCGCATCCGCGCTTCGGGGTCGGCATTCAGCGTGATATCCGTGACCGCCGCCACTGTATCGGCCCCGGCGGCAAAGGCCCCCGGCGCGCGGGCGACGCTCATCCCGCCGATGGCGCAAAGCGGGATATCCCCGATCCGCGCCTTCCATTCGGTCAGCCGGTCGAGGCCCTGTTCGGTCCATTTCATCTTTTTCAGAATGGTCGGATAGACGGGGCCAAGCGCGATGTAATCGGGGGCGAGGGCCAGCGCGCGGTCAAGTTCGGCGTGGTCATGGGTGGAGAGGCCCAGTTTCATCCCCGCGCGCCGGATCGCGGGGATGTCGGCTGTGTCCAGATCCTCTTGGCCCAAATGCAGCCAGTCGGCCCCCAGTTCGATCGCCAATTCCCAATGGTCATTCACTACCAGCAGCGCGCCGTGCTGGCGGCAGAGTTCGAGCGCGGTGGTGATCTCATCGCGCAGCAGGTCATGGGGCGCGTCTTTGACGCGCAACTGCACCAGCTTGACGCCCAAGGGCACCGCCCGCGCAACCCATGCAGCACTGTCAAAAACGGGATAAAAACGCGGCAGGGTCATAGCCAAGCCTTTCCGATGACGGGGGTGGAGGGCACCGCCATATCGCGCTGGCCCATGGGGCCGGAGGCGGCGGCAAGCGCNCCCGCGCGGCAGGCCAGCGCAAAGGCCTCGGCCATAGCAGCGGGGTCACGNGCCTCGGCCACGGCGGTGTTCAAAAGCACCGCGTCAAACCCCATCTCNAGCGCCTGNGCNGCATGGCTGGGCAGGCCNAGGCCCGCNTCGATCACCATNGCCACNTCCGGAAATGCCGCCCGCAGGCTGCGCAGCCCGTGCAGGTTGTTCAGCCCCAGCCCCGAGCCAATCGGCGCGCCCCAAGGCATCAGCACNCNGCAACCCGCATCGACCAGCCGCNCGGCNAGCACCTGATCTTCGGTGGTGTAGGGAAAGACCTCGAACCCATCGGCGCAAAGCGCCTCGGCAGCCTCGACNAGCCCGAAGGGNTCNGGNTGCAGNGTGTCGGCNTGGCCGATGACCTCNAGCTTGATCCAATTGGTNCCGAAATACTCCCGNGCCATCTGTGCCGTGGTGATCGCCTCNCGCGCCGAATGGCANCCNGCGGTNTTGGGCAGCAGATGCACGCCAAGCCCGCGCACCATNTCCCAAAACGCCTGACCCGCGCCCTGTTCGCGNCGCAGCGAAACGGTTGCNACCGGGGCGGCACTTTGGCGAAAGGCGGCCTCCATCACGGCGGGCGAGGGGTAGCGCGCGGTGCCCAGCATCAGCGGCAGGGGCAGGGTGGTGCCGTAGAAATCGCGCATCGCTCAGCCCCCCTGCATGGCGCTGAGCACTTCNAGCCGGTCACCATCGCNGAGCATCGTCNCNCCCCGCGCNCCTGCGGGGACGAANCTGCCGTTGAGGGCGGTGGCGACCTTNGCNTCGCCCCAGCCAAGCTCCACCAAGGCCGCGTCAAGCTGCGTNGCTGNGACCTCACGCGCTTCGCCGTTCACTTCAATTTTCACGGAATAAATCCCCCGTTGTCGCTGTTGCAAGAAAGGCNGCNGCNTGTTCNGCCAANGCCGGTGCCATNANAAATCCNTGCCGAAACAATCCNTTAAGGTACAGNGTCGCGCCGCGNTGNACGATGCCGGGCAGNTTGTCGGCNAAGGCCGGGCGCAGGTCGGCGCCCATCTCNATGATCTCGGCTTCGGCAAANCGCGGNTCGAGCGCATANGCCGCCGAGAGCAGTTCCAGGGCCGAGCGCGCGGTCATTTGGGCGCGGCTGGCGCTTTCGATCTGNGTCGCGCCCAGCATGTAAATTCCGTTCCCGCGCGGCACNACGTAAAGCGGGTGGCGCGGGTGCAACAGGCGGATCGGGCGGGTGAGGGTGANNTCAGGCGCGCGCAGCANGATCATCTCGCCGCGCACCGCCCGCAGGCCGGGNAGGTCGGCGCTGGCGGCCATGCCTCGGCAGTCGATCACCGGGCCTGTGACCTCCGAAGGGGTNAGGGGCGTGGTCTCGACCTTCACCCCTTGGGCGGTGAGCGTTTGGGACAGATCATGCAGNGCTTGGCGCGGGTTCAGATGCGCTTCTTCGTCAAAGAACAGCCCGCGCCGATGACGCCCGGNAAGCTCGGGCTCGAACGCCGCGATGGCCTCGGCGTCGCAAGGGNTGTGGCCGTNGGTCCGGTCGGCGAACCGCTGGATNTCAGCNCGGTCACGTTCCGGNGCGAGGACCAGCGTGCCCCTGTGGGTGACCTCGGTAATCTCAGACCAGAGCGCCGCGGCANGCNGCCCGTGGNTCACCACCGCAGGCTCGCTCAGCGCGCCTTCGCAGAAGGGGGCGAGCATCCCGCCCGCCCACCATGAACAGCCATGCGGCCCGGGCGTGCCTTTGCGGTCNANCAACCGGGGCCGCAGCCCCTGCGCCAGACAGGCCCGCGCNGCCCANAGCCCCGCAACNCCTGCGCCGATGATGGTGACGTCACTCATNGNGCCANACCGCGTGGAAATGNTGCACCGGGCCNTGNCCNCTGCCGATGTTGAGNGTGTCGGCAGCNGNAATGGCGCNTTGCAGATAGGCGTGGGCCGCCTGNACGGCNTNNNGCANNGTCTGCCCCCGCGCCAGCCCCGCGGCGATGGCGGCNGAAAGNGTGCAGCCGGTGCCGTGGGTGTTGGCGGTGTGCTGGCGGGGCGCGGAAAGGCGCAGGGTTTCATCNGCGGTGATCAGCAGATCGACGCAGGTNTCGCCCTGTNCCATGCCCNCCCTTCATCANCACNGCGCCGGGACCGGCAGAGAGNAGGGCGCGGCCCTGTTCCAACATGGCGGCCTCATCGGTGGCTTCCGGCCTGTCCAGCAGCCGTGCGGCCTCGGGCAGGTTTGGCGTTAGTACATGGGCCAAGGGGAGCATCCGGTCACGCAGGGTCGCCACNGCCTCNGCAGAGAGCAGCGCATCGCCGGATTTTGCCACCATCACCGGGTCNAGNACCACAGGCGCGGCGCAGCCCGCCAGTCCCTCGGCNACGGCGGTNATCGTTTCAGGATCGCCCAACATGCCGATCTTCACNGCACCGATTGCCAGATCATCAAAGACTGCCGCCATCTGNGCCCGGATCATTNNGGGGGAGATCATCTCNACCCCGGTGACCGCGCGGGTGTTCTGCGCGGTCACGGCGGTGAGCACGCTGGCCCCNTAAACGCCAAGCGCGCTGAAGGTCTTNAGATCGGCCTGAATCCCCGCCCCGCCGCCGCTGTCGGACCCCGCAATCGTCAGTGCTTGAAACGCCATTTGGCCCCCATGTNTTCAGATGGGCCNAGGGCGTGTGGATACGGGATAAACGACGGGCCGCANNGGGCCGATGCTTGGTTCCGTTCCCTACGCCGGTACGACCCGGATCAGGTTCGATGGGTCGGTTTTCACCTCTCAGCCTTGCGGCACCCCAACGGATTGCGGGCAGGCTAGCGAGGCGGGGTGGCNGGGTCAACTGGTGANGGTTANTTTATGNNTTGTNNNTNNNTNTCAANTNTCTTGCGNGNNNNACTTCATCNANTACATGAAGATTCGTTAATGAAAATCCCGCGACTTCGGGATCACCCGCGCATCGCGCGGATGGCTATGCATCGCCACCTGACCGGGCAGCGGATGGGTNGGNTGATCGCCCCGCGTGGTGATNCCGGGCATCGGNGCGTCCGACAGCGANGCAAGNCTGTCAGAGCGGTCNTCNANCCNNTCGGCCACCACATGNATCACCCGCCCNTCGGTCTGCACGCGNCCNTCGACCACCANNAGCCGCGCNGCCATGATCGTGGGGCGGTAAAGCTTGAACATATTNGGCCAGATCACGAGGTTCGCNACNCCGCATTCATCCTCCAGCGTGATGAAACANACCCCCTTGGCGCTNCCGGGTTTCTGGCGCACCAGCACCAGCCCGGCGAGTTTCACCCGCCGCCCGTGGCCCATTCGCCCCAAATCGCGGGCNGAAGCAAACCCCTGCGCGGCAAGGCTGCTGCGGTANAAGGACATNGGATGCGCNTTNAGCGANAGNCGCAGNGTNTGGTANTCGGCCACGACCTGTTCGGCCTTCGGCATCACCGGTAGGGTGACCTCGGGCTCCGGCCCCTGAGCCGCGGCCTCGGCATGGTCAAAGATCGGCAAGGCGGGCGCGTCGCGCAGCCCTTGCGCTTGCCAGAGCGCTTGGCGNCGGTCGATCCCCATGCTNCGCATCGTGTCGGCGGCGGCAAGCTGGCGGATNGCCTTGGCNTCGAGGCCNGCGCGGGTCTTGAGGTCTTCGACATCCGCGNANGGCGCCTCGCGCCGGTCCATGATCCGCGCGGCGGCTTTTTCCTGCAACCCGTCCACCATGCGCAGCCCCAGCCGCAGGGCNAANCCNTCGCCNCANGGCTCCAGCGTGCAGTTCCAATCGGAGTAATTCACATCAACCGCGCGCACCTCAACCTGATGCTCNCGNGCNTCGCGCACNATCTGNGCNGGNGCNTAAAANCCCATCGGCTGGGAGTTCAGCAGCGCGCAGGCAAAGGCCGCNGGGTAGTGGCATTTCATCCANNNNGAGACATAGACCAGCTTGGCAAAACTCGCCGCNTGGCTCTCGGGGAANCCNTATTCGCCGAACCCCTTGATCTGGTCAAAACAGCGCTGCGCNAAGANNGGNTCNTAGCCGCGNTTGGTCATCCGGCCCACCATCTTGTCNTGNAGCTTNTCNATCGTCCCGCGCGAGCGGAAGGTGGCCATGGCCTTGCGCAGCTCGTTNGCCTCGGTCGGGGAAAACTGTGCCGCGTCGATGGANATNTTCATCGCCTGTTCCTGAAAGATCGGCACGCCCAGCGTCCGGCTGAGGATGCTGAAAAGCTCATCCTGCGGAAATGCCGGGCCGGGGGCAGGGTAGACGACGCTCTCCATCCCCTGACGGCGGCGCAGGTAGGGGTGGACCATGTCGCCTTGGATCGGGCCGGGGCGGACGATGGCGACCTCGATCACCAGATCATAGAAGACGCGGGGGCGCAGTTTTGGCAGCATGGCCATCTGCGCGCGGCTTTCGACTTGGAAAACGCCAAGGCTGTCGCCCCGGCAGAGCATGTCGTAGGTCGGTCGCCCCGTGGCGTCTTCCTCGTGATCCTCCACCGGGACGGTGGCCAGTTCCAGCGGGCGGTCGTAATGCGCCTCGATCAGGTCGAAACATTTGGCGATACAGGTCAGCATGCCGAGGGCGAGGATGTCGACCTTGAAGATCTGCAGCGCGTCGATGTCGTCCTTGTCCCATTCGATGAAACTGCGTTCGGGCATGGCGCCGTTACCGATGGGCACGATCTCGGTCAGCGGGCGTTCGGTCAGGATGAAGCCGCCGACGTGTTGGCTCAGGTGGCGCGGCATGCCGATCATCTGGGAGGCCAGCTTCAGCACCATGCGCAGATAGGGGTCGGAGAGGTCCAACCCCGCCTCGCGGGTGCGCTCGTCGTCCATCTGGCCCTCGAAACTGCCCCAGATCGTCCCCGCGAGCTTCGAGGTCACGTCTTCCGACAGCCCCATTGCCTTGCCGACCTCGCGAATGGCCGAGCGCGGGCGGTAGTGGATCACCGTGGCGCAAAGCCCGGCGCGGTGGCGGCCGTATTTGCCATACATGTACTGGATGACCTCTTCGCGCCGCTCATGTTCGAAATCCACGTCGATGTCGGGCGGCTCGTCGCGTTCCTCGCTGAGGAACCGCTCGAACAGCAGGTTGTGCACCGCCGGGTCGACCGAGGTGATGCCGAGGCAGAAGCAGACGGCGGAGTTGGCCGCCGAGCCGCGCCCTTGGCAGAGGATCGGTGGTTCAGCTTCCTCGCGGGCGAAGCGGACGATGTCGTAGATGGTCAGGAAATAACGCGCGATTTTTTTGGACGCGATGAGGGCGAATTCCTTTTCGATCGTCTTGGTCACCGCCTCGGGCACGCCTTGCGGGTAGCGGCGGGCGGCACCTTCCCATGTCAGCCGCGCCAATTCCTCCATCGGGCTGCGGCCTTCGGGAACGATCTCATGCGGGTATTCGTAGGCCAGATCGGTGAGGCGAAAGGCGATCCTGTCCGCCAGCCGCCGCGTCTCGGCGATGGCATGGGGCCAAGGGGCGAAGAGGCGCAGCATCGCCTCGGGCGATTTCAGGTGCCGCTCGGCATTGGCGGCCAGCAGATAGCCTGCCTTGGGCACGATCACGCCTTCGCGGATCGCCACCATCACGTCCTGCAAGGGCCGCCGGTGGCGCGCGTGGTAGAGCACGTCGTTGGTGGCCAAAATCCTCAGCCCATGGGCGCGGGCCAGTGCATCTAAGCGGTTGATCCGCGCCCGGTCATCTCCGCGGTAGAGGAAACTCGCCCCGATATGCCGCATGGCCGGCAGTGCTTTCACCAGACGCGGCAGGCCAGCGGCAAAGACATCGAGGTTTTCGGGCGGCATGACGATCAGATGCAGCCCCTCGGCGTGTTGGCTCAGCATCTCCAGCGTCAGATGGGTCTCACCCTTTTGCTGCCATTCGCCGTCCACCGATTGCATCTTGCCCGCCGAGAGCAGGGTGGAAAGCCGCGCATAGGCGGCGCGGTCCTGCGGGTAGGCCAGCAGTTCGGTCCCACAAAGCAGCACCAGCCGTGCGCCGATCAGCGGGCGGATATGGGCCTTTTCCGCCTCCACATGCAGCCGCACCACGCCCGCCAGGGTGTTGTGATCCGCGATGCCGAGGCTGTCGTAGCCAAGCTGATAGGCCCGCTCCACCAGATCCACCGCATCCGAGGCGGCGCGCAGGAAGGAGAAGCAACTGGCCAGCCCAAATTCGACGTAGTCCGCCCGGGGCGGGGCGCTGAATACGTCCTCGCCCAGTGTGCGGCGTTTATGTCCCTCTTGCTCCGGCATCAGGCGAACATCCCATGCAAAAACCAGCGCGGTTCGGCCCCGCGACCGTCATAGATCACCCCCTCGCGGTAGAGCCAGAAGCGCTGGCCGCCTTCGACCTCCACCTTGTAGTAATCGCGCAGACGGGTGCCGGGGCGGTCGCGCCACCATTCGGGCGCGATGCGTTCGGGGCCGGTGTGGCGCGTGGTCTTGTAGGTGACGCGCCGCCAGTTGAACTGCGAGGGCGGGCCTTCGGGCACGGCATAGATCACGCGCACCTCTTCGGGCGGAGTTAGCAGACGCAGCGGGCGGTCGCGCAGCAAGGCGGGTGCGGCGGTGGGGGTGCCGTGCAGGGCGTCGACACGTTGCTCCACCCGTTCGGGCCTATGCGTCTCGCGCCATTGCGGCCAGTTGACCTTGTCCGCGCCCAGCTTCGCGGCGAGCCGGTCGAGCAGCCCGGCCACATCCGCCGAAGGGTCGCGTTTGCCGTCGAGGTGGTCTTGCATCAGGGGCAGCGGTTCGCTGGCCAGTGCCTCTAGCGTCAGCAGGTCAAAGCCGAAGCCGCTGTCGATGTTTTCCAGCTTGCCGTCGAAGAGCCGGCGCAGATGCGCGGCGTCCCGGCTGGCGCGGGCGGTGGCGACCCCAAGGGCACGCCAATCGCCGTCGATGCGGTAGATGGTCAGGCGCAGCCGCCGCGCGCCAAGCTCGGCGCGGGCCAGAAGGGTGCAGAGGTCATCGACCAGCGCGGGCAGATGCGGGGCGGGGTCGATCACCGGCTCAGGTAGGCGGCTGCGGGTTATGAAATGGCGGTGGTCCGGCGGGGCGTTCAGCGGGTCGGGCGCCTTGCCGAGGGCTTTGTCCAGCAGGATCAGCGGGTTGCGATCGGGCTTGAGGCTGGCAAAGCGCCGCATCAGCGCGGCGCGGGGCAGATCGCTCAGCGCGCCGATGGTCTTGAGGCCAAGCCGGTCCAAGAGCCGTGTGGTCTGGGTATCGAGCCGCAGGGCGGCGACGGGCAGGGGGGCGAGGGCGGTGGCCACGTCCTCAGCCCCGCAGATCTGCGCGCCGGAGCCGAAGCGTGCCAGTGCCTGCGCGGCACCGGGAGTGGGGGCCATGGCGACCCGCGCGGTCAGCCCCTGTAGCGCAAAACGGCTGCGGATGTCGCGCAGCATCGCGGCCTCTCCGCCGAACAGATGGGTGCAGCCGGTCACGTCCAGCAGCAGGCCATGGTCCTGATCCCGCGCCGTCCAAGGGCACCAGCGCCGCGCCCAATGCACCAGCCGCTGGATCAACGCCTCATCCCCCTCCAGATCGGCGGGCTCGACATGCAGGTCGGGGTGGATCGCCTGCACGTCGACCACCCGCGCGCCCGTCTCGATGCCGCGGGCGCG
>NZSX01000010.1 GCA_002703405.1 Sulfitobacter sp. | reverse complement strand
ATGGTCGTCAGGTCGATATCCTGTCGCTTGGCGCCCTCTATCCCAACGCCGCGCAGATCGTCGCCGCGATGGAAAGCGACACGGTGAACATGACGCCCGACAAATACCTCGCCCAGAACATCGCCAAACAGGTGCCCGAGAAACGCATCGTCTGGTGGGACGGGGCCTGCATCGTGCACGAACGCTACACCGCCAAAGATATCGCCGACTACCGCGAGTGGAACCCCGACACCCGCATCATCGCGCACCCCGAATGCCCGCCCGATGTGGTGGCTGAGGCGGATTTCTCCGGCTCGACCAGCGGCATTCTGGACTATGTGCACCGCGAGAAACCGGCCAAGGCGATGCTGGTCACCGAATGCTCCATGGCGTCGAACATCGCGGATGAATTGCCCGAAGTCGATTTCGTCGGCCCCTGCAACATGTGCCCCTACATGAAGAAGATCACGCTGGAAAAGGTGCTGTGGTCGCTTCACACCATGTCCGGCGCGGTCGAGGTTGAGGCGGAAGTCTCTGAAAAAGCGCGCGTCGCGGTGCAGCGGATGATCGACCTCTCCCGCGAACTTGGCCTCTGAGGGCCGCGCCGGTGCAAGAAATCACAACCGGCAGGATCATCATCGTTGGTGCGGGCCTCGGCGCGCTTTATGCCGCGCTTTGCCTTGCGCCGCGCCCCGTTTTGCTGATCTCGCCTGATCCGCTTGGCTCGGGGGCCAGTTCTGCTTGGGCGCAGGGGGGTGTCGCTGCTGCGATGGCGCAAGCCGACAGCCCCGAGGCGCATGCCTTGGATACCATCGCCGCCGGTGCCGGCACGGTAGAGCCGCGCGTCGCGGCCACCGTGACGGAAGAGGCGCGCGCGCATATCCTCGCCCTAACCGACTTTGGCACCGCCTTCGACCGCAGCGCCGACGGGGGCTATGTCATGTCCCGCGAGGCGGCGCATAGTTTTGCGCGTGTGGTGCGGGTGCAGGGCGATCAGGCCGGGGCCGAGATTATGCGCGCCTTGATAGAGAAGGTGCGCAATACCCCGTCGATCCAAGTACTCGAAGGCGTGTTGGCGCGCGGATTGGACAGCGACGGCAGCAAAGTCACCGGCGTTGAGATTGAATTGGCCCGGCCCGAAGGCTCTGCCCCCGCCCTGCTGCGCGGCGCGGGGGTCTTGCTGGCGGGGGGCGGGTCGGGCGGGCTTTATGCGCTGACGACCAACCCGGCTCGCATTCGTGGGCAGGTGATCGGGATGGCGGCACGGGCAGGCGCGCTCATCGCCGATGCAGAGTTCGTGCAGTTCCACCCCACCGCCATCGATTGCGGCGAAGACCCCGCTCCGCTTGCAACCGAAGCATTGCGCGGTGCCGGGGCGCATTTGATCAACCGCGAAAGCGCGCGCTTTATGGAGGCGGTTCACCCCCTCGCCGAGCTTGCCCCGCGTGACATCGTGGCCCGCGCGATCTTTGCCCAGACCCAAGCGGGCCTGCGCCCCATGCTCGACACCCGCGCGGCCTTGGGTCCTTCGGTACTGGCCGAGTATCCCGCCGTCGCCGCCGCCTGTGCGCGCAACGGCATCGACCCTGTGATCCAACCGATCCCCGTGGCCGCCGCCGCGCATTACCATATGGGCGGCGTGGCCACGGATGCGCATGGGCGTTCCAGCCTCGCCGGGCTTTGGGTCTGCGGAGAGGCGTCTTCGACCGGGTTGCACGGCGCGAACCGGCTGGCATCGAACGGGCTGCTCGAAGCGCTGGTTTTTGCCCGCCGCGCGGCGCAGGACATGCTTGAGGAATGCAGCACCGGTGACAGCGGCACGGTGGCCCTGCCCGACCTGCCCGCTGGCGAAACACCCGATGAGACCCTCGTCGCCCAGTTGCGCCAAACCATGACCACCCATGTCGGCGTTCTGCGCGATGCGGAAGGGCTGCAACGCGCCCTCGCTACGATTGCACAGATCGAAGCCGCACAGCCGCACTGCGCCCAGCTGCAAAACATGACCGCCACCGCGACGCTGATCGCCGCCGCCGCCCTCGCCCGCCGCGAAAGCCGGGGCGCGCATTGCCGCACCGATTACCCCAATACGCTCGAAGAGGCCGCGCGCAGTTTTCTGACGCTGGCCGATGCCACCGCATTCCGCTCCAACCCTGAGGAACTTCCCGCATGACCACCGCCCTACCCGACCTGATCCTAGAGCCGCTGGTCCGCGCCGCGCTGATGGAAGACCTCGGCACCTATGGCGATGTCACCACNCGCAGCGTGATCCCCGAGGGCACGACCTATNCCGCNCGNCTGCGNGCCCGCGCCGAGGGNGTCGTNTCNGGNATGCANATCGCNCGGCTGGCCTTTCATCTGGTCGATCCAANGCTTGAGGTNCGCACGCTGAAAGAAGACGGAAGCACGATNNCCAAAGGCGACACGCTGATGGAGATCGAAGGCNCNGCCGCCGCGATCCTGTCNGCAGAACGTGTGGCGNTNAACTTTGCCGGGCGGCTTTCGGGCATCGCCACCCTGACNGCGGCCTGCGTGGCCGAGACNAAGGGNACCGAGNCCCGGATCACCTGCACCCGCAAGACCACGCCGGGGCTGCGGATGGTGGANAAACAGGCGGTGCTGCATGGCGGCGGGTTCAACCACCGCTTTTCCCTCTCGGATGCGATCCTGATCAANGACAATCACATNGCNGCNGCCGGNGGCATNCGGCCNGTNTTGCAGGCNGTGAANTCCAACGCNTCGCATATGATCCGGGTCGAGATCGAAGTNGACACGCTGGCGCAGCTNGAAGAGGTCTTGGNCGAAGGCGGCGCNGATGTGGTGNTNCTGGATAANATGGACACGNNNACGCTNCNTNANGCNGTNGAAATNGCCAANGGNCGCATCGTGCTTGAGGCNTCGGGCAANATGACATTGCCGCGCATTGCCGAGGTCGCGGCGACNGGGGTGAACTATATCTCCATGGGCGCGCTCACACATTCTGCGACAACGCTGGACCTTGGGCTGGATTTCTGAACCAACTGGGGCAAAGANCGCGCAGCCAGCGAAGGGAGCCCCGCCATGTCCGACCTNACNNTNCGNACCGTNANAGACCATGACCGCGCCGATTGGGAGCGGCTCTATCAAGGCTATGCCGAATTNTACAAAGTCGAGCAGACGCCAGAGATGCGCGCGCGGGTCTGGTCTTGGCTNCATGATCCGCTGACAGAGGTCGAAGGGCTGGTCTGCGAAGACGCCGAAGGCCGTGTGATCGGCCTGACCCATTTNCGGCATTTCGCNCGCCCCTTGGCGGCGGCGACGGGCTGTTTCCTCGACGATCTATTCGTNGNNCCCGANGCNCGCGGCAGCGGNGCTGCCGACGCGCTGATCGGTGAGGTGAAAAAGATCGCCCAGAAACGCGGCTGGAGCCTCGTGCGCTGGATCACGGCCGAGGATAATTACCGCGGCCGTGGGGTTTANGACAAGCTGGCCACNCGGACCAACTGGGTCACCTACGACATCAAGCTGTAGGGTCCGGCGCCTTTTTCGAGGCGTCGGGATTGGTCGGCTCGTCNGTGTCCGTCACCAACTCTGCCTCTTCGATNTCGTCGGTNCGNGTTGNNAGCGCNCCNTCNGNNGGNGTCGTTTCNGGNGNNCCGACGATCAGCGGCAGCATCTGCACACCGCTNGGCATGGCGACTTCNGANAGCGGCGGNGTNTTCCATTCCAATGTGTCAAAGCTCTTGCAGTTNTCGCAGATCGGCTTCCATTCGGCNTGGATGTGNTGNCAATTNTCNCAAATCCACTGCGGCCCGCGNGAGACATTNAGNGCGCGTGTCAGCCAGCCTTTNACNACCGTATCAGACGCGCCCTCACCCCGCTCGATCGCAGCCATCAGCGTGACGGACCGGGCCGACGGATCGGTCTCAACCAGATTGCCAAGCGCACGNCGCGCTTCGGGGAAATCTTCGTTGGCGATGTGCANTTCGGCCAGCAGCATCTTGGTTTCGGGATGGTCNGGCTGTGATTTNGTCAGCGCNCGGAACCGTTTGATGCGCTGCTGCGGGGTNTCATCNGGCTGAACCTCGGCAAAGGCGGCGGCAAGGTCGGGGTGCGGATGCACGCTCCACGCTTTTTGCAGCACTTTCGAGGCATAGCGCGGCTTGTCCTGCGCGATNTAGCTGCGCGCGGCCATNACGGCGGCTGGCACCAGATCGGGCGACAGGCGGTTGGCTTCGATCGCGGCNTCGCGCGCCTCNATGCTGTTGCCNTCGGCGATNACNTCGCGNGCNTCNGANAGNGCCAGCACCGCATCGCGGCGTTTGTGCACATCGCGNGGCANNTGGCCGTTTTTGTACTTGGCCTGCAAGGTGCCGCGCGCNCCGGTCCAGTCATGCTTTTCGGCCTGCAACTTCAGCAGCGTATCGCCGGTTTCTTCGTGTTTGGGCTTCAGCGCGAAGGCCTTCTCGGCCAGNTTCANCGCNGTNTCGGTATCCCCNTCNGCCAGCTTTTGNTTCATGATGCCACGCACGCCGACGAAACGGGTCTTTTCGTCTTCGACCAGCTTGCGATAGGTCCGCTCTGCCTTGCGGCGGTCNCCNGCNANCTCNGCNGCCTGCGCNGTCAGCAGATTGGTCANNGCCGGNCGTTTGAGATAGCGNTCNGCCTTGGCGGCCTTGGCCATCGCNACCTGACCCTCNCCGCTNGCAAGCGCCATCANCCCGTCCGACAGNGCCTCATAGCCCTTCCGTTCGCGGTTGCGGTCAAAGTAGCGCGACAGNGCNGTCTCATCCCCGTTCAGGAAATGCCANNNNGCCGACAGCANCGCCACGATCTTGAGCAGCACCCAGACCGCGAACATCAANAGCANNACGGCGATNACCGATTGNAGNGGCCCGAGGGTNTATTCNGTGCCCGCCACGGTCAGTTGAATGCCGCCCTCGCTTTCCAGCAAGAAGCCCGCACCCCANGCCAAAGCGGCGACNAGCACGACGAAAAGAACGATTTTAATAAGAGACCAGAGCATTTTTCGTTCCTCAGTTGGCCGTCAGGCGTTGGGAGAGTTCATTGGCGGCGGTTTCNGCNGCCTGACGCGCGCGGGCATCGGCNAGCCATTCCGCCATCGCGTCCTGCGCAGGNGCNGGCANCGTNTCNATCTCGGCCAGNGCNTCGGTCAAACGGCCATCGCGCACCGCNGCTTCGGCGCGGGAGAGGACAGCATCGGGGTCNGTCCCTTCGCGNGGCGCGACCGANCGNGCNCCAAGNTGNCGTTTCAGGAANCTGCCAAAGCCNCCTTCNCCTTCTTCNGGCACGGCGGCNCGGGCGGTGGCCANGGCCTGCCGCGCGGCNTCGGGATAACGCGCNTGCAGATTGGCGAGGGTGACNACACCNCCCGCNGCGGTCTCAGTCAGNGCTTGGGGAATGTNNTCAACCCCGGCNTCCTNCAACTCGGCCAGCGCGGCCTCAAAGGGGCGTCCGGCGCTGATCGCGGCGTTCATCTGNGTNANGCCGNTCTGNGCGCGGGCTGCTTCTGCNGCGGCGGCGGTCGCCTCTTCGGCGGTTTGNGCGTTATCCAGCAGGCTTTCGATNTCGCGGCGNTGCTCAGCGACNGAGGCGCGCAGGGCTTCCATTTCACGNTCAAAGGCCGCGACTGCAATCTCGTTNTCGCCACCGCTTACGGGCTGTTTCTCAACCGTGGTGAGGCGGCTGTCGATCTCGGCCAATTGGCTTTGAAGCGNCGAGAATTCTTCGCGNGCGGCGGTCAACTCTGCGCTGAGTGCGTCGACCTGCGGCAAGCTTTCCGGCAGAGCNGCAGGCTCATCAGCGCGGGCTTCCAACTCTGCGATCCGGGCCTGCTGCGCTTCGANCGCGTTTTGCAATTCCGCAGCCCCCTGCGCGCGGGTGCCAAGAACGTCGTATTCCGATGCGGCAAACCCCAGTCCGGCAGCAATGGCACCACCGAGCAGCATGGGGAAAAACACGCNCCGCTTGCGCTCTTTCGGAGCGGGCGCGGGGGNCGGTGTCGGGGTTGGCTTGGGGGTCGTAGCGCTTGGCTTTTCGGTCTTGGTCGGCGCGGGNTTCGANGTGCTGTCACCCGNCTTAGACGCGGCTGCCGACGCGCGTGAAGGCGCAGGATCGGNCGCTGGTTTGTCTTGGGAAACCGNTTTATCCTTAGGCGNAACGCCGCTGGANGTTGNTTTAGGNTCATCCTTNGGCAAGGGCGTCTTTNGNGTCGTATCTTTGGCGGTAGAGGCGCTCTCGGCCTTAGCCGGTGCCTTGTCATCACGCTTGACCGCGTCGCTTGCAGCGGTCGGCTTCGCCNTNGCTTTCTCCGCTGCGGGCGCNGTGTCCNNCACGGGCNGNGTGCTGGTTGTTTTGCCCGGCTCGGTTTTGCCCANGTCNGTTTNCCCGGGCNCGGCTTTCGCTGCNTCCGGTTTGACNTCNTCGGTCTTCGGCGCNTCGGGTTTCACCGNGTCCGTANCCTTGGCATCGGTNTCGGATGGTTTCGGCGCGTNAGCTTTCTCCGCNGTNACTGCCTTATCCGCCTGNGGGGGCGTCTGTTCGGCCGTGGTCTTGTCCGCTTCGCTTTTGCTGACCGTCTTTTTGGGTTTTGCCACGCCGTNCGCCTTTCGATTCTGAACCTATCATCCGCTCGCAGTGGCGAGCTTACCCGGCATACCTATGCCCCTCAAGGCAAGGTGGTGCAGCGGAAAAGTTTTTCAACGGCCTCCGCCATGGCTTCGCCAGTGGGTTCCGCAGCGACATCATGCGCATAGAGCGGCAGAGCTTCAAGCGCCTGCGCGGCGNCGGGGCTGATCGACAGGGCGATGACCCGCTCNGTNCAACTGGCCTCGCGGGCGAAATGCTNNGCNCTGCGGGGGGAAAAGAGCGGCACGATGACAGGACTTGGCCCATTTAAAAGGGTTTGCGCCGCGGNGGAGAGCGGCAAAAGGTTCTGTTCATANANCGTNGCNACATCNACGGTCAGACCCGAAGCGCCTAANATTGCGGCAACATCCGCCCGCCGATGGCGTCCGGCAAGGTGCAAGAGCGGGCCAATCTGCGGCTGNCCNNAGAGNGTCGCGATCAGCGCTTGNGCATCCAGNCCGGCCATCTGCGCCTGCCAGCCCGCTTTCGCTGCCGCCGCNGTGGTCTGCGGGCCGACACAAAAGGCAGGCCGTCCGTCCCCATTTGGCGCATGGGCCACACCATTGGCCGAGGTAAAGATNACCCCGGCGAAGGGCGCGAGATCGACCNCTACACCGGTCGGGGCAATCTCGATCANGGGGGAAATCACCGCCCCGTCCCGCAGCGCGGGNGAGAGCCGNTCCAGAAACTGCGCGGCACCGGGATGTGGACGTGTCAGAAGCAATCTTGGCTGTGGCATCACAAGGCTCCGGCATTGTTTGCGCGTGATAGCGGTGTTACCTGCGGTACAGGTGCCTTGCAACGGAAAGCCCCCATGCCCTCTACCCAGCNTCAGACCCGCTTGATCCTTGGTTTGGAAAGCAGTTGCGACGATACCGCCGCCGCCGTGGTGCGTATGGGCGAGGATGGGCGCGGCACGGTGCTGGCCTCGGTTGTGGCAGGCCAGACCGAATTGCACGCCGACTTTGGCGGCGTCGTGCCCGAGATTGCCGCCCGCGCCCATGCGGAAAAACTGGATCACTGTGTCGAAGAGGCCTTGGCCGAGGCTGGGATCGGCCTGCCGCAGATCGATGCCATCGCCGTCACTGCGGGGCCGGGGCTGATCGGCGGAGTTGTCTCAGGCGTAATGTGTGCCAAGGGGCTTTCGGCGGCGACGGGCAAACCGCTTTATGGGGTGAACCATCTGGCGGGCCACGCGCTGACGCCGCGGCTGACCGATGATGTGCCCTATCCCTATCTGATGTTGCTGGTGTCGGGCGGACATTGCCAGTTCCTGCTGGTGCGCGGGCCGGAGAGTTTTGACCGTCTTGGCGGCACCATTGATGACGCGCCGGGCGAAGCCTTTGACAAGGTTGCGCGGCTGTTGGGGCTGCCGCAGCCCGGGGGGCCGTCAATCGAGAAATGCGCGCAGGAGGGCGANCCGAAACGCTTTGCCCTGCCGCGCCCGCTGCTGGATCGTGACGGCTGCGACATGTCCTTCTCGGGNCTGAAAACCGCCGTGCTGCGCGCNCGCGACAAATGCGTGGCAGAGCGTGGCGGGCTGACGCGGCAGGATCAAGCGGATCTGGCGGCAGGGTTTCAGGCCGCCGTGGTCGATGTGCTTGCCCATAAGACGCGCCGCGCCTTTGCGGAGTATCCAGCAGAGGGTGCGCGGGGCCTTTGTGTGGCGGGCGGGGTGGCGGCAAACAAGTCCATCCGTGCCGCGTTAGAGACTGTTGCAGAGGAACAGCAGGCGCGCTTCGTCGCCCCACCACTGGCGCTTTGCACCGATAACGCCGCGATGATCGCCTTCGCTGCTGGAGAGCAAGCCGCGCTGCGCGAGGCCGATGATCTGACACTCTCGGCACGTCCCCGCTGGCCGCTGGATACCGCACGGCCTTCGATGCTGGGCAGTGGCAAAAAGGGGGCCAAGGCATGAGCGTTTCCGTCCTTGGCGCAGGGGCATTCGGCACGGCGCTGGCAATCTCGCTGGCGGGCAAAGGGCCGGTGACGCTTTGGGCGCGCGATGCGGGGGATATGGCCAAGCGCCGTGAGAATACCAAACGCCTGCCGGGGTGCCCTTTCCCTGATACGCTCACGGTAACCGATAGCCTTGACCAAGCGAGCGCGGCCAAGATCCTGTTGCTGGCCGTGCCGATGCAACGGCTGCGCAGTGTCTTGGAAGACCACAAAGGCGCGCTTCACGGGAAACATCTGGTGGCCTGCTGCAAGGGGATCGAACTCAGCAGCGGTGTCGGACCGGTGAGCGTGATCACCCAAACCATCCCCGATGCCACGGCCGCGATCCTGACGGGGCCAAGCTTTGCCGCTGATATCGCCCGCGGCTTGCCCACCGCGCTGACTTTGGCCTGTGCGGATGCGAAGGCGGGCAAATACCTGCAGGCGGAGTTGACCACGGCGAACCTGCGGCTTTACCGCACCACGGATACAATTGGCGCGGAACTGGGCGGGGCGCTGAAGAACGTCGTCGCCATCGCGAGCGGGGCCGCGATTGGGGCGGGGCTGGGGGAAAGCGCGCGGGCCGCGCTGATGACGCGCGGATATGCCGAAATGCAGCGCCTCGCCGCGCATCTGAAGGCGGAGCCGACAACGCTGGCCGGGCTTTCGGGCTTTGGCGATCTGACGCTGACCTGCACCTCAGAGCAATCGCGCAACTACCGGCTGGGCCAATCGCTGGGCCAAGGCACGCCGTTTGACCCGTCGACCACGGTCGAAGGAGCCGCCACCGCGCGCGCTGTGGATGCACTTGCCTGCGAGGCTGCGCTCGATATGCCGATTACACGTGCGGTTGCCGGGCTGCTCGACAACCAGTTAGATGTGGCTGGCGCCATGAAATCACTACTGACCCGCCCCCTAAAGGAAGAATGATATGTTTGTTGCCCTGACCGCCCATGACAAAGCCGATGGCCTGCCGATCCGTCAGGAAAACCGGCCCGACCATTTGGCCTATCTCAAATCCAGCGATGCCGTAGCCCAAGCTGGCCCGCTGCTGAATGCCGAAGGCGGCATGATCGGCTCGCTCATCATTCTGGATGTCCCAGATATGGCCGCAGCCGAGGATTGGGCCGCGAATGACCCCTATGCCAAGGCTGGTCTGTTCCAAAGCGTGACCCTGACCCATTGGAACCGGGTGATCGGCTAATGGCCTATTGGTTGTTCAAATCCGAACCCGCAACATGGAGCTGGGCCGACCAAAAGGCCAAAGGTGACGCGGGCGAGGAATGGGACGGCGTGCGCAACTATCAAGCGCGCAACTTCATGCGCGAGATGAAGGTTGGCGATCTGGGGTTCTTCTACCACTCTCAGAAAGACCGCGAGGTTGTCGGCATCGTCGAAGTCTGCGCAGAAGCGCATCCCGACAGCAGCACCGATGACCCGCGTTGGGAATGTGTGGATATCAAAGCGGTGCGGTCGTTCAGCCTGCCTGTGACACTGGATACGATCAAGGCCGACCCACGGCTGGAGGATATGGTGCTGGTGAAAAACTCCCGCCTATCGGTGCAACCTGTGACCGAAGCTGAATGGGACCTTATCTGCGCTTTGGGTAAGACTGCGCCCTAGGGTCGGGCCCTAAGACCGGCCAAAATTAACGATTGGGAAACGAAAAAGGGTTCCGGCACCCCGCCAGAACCCTTCTCACCCCATGTGCTCCCAAAACCACCACACATGTTCTTTAAACTCTTATCAGCGCATCAAGCCGATATAAGACTGATAGCAGAAGTCATTGAATTTCTCAACTTTCTACTGTGTCAAAGCCCCATCAAAAACGAAACGCGCGCTTAACCAAGCGCGCGTCCGAGGTAAGGTTTTGGTAAGTCTTTCCGGCNATTAGCCGTAGACNGACTCTTTGCCNAAATGTTTGACCAGCATGTAATAGACCACNGCGCGGTACTTGTTCCGCTCTGACCGGCCATAGGTNTCNATCACTTTNTGNATGCCACCCATGAGGTGCTCATCATCCGGCAGGCCGAGTTTCTTGATAAGGAAGTTNTCCTTTACGGTGTTNAATTCAGCCGTATCACCGGCAGANACCGTTTGCGCGTCGGCGTTGTAGATCGACGGACCGCAACCGATGGTCACCTTGGTCAAAAGGTCCATATCCGGGTCCATGCCNCATTTATTCTTCAGGTCCTCGGCGTATTTCGCGATCCATTCGTCACGCTTGCCCATAAAATCTCTCCAACAGTAACTTCGGCTTCAGGGGTTCCTGAAACCGGAGCCTAAGGCCATAACCCTGTTTTGCAAAAGATTTATTTNGCGANCCCGGCTGACTGCCCCCGTCGACCACGACCGTCAGCCACGCCCCCATACGCAAAGAGGCGCCCGNTGGGGCGCCTCTGAGTTCGATATCNCGGGTCGCTTAGGATGCGTCGTCAAGACGGACGTCGTCTTCGAGACCTTCGATTGTATCTTCATCAACTTCCGGCTGGGCTTCCAGCTCGGCTTTGGTCCAAGAGCTCAGCTTCANGTCNTTTTCGGCGGCCATGGAGATTTCCTCAAGCGGCACGGCGACGGTGTGTTCGCCAAGGCCAAGGAAGCCACCCACACCAACGACAGCNGCATANCCAGCNTCNGTTTTGATCACATAGTCGATGTCACCGATGGTGTCGCCATCCGCTTCNACGACGGTCAGNCCGACCAGATCACCCACAACCATACCGGAGAAGGCATTGCTCATGCCGGTGTCGGTGCGTGTGACATCNGTTTCCATGTTCGCTTCGGTGTCCGAAGCGACATTCTCTTCCAGATCGGTCTCNGCTTCGCCTTCGATNTCGGCNGTCATTTCGCTGTCGATATCGGCGTCTTCATCGGCTGCCAGATCGGTGTCTGTCTCTGTTGTGACAGTGCCGCTGGTGTCGGTGCTCAGGGTCGAGTTCGACTCTGAATCNGCGTTCCCGGCCAGATCGGCTTCGGCATCCGTCGACGGGGTCACGCCATCGGTTTCGGCGGTCANCTCCGCTTCGTTGTCGACNTCGGTNTCACCNTCGANTTCCGCGCTCTCTGTCGGGGCGGTCAGAATCTCGTCGGTTTTGTTGGNGTCGTTGGTNCCNTCGTANTCGTCNGAATTCTCACGCGACATCTCAGCGGTTTGCTCGGCCTGNTTCTCAACAGTGGCGGTCAAATCNTTGGCGGTGTNGCTNACGCNCTCACCCGAGATTGTGGCCTCGGCNTCNGCTGCTGCACCGGCTTCGGTGTCGGCAGTCTGNGCGAATGCGGTGCCCGCAGTCAGTGCAAGGGCGGCGACGGTGGATTTCAGGAATGTACGTTTCATTTTCGATACTCCTTTTCAGTGGTCTGGGGAAGAAACNCCGCCCGGGTGACTATGTTCCGCCCGNCATTTGCCACCGGCAGATATNTGCTTGAATCCGCCGATGGGCCGCATTTCCTGAGNAGTTTCAGAACTTTAATNCAAAAACGCCGCCCCGACGGTCTNCGGGNCGGCGTTGAAACTTTTCCAAAGAGGGAACTCTTTGCGANTTAGTAGCGGTAATGCTCGGGCTTGAACGGGCCTTCAGGCGTCACACCGATATAGGCGGCCTGTTCNGGGTTCAGNTTNGANAGCTTCACGCCGATCCGNTCNAGNTGCAGNCGGGCNACTTTNTCNTCCAGATGNTTGGGCAGGATNTANACNTCNTTNCCGTATTTGTCGGTGTTTTCCCANAGNTCNATCTGCGCCAANACNTGNTTGGTAAAGGANGCNGACATCACGAANGACGGGTGNCCGGTGGCNTTGCCNAGGTTCAGCAGNCGNCCTTCGGAGAGCAGGATCAGNCGATTGCCGTTCGGCATCTCGATCATGTCCACCTGTTCTTTGATGTTGGTCCACTTGTGGTTCTTCAGCGCGGCAACTTGGATTTCGTTGTCGAAGTGGCCGATGTTGCCGACGATCGCCATGTCCTTCATCTCGCGCATATGCTCAATGCGGATCACGTCTTTGTTGCCGGTGGTGGTGATGAAGATATCGGCGGTGGCTACGACATCTTCCAGCAGCACGACTTCAAAACCGTCCATCGCGGCTTGCAGCGCGCAAATTGGATCGACCTCGGTCACTTTCACGCGGGCACCCGCACCGCGCAAGCTTGCGGCAGAGCCTTTGCCCACATCGCCATAGCCCATCACAACAGCGACCTTGCCGGCCATCATCGTGTCGGTGGCGCGGCGGATACCGTCGACGAGGCTTTCTTTACAGCCATATTTGTTGTCGAACTTCGACTTGGTGACAGAGTCGTTCACATTGATCGCGGGGAAGGGCAGTTGGCCCTGTTTCACCAGATCATAGAGACGATGCACCCCGGTGGTTGTCTCCTCGGACACGCCCTTAATCTGGTCGCGCATCTTGGTGAACCAGCCGGGGCTTTCCGCCATACGCTTTTTGATCTGGGCAAAGATCGCCTCTTCTTCCTCGGACTTGGGAACGGCGATCAGCTCGTCTTCGCCATTCTCAACCCGTGCGCCGAGCAGGATATAAAGTGTCGCGTCGCCGCCGTCGTCAAGGATCAGGTTCGGGCCATCGGGGAACATGAAGGATTTGTCGAGGTAATCCCAATGCTCAACCAGCGACTGGCCTTTGATGGCGAAGACCGGAACGCCCGCTTCGGCGATGGCCGCCGCGGCGTGGTCTTGGGTGGAAAAGATGTTGCAAGATGCCCAACGCACATCCGCGCCAAGCGCGACCAGCGTTTCGATTAAAACGGCGGTCTGGATGGTCATGTGCAAAGAGCCGACGATCCGCGACCCTTTCAGCGGCTTGCTTTCACCGTACTCATCACGCAGCGCCATCAGGCCCGGCATCTCGGTTTCGGCGATGTCCAGCTCTTTGCGCCCGTAGGCCGCCAGATTGATATCCTTAACAATATAGTCGTGGGCCATGCGGCGCTCCTGTTTGAAGTGTTGCAGGGCGGTTAGCACCTTCGCCGCGAATTCTCAATGTGAATGGGGAATGCCCCCCGCAGGGTCAACGTTGAAGAGCGGCCAGTTGCTTATCGCCCGAGAGACCCGCCATCCAGTCATCGCCTTGGGCCAGCACACAGGCATTGCCGTCTGCCAATGTCTTGACCAAGGTCCATGTGCCCGATTGATCCGACGCCCAGAGTTGGCTGTTGTCGTCCCGCTGACCCGGCACAGGCTCTTCGCCGTACCAATCGATCAGAGCCGACTTCATTTCCTTGGCAGGCATGCAGACTTCTTCTGCCTGCGCGGCACCAGCGAGGGTGGCCAAGGTAACTGCAAGTATCGTACCGGAAAAAACGGGTTTCATGATTATCTCCTTCGTGGGATGAACAGGTTTGACAGGGATTTGTTCCCAAGGATCACGAGGTAAGGACTCCGGCGGATGGCGCAGAAACCACGTGCATGGCAAAGGATGCTGTCAGGTCGACGGCTAGATCTGCTCGACCCCACCCCGGTCGATGTCGAAATCGAAGACATCGCCCATGGGTTGGCCTTTGTTGCGCGGTGGAATGGGCAGACGCGGGGCGACTATGCCTATTCGGTGGCCGAACATTCGCTGCTAGTAGAAACGATTTTCGCCCGCATCGCCCCCCGCGCCCCTGCGAAATGGCGCCTCGCCGCGCTGCTGCATGACGCACCGGAATATGTGATCGGGGACATGATCTCGCCCGTGAAGGCTGCCGTGGGGCCGGACTATCGCGCCTTGGATGACCGGCTGACCACCGCCGTGCATGTCCGGTTTGGCCTGCCTGCCAGCTTGCCGGTGCGGGTGAAGCAGCAGATCAAAAAGGCGGATCGTGTCAGTGCTTGGATGGAGGCCAGCCAGATCGCAGGCTTTTCCGAGACCGAGGCGACCCGTTTCTTTGGCCGCCCCGATGCGGCGCTGATGGAGGGGCTCAACATCCTGCTGCGCCCGCCGGTTGAGGTACGGGCCGAGTTCACCGAACGGCACGCGGCGCTGCTGCGCGAGATGGCGTGATCCACATCCGCCGCGCCGGAGCGCTCGATACACGCGCCTTGGCCGACCTACTGAACGCGATCATCGCCAAGGGCGGCACCACCGCCATGGTCAGCCCCGTCACCCCGCGCGAGTTGCAGGGCTGGATGGCCGCGCCCGACAGCGCGTGGCATCTGGCAGAAGATGAAAGCGGCAGGATCAAAGGCTTTCAGTACATCGAACCACATCCAGACCTGCCCGAAGGCGGTGTGGATGTTGCGACTTTCGTGCGGTTGGGAGAGACGGGGTTCGGCACCGGCTCGGCCCTGTTCGATCGGACCAAACAGGCGGCACGGGAATTGGGCTATGCCCATATTCACGCGATCATCCGCGCCGACAATCTAGGCGGATTGGCCTATTACCAAAGCCGCGGGTTCGAGGATTTCCGCCGCCTGCCCAATTGCACGCTGGCCGATGGCACCCGCGTCGATAAAGTCTGGAAACGGTTCGAGCTTTAGCGCGGCGAGCGTTTTGCCAAGATACGCTGCAAGGTGCGCCGGTGCATATTCAGCCGCCGGGCCGTTTCCGAAACGTTGCGGTCACAGAGCTCATAGACCCTCTGGATATGTTCCCACCGCACGCGATCCGCGCTCATGGGGTTTTCCGGTGGTTCGGGCAGATCGCCCCCCGTTGCCAAAAGCGCATTCACGATGTCATTCGCGTCAGCCGGTTTTGAGAGGTAGTCCGTGGCCCCTGACTTTACGGCCGCAACCGCCGTGGCAATCGCACCATAGCCCGTCAACACAACAACCCGCGCATCGGCGCGTTTGTCCCGCAGCACTTCNACNACNTCGAGNCCGTTGCCATCCTGAAGCCGCANATCAACCACGGCAAAGGCCGGGGNACGNGCGGTNGCNATNGCNTTGCCCGCNGCNACNGANCCTGCGGTTTCCACCTCAAAGCCGCGTTTNTCCATCGCCTTGGCCAAGCGGCGCAGAAANGGCTCATCGTCATCGACNAAAAGCAAACTNCGGTCTGGGCCTAAGTCGGAAATATCCTGCATCAACGTCCCCTCTCNAAGGCTAATATGGGGCGGCTATCGCGGCGGGTCAATTTCAGCTTTGATCGAGGAAGCAACCAATGCTGTCGGCCATCTGCTCGGNNCGCACNTCNCGGCGGAAAAAGTCNACGACGCCTTCNNCGGGCATNACCANATAGCTGAAGGTCGAGTGATCGACGAGGTATTCGCCATTCTCATCTGCCGGGTGGGCCTTGTAGTAGGTGCGGTANGCTTGGCTGGCCGCTTTGACTTGCTCAGGCGAGCCGGTCAGCCCNACCATNCGNGGGTGCATNACCTCGGCAAAGTCNCCGACCACTTCNGGCGTGTCGCGTGCCGGGTCGACGGTGATNAAAACCGGCGTNATGCTNTGNCCGCGCTCNTCNAGAATNTCGGTNGCNGCGGCGTTGCGGTCCACGTCCAGCGGGCAGACATCGGGGCAAGAGGTATAGCCGAAATANAGCAAGGCNGGCTCGGTNATNACNTCNGCATCGGTCACGGTTTCGCCCGCGCCATTGACCAATTCNAACGGNCCNCCNATATCNCCNCCNGCCACTTGGCTNGACCGGCANGAGGCATAGGNNTCATCNTCGNCGCGCAGCACCATAAAGGCCGTNCCNGCCAGAAATACCGCTGCAACCCCAACNGCACCNAATGCAATCANCTGTTTCATGTCAGNCCTNNGCGCCGNTGGCCGCTCTTGATCGTGTTTCGCCGCAGACCTACGCTAGATCGCAGGTGATGCAAGACGCAATAAAGTGATGGGGCTAAGATGACGCAGGCAAATATTCGGCCCCTCGACGGGCGCACCCGCGCCAGTTGGATCCGCCTGCGCACGATGATCCTGCTGCGCTGGTTCGCCATCGCCGGACAGTTGACCGCCGTTACCGTGGCGCAATGGGCGCTTGGGCTGCAACTGGCCTTNGGCCTGTGTTATCTGACCATCGGNGCCTCNGTGGTCGGNAACCTCGTCGCNGCCTTTGTCTTTCCNCAGAACAAACGCCTGTCCGAGCGCGAGAACCTNGCCATGGTNCTGTTTGACCTGCTGCAACTGACCGCCCTGCTGGGGCTGACCGGAGGGCTGCACAATCCCTTTGCGCTGCTGCTGCTGGCCCCGGTAACGATCTCGGCCACCGCGCTCAGCCTGCGTTCGACACTGGTTTTGGGCGCTACCGCGATTGTCGCGGCTTCGGTGCTGGCGCTGTGGCATCTGCCGCTTGTCACCCAGTCGGGCGATGTGCTGCGCCAGCCCGGCATTTTTGTCTTTGGCCATTGGGCGGCGCTGCTGATCGCCATCGTTTTCACCAGCGCCTATTCCCGGCGCGTCACGACTGAGGTCCACTCCATGGCCGATGCGCTCTCGGCCACGCAGATGGTGCTGGCACGGGAGCAGAAACTGTCGGACCTGAGCGGTGTTGTNGCCGCTGCCGCCCATGAATTGGGAACGCCCCTAGCCACCATCAAACTGGCCAGCACCGAACTNCTGGGTGACCTCGAAGACCGGCCCGATCTGGCCGAAGACGCCGCGTTGATCCGCGATCAGGCTGACCGGTGCCGCGATATCCTGCGCGATATGGGCCGCATTGGGAAAGACGATCTGCATATGCAACGCGCGCAACTCACCGCCGTGGTGAAAGAGGCCGCCGAACCACATCTGGAGCGCGGCAAGACGGTGATGTTCTCTGACAACCCGATGGCCCGAGACCACGCGCGCCCGCCAACCATTCCGCGCAAACCCGAGATCATCCACGGGCTGCGCAATCTGGTGCAGAACGCNGTGGATTTTGCCGAAACCACGGTTTGGATCGAAACCGAATGGTCCGCCGAGGATATCTCGGTGCGGATCATCGACAACGGGCCGGGCTTTCCGCCGCAGCATCTGGGGCGGATCGGCGACCCCTTCCTGCGCCGCCGTAGCGGCACGGCAAACGAGACGGCGCGCCCTGAATATGAGGGCATGGGGCTGGGGCTTTTCATCGCCAAGACTTTCCTCGAACGGTCCGGCGCGCGGCTGCGGTTTGCCAATGGGTCAGACAGCGGTTGGCTGCGCGGGTTGCCGCCCGCAGGCAGCGGCGCGGTTGTCGAAGTCGTCTGGCCGCGCCGCCTGCTGGACCTTGGCCCCGATGATGCCGTGATGGGCGAGAACCAGCGCTTAACGGCTTGAAAGGGGGAACTGCGCTTTTGTTAACCCGCCGTTAACCTTTGGCTCTCAATATAGGGCGTCGCATTTGCCGAAAGGGTTATCCGTCATGGCATTGCCAGACGTTATCATCGTGCTTGCCGCCGCTTTCACCGCCGCTCTGGCCGCCCTTTGGTGGCTTAGCACAAACGCGGGCCGCCCCGCTGCAGCACCGCCCGGCATCGACGATATGAGCCTGCTTTTCGAAGACGGCGAGTTGATCCACGGCTCCGACAGCGCGCTGACCCGCTTTGCCCTCGCCCCCGGCCACCACCAGTGGGAGGACATCCGCGAAGCGCTGCTGTCGCGGTTTCCTGAATTCCCCCGCACGGCCCGGCACGGGGCCACCGGCAAACTGACCCTCACGGCAGAGGATGGCGACAGCCCGTCGGAACTTCGCATCACATGGCGGGACGCGCTATGCTGGCTGCACCTGCCCCAGACCCGCGCGGCCGAAGAGATCACGCAAGAGACATTCCAAAAACTCGCCGCGCTGCGCCGGGCCAGCGAAACCAGCCCCAACCCTGCATGGCAGACCAATGCCGCAGGCCGCATCATCTGGCACAACCGGGCCTACGGGGCCCTGAAACGCAAGGCACCGGCCGATCCTGAATGCGGCGGCGCCGCATTGTTCAGCACGCCCTCGCCCGAACATCCCAACCGCGTATGCCTGCGCTGCGGCGACGGGGACAAACCCGATTGGTACGCCCTGACCACCACGACAGAGGACAATGTGCAGGTCTACCACGCCACCTGCATCAACGCCGTGGTCGCCGCCGAAGAGGCGCAGCGCAACTTCGTTCAAACCCTTGCCAAGACCTTTGCGCATCTGTCCATCGGGCTGGCGATTTTTGACCGCAATGGGCAGTTGGCCCTGTTCAACCCTGCCCTGGTTGACCTGACCGCCCTGCCCGCCCCCTTTCTCAGCGCCCGACCGACGATGGTGTCCTTTTTCGATCAGCTGCGCGAAAGCCGCCGCATGCCGGAACCAAAAAACTACAAGAATTGGCGTCAGGAGATTGCCGAGGTGATCGCCGCCGCAACCGATGGACGCTATCAAGAGACATGGTCGCTTGAGAACGGTCAAACCTACAGCATCCGTGGCCGGCCCCACCCCGACGGGGCCACCGCATTCTTGATCGAAGACATCACCGCCGAAGTCACCCTGACCCGCAATTTCCGCGCTGAGCTTGAGCAAAGCCAAAGCCTGCTGGACAAGCTCGAAGATGGGTTCGCCGTCTTCTCCGCCTCCGGCGTGCTGACCTTTTGCAACGCCGCCTATCGCGACCAATGGAAACAAGACCCCGACAAAAGCTTTGCCGAGANTACNATCAATGACGCGATCCGCGNCTGGCAAAAGATGTCGGCAGCCAATCCGCTNTGGCCCGACGTGGCCGAATTTGTCATGGGCAGAGGGGACCGCGCGGGCTGGAACATGCCNGTCGCTCCGCTCCACGGCGCGGCCCTCACTTGTGAGATTTCGGCCATCGCTTCCGGCGCGACGCTTTTGCGCTTTCGCCCGACCCCGGTTGGAACGGCCCGCCCGGACCGCAGCGCCATGCCTTCGGCATGCGACCGGCGACAACCCTCCAACTAGGGCATTCCCCGCCGCTTTAATCTTGCGGCTGCGTGTCGGCACGCTAAGCATGGGGCATGTCCGACGATACCCTTTCCCTCCGGCTCAGCGGCCCCGATGACACCGCCCGGCGCGCCCAGCAATTGGCCCGCCGCCTGTCACCCGGCGATGTCATTTTGCTCAGCGGCGATGTCGGTGCGGGCAAGACCCATTTCGCCCGCGCTCTGATCACCGAACTGCTCGACTACCCCGAGGACATCCCCTCGCCCACCTTCACATTGGTGCAAACCTATGAGGGGGCAAGCGGCGCGATCTGGCATGCCGATCTCTACCGTCTGACCTCCACCCATGAGATTGAGGAACTGGGACTGGTTGAGGCCTTTCATGACGCGATCTGTCTGGTGGAATGGCCGGATCGTCTGGGCCCGCTCGCCCCCGCCGGGGCGCTACGGATCAGCCTTTCCCCCGGGGCCCACGAAGACAGCCGCGCGCTGACAGCCGAATGGTCCGGCAGCGGTTGGGCCACCAAGTTGACAGAGTGGNGCGCATGACCGAACGCGCCGCATTAATCGAAGGTTTTTTGCAAACGTCCGGCTGGGCCGGGGCCACCCGAAAACTGCTGGCGGGCGACGCCTCCAACCGGCGGTATGACCGGCTGCGCAAAGCGAATGGAGATAGGGCCATCTTGATGGATGCCCCACCCGAACGCGGCGAAGACGTGCGCCCCTTCCTTGATGTCGCGGCGCATCTGACGGCCTGCGGCCTCAGCGCGCCCCAGATTTATCACAAGGACAGCGACCACGGGCTGCTACTGATCGAAGACCTTGGCGATGATCTTTTCGCCCGGCTGATGGCGACCGATCCCGCTCGGGAACTTCCGCTGTACCGCGCCGCCGCAGACGTATTGGTCAAACTTCACAGCGCCCCCTTGCCGGAACTGCCGCTTTGCGATGCCGATTGGCTGACCGATATGGCAGCCCCCGCATTCGACTTTTACGCACCCGAGGGTGGGCAAGTGGCAAGCGCCGCTTTCGCGCAGGCTTTCCGCCCCCTCGTCGCTGCGCTGGATGACGCGCGCAAGGTCGTGATCCTGCGCGACTATCACGCCGAAAATCTGCTTTGGCTGCCGCAGCGCGAAGGTGCCGCGCGCGTCGGGTTGCTGGATTTCCAGGACGCGCTGCTGGGCCATCCGGCCTATGATCTGGTCTCAATCCTGCAAGACGCCCGCCGTGATGTTCCCCGCGCGGTGGAGGGACAGATCATCGACTATTACATTGCCCAGACCGAACAAGAAGCCGCCCCCTTCCGCCGCGCCTATGCGCTGCTTGGTGCCCAGCGCAACCTGCGCATTCTGGGCATCTTTGCGCGCCTTTGCCTGCGTGATGGCAAACCGCATTACGTCGATCTGATCCCCCGTGTGTGGCAGCATCTGCAACATAACCTGCGCCATCCCGCCCTTGCCACGGTGGCGGATTCTATCGCGGGCGTGCTGCCCCATCCGACCCCCGAATTCTTGGAGCATCTGAAAAGCCAATGCGCGACTATCCCGACGCCATCATGATGTTCGCGGCCGGGTTCGGCACGCGGATGAAACATCTCACCCAGACCCAGCCCAAGCCCATGGTGCCGGTCGCAGGTCGCCCCTTGATCGACCATGCGCTGGACCTCGCCCGCGGGATATCCCCCGCCCGGATCGTGGCGAACCTGCACTATCTGCCCGACCAGCTTGATGCCCATCTGCGGGCGCAGGATGTTAAGACCGTGATCGAGACGCCTGAGATCCTCGACACCGGCGGCGGGCTGCGCAATGCCCTGCCGTTGCTGGGCGCGGGGCCGGTTTTCACCATGAACAGTGACGCAGTTTGGGCCGGGCCGAACCCGCTCGCGATGCTGCAAGCAGCGTGGGATCCGGCGCGGATGGAAGCGCTATTGATGACCGTGCCGCTGGAAAACACCCTTGGCCATGGCGGCACGGGCGACTTTACCCGCGCCCCGGATGGCCGCCTGCAACGCGGGCCGGGGCAGGTCTATGGCGGGATACAGATCATCAAAACCGATCTGCTGGCCGATATCGAAGCCGAGAAATTCTCGCTCAACCTATTGTGGGATATGATGCTTCAGCGCGAGACGTTGTTTGGCCTGCCCTATACCGGGCGTTGGTGCGATGTGGGCCATCCCGGCGGCATTCCCCTTGCCGAAAGCCTTTTGGCGGGCGCCGATGTTTGAACCGCAAGACAGCCCCCGAGTCTTTGGCCTCGCCCCCGGTGTCGACTTCCCACGCGGGTTGGTGCGCGGGCTTTGCGACCGGTTGGAGAATGGCCCGCCCGAGGCGATGGCCCGCGTTGAACTGCTGGTCAACACCAACCGAATGGCACGCCGGTTGCGCCATGATTTCGACGCAGGACCGGCGGGGTTTCTGCCCCGCATTCGGCTGATTACGGACCTTGATGCCTTGGGCCCCGGCATTGCGCTGCCTGCCCCAACGCCACCGCTGCAACGGCGGCTGGAACTCATTCAACTGGTGTCGCGCCTACTGGATGCCGCGCCGGATCTCGCGCCGCGCGCGTCGCTTTATGCGCTGTCGGACAGTCTTGCGGGCCTGATCGACGAGATGCAGGGCGAAGGGGTCTCGCCCGAGACGGTGGCCGGGCTGGACGTTGGCCATCTCTCGGCCCATTGGGAGCGCGCGCAGCGGTTCCTTGCCATCGCCCATGACTATCTAGGCCAGACCACCACCCGCCCCGATGCAGAAGCGCGGCGGCGTCAACTTGTCGCCCGGATCATCGCCCGTTGGCAGGACAATCCACCGCGACATCCGGTGATCCTTGCTGGCTCTACCGGGTCGCGCGGGACGACCGCGCTGCTGATGGAGGCCGTGGCCCGCCTGCCGCAAGGGGCGATCATTCTGCCCGGTTTCGACTTTGAGATGCCGACCGCCGTTTGGAATGAATTGGATCAGGCGCTGTTGGCCGAGGATCATCCGCAATACCGGTTTCGCAAGCTGATGAACATGCTCGGCGTTGCGCGCGGCGCGGTCGCGCCTTGGTGCGAGATGCCCCCGGTTTCGACGGCCCGCAACAAGCTGCTGTCGCTCTCGCTCCGGCCCGCGCCGGTCACCCATGCTTGGCTGGGTGAGGGGCCGAAACTGGAAGACCTGCAAGGTGCCACCGCCAACATCACTCTGATCGAAGCGCCCACNCCGCGGGTCGAGGCNTTGNCCATCGCGCTGCGNCTNCGCCAAGCTGCNGANGANGGNGTGAANGCCGCGTTGATCACGCCCGACCGGATGCTTACCCGGCAGGTCACGGCGGCNCTTGATCGGTGGAACATCCTGCCNGACGACAGCGCCGGGATGCCGCTGCAACTCTCTCCGCCNGGGCGNTTCTTGCGCCATGTGGCGGCGCTNTTCGTCCGGAAACTGGATGCCGANGCGCTGCTGACCCTGNTGAAACANCCGCTGACACACAGNGGCGCGGGGCGGAACTTTCACCAGCTNTATACCCAGCGCTTGGAGGCNGAGATCCGNCGTCACGGGCTGCCCTATCCCGATGCNGANNGNTTGNNCGANATNGCNGANCGNGCNGCNAAGCGGATGGANGACCCCAGCGGCTTCCGCGATTGGGTCGCTTGGCTGGGCGAGACCTTCCCCGGCCATGACGCCCCCGGAGAGCGGCCCCTGCCCGATTGCGTCGCCGCGCATTTGGCACTGGCCGAAAGGATCGCCGCCGGACAACCCGCCGACCCCGATCACCTGCTCTGGCAGCACGGCGCGGGCANCGCGGCGGAAGCTGTGATGGCAAACCTCACCGAACACGCCGNNCANGGCGGCGCGATGAATGCNGCNGATTANGCCGANCTGCTGGGCGCGCTTTTGTCCCAAGAAGANGTGCGNGAGGCCGATACCCCGCANCCCGACATCATGATNTGGGGCACGATGGAGGCGCGNGTNCAGGGGGCCGATCTGGTCATCCTCGGCGGATTGAACGAAGGCACATGGCCCGAAGCNCCGCCGCCCGATCCTTGGCTNAACCGNCAAATGCGCGANAAGGCCGGGCTGCTGNTGCCCGAACGGCGCATCGGNCTGTCGGCGCATGACTATCANCANGCCATCGCNAGCCCCGAGGTTTGGATCACCCGNGCGATNCGCTCGGANGAGGCCGAGATGGTGCCGTCACGCTGGCTGAACCGNTTGGGCAANCTGCTGGGCGGCTTGGGCGACACCGGCGGNCCCGAGGCGTGGAAGGCNATGCAGCAGCGNGGCNNCNANTGGCTGGATCAGGTGCGCGGCCTTGGANGCGGTGNAGCGNACNGCCCCNGCNNCGCGCCCCTCGCCNCGCCCGCCNCGNGCNGCGCGGCCGCGCAAACTGTCGGTGACCGAGATCAAGACGCTGATCCGTGATCCCTATGCCGTCTATGCCAANCACAGCCTGAAANTGCGNCCGATCAACCCNCTGGTGCAATCNCCCGACGCGCCGGTGCGGGGCATCGTTTTGCACCGNATCATGGAGGATTTCGTGAAGCTGGTGGCCCGCGATCCTGCGCGACTAACCCGCGACACGCTGATGCAAGTGGCCGCCGAGGTGCTGGAGGANGAAGCCCCNTGGCCCGCCGCCCGCGCCATGTGGCTGGCNCGGATCGACCGGATCGCAGATTGGTTCATCGCCCGNGAAAGCCAACGCGCNGNATTNTCCAGCCCCGTCGCNTTNGANCAGGGCGCGCGNGGCAGCTACACCTTCGCCGACCTCGGCTTTACCCTCAGNGGCTTTGCGGACCGGATCGACCAGACCGATGATGGCGATGTGCTGATCTANGACTACAAGACCGGNACNCCGCCGGGCAAAAAGGAACAGCGGCTGTTTGACAAGCAANTGCTGATCGANGCNGCGATGGTCGAGCGTGGCGGTTTCCCNGAGGTGGGCGTGGCCCATGTGGCCCATGCTGCCTTTATCGGGCTCGGGTCGAAACCCGTCGAAGTCCCTGCCCCGCTGGAAGAAGAAAACCCNCAAGAGGTGCTCGCCGGGCTGCANGCGCTGCTCTCACGCTACCTTGATGAGGGGCAGGGCTTCACCGCGCGCCGCATGGTGCAAAGCGATGCTTTTGCNGGGAATTATGACCAACTGGCCCGTTTCGGCGAATGGGACGGCACCAGCTCTGCCCGTCCAGAGGATTTGGAATGATGCGCGATTTTGACGATGCCACCCGCGCCCAGATCGAAGCGGCGCGGCCCGATGCCTCCACTTGGCTCACCGCCAACGCGGGCTCTGGCAAGACCCGCGTGCTGACCGACCGCGTGGCGCGGCTGTTGCTGGATGATGTGGAGCCGCAGCACATCCTTTGCCTGACNTATACCAAGGCCGCCGCGTCAGAGATGCAAAACCGTCTGTTCAAACGTTTGGGCGAATGGGCGATGCTGAANGANGANNCNCTGCGCNNNGCNTTGGCCGATCTCGGCGTGCAAGGAGNGTTGACGCCCGAGCAACTGCGCAANGCCCGCACCCTTTTCGCCCGCGCGATTGAGACGCCNGGCGGGCTNAAAATNCAAACCATCCACTCTTTCTGCGCNGCCCTNNTGCGCCGCTTCCCGCTGGAGGCGCAGGTCAGCCCGCAATTCACCGAGANCGAAGACCGCGCCGCCGATCTGNTGCGGGCCGAGATCGTCGATGAGATGGCCGAGAGCGAAGACGCCCCGCTGGTGGCCGACATTGCGCGGCATTACACNGGCGAAGATTTCGCCAGCCTNACCCGNAGCATCGTGGGCCAGCGCGATGCTTTCACCGNCCCCCGGTCATGGGCCGAGATCCTANCGCTTTTNGNCCANCCCGAANANCTGACCGAAGANANNATCGCNNNNTCNGTCTTNCTNGGCAGCGAAGCGGCGATGATGGCCGAGATCATNCCNCATCTGCTNGCCAAAGGCGGNAATGACGGCAAGGCNGGCGCGGCGCTGCAAGAGATTGACCGCTACGANCTNTCTGCCCTGCCCCAGCTTGAAAANANCCTTTTGACCGGCAGCGGCGCCAAGGCGCCATTTACCGCAAANATNGGCAGTTTTCCGACCAAGCCGACNCAAAAGGTCATCGCCGNACAGATGCCGCAGCTTGAGCANTTGATGCAGCGCGTNGAAGANGCCCGCGAAGCNCGGCTGGCNNTAAAGGCGGCGCGCAAGTCCTATGTGCTGCACCGGTTCGCGGCCCGTTTCCTTGAGCGTTATGCCGATGAGAAACAAAAACGCGGCTGGCTCGACTTTGACGANCTGATCCTCAANGCCCGCGCTTTGTTGACCGACAANGCNGTGGCGGCTTGGGTNCTNTTNCGNATNGANGGNGGCATCGACCATATCCTTGTNGACGANGCNCAGGACACCTCGCCGCGCCAATGGGATGTNATCGAACGGCTGACNGATGAATTTTACTCAGGNGCTGGCGCACGTAANGAGGTGGATCGGACGCTTTTCGTCGTGGGCGACAAAAAGCANTCGATNTACTCTTTCCAAGGGGCCGACCCCGANGAGTTGGACCGCAAAGGCNCGACNTTNGAGCAGAAAATCGGCGAAGCGGGGCAGTTNTTTCANCGNCGNAGCCTNGCCTATTCCTTCCGGTCNTCNTCGGCGATTTTGCANGCGGTCGATGGGGTTTTCGANCCNGNGATCCANACNGGNTTNACNAATGACGGNCATATGGCCTTNAANGANCGCCTGCCCGGCCGNGTCGATCTTTGGCCCTTNATNGANAANGCNGGCCCCGATGANGAAGGCGANTGGACCGACCCCGTTGACCGCCGCAGCGCGCGGCATCACACNGTGCAACTGGCCGAACGCATCGCGCGGCGNATCAANGAGCTNACNACCGAGGNNCATTACCTNCCCGACGACAGCAAGGGCGGCNTGGCGCGGCGGCGNATCCAACCGGGGGATTTCCTGATCCTCGTGCAGCGCCGCTCGGCNNTGTTTTCNGANATNATNCGCGCCTGCAANGCGGCGGAACTGCCNATCGCNGGGGCGGANCGGCTNAAGGTCGGNGCCGANCTNGCGGTGCGCGATCTGGCNGCGATCCTGTCNTTCCTNGCCACNCCNGANGACGANNTATCNCTNGCNACCGCGTTGAAATCACCACTNTTCGGCTGGTCNGAACAANANCTTTTNACCCTCGCCCANTACCGCAAAGAGGATCACCTCTGGCAAGCCCTGCGCGGCCAGACCGAGACCCACGCCGCCACCCTTGCCGTGCTGCGCGANCTGCGCGGGCAGGTNGATTACCTGCGCCCNTACGACCTGATCGAACGCATNCTCACCCGCCANGATGGCCGCCGCAAACTGNTGGCNCGGNTGGGNCCAGANGCCGAGGATGGGATCAATGCGATGCTAAGCCAAGCGCTCTCNTACGAGCGCGGCACGGTGCCNAGCCTGACCGGNTTCCTGCAATGGATGCAGACCGATGATCTGGAGATTAAACGCCAGATCGACAGTGCNTCGAACCAGATCCGCGTGATGACGGTGCATGGGGCNAANGGGCTGGAAGCGCCGATCGTGATCCTGCCCGANACCGGGCGGCGCGATGTGACGATCAAGGATGAGATCATCACCGTCGANGGCNCNCCCGTCTGGAAAGCCCCGGCAGATGACATGCCCCANCCCATGCGCGCGCGGCTCGANGAGATGAAAGAGGCCGCNTTGCAAGAGCGGCTTCGGCTTTTCTATGTGGCCATGACGCGGGCCGANAAATGGCTGATNGTGGCGGCGGCGGGGGAANTGTCGAAAGANGAATCCTCNTGGTANCAGATCACCGCTGCNGCTTTGGCCCGGCTCCGGGCCGAGCCCTNGGGCGATGATGGCACGCTGCGCTATCAACAGGGCGANTGGGATNCGCTCGACATCGTAGAGACGCCAGAGAAAATCGTCACAACGCCNGTGTTAGACCCTATTTTCACCCGTTCCGCCCCGTCCCCCCGNGGGGAGGACAAGACCCTNTCACCCTCCGATCTTGGNGGNGCCAAGGCGCTGGCGGGTGAGGCCGGCTTTGATATGGATACCGCGCTGAGCTACGGCACTTTGGTCCATGAATTGNTGGAGCATNTGCCCCTCATGGGGCCGGACGCGCGGCAGGTATTTCTGGACCGCTTGGCCCGAAGGCATCCACCTGAAATGATTGCCCGCGCCGAAAGTGAGGCCGANGCGGTTCTGCGCACCCCTGCCCTCGCCCCGCTNTTNACCGANACGACCCTTGCCGAAGTCCCCGTGACCGGCAGCTTGGGCCATCAGCGTCTACACGGCACGATCGACCGCTTGGTGATCGCCGAGGATCATATCCTTGCCGTCGATTTCAAGACCAACCGCGTGGTCCCCGAGACCGCNGACGCCTGCCCCGACGGGCTGTTGCGCCAGATGGGCGCCTATGCCCATATGCTGCGCCAGATCTACCCCGATCGGCGGATCGAGACCGCCATTCTATGGACCGCCCGCCCCGCGCTTATGGTGTTACCCAACGATATCGTGACAAATGCGCTNCGTGCNCTGCCATATCTTGACGCCACCGNCCCGCGTTCATAGGTTCAGGCCTCAACCCATTCCTGTCAGGAGAGCATCATGGCAACCGTCGCAGTCACCGACGACACTTTCGACGCCGAAGTNAAAAATTCGGACATTCCGGTTCTGGTCGATTTCTGGGCCGAATGGTGCGGCCCGTGCAAACAGATCGGCCCTTCGCTGGANGAGCTGTCGGATGANATGAACGGTCGCGTGAAGATCGTCAAAGTCAACGTCGACGAAAACCCGAACTCNCCCGCTCAGGTCGGCGTGCGTGGTATTCCGGCGCTGTTCATCTTTAAAGANGGGCAGGTCGTGTCCAACCTTGCTGGCGCACGCCCCAAGGCGGCCCTGCAAAGCTGGATCGAAGAATCCATCTAAGGTCAGTACCTTACCAGATTNGAGTTACGAAAANGGGCGTCCTTCGGGGCGCCCTTTTCATTTGCGGTCACNAGAGCCAGTCAAAGGGGCCAGCCAAANCGTTTGAACCGGGCNACGATCTTTTCTTCGGCCTCNGCGCGGCCTGCGTTGATGCAATGCTCNTGCCAGAACCACCNGATATANGCGGCGAAATCCGGGGCAGCCTGCCCCACGGCGNCAAAGCTGTGGCTGAGATCCGCNAGNTCCGCCCGCACGCCNATATGGTGGAAATCGATCTGGCCAAAGAACAACGCCGGTTTGCNAAAGAAGTANCCAGAGAANGCGGCTGCNGAATTCTGCGTCACGACGAANGCACAGCTTTGCAAATGCCGCACCATCTCACCCATCGTCAGGGTCAATCTTGGATGGCGCGCAGCGAGNGCTTCNAGCGCGGTTTGCTCCTCGGGGCTATAGACCTCTTTCGGGTGCANGGCCGCGACGACGGGGCCGGTGCTATGGGCAAGCGTGAGGGTCAGCATNTNCAGNGGNCTGCAAGATTGAAANGACCGCCGCTGCAACAAGCGGCCCTGTAGCGGCACGTAGATNGGCCCATCGCGGTTGGACTGTTGCGGCGCNTCTCCGAACAGGCGCTTTTGCCAGAAACNGTAGAAGCGTTGCGCCTGCTTNGGATCGACACCGCTTGGATCAAACTCGGCCACGGCGACATCCCAAAGCCACCGTTCAGGGCGCGCTTCGATCTGCCAAAAGGGGTAGTANTAGCAGCGNCGAAAGACCAAACCGCGGGACGTTGGGGCAGGNNCCATATGGCTTAATGAAAGCGCATCAGCCGCGCGGGCGGGCGCGCCGATATCNCGATATGTGACCCTAAGTTGGGNATTTTCGAGGACACGCGCGAGTTTTCCGATGAAGTTATGCGTCCCGGCTTCGGCGCTCTGCCGTAGCGGGGGTTNAAGGTAGATATNAACTTGGGCGTGATCCTGCATCGCCNGAGGCTAGCCNGTCGCCCNNCCGCNCACAAGCGGCGCTGCCCTTGTCCTGCCNTGCCACGGGGGCCATATAGAGCGCCAAGCGACAGGAGGCCCCATGGCACAGAACGACGATTTCCCCGGTTGGCACGGGACCACGATCATTGGCGTCAAAAAAGGCGGCGAAGTGGTGATTGCCGGTGACGGACAGGTCAGCCTTGGCCAGACCGTGATCAAAGGCACCGCGCGCAAGGTGCGCAAGCTCAGCCCCGGCGGCTATGACGTTGTGGCGGGGTTTGCGGGCTCCACGGCAGATGCCTTTACCCTGCTGGAACGGTTGGAGGCCAAGCTCGAAGCGACACCGGGGCAATTGGCCCGCGCGAGTGTCGAATTGGCCAAGGACTGGCGCACCGACAAATACCTGCAAAAACTCGAAGCGATGCTGATCGTGACCGACGGGAAAGACCTGCTGGTCATCACCGGCGCGGGCGATGTGCTGGAGCCCGAACATGAGGTCGCGGCCATCGGGTCGGGCGGGAACTATGCCCTCGCCGCTGCGCGCGGCATGATGGACAGCGACCGCGACGCCGAAACCATTGCCCGTGATGCCATGGCGATCGCCGCCGACATCTGCGTCTACACCAACGGCAAACTCACCGTGGAGAAAATCACCGCATGACCGACCTGACCCCCCGCGAGATCGTATCCGAATTGGACCGCTATATCATCGGCCAGAATGACGCCAAACGCGCCGTNGCCGTGGCCCTGCGCAACCGCTGGCGCCGCAAACAGCTAAGCGATGACCTGCGCGACGAAGTCTATCCCAAGAACATCTTGATGATCGGCCCCACCGGCGTCGGCAAGACCGAGATCAGCCGCCGTTTGGCCAAGTTGGCCCGTGCACCATTTATCAAGATCGAAGCGACGAAATTCACCGAAGTGGGCTATGTCGGCCGCGACGTGGAGCAGATCATCCGAGATCTTGTGGACAGCGCCATCGCCATGACCCGCGATTTCATGCGTGAAGACGTGAAAACCAAGGCCGAGCAGGCCGCCGAAGAGCGCGTGATCGACGCCATCGCCGGCACCGACGCCCGCGACGGCACCCGCGAGATGTTCCGCAAGAAGCTCCGCAGTGGTGAGCTGGATGACACGATGATCGAGCTTGAGGTCTCCGATACCTCCAGCCCCTTCCCAATGATGGACATTCCCGGCCAACAGGGCATGGGGATGATGAACCTTGGCGATATGTTTGGCAAAGCCATGGGGGGCCGCACCACCAAAAAACGCATGGCCGTGGCCGATAGCTATGAGGTGCTGGTCGGCGAAGAAGCCGACAAATTGCTGGACGATGAAGCCGTCAACCGCGCCGCCATCGAGGCTGTCGAGCAGAACGGCATTGTCTTTTTGGATGAGATCGACAAGGTCTGCGCCCGTTCCGATGCGCGGGGCGGTGATGTTTCACGTGAAGGGGTGCAGCGCGATCTGCTGCCGCTGATCGAAGGCACCGTGGTGTCGACGAAATACGGCACGGTTAAGACCGATCATATCCTCTTTATCGCCTCTGGNGCCTTCCACATCGCCAAACCGTCGGACCTGTTGCCCGAGCTTCAGGGCCGTCTGCCGATCCGCGTCGAACTGCGGGCGCTGACCGAGGGTGATTTCGTTCGCATCCTGACCGAGACCGACAATGCGCTGACGCGGCAATACACCGCCCTGATGGGGACCGAAGATCTGACCGTCACCTTCACCGAAGAGGGCATCGCGGCGCTGGCCAAGATCGCGGCGGATGTGAACACCTCGGTCGAGAACATCGGCGCGCGGCGGCTTTATACGGTGATGGAACGGGTGTTCGAGGAGGTCTCCTTTGATGCGCCCGACCGGTCGGGGCAAGAGATCACGGTTGATGCCGACTTTGTCGAAAAGAACTTGGGCGAACTGACCCGCTCCACCGATCTAAGCCGCTACGTTCTTTAGGGCTTTCCTTTCCTCCATGTCCCGGCGATGAAAGGGGCATGGAATACCTCTCATTTTTGCGGCGCAACTGGTTGTTTCTCCTGGCCGGTTTCCTGCTGACATTCACCTCGTCCTATGGGCAAACCTATTTCATCTCGCTCTTTGCCGGGGCGGTGAAGGGCGATTTTGGCCTGAGTGATGGGCAATGGGGCGGCATCTATACCATCGGCACGACGCTTTCGGCAGTCACCATGGTCTGGGCCGGGGTGCTGACGGATCGTTTTCGCGTGCGGGTGCTGGCCTTTGGCGTGATGGTGGCGCTTGCCGGGGCCTGTTTGGCGATGGCGGCAGTGCCAAATTGGGTCGCGCTGATCTTCGTTATCTATGCCTTGCGGCTAACCGGGCAGGGCATGATGTCTCAGCTTGGGCAGGTCGCCATGGTGCGCTGGTTTGAGGCATCACGTGGCAAAGCGCTTTCGCTATCGTCTATGGGATTTGCGGCCGGTCAGGCGTTTCTTCCGGTGATCTTTGTGGCCCTGTTCGCCAGCTTTCATTGGCGCAGCCTTTGGGTGCTGGCCGCCGGGCTGGTGCTGCTGACCATCCCGGTGATCCTGATCCTGCTGCGNCAAGAGCGTACCCCGCAAAGCATGGCGGATCAGGCGCAGCGCGCGGGCATGAAGGGGCGGCATTGGACGCGGGCAGAGATGTTCCGTTCGGGCCTGTTTTGGATGATCATCCCTCTCGCCATCGGCCCCGCTGCATGGGGCACCGCGCTGTTTTTCCAGCAGGTTCACCTGACCGAAGTGAAAGGCTGGGCCTTGGTCGAATTCGTGGCGCTCATGCCGGTCTACACGCTCTCGGCGGTNGCCTCGACCTTCNTTTCGGGNTGGGCGATTGACCGCTTTGGCGTCAGCCGCGTGGTGCCGGTGATNATGCTGCCNTTTGCCCTGTCATTCGCGGTGCTGGCCTATGCCGATACGCTGTGGATGGCTGGGATCGGCTTGGTGATTTTCGGCNTNGGNCAGGGCATGCAATCCACCGCACCGGCGGCGTTCTGGGCCGAGTANTTCGGCACCCGCCATGTGGGNTCGATCAAAGCAGTAGCCGCGGCGNTGATGGTCTTTGGCTCGGCCATCGGGCCGGGGGTGACGGGTCTTTTCATCGACTTGGGCGTCGATTTCCCGNAGCANATGTTGCCGATCGCNGTTTACTATCTGNTGGCGGCTGGNTTGGCCGCATGGGCGATNAGNCGCTANAGGCCGCTGNTGCGCGGCTAACGGTTGCGCCGGAGATAGACGTAATAGGCCCCGCCGCCGCCGTGGCTGACATGGGCCTGCGCAATCTGAAGCACAAGGCNGNTGAGCGGNGGCATCGACANCCATTGCGGNACCTGATGGCGCANNACNCCNTCGCGCACNGGGATCGGNCCNCCNTCGTCGCGGCGCTTGCCCTTGCCNGTGATGACCANNACCANCCGCTTGCCNCGNGCATGGGCATCCATGATGAAGCCGTTCAGCGCCGGATGCGCGCGGTCAAGCGTCATGCCATGAAGNTCAATCCGGCCTTCGGGGCGCAGTTTGCCGCGCTTNAGCTTGCCGAAGGCTTTGTGNTCCATCTGAACCGGNGCGGNNTTCATCTGNTCTGACAATGTCGGGCGCANGTCATTGCTGCGNTTCTTCATGGTCGGNTGAGGCTTGTTGCCTTGGAGCGCGATTTTGGCCCGNCGGANCTGCGGCGGGGCAGGGGCGGGCGCGTCNATCTCNNGCGTGAAAAGCTTGTTCAGCTCCAGCTTCTCTGTCCGNTCCGTGACCCTGCGCCAAAGCGCNAGNTCGTCTTCGTTNANGCGNCGNCGTNTCATATCGCGCTCTCCGGCAGGAAAGCATAGGCGCGTTGGATCGGCATCAAGACCATCATNCGCCCCGCNTCGCGCAGGCGGCCTGCCTCGCGGCCNGCTTTGTCGCCGGTGCCAAAGAACACATCCGCACGCTGCGNGCCCTTNATGGCNGAGCCNGTATCCTGCGCGACCATCAAGCGCCGCATGGGTTTCTTGCCGTCTTTTTCGATCCAAACCGGCGCGCCAAGCGGCACATNCGACGGGTCCACCGCGATGCTGCGCAGCGTGGTGATAGAACGGTTCATCGCCCCAAGCGGCCCCTTGTCGGCGGGCACCCGGCTGACCTCTCGAAAGAAAACATAAGATGGATTGTGATAGAGCAATTCGCGGCCATCTTCNGGGTTGCGGCGCACCCAATTCTTGATGACATCGGCGCTNACCTGATGCGCCTCATAGACCCCCCGCCGCACCAGTTCGACCCCGACAGAGCGGTAATCATGGCCATTCGCCCCGCGGTAGCCCACGCGCAGGTAGCTGCCATCGGGCAGGCGGATACGGCCAGAGCCTTGAATTTGCAAAAAGAAAAGCTCAACCGGGTCATCGACCCAAGCGATTTCCAATCCGCGGTCCCGCATCACGTCGCCATCTAGGATCTCACGTCTGGTGAGCCAGGGGCGGATCTCTTCGGCCTCGGGGGGCATGGCGTAGATGGGGTACTGAAACCGCGCAGAGGGGTAGAGATCGCCGTCCAACTCAGGCTCGAAATACCCTGTAAACANCCCATCTTTCCCGTCTTCCATCAACACGGGCCGGAAAAACAACTCGAAAAACTGCCGGGGGTCGGGGCCATCTTTGGCCAGCTTGCACAGCGCGCGCCAATCGACATCTTTCATGTCGCCGCAAGTGCTGGTGAACACCTCAAAGGNGGCGGCGTGGTCATCTTCGGCCCAGCCGTCAAGCTGGTCGAAATCCATCACCGTATAATGCACCTCTGCTGCGGACGGCGTGTTCATCNACACACCGCCCAACANCGCAAGTGCGCCGAGCGCACGCGCTACCCGTCTGTGGAAACCAACAGCCAATTCGGATCATCCGAGCCCATGACACGGGCGAAGACCCATGTATCTTTTTGGCGTTTGATTTCGTTGCTGCTGCCCTCGACAACCTCGCCTTCGCGGTTGCGAACCTCAGAGGTCAGCTCTCCTACGAAGCGAATGGTGAGTTCGGCTTCTTTCGTGGTCTCGTCCATCGTNGCGTTGACCAATTCCATTTCACGCACGCCGATAAAGTTGGCGTCGATCGTCAGACCTTGATCCTCGCGCGCCGCGACACCGTCAACAAAGCTTTCATAGACATCATCGGCCAGAAACGGCTGAATTTCNGCCAGATCGCCACGCTCGTAGCCCATGACGATCATCTCATAGGCACCGCGTGCGCCTTGCAGAAAATCGCTGACGCCGAACGAGGGCTCAACCCGTTTCATNTCGGCCAGTGCCTTGCCCGAGGAGCTGTCTTCGGGAACGTGGTCGGTGATATCGAGATCGGGGCCGCCNTCGATCACCTCAAACGCGGGGCCACTGCGGGCGCTTGGCGTTTGATCGGTTACCGGGGGCTTTTCAAAACCCTCGCGGGTGCCAAGCACGTTTTTCAGCCGCAGGATCAGGAATACGGCGATACCGGCAAGCACCAGAAGCTGTATCAGGGGAGAATTCATCGAAACCTCATTCAGGGGTGGCATGGAAACATGCGAGTTAAGCTCTTATGTAGGTGTTCGACCGGGGCAAGTCCACTCTGCCCCCAGCGAAAGGACCCCGCCACATGTGGCTATTGATCGCATTTATCGCCGTGCCTCTGATCGAGATCACGCTTTTCATCCAAGTCGGTGGCGCCATCGGCCTTGGCTGGACGCTGGCCGTGGTGGTGCTGACCGCCGTTCTGGGCACATGGTTGGTGCGCTCTCAAGGGGCGCTGGCGCTTGGTCAATTGCGCANTTCCTTCAATGACCTGCGCGACCCGACAGAGCCTTTGGTNCATGGCGCGATGATCCTGTTTTCCGGCGCGCTGCTGNTGACGCCNGGTTTTTTCACCGATGCTGTCGGCTTTGCTTTCCTGATCCCGCGCTTCCGGCANGCGGCCTACAGCGCGATCCGCGACCGGGTGAAGGTCCAAAGCTTTGGCACCCCNGGCGGCATGGGCCCGCGCCCCGGCCCGCAGGGCAGACGCGACCCGCGNGGTCGCGGTGACGTGATCGATGGCGATTTNCATGAGATCCCNGAACAGCCGCGCCAGACCAAGGGCCCCTCGGGCTGGACTAAGGATTGAGCGGCCCGTGCCGACCTGCTAAGTCCGGATAGATTTAAGAAATTCACCACAACAGGACACAGAAAATGGCAGAAAACGAAACAGCGCAACCGAAACAGCCGCAGATGCGCGTGCTGGGCCAGTTCATCCGCGACATGTCGTTTGAGAACATCATGGCGCAAAAGGGCGCCCCTGCAGATGTNCAGCCCGATGTGCAGGTTCAGGTCAACCTCGACGCGAAAAAGCGNGGTGGGGAAAACCAGTATGAGACCGCGATCAAGCTGAACATCACCTCGAAAGCGAAAGACGGCGACGCGACGCTCTTCGTGCTGGAAATCGACTATGTCGGNATTTTCCAAGTCGAAAGCGTGCCTGAAGAGCAGATGCACCCCTATCTGCTGATCGAATGCCCGCGGATGATCTTCCCCTTCCTGCGCCGCATCGTCAGCGACGTGACCCGNGATGGTGGCTTCCCGCCGNTGAACCTCGANAACATCGACTTCCTGTCNCTNTACCGCAACGAAGTTGCNCGCCGTCAGGCCGANANCCCGCCAAAAGCCGACGCCTAAGCGTCAGCCAAGCTGTTTCCACAGCGCGTCGTCGCCCAGCTTGCCGACAAATTCGGCATGGGCGGCGGCTTCGGCCTCTGTCAGACGCGAGGGCAGNGGATTGGGCCGCGGTTTCGGGGTCCAGCGCGTGTCAGGCTCNCCGGATTTCCGTTCGGGCGNCGATGACAGCGCAAAGTCGGGCTGCCGCCCCCCGATCAATTCCAGATAGACTTCGGCCAGAATCTCACTGTCGAGCAAAGCGCCGTGCAGCGTCCGCGAGGTATTGTCGATCCCAAAGCGNCGGCAGAGCGCGTCGAGCGAGGCGGGCGAGCCGGGGAAGCGTTTCCNCGCAATTTCAAGCGTATCAAGCGCTTGTTCCCATGGGATCTGCGGCAGNCCCATCCAGCGCAGCTCGGCGTTCAGGAATTTNATGTCGAANGCNGCGTTGTGNATGATCAGCTTNGACGTGCCNATAAAGTCNAGGAATGACTTGCCGATCTGCGCAAACTTGGGCTTGTCGCGCAGGAAATCATCNCCCANCCCGTGCACCTGAAACGCCTCTTCGGGCATGGNGCGTTCGGGGTTNATATATTGGTGNTAGGTCTCGCCCGTGGCCATATGGTTCATCAGCTCGACCGCNCCGATTTCGACGATGCGGTCGCCGCTTTCGGGGTCAAAGCCGGTGGTTTCNGTATCGAGCACGATTTCACGCATGNCGNAGCTTTTCCCTAATGTNNNNGANCACATCCCGCACCTGCGCGCGGGCATGGTCNGGCGTNTCGGTCACTATCACATAGTCGGANCGGGCGCACTTCTCTTTGGCGGGCATCTGCTTGGCGCGGATGGCATCGAATTGCGCNTCGGTCATGGTGCCACGGGCAAGCACGCGGTCGCGTTGGACGGCGTCGGGGATNGTGACGCAGACCACCGCGTCCATCGCAGCGTCGCCGCCNGTTTCAAACAGCANCGGAATGTCGAGGACGGCAATGTCGCTATGGGCTTCGGCCANAAATGTCGCCCGGTCTTGGGNCACCAATGGATGTACGATGGNCTCNATCCGGGGCAGGGCNGTNGGATCAGCGGCGATGATCTCTTTCAATGCGGCGCGAGAAACCGCGNCAGCCTCTATCGCCGTCGGAAACGCCGCCTGCATGGGNGCGACCNCCGCGCCCCCCTTNGCATAAAGCCGGTGCACCGCTGCNTCGGCATCCCACACGGCGCAGCCCTCCTNGGCAAACATCTTTGCCGTGGTCGATTTGCCCATTCCGATCGACCCGGTCAGCCCGAGGTGAAACATCAGCGCAGCACCGCCGTGCGCGTGGCGCGNTNNACCTCNGGCCGCTGNCCGAACCAACGCTCAAANGCGGGCACCGCNTGATGCAANAACATGCCNAGNCCGTCGACCGTGACACAGCCCATTTCCTCGGCCGTTTCCAGCAGATGTGTCCGCAGCGGCGCATAAACGAGGTCCGTCACCACGGTGCCGGGGCGCAGCCCATCAAGCGGCACACGCAAAGCACCCTTGCCAATCATACCAAGCGATGTGGTGTTCACCACCAANGCGGCGTGATCGATCATATTGCCCGCCTGCACCCAATCGACGACTTTGACCCTGCTGCCGAAATCGCGCTGCAGCTGCTCTGCCCGCACGCGGGTGCGGTTCGACAGGCAGANCTCAGGCACGCCAGCGTCCAAAAGCGACGANACCACAGCGCGCGCCGCGCCGCCTGCACCCAAGANNGCCGCTGGTCCGGATTTTGGATCCCAATCGGGCGCNCCGGCTTTGAGGTTTTCGATGAATCCATAGCCATCCGTATTNTCCGCNTGNATTTTNCCNTCNGNNCGNAAGATCANNGTATTNGCNGCACCNATCAATGTGGCGCGGTCGGTGATGAGATCCGCNATCTTCATCACNGCNTCCTTATGGGGGATCGTCAGNTTTACCCCGACNAAACCCATCTTGGGCAGTGTCCGCAAAACCTGCTCCAGATCNTCGGGCGCCACATCAAGCGGTACATAATGACCCGCGATGCCGTAGGTCTCTAGCCAATGGCGGTGCAGTTGCGGGGATTTGGAATGCNCGATGGGCGATCCGATCACACCGGCAAGGGGGATTTTGGACAGGCTCATGTCNTGAGGTCTCCGCGCAGCGTCAGGTAATTCAGCAGTTCAAGAAATGGCATACCGAGGACGTGAAAGTAATCCCCCTCAATCTGGCTGAACAGCCGCACACCTTCTTCTTCCAGCTTATAGCAGCCCACCGCGTNGCGGATGCTGTCCCANTTCCGNTCGACGTAGTCNTTNATATAGGNGTCACTTGCNTCACGCATCCGCAGNCGCACTTGGCCGACATGCCGCCACAGCGGNTCACCATCTTCGTAGAGCACGGCGGCAGAGAGCAGCGAATGCCGATCCCCGCGCAANTGGTNAAGCTGCGCGATGGCCTCATCCCGATCACGNGGCTTGTGCAACATCTCTCCGCGATGCTCCAAGACCTGATCGCANCCNAATACCAGCGCGCCGGGGTGTTTTTCGCTCACTTTGCGGGCNTTCATCTCGGCCAATGTATCGGCNATGTCGCGCGGTTTTGCCGCCTCTGCACGCAGGGCAGCGGTGATCATTTCTTCGTCGANCCGCGCCGGGATCACCTCATGCGGGATCGCGGCCTGCGCCAAGAGTTTCGCGCGGATCTCCGAGCCGGAGGCGAGGACGATTTTCTGCGGCATGTGGATAACCCTGTGATGATCTGGCGCAAATCTTGAGGATTTGTTCTGCGAGATAAAAGTTGACAGCACAAGCCCGCAGATCTCGCCCCGAGTCGCGGTTTTTGTCGCCGATTCCCACCCCGATGGATAGGGATAAGCCGCTTGTGCGTATAACCACGGCACTTNACCGGTTATCCCCNNTTTGATACATTTTGTCCCCCGGAAAATACGCTGGCAAGATCCTGAGAAAGTTANATATTCGCGAATCGGAGCGNTTTTTTCCACAGGGTGCCGTGAAGTTTGTTCACCTGTTGATAAGCGGCNGTATAAATCATTAATCCACAGGAATCCGGNTCCCTACAATCAACTACATCTTTTCTCTTTTCTTATTTATTAAGAAAGAAGCACGCNCACCGGAGNCGTCCNCATGTTTGATCTTCTCAGNCTCGCNTATCCGTGGATCAAAGCGCTCCATATCGTGTCCNTCATCAGTTGGATGGCCGCNCTNTTCTATCTGCCCCGNCTCTTCGTGCATCATGTCGAACAGGCAGGCTCGGCAGGTCGGATGCATGAGACNTTCTCGATGATGGAATTTAAGCTCGCNCAGTTCATCATGCGNCCCGCGATGATGGCGACATGGGNTTTCGGNCTCGCCCTCGTTCTGACGCCCGGAATNGTGGATTGGACGATGATCTGGCCNTGGACCAAGGGTGCNAGNGTCNTCGCCATGACGGTTTTCCANNTTTGGNTGAAAAAACAGGTCAAATCCGTCGAAAGNGGCGAGAGCACGGTGACAGGCCGTCAGTTCCGNCTTTTGAACGAGGTGCCGACGCTTTTGATGATCGTGATCGTCTTCTCNGTNGTNGTGAAATTCTGANGCAATTGACTCAAGCNGCNNCGTTGCCTATATCTGCGCCACTGTCCCGTCCGGGGCGGTTTCTGCTTGCCACATTCAAATGATCGACCAGCCCGCATTCTGCTGCGGCTGAACAGGATGCTCCATGACAACCGAAACGCTGAACCTCGCTGATCTCAAGGCGCAGACGCCGAAAAACCTGCTCGCCATGGCCGAAGAGCTGGANATCGAAAACGCCTCGACCATGCGTAAAGGNGAGATGATGTTCCANATTCTNCGCGANCGCGCGGATGACGGTTGGGAGATCTCNGGCGANGGCGTNNTGGAAGTGNTGCAAGACGGATTCGGTTTCCTGCGCTCNCCCGAAGCGAACTANCTGCCGGGCCCCGATGACATCTATGTCTCGCCCGACATGATCCGCAAATGGTCGCTGCGNACCGGGGACACCATCGAGGGGCTGATCAAGGCGCCCGACGACACCGAACGCTATTTCGCGCTGACCGAAGTGACCAAGATCAACTTNGAGGCNCCTGAGAAGGCNCGCCATAAGGTTGCTTTTGANAACCTGACGCCGCTCTACCCTGACGAGCGNCTGACGATGGAGGTCGATGACCCCACNATCAAAGACCGCTCCGCGCGGATCATCGANCTNGTNTCGCCCATCGGNAAGGGNCAGCGTTCGCTGATCGTCGCCCCGCCGCGCACCGGTAAGACCGTGCTGCTGCAGAACATCGCAAACAGCATCGAAAAGAACCACCCAGAGTGCTATCTGATCGTCCTGCTGATCGATGAACGGCCCGANGAAGTTACCGACATGCAGCGTTCGGTAAAGGGGGAGGTCGTTTCCTCCACTTTNGACGAACCTGCAACGCGCCACGTGGCCGTCTCCGAGATGGTGATTGAGAAAGCCAAGCGTCTTGTCGAACACAAGCGCGACGTGGTGATCTTGCTCGATTCNATCACCCGTNTGGGCCGCGCGTTCAACACCGTGGTGCCATCTTCGGGTAAGGTTCTGACNGGTGGTGTCGACGCAAACGCCCTGCANCGCCCGAAACGTTTCTTCGGCGCTGCGCGGAACATNGAAGAGGGCGGATCGCTCACCATCATNGCCACCGCGCTGATCGACACCGGCAGCCGCATGGACGANGTGATCTTTGAAGAGTTCAAAGGNACCGGCAACTCCGAAATCGTGCTGGACCGCAAGATCGCAGATAAGCGCGTCTTCCCGGCNATCGANATNCTNAANTCCGGCACACGGAAAGAGGATCTGCTGGTCGATAAAGTGGACCTGCAAAAGACCTTTGTCCTGCGCCGCATNCTCAANCCGATGGGNACCACCGACGCCATCGAGTTCCTGCTNGGCAAACTCAAGCAGACCAAGTCGAATTCTGACTTCTTCGACTCCATGAACACCTGAGTTATTTATTAATAACAATAGGTTAGTGAGATATGGACACGATATTCGCCCAAGCGTCAGCGCCGGGCCGNGCCGGNGTTGCGGTGATCCGCATTTCCGGCNCGNGGGCCTTTGCGATCGCAGAGAAGATCACCGGCCAACGTCCTAAGGGGCGCGAAAGCNNGCTGCGCAATCTNCGGGGCGCCGANGNGGAGGTCATCGACCAAGCCTTGGTNCTNAGCTTTCCCGGGCCGAATTCCTTCACCGGCGANGATGTTGTCGAGCTNCAAGTNCANGGATCGATNGCTGTCGTGCGCGCNATGCTCTCNCTGCTNTCGACATTCCCGGAAACNCGAATGGCTGAGGCAGGTGAATTCACCCGNCGCGCTCTAGAAAATGAAAANNTGGACCTCGCACAGGTCGAAGGGCTGGCAGATCTCATCGAAGCCGAAACNGAGGCTCAAAGAAAGCAAGCTCTNCGCGTTCTCTCCGGNCANCTTGGCGCNCGGGTCGAAGACTGGCGGAAAGACCTGATCCGTGCCGCAGCCCTGCTTGAAGCGACGATCGACTTCGCAGACGAAGAGGTNCCCGTCGATGTCACCCCAGAGGTCGACGCGCTGCTGACCAAAGTCGGGAAAGAGNTGGAGGCCGAANCGCGGGGCACCTATGTCGCNGAGCGNNTNCGNAATGGCTTCGAAGTTGCCATCATCGGCGCACCNAACGCCGGTAAATCGACCCTGCTAAATGCTCTCGCAGGNCGTNACGCNGCGATTACNTCNGANATNGCNGGCACGACCCGGGACGTTATCGAGGTGAGGATGGACCTCGGCGGCCTGCCGGNGACACTGCTGGATACGGCGGGTCTGCGNGATAGCGATGATAAGATTGAGGCCATNGGANTCGAGCGGGCNNTCGAACGCGCNAAAGCCGCNGACTTGCGNGTNTTNCTTGCCGCCCCGGATGANACNCTGATGATNGCTCCGGAGNCCGATGATATCGTGGTCCGNCCAAAAGCGGATCTNNCNGGTATCNAAGAAANNGGGATCTCNGGAAAAACCGGGCAGGGCGTCTCTGAGCTTATTNCNCNGGTCCAAACGACCCTTTCGACGAANAGCGCCAGCATCGGACTCGCGACGCATGNGCGACATCGCGTCGCTCTNGAGCAAGCTGTCTCGTGTTTGGCTGAGGTAGATGTTATCCTGNAGCGTGGACCCGACTNTTATGATCTGGCCGCGGCGGAATTGCGATTCGCTATANGCGCGCTCGAATCNTTAGTAGGCCGNATAGATGTCGAAAACTTGCTGGATGAAATCTTCACCAGCTTTTGCGTAGGTAAATGATGGAGTGTTTCACGTGAAACATTTTGATGTGATCGTGATCGGCGGCGGCCATGCGGGCGCGGAAGCNGCCCACGCTTCGGCGCGCCTNGGAGCTCATACCGCTCTNGTGACNATGGACCGGANCGGCATNGGTGTGATGTCNTGCAATCCTGCGATTGGNGGGCTGGGNAAAGGNCACCTNGTCCGNGAGATTGANGCNATGGACGGCGTTATGGGNCGGGTNGCNGATAANGCGGGCATTCAGTTNCGNCTGCTGAACCGTCGCAAAGGCCCCGCGGTTCAAGGCCCGCGTGCCCAGGCAGACCGCAAGATCTACCGTACCGANATGCTCANAGANATCGAAGGCCAAGAGAACCTTGATATTGTCGAAGGCGAAGTCGTGGATTTCGCAATGGATGGNGACACNGTCGCTGGGGTGGTATTGGCCGACGGTGCNACTCTCCGAGCNACCTCTGTGGTCCTAACCACTGGAACCTTTTTGCGTGGCGTCATTCATATCGGCGACGTNTCGCGTCAGGGCGGTCGGATGGGCGACAANGCCTCCGTTCGGCTCGCTNAGCGGATCGACTCCTTCGGCCTTCCTATGGGACGGTTGAAGACAGGAACNCCGCCGCGCNTGGANGGCCGNACCATTAACTGGGATATTTTGGANAAACAGCCNGGCGACGAGGAGCCTGTCGTATTTTCCTTTCTTTCGACNNCNGTATCCGCGCCGCAGGTCGCCTGCGGAATAACGCACACCAACGAGAAAACTCATCAGATNATTCGCGAGAANCTCGATAGGTCCGCCATGTANGGAGGGCATATNGACGGCGTGGGCCCGCGNTANTGCCCATCTATTGAAGACAAGGTGGTTCGATTTGCGGATAAAGACTCGCATCAGGTNTTCTTGGAGCCTGAGGGCGTAGACGACCATACTGTATACCCGAACGGAATNTCAACNTCGNTGCCGGAAGACNTNCAAGAGGCCTACGTACGNAGTATGGTCGGGCTCGAAAATGCAGTAATCTTACAGCCCGGCTATGCCATCGAGTACGATTATATAGACCCGCGTGCNTTGTCTTCGACCCTCGCTGTGCGGACNGTGCCGGGCCTCTATTTGGCGGGTCAGATCAATGGNACCACNGGATATGAAGAGGCCGCTGCTCAGGGCCTCGTCGNCGGCTTGAATGCCGCGCTANCGTCACTGGGTAGGGACGCTGTAACNTTCGGGCGGGNNGAGAGCTATATCGGNGTCATGATTGATGACNTNACGACCCGTGGTGTGAGCGAGCCATATCGCATGTTTACNTCCCGGGCGGAGTTCCGNCTGTCCNTACGNGCGGATAANGCGGACCAGCGCNTGACGCCCNTGGCNATNGAGNTNGGCTGCGTATCGGAAGNTCGNAGTAAGNTCTTTCCAGNNTAAGCTGGCNTCTTTGNNNGCCNTTAANNAGNANTTGCNNGCNAAGANATTNGACCCCNAAAGAACTCTTGGCAGGNCGGTATTNCNGTCAACCAAGACGGTTCTAAACGGAATGGTTTTCAAGTNCTCGCGTTTCCAGACGTTAAGTTCGAAGATCTGTTGNCGCTCGATAGTAGCCTTGAGGAAGCNTCACATGAGGTACGACGCCAGATCGAGCGCGANGCGCTTTACGCNACCTATATCTCTCGCCAGCAGAAAGAGATCGATCTCCTTAAGAAGGACGAGGGTCTTCGGATACCNGCTGATTTCATGTTTGACGACCTTGCGGGGCTCTCTAATGAATTGAAATCGAAGATCGCNGCGGCCCGACCTGAAACGATGGCACAGGCNGCCCGTATCGACGGGATGACNCCAGCTGCCCTAACTTTGATCCTNGCGCGGGTGAAAAGGGGATCGGGTAAGAGGTCCGCATGACGANAAAANANCACNTGAATGTTTCACGTGAAACATTNGCCAANCTNGAAGCTTTNGCTGANCTGGTGCGAAAATGGAATCCGAAGATCAATTTGNTTTCCAAAAACAGCTTGGATGATCTNTGGCAGCGTCATATNCTCGATTCCGNACAGGTNTTTGAACTTGCAGAGGGCGAGGGCCATTGGGTNGATCTTGGCAGCGGCGGAGGGTTTCCGGGNATTGTGGTTGCGATTCTNAATCAAGANGCGCAGACNTTTCAAGTGACCNTGGTCGAGAGTGATCAACGCAAATGCGCGTTTCTCCGTACCGCTATTCGTGAACTCGGNCTGACCGCATNAGTGNAAACNGAGAGGATCGAGCAGTTGGATGGTCTCAAAGCCGATATATTGTCGNCACGAGCCCTNGCNGATTTGACNCAGCTTTTGGACTTCNCTGACCTTCATNNNAATNCTGACGGTACNGCGNTCTTTCCCAAGGGGCAGAATTGGCAAAGCGAAGACAGTGATGCTAAGAAAGTCTGGACCTACGCGCTCGAAGCCATNGAGAGCAAAACAAATCCAGCTGCCGCTATTTTGAAGATTAAGGATATTGCCCGTGTCTGACCTCTCTCGTCCGGCTNGACCGAAAATCGTNGCCATTGCGAACCAAAAGGGCGGCGTNGGTAAGACCACTACCACCATCAACCTCGCAGCAGCGCTTGCAGAGGCAGGCAAGCGAATCCTCGTTGTCGATCTTGACCCGCAGGGGAACGCCTCTACCGGGCTTGGGATCGAAGTAGAGGATCGAGAGTTCACGACCTATGACCTGTTGCTTGACGACAGTCTGCCGNAGGATGTCATNCAGCGCACTGANACGGATGGATTGCTTATCGTTCCCGCGACGGTCGACCTTAGNTCTGCNGATATTGAGCTTTTCTCGAATGAGAANAGGAGCTTCCTTCTTCATGATGCGCTGCGGCAACCGGCNATGGATCAGTTTGAGTTCGACTATATCCTGATCGACTGCCCGCCATCTCTCAACCTANTNACNGTAAACGCGATGATCGCGGCACATTCTGTTCTGGTGCCGCTTCAGAGCGAGTTTTTCGCGCTGGAGGGTCTTTCNCAGCTTATGCTTACGATCCGNGAAGTNCGGCAGAGCGGNAATAAAGANCTNAGGATCGAGGGNGTGCTTCTTACGATGTATGATANGCGGAATAACCTGTCGCAGCAGGTTGAGAGTGATGCGCGTTCGAACCTGGGAGATCTGGTGTTCCAGACCGTCATCCCGCGGAANGTTCGGGTAAGCGAAGCGCCAAGTTTTGCNATGCCNGTTTTGAGTTACGATCCTACTTCNAAAGGGGCCCAAGCCTACCGNGATTTGGCGGCAGAGCTAACGAGAAACAATGGTTAATAAGGTGGCAGTATGGCAGATAAACAAGAGCGTAANCGGGGCCTTGGCCGGGGGCTTTCGGCACTGATGGCNGATGTAGCTGAGACAGAGAGCGTGGCCGCCAAGGGGGCCGCGGCGGCGGAGCAGTTCGTTCCGATTGANCGNATCAAGCCGAACCCAGATCAGCCGCGTAAACGGTTTGAGCAAGAGCANCTTGACGATCTCGCCGCATCTATCAAGGAAAAGGGGGTCATTCAGCCCCTNATCGTGCGTGCGCTGGANNATGGNAACTTTGAGATTGTNGCGGGNGAGCGGCGGTGGCGNGCNTCGCAAATCGCGAAGATACATAGCCTTCCGGTCATNGTNCGCGAGTTCACNGATGTTGAAGTNCTCGAAGTTGCGATTATCGAAAACATCCAGCGGGCCGACCTGAACTCGGTNGAAGAAGCGGCGGGTTATCGTCAGCTGATGGATAAATTCGGGCACACACAGGAGAAGATGGCAGAGGCNCTTGGCAAGAGCCGGAGCCATATTGCGAANCTTTTGCGTCTGTTGAACCTGCCNGATCCGGTNCAGGAAATGGTGCGTCAGAATGAATTNAGCGCGGGGCACGCGCGGGCGCTGATCCCTGCNAAGGACCCGATGAAATTGGCCCAGCAGGTCATCAAGGGTGGCCTNTCCGTGCGCGCAACCGAAGCGTTGGTCAAGAAAGACCANGCTGGCGAGCGNGGTAATATGGTAAATAAAGAGCGCCTCTCGCAGCGCTCAGAGAAAGANGCCGATACTCAGGCGCTTGANGGCGACCTGTCAGCTAACCTNGGTATGAAGGTTAGTTTGGACCATAAACCGGGNCAAGAAGCGGGNAAGGTGACGTTGCACTATACCACGCTTGACCAGTTGGACGAGATCTGCCGCCTGNTGGGNGGGTCNTAGGGCAAAAGCGTTTCGATCACGGCGTTTAGAACNATAACGCCNTGATCNGANACGATTAATCTNTCTGCGTCGCGNTTTGCCATGCCGATATCTTGCAGNTGATCNACGGCCTTNTCGTCGATTTCTTGCCCNGCGATNTCGNCGTAGCGNGNNAGATCGACGCCTTCTTTCAGGCGNAGACCCATAAGGAGAAACTCGGTCNCCTGTTCGCTTCGGCTGATGGCGGCGCGGGGTTTCTCCGCTTGGCCTTTCGCGACNCCATCAAGCCACCGTTGNGGATTGCTNTAGGCGACGGTTGCCANCTTNTGTCCGNCAAGCGTCAGCCGTCCGTGCGCGCCGGGGCCGATACCGATGTAATCGCCNTAGCGCCANTAGATCAGGTTGTGACGCGATTGAGCACCATCGCGCGCGTGATTTGAAACCTCATAGGCGGGCATGCCCATATCGTTGCANATGTCTTGTGTCAGNGTNAACATATCCGCGCCCAAGTCTTCGTCGGGCAGGCCGCGCAGCTTGCCACGGGCGTAGCGGTCNCCGAAAGCGGTNCCTTGTTCGATGGTCAGTTGGTAGAGCGAAATATGGTCTATCGCNAGCGATAGAGCCTGCTTTAGCTCGGCTTCCCATTGGGCCGCGGTNTGATNCTGACGGCCATAGATAAGATCGAAACTGACCCGTTCGAACGTATTGCGGGCGATNTCGAAAGCCGTCANCGCCTCTTNNGNAGAGTGCAGGCGGCCCAAACGCTTGAGATCNGNATCGTTGAGCGCCTGAATTCCCATNGAGACACGTGAAACGCCNGCNTGNCGGTANGCNGCGAAACGGCCNGCTTCGACAGAACCGGGGTTGGCTTCGAGNGTNATTTCCAGATCATTTGCGGTGGGCCANTGCCGCCGGATCGCNGNNATGATNTCGGCCACGACATCNGGGTCCATCAGGCTGGGTGTGCCGCCCCCGAAAAAGACTGCGTTGAGGACGCGGCCCGGTGTCTCATCCNCCGCTCTCTGNAGCTCNGCCAGATAGGCATCACGCCAGGCGGCTTGGTCAATCCGGCGGCTGACATGGCTGTTGAAGTCGCAATAGGGACATTTCGCTTCGCAAAATGGCCAGTGGATATAGAGGCCGAAGCCGCCCTGTNGCCAATCTTCAGCCAAAACAGCCCGNAATCAATTTCGCAAAAGCATCGGCGCGGTGGCTGATGCTGTTTTTCTGTTCTGCGTCCATCTCGGCGAATGTGNTGTCATGCCCATCGGGTTGGAACATCGGGTCATAGCCATGCCCTTGTTCGCCACGCATGGGCCAGACCAGCGTGCCATTTACCTTACCCGCAAAGACTTCGTCGTGGCCATCGGGCCAAGCCAGCACNAGCGTTGCGCNAAAGCGGGCGCGGCGCGGGTGGGGGGCGTTCTTTTCTTCCAGCAGGTCCCGNGTTTTGGTCATGGCCATGATAAAATCGCGGCCATNCTCGGTCTCTGCCCAGTCGGCGGTATANACACCGGGGGCGTTGTCCAGCGCTTCGACCTCAATGCCGGAATCGTCGGCCAAGGCGGGCATGCCGGTGGCCTTGGCCGCCGCATGTGCCTTGATCCGNGCGTTGCCNACGAATGTGGNCTCGGTCTCTTCGGGCTCGGGCAGGTNCATCTCGGCCGCGCCGANGACCTCTACCCCNTGGGGCGCGAAAAGCTGGCGCATTTCGTCCAGNTTGCCCGCGTTATGNGTGGCGATCAGGATCCGGCTTTCGGTGAACTTGCGTGTCATGCGGTGACCGATTTCTGNATCGNGGCCAGTTCGCCGACGCCTTTTTCGGCCAGATCCATCAGCTGGTTCATCTGGTCGCGCGTATAGGTAGAGCCTTCGGCGCTCATCTGGACTTCGATCAGCTTGCCGGACCCGGTCATGATGAAGTTACCGTCAACGCCAGCCTCAGAGTCTTCGGGATAGTCGAGGTCAAGCACCGGCTGACCTGCATAGATACCACAGCTTACCGCGGCGACCGGATCAACCAGCGGATCAGAGACGACATCGCCCGCTTTCATCAGTTTGTTCACGGCCAAACGCAGGGCAATCCAACCGCCGGTGATCGACGCGCAGCGGGTGCCGCCATCGGCCTGAAGCACGTCACAATCGACGGTGATCTGACGCTCTCCCAGAGCGGAGCGGTCGACACCGGCGCGCAGGGCGCGACCGATCAGGCGCTGGATCTCGACCGTGCGGCCCCCTTGCTTGCCCGANGCGGCCTCTCGNCGCATCCGTGTGTTGGTGGCGCGGGGCAGCATGCCGTATTCGGCGGTGACCCAACCCAGACCGGAGCCTTTGATAAACGGCGGCACGCGGTCTTCGATCGTTGCGGTGCAGAGCACATGGGTATCGCCCATCTTGATCAGGGCCGACCCTTCGGCATGTTTGGTGAAACCTGTCTCGATCGAGACGGCGCGCATTTCATCGAGTTTCCGGCCAGAGGGACGCATGACATATCCTTTTTGATGTTGCCCGGGGATACCGCCCCACAAGGCTTTGATGCAACCCCGATTGACGTTTGCCCGGCTTGTACCTTTATTGGGGAAGAGAGCGAGCACCGATGAAAAACACGCCTGAATTGCTGAAAGACATGAACGACCGATCCCGCGAAGTGTTTCGTCGGGTGGTCGAAGGCTATCTGGAGAGTGGCGATCCCGTCGGGTCGCGCACGCTGACGCGCGACTTCAGCGAAAAGGTTTCGGCAGCGACGATCCGCAATGTGATGCAGGATCTCGAATACATGGGGCTGCTCGACAGCCCGCATGTCTCGGCCGGGCGGATTCCGACCCAATTGGGGCTACGGATGTTTGTCGATGGCATGATCGAGATCGGCGACCCGACCGAGTTGGACCGCGAAAAGATTGACGCGACGCTGGGCAATAATTCGTCCGATGTGGGCGGGCTTTTGGACCGGATTGGCTCTGCCTTGTCGGGAGTTACGCATGGCGCCTCTCTTGTGCTGACGCCGAAGCACGAAGCGCCGATAAAGCATATCGAATTCGTCTCTCTGTCGCCTGATAGGGCCTTGGTTGTGCTCGTCTTTTCCGATGGCCATGTGGAAAATCGGCTTTTCACGCCTCCGCCGGGGCAAACGCCCAGTTCGATGCGCGAGGCGGCGAATTTTCTGAATGCTTTCGTTGAGGGCAAGACCCTCAGCGAATTGCAACGCAGCATCAAACAAGAGATCGCCAAACGCCGTCAGGAGATTGACGTCTTGGCCCAGCAACTGGTCGAGAGCGGTGCCGTGCTCTGGGACGCAGAAGGGGAGCATTCCGAACGCTTGATTGTCCGGGGCCGGTCGAATCTGCTGAGCGGGGAGGGGGAGGCCGAAGACCTCGACCGTATCCGCAGCCTCTTTGATGACCTTGAGCGCAAGCGAGACATCGCCGAATTCCTCGAACTGGCCGAAGATGGGGACGGTGTGCGCATTTTTATCGGCTCCGAAAACAAACTTTTCTCACTTTCGGGTTCCTCTCTGGTCGTTTCCCCTTATATGAACGCTGATCGTAAGGTGATCGGCGCCGTGGGTGTCATTGGCCCGACACGCTTAAATTATGGACGTATCGTGCCGATTGTGAACTACACGGCACAACTGGTGGGAAAGCTGATTTCCGACCGGAACTAGAGGTGGAACATGGCAGAGCCGAAAGAAAACGACTTTTTGGACGAGATCGACAGCGCCGAAGCTGAAGAATACGCCGAAGACATGGCCGAGATCGACGAAGAAGCCCTTGCGGTGGAAGAGTTGCGCGCCGAGCGTGACCAATACCGCGACCGTTTCATGCGCGCGCTGGCCGATGCCGAGAACGCGCGCAAACGCTCCGACAAGGATCGTCGAGAGGCTGANAACTANGGCGGCTCCAAGCTCGCCCGTGACATGCTGCCGGTCTACGACAACATGAAACGCGCGCTGGAAACCACCACCGAAGAGCAGAAAGAGGCTTTTGGCCCGCTGCTGGAAGGTGTGGAANTGACGATGCGCGAGCTGCTGAACGTCTTTAANAAGCATGGCATCGAAGTGATCGCACCCGAAGTGGGCGACAAGTTCGACCCCAAGCATCACGAAGCGATGTTCGAAGCNCCNGTGCCCGGCACCGTNGCGGGCGAGATCATTCAGGTCGCCGCCGAAGGCTTNATGCTGCACGACCGTCTGCTGCGCCCNGCGCAGGTTGGGGTGTCTTCGACCCCGGCGAGCTAAGCCCAGTCAGATATATTTGAGTGAGGCGGTCAGGATTTGGCCGCCTCTTTCAGTTTATAGATCAGCTCAAGCGCTTCGCGGGGGGAGAGTTCATCGGGGATGATCTCTTTGAGTTTTTCCTCGACCGCTGAGGATGTAGCGGGCTTTGGCTGTGGGGTCGGGCTGACAGCGAAAAGCGGCAGATCGTCGATCAGCGTCTTTTGCGTCGCGCCGCCTTCGCGCTCGCCTTTTTCCAGCGCCTCCAGCACCACGCGGGCGCGGGCGATCACCGGCGCGGGCAGGCCCGCCAGTTGCGCGACTTGCACCCCGTAAGACCGGTCCGCCGCGCCTTTGCGCACCTCATGGAGGAAGACGACCTCGCCCTCCCATTCCTTGACCGCCACCGTGGCATTGTCGACACCTGGCAACTTGCCCGCGAGCGCCGTCATCTCATGGTAGTGCGTGGCGAAAAGCGCCCGCGTCCGGTTCACGTCATGCAGATGTTCCAGTGTCGCCCAAGCGATTGAAAGCCCGTCATAGGTCGCCGTGCCGCGCCCGATCTCATCAAGGATGACTAAGGCGCGGTCATCGGCTTGGTTCAGGATCGCGGCGGTTTCGACCATCTCCACCATAAAGGTCGAGCGGCCCCGCGCCAGATCGTCCGACGCGCCAACGCGGCTGAAAAGCTGGCTTACGATGCCGATATGGGCCGAGCTTGCGGGTACGAAACTGCCCATCTGCGCCATCAGCGCAATCAGGGCGTTCTGCCGCAGGAAGGTCGATTTACCGGCCATGTTCGGGCCGGTCAGCAGCCAGATGTTCGCGGCTTCGCCCTCAGCACTGAGGTCGCAGTCATTGGCGATGAAAGGCTCGCCCGATTGTTGGGTCAAAGCGCGTTCGACCACCGGATGCCGCCCGCCCTTGATGTCAAACGCCCGAGACATATCAACGCGCGGGCGGGTCCAATTCTCGCTCCGCGCAAGGTCGGCCAGACCAGTCGCAAGGTCGACTTCGGCCAGCCCGGCAGAGGTTTGGCCAATCTCTGCGGCATGTTCCAAAATGGCACTCCGAAGGCTTTCGTAGAGCCGTTTTTCGATCTCCTGCGCATGGTTGCCAGCGTTGAGGATTTTCGTCTCCAACTCAGACAACTCTACGGTGGTGAACCGCACTTGGTTCGCCGTTGTCTGACGGTGGATAAAGGTCTCTGACAGGGGCGGAGAGAGCATCTTTTCTGCATGGGTCGCGGTGCATTCGACGAAATAGCCCAAGACATTGTTATGCTTGATCTTGAGCGACGAAATCCCCGTGTCAGAAACAAATTGCTGCTGCATGCCCGCGATTACGCCGCGTCCTTCGTCGCGCAACTCGCGTGCGGCGTCGAGGTCTGCATCGTGGCCGGGCGCGATGAAGCCGCCATCCCGCACCATCAGCGGCGGTTCGGCGACCAAGGCTTGGTCCAGCAGGTCGATGAGGTCGCCATGCCCTTGCAAACCTTCTGCGGCCTCGCGCAGTAGTTCTGGCAGATCCTGCTGTGTTAGGCTCTGGTGCAAAGCCTCGGCTTCGATCAACCCGTTGCGGATCGCGGCAAGGTCACGCGGGCCGCCTCGGTCTAGTGAGAGCCGCGAAAGCGCTCGATCCAGATCTGGTACATTACGCAGCCGCCCACGGATATCTTGCGCAAGACGGGCATTCTGATGGGCAAAGCTGACCGCATCGGCGCGGGCGGACACCACATTAACGACCCGCGAGGGGCTTGAGATCCGCCGTTCCAGCAGCCGCGCCCCCCCGGCGGTGACGGTATTGTCCATGATCGACAGCAAAGACCCGCCGCGCCCGCCGTTCAGGGAATGGGTCAGTTCCAGATTGCGCCGGGTTGCCGCGTCGATCTGTACGGTACGCGCTTCGGCCTCTTTCTGCGGGGGGCGGAGCAGGGGCAGTTTGCCGCGTTGCGTGATGGTGAGGTATTCTATTACCGCGCCCATGGCCGAGACTTCAGCGCGGGTGAAGCTGCCGAATGCCTCCAGCGTCGCGATATCAAACAGGTCGCATACCCGCTTTTCCGCGCTGGTGCTGTCAAAGGCCGAGCGGGCCAAGCCCGTCAACGCGATCCCGAAATCAGAGACGACTTCGTGCAATTCAGTCTCTTTCGCCTCTGAGACAATCAATTCAGACGGCGACAGCCGCGCGAGCTCTGGCCCAAGACGCACCTGCGCCAGAGGCATGACGTGAAACGCACCGGTAGAGATATCGACCCAGGCCATCGCGCAGGCATCCCGCACCTCGGCAAAAGCGGCGAGGTAGTTGTGGCGGCGTGCTTCCAACAGGCTCTCTTCGGTCAGCGTGCCGGGTGTCACCAGCCGCACCACATCGCGTTTCACGACTGATTTATGACCGCGCTTTTTGGCCTCGGCAGGGCTTTCCATTTGTTCGCAGACAGCCACCCGAAACCCTTTGCGGATCAGGGTCAGCAGATAGCCCTCGGCAGCATGAACCGGCACGCCGCACATGGCGATGTCTTTGCCCTGATGCTTGCCGCGTTTGGTCAGCGCAATGTCGAGCGCCTCGGCGGCGGCAACGGCATCGTCAAAGAACATCTCGTAGAAATCGCCCATGCGGTAGAACAGCAGCGCATCCGCGTGGTCCGCTTTAAGCTCGAGATATTGCGCCATCATTGGCGTTACTTTTTCTGTCTGCACGGCGGCCCCCTATTGCAGCGCGGACCCTACAAAACCCCCCGAAGCAGGGAAAGGGGGTGCAGGCGTGATGGGCGGCCTTTATCTGGCAATTTTGCTCTGACGCGGCGCTTGCGTTGTGCAGGCGTTCGATCGTGGCTAAGAAGATTCCAAAGCAAGGGAAGGGCCATATCGTGACCAGAAAGAACCGTATCACCTCTGAAGAGGCGCTTGCCTTTCACCTTGAGCCGACGCCCGGCAAATTTGAGATCTCGGCCACGGTGCCGATGACCACCCAGCGGGACCTCAGCCTTGCCTATTCCCCCGGCGTGGCGGTGCCCTGTGAGGCGATCGCGGAAAACCCCGAGACGGCCTATGACTACACCAACAAGGGCAATCTGGTCGCGGTGATCTCAAACGGGACTGCGGTGCTGGGCTTGGGGAACCTCGGCGCGCTGGCGTCCAAGCCGGTGATGGAGGGCAAGGCGGTTCTGTTCAAACGCTTTGCCGATGTGAACTCGATCGATATCGAGCTTGATACCGAGGACACGGAGGCTTTCATCAACGCCTGCAAGCTGATGGGGCCAACCTTTGGCGGCATCAACCTCGAAGACATTAAGGCGCCTGAGTGTTTCATCATCGAACAGCGTCTGAAGGAAGAGATGGACATCCCCGTTTTCCATGACGACCAGCACGGCACGGCGGTGATCTGTGCCGCGGGGCTTATCAACGCGCTGCACCTGTCGGGCAAAAAGATCGAAGACGTGCGCATTGTGCTCAACGGTGCGGGAGCGGCGGGCATCGCCTGTCTGGAACTGCTCAAATCGATGGGCGCGCGGCATGACAATTGCATCATGTGCGATACCAAGGGCGTGATCTATCAGGGTCGTACCGAGGGTATGAACCAGTGGAAATCGGCCCATGCCGCCAATACTGAGCTGCGCACGCTTGAAGAGGCGATGAAGGGCGCGGATGTCTTCCTTGGCGTTTCGGTTAAGGGGGCGGTGACGCCTGCGATGGTTGCCTCCATGGCCGATAACCCGGTGATCTTTGCCATGGCGAACCCGGATCCAGAGATCACCCCCGAAGAGGCGCATGAGGTCCGTATGGACGCCATCGTCGCCACCGGGCGGTCGGATTATCCGAACCAGGTTAACAACGTGCTGGGCTTTCCCTATCTCTTCCGCGGTGCCCTGGATATTCACGCACGCGCTATCAACGATGAGATGAAGATTGCCTGCGCCCATGCTTTGGCGCAGCTGGCGCGTGAGGATGTGCCCGATGAAGTGGCGCTGGCCTATGGCCGAACGCTGAGCTTTGGTCGCGACTATATCATCCCCACGCCCTTTGATCCGCGCTTGATCCACCGCATTCCGCCTGCCGTGGCCAAGGCGGGGATGGACACAGGGGCGGCGCGGTGGCCGATCATCGACATGGATGCCTATGAACTGGGTCTGAAATCGCGGATGGACCCGACGGCGAGCATCCTGCGCGGCATCAATGCGCGGGCTCGGGCGAACCAAGCACGGATGATCTTTGCCGAGGGCGATGATCCCAAAGTACTGCGCGCGGCGGTCATGTACCAGCGCGCCGGGCTGGGGAAAGCCTTGGTCGTGGGCCGCGAGGACGACGTGCGTGCCAAGCTCGAAGAAGCGGGCATGGAAG
>NZSX01000009.1 GCA_002703405.1 Sulfitobacter sp. | reverse complement strand
GCGCGTGGCCTCTCCGGCTTGGTAAAGGTGGCTCAGATGGGCGACGGCTTCAACCAGCGCGAGGCCATATTCCGCCTCACCGATGTTGCGTTTGCACAGCGGCGCGAAACATTCCGAGGCCGATTTTGGCGTGTCGATATAGGCCAGAAGCCTGCGCAGGGCGCTGTGGTGGTTCTCAATCAGTTGCTTTAGCCGCGTCGGCAGGCCGGTGAAGGGCAGCTTGTGCCCGCCAAGCACTAGATGATCCTCCCGCGCCAAGGGGACGAAATGCTCACAAGCCTCCAACCATTCGCCGATGGGGTCGGCCATCGGCTCAGTCGGGTAGACGCCGATGTTGGGGCTGATGGAGGGCAGAATCTGATCCCCCGCGATCACCAGATTGTCGTCCCGGCTCCAAAAGGTCGCGTGTTCGGGGGCATGGCCATTGCCGATATGCACCTCCCAATCGCGCCCACCCATGCGGATCACATCGTTCTGGCGGATACGGGTAAAGCCCAACGGCATCGGTGCCACGACGTCAGAAAAGTTAAAGGGCCGCTCACTGGCGCGTTTGTCATAAAGCTCGGCCGCCATGCCCGCCTTGCGGTAAAACGACAAAGATTCGGCGAGCGGCACCTCTTGAACATCCAACGTCAGCATCCGCGCGGTCAGCCACGCGGTGCGGGTGGTGACCAGTTCCGCTCCGAATTCGCTTTGCAGCCAGCCCGCAAGGCCCACGTGATCTGGGTGATGATGGGTCACGATCACACGGGAAATAGGCTTGCCACCCAGTGGGCCTGCCATCAACCCACGCCAAAGCTCCTTGCTCCGGCGTGAGGCAAAGCCCGTGTCGACTACCGTCCAGCTATCGCCCTCGTCCAATGCATAGACGTTGACGTGATCCAACTTCATCGGCAGCGGCAGGCGGAACCAAAGAACCCCCGGCGCCACTTCGATCGCTTCTCCTTCGGCAGGCGGCACATCCCAAGGATAGCGCAGCCCTTGGGGCGGTTTCGGCGGCGCGACGGGGATGGTGGCCTGCTCTGACATCAGCGGCTCAGGTCTTCAACATCAAGCGCATAAAGGTCCTCTGCCCCCGCCTGCGCATGGGCCAGCAGCCCCTGATGCTCGGGCAAGAGGCGTTGGATATAAAACCGCGCCAGCTTCTCACGTGCGCCGCTCCCGCCTGCGGCTTTCTCGGCCATCGCGGCTTGCAGATGCAAGTGCCCGCCCAGCACACGGGCGAAGGCGCGCAGGTAGGGCACAGCCCCGGCGAAACGCTCATTCATGTCCTTTTGCGCAGTCATCCACTCGGTCGCCTCGCGCAGGGTCTCGCTGGCTTGCCAGACGGCATCGGCCATGCGCGGGAACGGGTCACGTGCGGTCTCGGCATCGGCTTCGATCTCATCCAACAGCCGGTTCGCCGCCTCGCCGCCGTCCATCATCTTGCGGCCCACAAGGTCCATCGCTTGAATGCCGTTGGTGCCCTCGTAGATCGCCGTGACGCGCACATCGCGGCTGAACTGCGCCGCGCCGGTTTCTTCGATAAAGCCCATGCCGCCGTGCACCTGCACGCCCATCTCGGCAACGCTCACGCCTACGTCGGTCCCGAAAGCCTTGGTGATCGGCGTCAGGAAAGCTGCCCGCGCCGCCCATTCGTCGCCCTGCCCGGCGCGCGCCATGTCGCTGGCATAGGCACAGCTCAGCGCGATGGCACGAGAGGCAAAGATATCGGCTTTCATGCTCAGCAGTATCCGGCGCACATCGGCGTGATCCACGATGGTGCCAGTGCCGCCTTCGACGGGGGACCGGCCCTGCTTGCGCTCCAGCGCGTAGTCCAGTGCCAGCTGATAGCCCCCTTCCGCCGCGCCGATGCCCTGTTCGCCGACACCAAGCCGGGCGTTGTTCATCATGGTGAACATCGCCGCCATGCCGCCGCCCTCGCGGCCAACGATCCAGCCGGTCGCGTTGTCGTATTGCATCACCGCGGTGGGCGAGCCGTGAAGGCCCATCTTATGCTCAAGGCTGACCACGCTCACGCCATTGCGCTGACCCGGCTCGCCATTCTCATCAGGAATGAACTTCGGCACAAGGAACAGGCTGATCCCCTTGGTCCCCGCCGGTGCCCCCGGTAAACGCGCGAGAACGAGATGGCAGACATTGCCCGCAAAATCATTGTCCCCCCAAGAGATATAGATTTTCTGGCCCGAGACCGCATAGGTGCCGTCGCCATTGTCCTCGGCCCGGCTGCTGAGCGCGCCCACGTCCGACCCGGCCTGCGGCTCGGTCAGGTTCATGGTGCCGGTCCATTCGCCGCTGATCAGCTTTGGCAGGTAGAGGGTCTTGATCGTGTCGCTTGCGTGATGTTCCAACGCTTCAATCTGGCCTTGGCTCATCAAAGGGGCAAGCTGCAGCGACAGGCAAGCGCCGCTCATCATCTCGTTGACCGCGCTGGTCAGGGTCATCGGCAGGCCCATGCCGCCGTATTCAGGGTCCGCCGACATGCCGATCCAACCGCCCTCGGCAATCGCGGCAAAGCCTTCGGCGAACCCGGGAGAGGTTCGCACAATTCCGTTTTCCAACTTCGCGGGATGCAAATCCCCGCCCCGTTGCAGCGGCGCCAGCACATCATCGCACAGCCGCCCAGCTTCGGACAGGATCGCCCCCGTGACGTCATCGCTGGCTTCAGAGAAACGGTCGGTGCTGCGGAGCGTTGCGAAATCCAGTACGTCCTCAATCAGAAAACGGTAGTCATCCACGGCGGCGCGGTACGGCATATCATATCCTCCTGAAAGGCGCGCTTGATCTGGCAAGCCTGACATGGCCCTGATAAAGGCTGGTTTATGTTGCCGCCAGCATGNAATGCNCGGCCGCCCCCCGCAACCCAAACGCGGCGTCACNGGATGCNGCATGATNNGACAGGATTNNCCCTGCNATGACCGAGANNCTGNCCCCCACGCCCCAAGGCATCGCCCGCGCCGCCCGCCTGCTGCAAGANGGNGCGNTGGTCGCNNTGCCGACCGAGACGGTCTATGGNCTTGGCGCGGATGCCCGCAATGGGGAAGCCGTNGCGGGNATCTATGCCGCCAAGGGGCGGCCCAGCTTCAATCCGCTGATCGTGCATTTGCCGGATANCGAGACGGCCAAACGATACGTTGAGTGGACGGACGATGCTGACCGGTTGGCGCAGGCCTTTTGGCCCGGCGCGCTGACATTGGTCTTACCGCTCNAACCCGACAGCGGGCTGTCGTCACTGGTCACGGCGGGATTGCCCAGCCTTGCGGTGCGCGTGCCAGCCCACCCCNCCATGCGGCAGGTCTTGCAGGCACTCNANGGNCCCGTGGCCGCGCCCTCGGCCAACCCCTCNGGCAANATCAGCGCNACCACGGCNGCGCATGTGNTGGCGGGCCTCGACGGTAAGATCGCGGCGGTNCTGGATGANGGCGCNTGCANNGTNGGTNTGGAAAGCACGATCNTCGGNCTGACCGGNCCNCGCCCCGCCCTGCTCCGCGCAGGCGGCCTGCCGAGTGAGGCGATTGAAGCGGCGCTCGGACAAACGCTCGAGATCGTAGATGGGGCAGAGATCATCGCACCGGGGCAGTTGGCCTCCCACTACGCCCCCGGCGCGGCTGTGCGGTTGGATGCAGAAACGGCCGGGCCGGGCGAAGTGCTGCTTGGCTTTGGGACGATGATCTGTGATCTCAACCTCTCACCTGCTGGCGATTTAACCGAGGCTGCGGCGAACCTTTTTGACCATCTGCACCAGTTGGACGCCACCGGACAGAGCATCGCCGTAGCGCCGATCCCCAATCACGGGTTGGGCCGCGCAATCAACGACCGTCTGGCCCGCGCCGCCGCGCCGCGCTAGGCATGGCCGGCTGAGGCCGAGAGCCCCAAGGGGTCGATGCCAAGCGTTTTGAGCGCCGCGCCCCATTTCTCAGCATCCGGCAGGTCAAAGATCACCTCTGGCGAGGCTTCGCAGGTCAGCCAGCCGTTCTGCGCAATCTCGCCCTCCAACTGCCCCGGCCCCCAGCCCGCATAGCCCAGCATCAACTGCGCGCGCTCTGGCCCCTTGCCGGTCGCGATGTCTTCTAGGATGTCGCGCGTGGCGGTCAGCGCAATGCCATCGCCGACCCGCAGCGTTTCAAGGGCAGAGCGGTATTCATCGGAATGCAGCACAAAGCCGCGCCCCGTCTCGACCGGGCCGCCGAAATGTACGGCCAGAGATTTCGCCTGCGGCGGCGTGTCATCGACCAATTGATCCAGCACATCCGAGAGGCGCAGTTCCGGGGCGGGTTTATTGACCATCAGCCCCATGGCGCCCTGTTCTGAATGCGCGGAAAGATAGATCACGGAATGGGCGAAACGTGGATCGCCCATGCCCGGCATCGCGACCAGCAGCTTGCCCGTCAGTTCCATTGTCTGACCCGTCAACGCCCACCTCCTGAAGGTAACCTTTCTTTGAACATGGCCGCTTGCGCCCCACAAAACAAGAGATGCCGCCCGCCGCCCGTCCCATCGGCGAAACATGGATAATGCAAATGTGACTTGGCAGGCGCGGATGGATACCCCATCAAGACCCCATGAATATATCGCGCCTCTTCTCCGCCGTTCTTTCCTGCCTTGCCCTTGCCCTGCCAGCCGCCGCACAGGACGGTGTCGGCACGCCGTTGCAGGGTGATCTGCTCACTGGTTGGCAACAGGCCGACGGGCGGCGGGTGGCGGCGATCCGGCTGCGCATGGCACCGGGGTGGAAGACCTATTGGCGCAGCCCCGGTGACGCGGGCATTCCGCCGGAGTTCGATTGGTCCGGCTCGGACAACCTGCGCGACGTGCAGATCACATGGCCCGCGCCCAAGGTCTTTGACCAAGGCGGGGTGAACTCCATCGGCTATGCGCGCGAAGTCATCCTGCCGCTGACCATCACNCCGCGCCGCCCCGGTGCCCCGGTNANNTTGGACNCCAGCATCGACCTTGGCGTGTGCAGTGACATCTGCCTGCCGCAAACCATCCACCTGCGCGCCCTGCTCGACACCNNNGNCAGCNAGCCCACCCCGGCCATCGCCGCCGCNTTNGCAGCGCGNCCCTNTTCNGGNGCCGAGGCNGGNNTGAAAAGCGCCCANTGCAGCCTGCGCCCCACNGCGCGGGGGCTGGAGATCGNAACCCGGCTNGCCCTGCCCTCTGCCGGGGGTAAGGAGACCGTGGTGATTGAGCCCGGCAACCCCAACATGTGGATGAGCGAGATGGACAGCCAGCGGTCGGGCAATACGCTTGTCGCCAGCGGAGAGATGATCGCCGAGAACGGCACGGCGCTGGCATTGGACCGCTCTGCCATTCGGATCACCGTNATCGGNNAGNANCACNNNGTCGAGATCACGGGCTGCACCTCTGGCTAANCNACGGCGCTACTTGCGGCGNTGATGCTCGTCCANCCGGGGCATGATCTCAACGAAATTGCAGGGCATATGGCGGTAGTCCAACTGCTTNAGCAGGATGCCGTCCCANGCGTCTTTGCAGGCCCCCGGGCTGCCGGGCANCGCGAAGAGATACGTCCCCTGCGCCACNCCGCCCGTNGCNCGGCTTTGCACNGCGCTGGTGCCGATNTTCTCCATCGAGATCATGGTNAANACCGTGCCGAAAGCATCGATCTCTTTCTCATAGACATCCCGGTGCGCCTCGACCGTTACGTCGCGNCCGGTNAGGCCGGTGCCGCCGGTGCTGATCACCACGTCAATCTCAGGGTCCGCGCACCAGTCGCGCANTTGCGCCGCGATGGCGGGGCGGTCGTCGGTCACGATNTCGCGNGCNGCCAGCACATGGCCCGCCGCTTCNATCCGNNCGACCANNACATCACCCGAACGGTCCTCGGCCAAGCTGCGNCTGTCCGAGACGGTCAGCACGGCGATTCTNANGGGNATNAANTCNCGGCTGTCNTCGATCCTGCTCATGTNCNCTCCATCATTGCNAAACGCGCGGCCAGTGCCACGAAAATNCCGCTGCTGATCCAGCCGAGCACACGCCCGCCNCCNGCCAGNCGNCGCCCGATCCCGGCAGCGAAAACACCCACCGCGCCGTTGATGACGAANCCGCCCAAGGCCAGCACCGCGCCNAAGGTCANGAACTGCGCCAAGACCGGCCCGGCNTCGNGCACCACGAATTGCGGCANNAANGCCAGCACGAAAAGGATCACCTTGGGGTTGGTCAGATTGACGATAAACCCGGTGTTAAACGCCCGCCAGCCGCCCATACCGGGCGTCGTGTCGCGCGGCTTTCCGGCCTGTCGCAGCGTTTGAACCGCAAGCCACAGCAAATAAGCCACGCCGAGCCAGCGGATCAGATCAAGCGCCCAAGGCAGCGCCGCCACCAGCGCACCAAGGCCAAGCCCCGCCAGCGTCACATGCACCAAAGCGCCTGCGGAGATCCCGGCACTCGCCGCCAGCGCGGCACGCGGGCCCGAACGCAGCCCCTGCCCAAGGCAAAACATCATATCCGCCCCCGGCGTGAGGTTCAGCGCCAAGGCGGCGGGCACAAAGGCCAATAGGGTCAGCGCATCAACCATCGCGCAACTTGGCCTGAACGCTGAGCAGATCGGCCCAAGCCTCGCGCTTGGCCTCGGGGTTGCGCAGTAGGTAGCCGGGATGCACCATCGGCATGCAAGAGAGATCGGCGGCCTTGGTCCAATTGCCGCGCAGGCGCATGATGCTGCGTTTCTCCAGCAGCGACTGGCAGGACCAATTGCCAAACAGCACCAGCACCTTGGGCTTGGCCAATTCGATATGACGCTGCACAAAGGGGCGCATCATCGCAATCTCATCGGGCTTCGGGTCGCGCCCCTGAGGTGTGCGCCATGGCAGGATATTCGACAGGTAGACGTTGCGATCCCGCCCCATGTCGATCGCCGCCAGCATCCGGTCGAGCATCTGACCNGTGCGCCCCACGAAAGGCTTGCCCGCGCGGTCTTCGTCGCGGTCGGGGGATTCGCCAAAGATCATCAAAGGCGCGCCCGGCACCCCATCGGCAAAGACCAGATTGCGCGCACCCTTGTGAAGCTCGCAATGTTCGAACCCTTGGACCGCGGCGCGCAACTCTTCCAAGGTCTGCGCGCCCCGCGCGGCGCGGCGGGCCAAGGCGACGGGGTCGGGCGTTTCCGACGCCTGCAAAGGCTGGGGGCCCTTGCCAATCTTGGCACTGGCTTTGGGCGGGCTTGCGGGCACCTCATAGCGGTTGACCGGCGCGTCGCAAATCGCCTCGGTCGCGCCAAGCTCAACCTGCCACGCCAGCATCTCTGCCGCCTGATGATAATCGAATGATTCCATGGCCCCAGCTTACGCTCTGCGCGCGGGGGGCGAAATGCCCTATCGCTGCGCTTTACGCGCCAACCCACCCGCGCCTATAAGGCGGCAACAGCAGAAGGGATCGCCACCATGTCATTCGCCCATCGCCACCTGCTTGGCATCGAACAACTCTCGCAGTCCGACATTACCACCCTGCTGGATTTGGCCGACACCTATGCAGACCGCAACCGCCAGCCGAACAAACATTCGGACGCGCTGCGCGGGCTGACGCAGATCAATATGTTCTTTGAAAACTCCACCCGCACGCAGGCGAGTTTCGAGATCGCGGGCAAGCGTCTTGGCGCGGATGTGATGAACATGGCGATGCAGGCCAGCTCGATCAAAAAGGGCGAGACGCTGATCGACACGGCGATGACGCTGAACGCGATGCACCCCGACCTGTTGGTCGTGCGCCACCCGCAGTCGGGCGCGGTGGACCTACTGGCGCAGAAGGTGAACTGCGCCGTGCTCAACGCAGGCGACGGGCGGCATGAGCATCCCACGCAGGCGCTGCTGGATGCGTTGACGATCCGCCGCGCCAAGGGGCGGCTGCACCGCCTTAGCATCGCGATCTGCGGCGATATCGCGCACAGCCGGGTGGCGCGGTCGAACATCCTACTGCTTGGCAAGATGGAGAACCGCATCCGCCTTGTCGGCCCGCCGACCCTGATGCCGAGCCAGATCGACCAATTTGGCGTCGAAGTCTTTGACGACATGAAAAAGGGGCTCGAAGGTGTCGATGTGGTGATGATGCTGCGCCTCCAGAAAGAGCGGATGGACGGCGGGTTCATCCCCTCCGAGCGCGAGTATTACCACCGCTACGGACTGGACGCCGAAAAGCTCGCCCATGCCAGCCCCGACGCCATCGTCATGCACCCCGGCCCGATGAACCGCGGGGTCGAGATTGACGGCACCTTGGCCGACGACATCAACCGCTCGGTGATCCAAGATCAGGTAGAGATGGGCGTCGCCGTGCGCATGGCCGCGATGGACCTGCTGGCGCGCAACCACATCGCCGCCCAGCCCGGCGCGGCCTGACCGGAACCCTGAAGGGCCGCGCGGCGTTTTCCTGAGAACAGTCAAAGGAAGCCGTCATGCCCCATACAGAAGTCGCCCCGCAAGAAGCCGGCAAAGTCCGGGTCTATACCCTCTCGCTCTCGGATGACGAGGCGCGGGCCATGCGTGATGATGAGACCGCACAGGCCGCCGCCCTTGGGATTGAGCGGATCGACGCGGCCTATACAGAGGTCTTCCGGGTGGCCGATCTCGACCAACTGGGGCTTGCGGGCTATCTGCGCGACGGCAATGGCGTGAACCCCGANCAGATTGAGAAAGACCGCAGCAAGCTTGCCGCGCTCGACGGCTGGGTGATGATCGTCTACTCCCGCGCTTTCGCCGGACAGTCGCTGCAACTGGCTCCTATCCCGGCGCTGACCCATATCGGCACCTATACCGAAGGCGGCCCCGACACGCCCGTGCAAGCGATGGAAGCCGAAGCCGCNCAGCCCTACACTGGCATCCCCCGCGTNTCTCCGGCTGAGCCTGCAAAGGGCGGTGGCGGCAAGACGATGGTGATCGTGGCCGTTGTCGCGCTGATCCTGCTGGTCATCTGGTGGCTGCTTGCCTAAGACGAAAACCGCTGGCACCCTTGGTGCTGGCGGGTTACATCTGGCCCATGCAAGAACCTGAACACGATCCCAAGATGTCTGGCCGTATCGCCATGGTCGCCCTTCTGGTGGCCTTTGGCGTGGTCGGAATGATGATTTGGATCGGCGGTTAAGGGCGACACCTGCCTCAGAAAACCGCTTGGTCTGGGGGGCGATTTGGGGCATGACAGCGGCGCATCCGCTATCGCATCAAAGGCCCGCCCATGACCCAGTTCTTCACCAATCTGCGCCTTCTTGACCCTCAGGCGGGCACGCTTGAGCCCGCCGCGGTTTTGGTCCGCAACGGGGTAATTGCCGAAGTTTTGGCCAGTGACGCCACAACGCCCGACGGCGCGGAGGTGATGGATTGCAGCGGCCATATCCTCGCCCCCGGCATCGTCGATATCGGCGTGAAAGTCTGCGAACCAGGCGAGCGGCATAAGGAAAGCTACCGCTCTGCCGGGCTGGCGGCGGCGGCGGGCGGGGTGACAACGATGGTCACGCGCCCTGATACCGATCCGGCCATCGACAGCCCCGAAACACTCGAATTCGTCACCCGCCGCGCCAATGAGGCCGCCCCAGTGAATGTGGTCCCCATGGCCGCGCTCACCAAAGGCCGCGACGGGCGCGAGATGACCGAGATTGGCTTCCTGATGGATGCAGGCGCCGCTGCCTTTACCGATTGCGACCGCGTGGTGACCGACACCAAGGTCTTCTCCCGCGCGCTCACCTATGCGCGCAGCCTCGGCGCGCTGGTCATCGCACACCCGCAGGATCCGGGGCTGAGCAAAGGGGCAGCTGTTACCTCTGGCAAATTCGCCTCGCTGCGCGGTCTGCCTGCCGTCTCGCCCATGGCCGAGCGGATGGGGCTGGACCGAGACATTGCCCTCATTGAGATGACCGGCGCGCGCTACCATGCGGATCAGATCACCACCGCCCGCGCCCTGCCCGCGCTGGAGCGCGCCAAGCGCAACGGGCTCGACATCACCGCGGGCGTGGGCATCCACCACCTGACGCTGAACGCACTGGATGTGGCCGACTACCGCACCTTCTTTAAGGTGAAGCCCCCGTTGCGCGACGAGGAAGACCGCATCGCCGTGGTCGAAGCCGTCGCCAGCGGCCTCATCGACATCATTTGCTCCATGCACACCCCACAGGATGAAGAAAGCAAACGCCTGCCGTTTGAGGAAGCCGCCAGCGGCGCGGTCGGGCTGGAAACACTGCTGCCCGCCGCCCTGCGACTGGTCCATGCCGAGATGATGGACCTGCCGACGCTCTGGCGCGCGCTGTCGCTGAACCCGGCCAAACGGCTCGGCCTGCCCGGCGGGCGGATTGCCGTGGGTGCGCCTGCGGATCTCGTGCTGTTCAACCCCGACGCGCCCTTCGTGTTGGACCGCGCGACGCTGCGGTCAAAATCCCGCAACACGCCCTTTGACGGGATGCGGATGCAGGGTAAGGTCATGGCAACTTATGTAGCAGGCTCCTGCGTTTACGAGGCGAATTGATGCCCCCTATCGACACTTCTATTGAAATGATCCTCTTTTGGGCGCTGGCGGGCTATATCATCGGCTCTATCGCCTTTGGCATGCTGCTGGCGCGGCTGATGGGGCTGGGCAACCTGCGCGATATCGGGTCGGGCAATATCGGCGCGACCAATGTGCTGCGCACCGGCAACAAAAAGGCCGCGGCGCTGACGCTGTTGCTGGATGGGGCTAAAGGGGCCGTGGCAGTGCTGCTGGCCCGGGCCTTTGCGGGCGAAGATGCCGCACAGGCGGCGGCGCTCGGCGCGATGATCGGCCATTGCTATCCGGTCTGGCTGGGTTTTCGTGGCGGCAAAGGCGTGGCGACCTTTTTGGGCCTCATGCTGGCGCTGGCATGGCCTGTCGGGCTGGCATGCTGTGCGGTCTGGCTGATCACGGCGGCAGTCTCGCGCATCTCGTCTCTGTCGGCGCTGGCAGCAGCGGCAAGCTCAACCTTTTTGCTGGTGTTCCTCGGCTATGGAGAAATGCTGCTTTTGGGCATCGCCCTGACGCTGCTGATCTTTTGGCGGCACCGCGACAACATTCGCCGCATTCGAAGCGGTACGGAATCGCGGATTGGTCAGAAGGGCTGACACCGCCCGAAGGCGGCATCAGCCAATTCATGTTTCAGTAGGAATATTCGGCGTAGATACGGCTCAGATCGCCGTTCCATGGCCCATGATAATCCGCCAGCAGATCATCCGCAGGCACGCGGCCCGTCTCGATACTATCGCGCAGGGCGTTGAGGAAATGCGTCTCATCCGGGACCAGCCCGCCTGCGCCGGGACGGGCGCGGGCTTTCAAACCGGCCTCTGACAGGGCCACCGCCTCGCGGGCCAGATCATGCATCTTTAGCCCGCCAACCTCGGCCTGAAGGCCGTGGGTCGAGGCCGCGATGCGCAGTTCTTCCCGCGTCTCTGCATCCCAGTCCTTGACCAAATCCCAAGCGCCATCCAACGCGCTCTGGTCATACATCAGCCCGACCCAGAAGGCCGGAAGGGCGCAAAGACGCCGCCACGGGCCGCCATCGGCACCGCGCATTTCGATGAATTTCTTCACCCGCGCCTCGGGGAAGAGCGTGGTCAGATGATCGGCCCAATCGCTCAGCGTCGGCTTCTCGCCGGGCAGCGCAGGCAGCTCGCCCTTCAGAAAATCGCGGAAGGACTGGCCAAGTGCGTCGATATATTTGCCATCGCGGTAGACAAAATACATCGGTACATCGAGCGCATATTGCACCCAAGCCTCAAACCCAAAACCCTCGTCAAAGACGAAAGGCACCATCCCAGTGCGGGCATCATCCAGATTGCGCCACACCAACCCGCGGGTGGATTTCACGCCATTGGGCTTGCCGTCGAGGAAGGGTGAATTGGCAAAAAGCGCATTGGCGATGGGCTGCATCGCCACGGCCACGCGCATCTTTTGCACCATGTCGGCTTCACTCGCGAAATCTAGGTTCACCTGCACGGTGCAGGTGCGGCGCATCATGGTGGTGCCCATGGTGCCGACCTTTTGCATATAGCCGTCCATCAGCTTGTAACGGCCCTTGGGCATCAAATCCATCTGCTCATGCGACCACTCGGGCGCGGCGCCCAGACCGATGAAGCCCACGCCGATCTCATCGGCCACATCTTTGACCTCGCGCAGGTGGGTGTTCACCTCATCGCAAGTTTCATGGATGGTTTCGACCGGCGCGCCCGACAGCTCCAACTGCCCGCCCGGCTCAAGACTGATGTTCGCACCCTCTTTTTCCAGCCCGATAAGCTTGCCACCCTCTTCGACCGGCGCCCAGCCGTGACGGTCACGCAGCCCTTCCAGCATCACCCGGATTGAGCGGTCGCCCTCATAGGGCAACGGCTTGAGGGTATCGGTGCAATAGCCGAATTTCTCGTGTTCTGTACCGATGCGCCAATCTTCTTTTGGCTTGCAGCCGTCGGCCAGATACTGCGCCATTTGGTCATGATGTTCGATCGGGCCGCCGCCGGATTGAGGAATGGACATTTGCGAGGGCTCCGTTTTGAAGGGTCGTCTTGGGTGTCTTCTAAGGTGACAACTTGGCGTCGTGTTTAGCAGGGATGGGCGGATTTGCCGGGGCTGTCAATGCAGCAAGACATGCGCCGGGCGCAGCGGCGCGCGCTCCCAGATCACAACGGCGTCATGGCGGGTCTTGCGCAACTCAAAGAGCATCCGCTCGGTACGCAGGCCCGGCAGGGCGGCGAAAGCGTCAAAAAGCGCCTCGGATCCGGCAGCATTCACCGGAATCAACAGGGGCGTCTCATCGTCGCGCGGCTCAAGCCGCCAATGGGCTGGAAACATCTGCCGGTCGAGGCTGAGCCGCTGCAGTTCGCGCAGAGCGACCGTGCCGCCGGTCAGCGGGCCGAAATAGGTGATCTGCCCCTCGACAACCTGAACGGCCCCCGCCCCGTCACCTTCACCGCGAAAGCGCGCACGCTGCACGCCGAGCCAGATCAGCGCAGCCCCGCCCGCAAGGGCAGCGTATCCCGGCACCGCCAGCAAAAAGCCCGGTCCGACCACCAGCCAGAGCCCAAAGAGCATCAGCCCGCCGCCGACAATCGCCTCGCGCCAGCGCCAAAGCTGGTCGCGGGCGCCTTGGCGCAGGAAACTCATTGGGTCATCCTTTGCATCACCAATCTCCCAAAGCCTGCTGCCACATGGTCATCGCCGCCACCGCCGCCGTATCGGCCCGCAGGATGCGCGGCCCCAGCGTGACGGCGTGGGCATGATCAACCCCGTGCAAGCGCTTGCGTTCTCCTTCCGAAAACCCACCTTCGGGACCGATGAGAATAGCCCATGGTCCGCCTGCCCCCGTGGGAAGCGCGCCGCGTTCGCCAGCCAAAGTCTCATCGCAGAACATGACCTGACGGTTGCTGTCCCATTGATCCAGCAGCCGCCCTAGCTTCACTGCCTCGGCGACCTCGGGTACATAGGTGCCGCCGCATTGCTCTGCCGCTTCGACCGCATGGGCCTGAAGGCGCGGCTGCTGCACGCGGCCTGCGTTGGTAAATTCAGTCATCACCGGGACAATGCGCGAGGCGCCCATCTCGGCGGCTTTTTCAACAATAAAATCTGTCCGGGTCTTTTTGATCGGCGCGAAAAGCAGCCACAGATCCGGCGGCATCTGCAACGGGCGGGTCTGTTCGACACAGGCCAGAACCCCGCCGCGTTTGCCCGCCTCAGCGACCTCGGCTAGCCATTCGCCATCGCGCCCGTTGAACAAAAGCACCCCGGCGCCGACCGACAGCCGCATCACCCCAAAGAGATAATGCGCCTGCTCGCGCGCCAAAGGAACCGTTTGCCCCTGCCCCAAGGGCTGATCTACATACAATCTGATTTTCGCGTTCATAGGGCCAGATATATGCACAACCAGCCGCCTTCGCCAGATGCTACGCCCGATGCGCCTGTTGCCGATGCTGTGACCGACAATTGGGTCGACCGTTACGCCCCTGCCGGACTGCGCCCCTACCTGCGGCTGAGCCGTGCGGACCGGCCCATCGGCACATGGCTGTTGCTGCTGCCCTGCTGGTGGGGGTTGAGCCTTGCGATCCTGTTTGACCAATCGCCACGGTGGGAGGATCTGTGGATCTTCGCAGGCTGCGGCATCGGCGCTTTCCTGATGCGTGGGGCGGGCTGTACGTGGAACGACATCACCGACCGCAATATCGACGGTAAAGTCGCGCGCACCCGCTCGCGGCCGATCCCTTCGGGGGCGGTCACGGTGAAACAGGCGCTGGCGTGGATGGTGGGGCAAATGCTGCTGGCGCTGCTGATACTGCTTTCCTTTAACCAAGCGGCCATTGCCATGGGTGTCCTGGCGCTGCTGCCGGTGGCTGTCTATCCCTTCGCCAAACGGTTCACATGGTGGCCGCAGGTCTTTCTGGGCCTCGCCTTTAACTGGGGCGCGATGCTGGCTTGGACGGCGCATGCGGGCACGTTGCACGCGCCCGCCGTGGTGCTCTACCTCGCCGGGATCGCTTGGACGCTGTTCTATG
>NZSX01000008.1:30056-43922 GCA_002703405.1 Sulfitobacter sp. | reverse complement strand
GTTTCTTGGCCAGTATGTCGCGCATCTCGTTGATCTTTTCCATCCGCGCCTCGGCCTTGCGGACCTCGCTGCGCAGGGCCAGCACCTCATCGCGGCTGGCGCGTTTGACTTTGGGTGCTTCTTTGGGCTGCTTCGACGGGTTCTTGCTGACCGGTTTTTCGGGTGTTAGCAGCATCTTGCGATAGGCTTCGAGGTCTTCCTCATAGGGTTTGACCGTGCCGTTGGATACGAGCCAAAGCCGGTCGGCCACCAGCGACAATAGGTGCATGTCGTGGCTGACAAGGATCACCGCGCCCGAATAGCGCGTCAGCGCCTCGACCAGCGCCTCGCGGCTTTCGATGTCGAGGTGGTTGGTCGGCTCATCGAGGATCAGCAGATGCGGGGCGTGCAGCGTGGCCAGCAGCAGCGAAAGCCGCGCCTTTTGGCCGCCTGACAGGCGGCCCACCTCGGTTTCCGCCTGCTCGGGGCCAAGGCCGAAGCCCGCCAGCTGCGCGCGTAGTTTTGACTGCATCACACCGGGACGGGCGGCGATCATATGCTGAAGCGGCGTCTCTTCGACGATCAGCTCATCCACCTGGTGCTGGGCAAAGAAGCCCACCCGTAGTTTAGAGGAGTTTACCTGCCTCCCGGCCATCAGCGGCAGCCGGTCTGATAGCAGTTTTGCCAGCGTCGACTTGCCCTGACCGTTCTTACCCAGCAGGGCAATGCGGTCGTCTTGGTCGATGCGCAGGTTCAGCCGCGTCAGCACCGGGTTGTCATCGCTATAGCCGACGGAGCCGTTCTCGATGTTGATGATCGGCGGCGAGAGTTCCTCGGGCTCGGGGAAGGTGAAGACCTTGCGCGCCACATCCTCGGGCGCGGTGATCATATCCATCTTCTCGATCATCTTCAGACGCGACTGCGCCTGTTTCGCCTTGGAGGCTTTGGCCTTGAAACGGTCCACGAAGCTTTGCATGTGATCGCGGCGGGCCTGTTGTTTCTTGGCCATCGCCGCCTGAAGCGCGCGTTTCTCGGCGCGCTGCCGTGCGAATTGGTCGTAGGGGCCCTGATAATACGTCAGCTTGCGGTCTTCGAGGTGCAGGATACCGCCCACGGCGCGGTTTAGCAGGCCGCGATCGTGGCTGATGATAAGCACCGTATGCGGATATTTCGCCAGATAGCTTTCCAGCCACAGCGCACCTTCGAGGTCGAGGTAGTTGGTCGGCTCATCGAGGAGCAGCAGATCGGGCTGGGCAAAAAGCACGGCAGCCAGCGCCACGCGCATCCGCCAACCGCCGGAAAAGGCGGAGCAGGGCATCTGCTGCTCTTCGTCGTCAAAGCCCAGACCCTTGAGGATCGACGCCGCACGCCCTTCGGCGGACCATGCGTCGATGTCGGCCAAACGGGTCTGAATGTCAGCGATGCGAGAGGGATCCTCGGCGGTCTCGCTCTCTTTCATCAACCGCGCGCGTTCGACATCGGCTTCCAGCACCGTATCGATCAACGAGGTCTCGGATGAGGGCACTTCCTGCGCCACGCCGCCGATCTTGGCGCGTGAGGGCAGGGACAACTCGCCACTGTCGAGCGACAGCTCGCCACGGATGAGTTTGAACAGCGTGGTCTTGCCCGCGCCATTGCGCCCGACGATGCCCACCTTGTGGCCCTCGGGGATCACGGCGGAGGCTTCCTCGAACAGAGGGCGGCCTTCGACGGAGTAGTTAATTTCTGAAATGCGTAACATGCACGCCGTTTGGAGCAAGCCGGGCCGAAGGTCAATCACGGCTTTTCATGTGTCAGACCCCATGCTAGGGAGCGCGCAAATCAACACCCGCTATGGAGTACAGCCAATGGCCCTCGAACGCACTTTCTCGATCATCAAGCCCGACGCAACCCGCCGCAACCTGACCGGCGCCATCGTCAAGAAATTCGAAGACGCTGGCCTGCGCGTTGTCGCACAAAAGCGCATCCACCTGACAAAGGCGCAGGCGGGCGAGTTCTACAAGGTGCACGCAGAGCGTCCCTTCTACGACGAACTGTGCGAGTTCATGGCCTCCGCGCCGATCGTTGCTCAGGTTCTCGAAGGTGAAAACGCTATCGCGAAAAACCGCGAAGTCATGGGCGCCACCAACCCTGCCGACGCGGCAGAGGGCACTATTCGCGCAGAATTCGCTGAAAGCGTCGGCGAAAACTCCGTTCACGGTTCCGACGCGCCGGAAACCGCAGCGGTTGAGATCGCCTATTTCTTCTCCGGTCTGGAACTGGTCGGCTAAGCCGCCGTTCTTCGGAAAACGATTGAAAGGGTCGCCTTCGGGCGGCCCTTTTGCGTTAAGGGATCAGTTATTGAGCGTGGGGTGATGCGAGGACATGCGCCCTTCGACGTTGTCCGTGGGCGGCGCTTTGGCGGCTTGGTCTTTCAGATGACGTTCCAGCAGATCGACGTTGCGCAGTTTCGACTTCCACCCGATGTCAAAAAGATCACCCACCAGCGGGACCGAACCGATAACGTAGTCGATCCCGGTGTTGACCAACATCTTTGCCAGCATCCCCTTTGGTGCGCCCATCCGGTGCGATTCTTTAAGGATATAGGCGGAAGGAAGCAGGGCGAGCGTATCGCCCACCACGGGCACGAAACCCAAAATCGAATCCCATCCCATGCGCACACCGACAATCGGCACTTTGAAGGCGCTGTCCATGCTGACCGCCAGACGGCGCAGACGGGCGAGGTCGGCTTCGTGAGAGGGGGCGTGGGGTTCCATATCTGTCCTTGCGTGTTGCTCTAGGCTGCAAACGCGCGGTCAGGCTGCAAAGTTCCCCAAAGCACCGGCCCCATCCGGCGCGTCTCGGGGCCTGCTCAAAGGCTGGCGTAATCTGTAATCAATGGCGTGGGACGCTGCGGTGGCTGGGCCGAAGTGCCCTTGGGCGTCTGCTCGGGCTTCGGTTTTTGCGGTTGCGGCGTTCTGTCAAGTCGGGCCATCGGGTAGCTCCTTTGCTGCTCGCTGGGGTTTGATGTCTCTCACCCTCGCAACCAGCTTGGGCGCGATTCAGGTCCATAAAGGGGCCGAATTGCACCCAGATTGAGGCATTTGTTGCGATTTTGCGACGGAATCCGCGGTTTTCCCCTATGAGGTGAGGGCGAAATGCGCCTCTGCCTGCAAGACGCCCCGCGGGGCAACGCGGCCCCGGCCTGTCAAATCGACCAAATGCGCCAGCACGTTTCGCGTGGCAGCCCCTAAAAGCGCGGCGGGGGTTTCGGTATAGATGGCGCGGGCGAGGTCCTCAGCCGTGGCGGGCCCGGCACTCAGCGCCTTAAGGATCGATGCCTCCCGCGCGCGGCGGTGCGCCACCAACCAGCCAAGCCGCGCATTGGGTTCAAGGCCCGGCGCGCCGTGGCCGGGGTAGAACACCCGCCAATTCCGCGCGCCCAGCTTTTCGCAAGAGGCCATGAAATCGGTCAGGTCTCCATCGGGTGGAGAGACCAGAGAGGTGGCCCAGCCCATGACGTGATCCGCTGTGAGACAGGCATCTCCCCATGCGAGGCAGAGGTGATTGCCGATATGACCCGGCGTGTGCAGTACCTCCAGCGCCCAGCCGTTCCCCTCCAGCATATCGCCGTCGGCCAAGGTATGATCTGGGCGAAACCCGTGATCCACACCTTCACCACCGCCCATCAATCCCGCCTCGGCCAGCCCCTGCATCACCGCCGAACGGCCCGCCGTAGCGTCGCCAAAAGCCCAGACCTCGGCCCCGGTCCGCGCGGCCAAAGGACGGGCGAGGGGGGAGTGATCCAGATGCGTATGGGTCACGATGATATGGCTAATGCGCTGCCCCAGCTCAATCGCGGCGAGGATCGCTTTAAGATGCGCGGGGCTGTCGGGGCCGGGGTCGATCACTGCCACATCGGTCTCGCCCAACAGATAGGTATTGGTGCCGCGATAGGTCATCGGAGAGGGGTTGGGCGCCACAATACGGCGCAGCCCGGGCTCCAAGGTTTCGGCAAGGCCAATCTCGGGGTCGAAGTTGTCGGGCGGCAGCATGGTTTCACCTTTCGCTGGGACAGGGGGCTGGCTAAGGTCTAGCCATGAATTTTGCCTGGCTCAAACGATATGTGCCGCGCGGCATCTACGGACGCGCCGCGTTGATCCTGCTGTTACCGGTGGTGTTTTTGCAGTTGGTCGTTGTGGTGATCTTTGCCCAGCGACATTTCGAAGGGGTCACCGGTCAGATGACCGACACGGTCCTGCGGGAGTTGGAACTGGTCATGCTGGCCGTCGGCACGGCACCCGATGCTCAATCGGTGCCCATGGCGGTAGAGGCGCGGGCGGGGCCGCTCGATTTCGTGGTGACCCGGGCCAATCGTCCGCTGCCGGATGAAGACAGCATGCTGTGGTACGATTATTCGGGCCGCGTCCTTATCCCCCGGCTGCGCAGCAAGATGGACGGCATCGAGGCGGTGGACCTCAGCGATGATGATTTTGTCGTGCTCTATATCGAGAGTGTGCATGGCTCGTTGCGCATCCAGTTTGAACGGCGGCGGATCTCGGCCTCCAACCCGCACCAGCTTTTCGTTTACACGGTGTTTTTCGGCGTGCTTTTGAGTGTTATCGCGTCGATCTATCTGCGCAATCAATTGCGCCCCATCAAACGCCTGGCCCGTGCAGCCGAAGCCTTTGGTCGGGGCCGGCATGAGCCCTATACCCCTACTGGCGCTGTCGAAGTGCGCGCGGCGGGCAACGCCTTTGTCGACATGCGCGCACGGATCGAACGGCAGATCGAACAGCGCACGCTGATGCTTTCGGGGGTCAGCCACGATTTGCGCACCCCGCTGACCCGGATGCGCCTTGGCCTGTCGATGATCGACGAAGAGGATGCGGCCCCGCTGCTGGCCGATGTGGATGATATGCAGCGGATGCTGGATGAGTTTCTAAACTTCGCCAAGGGTGCCGCCGAGGGTGAGCCGGAGAAGGTGGAGCCGCATGGATTTGTACGCGCAATTGTCGAAGATGCGCAGCGCGGGGGCCGTCAAGTCACGCTTCTACCGCCCGAAGGCACGGGCGAGGGCATGGTAAAACTGCGTAAGGTGGCAATGCGCCGGGCGGTGGATAACCTGATCTCCAACGCCGTGCGCTACGGCTCGCAGGCCGAAGTCTCGGTCATGTTGAGCGACCGCACTCTGCGTATCCGGGTCGAAGACGACGGCCCCGGCATCCCGGAAGAGCGGCGCGACGAGGCAACGCGGCCGTTCTCGCGGCTTGATCCTGCGCGCAATCAAGACAAGGGCGGCGGCGTTGGGCTGGGCCTTGCCATCGCCTCAGACATTGCGCGCGCCCATGGCGGGGTGCTGCGGCTGGGGGAATCGGCGCGGCTCGGCGGGCTGCGTGCAGATATTGTCATCGCGCGGTGACCCCGCGGCAGGATTGTGCCGCCCGCGCGGCTTTGCCACAGTGAGCCGACCTTAGAACGGAGCGCAGCCATGACCCCCTACGACATGATCAAAGCCCATCTCGATTCGGCAGTGCCCTTCGCGGCCTATGTTGGAGTGAGATTACTCAAGATCGGTGACGGCACTGCCAGCGCCGAACTGGTGCAGCGACATGAGACCTCTAACCACATCGGCACCCAGCACGCAGGCGCGATGTTCACCTTGGGCGAGGCGGCCTCGGGTGCTGCCATGGCAGGGGCGATTGCACCGGTGATTATGGACATACGCCCCGTCGCGGCCATGGGGCAGATCACATTCAAAAAGATCGCCGAAGGCATGCTGACGGCCCACGCTGAAACCTCGCGCCCCGGGGCCGAGCTGCTGACCGCGCTGCAAGAGGACGGAAAAGTCGCCTTTGACGTGGCGGTCGACATCCAGAATGAGGCGGGCGAGACGGTCGTTGAGATGCAGGTGAACTGGCATGTCAGCGCCAAACGCTGAGGTTTGTGCGAAAAGCGGGGGCGGTATGGTAGGCCCGGCAGGACTTGAACCCGCAACCAAAGCGTTATGAGCGCTCTGCTCTAACCAATTGAGCTACAGGCCCGCCATGGGCGTTTGGGTATGACGCCGCAGCCCGAGCGTCAAGACATTAGCTGCACCAAATGATTGCAGTGACCCGCACAATACTCTAACTCCGCGCGCAAGGGAAAATGCGCGCCGGGGGCCATGACCATGACAAAATCCGACAACGGAATCACCTATGCCGAAGCAGGCGTGGATATTGACGCAGGCAACGCGCTTGTAGAGCGGATCAAACCGGCGGCGAAATCCACCGCCCGGCCCGGTGTGATGTCCGGCCTTGGCGGCTTTGGCGCGCTGTTTGATCTGAAGGGCGCAGGGTTCACCGACCCGGTGCTGGTTGCGGCGACGGATGGTGTGGGCACCAAGCTGCGCATCGCGATTGATACCGGCAACGTCGACAGCATTGGCATTGATCTGGTCGCCATGTGCGTCAACGATCTAGTTTGTCAGGGGGCCGAGCCGCTCTTCTTCCTCGATTACTTCGCGACCGGAAAGCTGGAGCTCGACAGTGCCGCGCGGATCATCGAAGGCATCGCCAAGGGCTGCGCCGATTCCGGTTGTGCCTTGATCGGGGGCGAGACCGCTGAAATGCCGGGCATGTACCACGCGGGCGATTTTGACCTCGCCGGTTTCTCGGTCGGCGCGATGGAGCGCGGGACGGAACTGCCGCGCGACGTGAAAGAGGGCGACGTGCTCTTGGGGCTGCCGAGCGACGGGGTGCATTCCAACGGCTATAGCCTCGTGCGCAAGATCGTCGAGCGTAGCGGTCTGGGCTGCGGTGACGATTGCCCATGGGGCGAAGGTGATCTGGGCAGTGCGCTGCTCACACCCACGAAGCTCTACGTCAAAGGCGCCGTCGCGGCTCTGCGCGCCGACGCCGTCTCGGCTCTGGCGCATATCACCGGCGGTGGCCTGACCGAGAACCTGCCGCGCGTGTTGCCAGTCGGTCTGGCTGCTGAGATCGACCTGAACGCATGGGACCTGCCGCCGGTCTTCAAATGGCTCGCCGCCGAAGGGGGCATGGCCGAGGCCGAGATGCTCAAGACCTTCAACGCCGGGATTGGCATGGTTGCAGTCGTCTCTGCCGATAAGGTCGAGGCTGCGAAGGCCGCCTTTGCCGAGGATGGCCATGCCGCCATCGAGATCGGGCGCATCACCACCGGCAATGGCGTCACCTACTCAGGCGCGCTGCTTTGACCAAGCGGGTTGCGATTTTCGTCTCGGGCGGCGGCTCCAACATGCGAGCGTTGGTCGAGGATATGACCGGCGACCATGCAGGCCGCCCCTGTCTGGTGCTGTCCAACAACGCAGACTCGGGCGGAATCGCTTGGGCGCAAGGGCAGGGGATCGCGACCGAAGTGGTCGATCACCGCCCCTTCGGCAAGGATCGTCCGGCCTTTGAGGCGGCGCTCACTGCCGCGCTTGAAGCCCATGCGCCCGACATCATTTGCCTTGCCGGTTTTATGCGCAAATTGACCGAAGGGTTTACCGATGCTTGGGCCGGGCGGATGATCAACATCCACCCCTCGCTACTGCCGAAATACCGCGGGCTGCACACCCACGCCCGCGCGCTGGAGGCAGGCGATACCGAACATGGCTGCACCGTGCATGAAGTCACTGCCGCTTTGGATGATGGCCCGATCCTCGGCCAAGCGCGCATTCCGGTTCTGCCGGGCGACACGGCGGAGACTTTGGCCGAGCGCGTGCTGGTGCAGGAACACCGCCTTTACCCCGCCGTGCTGCGCCGCTTTGCCGCTGGTGAGCGGCAGCCGGTCCTGCTGACGGGCTGACGCTGGTCAAANCTTCNNNNGTGATGTACCTCTTNGCACAAAGCCCGATGACCGGGCNTGCAACTTGTCAAAGAGCATTTATGAAAACCATCACCACGACCGCCGACCTCGCGCAATTNTGTGAAGANGCTGCNCGCCATGATTACGTGACCGTNGACACGGAATTCCTGCGTGAGCGGACCTATTATTCCAAGCTCTGCCTCGTCCAACTTGCCATGCCCGGCACCGACGACAGCAACGCCGTGCTGGTCGATCCCTTGGCCGANGGCATCTCGCTTGAGCCGCTNTANGATCTGTTCCGCGACACATCGGTGNTCAAAGTGTTCCACGCGGCACGGCAGGATCTTGANATCTTCTACGTCGATGCCNANGTCTTNCCNGANCCGCTGTTCGACACNCAGGTNGCNGCNATGGTCTGNGGCTTTGGCGANCAGGTGGGCTATGANACNNTGGTGCGCAAGATCGCGCATNAGNCGCTGGANAAGACCTCGCGNTTNACNGATTGGTCCCGCCGNCCNNTGACNGANGCNCANAAGACCTATGCNNTGGCCGANGTNACNCANCTGCGGCAGATTTACGANTTNCTGGCGCGCAAGCTTGAACAGACNGGCCGNGCCCGNTGGGTGGCCGANGAGCTTGAGACGCTGCTCAGCCCCGATACNTATGTGACCCAGCCNCAGGATGCNTGGAAGCGNGTNAAGACCCGGACCAATTCGCCNAAGTTTCTGGCGATCGTCCGCGAATTGGCNGCCTTTCGTGAGGATTACGCCCGCACCCGCAANATCCCGCGCAATCGCGTGTTCAAGGATGACGCNCTGGTCGAATTGGCGAGCCTNAANCCNTCNAANGGCGANGAGCTGAACCGCGCCCGTCTNCTGCTGCGCGANGCCCGCAAGGGGGAAATCGCCGANGGCATTNTGAAAGCCGTNGCCGCAGGCGTGGCTTGCAAAGCCGCCGACATGCCGCAACCCGACCGCAAGCGCGACAAGCTGCAGGTGAACCCGGCGCTGGCCGATCTNCTGCGGGTTTTGCTCAAGGCCAANACCGAAAGCGCAGGCGTCGCGGCCAAGNTNATCGCCTCGGCCAGTGATCTGGATATGTTGTCGGCGGGAGAGCGCGACGTGCAGGCCCTGCGCGGCTGGCGGCATGAGGTCTTTGGCGCCGATGCGCTGCTGCTCTGCGAGGGCAAGATCGCCTTGGCCGCTGACGGAAATGACGTGAAAGCCGTCAAAGTCTGAAACGAAAAGAGCCGCCCGATTGGGGCGGCTCTTTCNTACGGTGCGTGCGGTGCGTGGCTTGGCCGNTTAGCGGCGAGAGACCAAGGCGTTCATCTGCCCTTCNACGCGAATNTCGCGCACNCCGGCCAGCATTTGATCTGTCAGACGACGGCCCGCGATNACCTCACGGGTGGGGCGGCTGCCCTGCGGGGTCGGCTTGTCAGGGCGTACCCCTTCCAAACGNTAAGTCAGAACNCCGTCGACAGGCGTCTCATCAATCGTCGCTGGGGTTANCTGCACTGCATANATNCCCTGCCGCGCGGCAAGGCCCGTGGCGCGNAGNATCGCACCNCCCGGCACAGGCTCAATCGTCAGGTCGGTGATCTGCTCGAAAGGGCGCCCCTCATAAGTGTCGACCTCAACCGCGCGCCGGGCGAACAGCCCGCTGCGCTGTGGAATCAACGGGTTGTTGCTCTCTTCCGGCNCGGACGGGGCCGAACGCGCGGGNCCGAACCAATTCAGCGGGTTGATGCGGCTGTCACGGACCGTGCCACAGGCGGATACCAAAAGGGTCGAGGCCAAAAGAGCGAGGAGTGTCTTGCGCATGGGANCCGCCGTTAAGTTAACTTGTCTTGTGCTACCCCATCACGCCAGCCATGGGAAGGGGGTGGACCTTTGCGCATCGGCATCCTACCTGTCAGGCAATGGAATTCACCCAAAGAGAGTGCACAGATGGCCACGCCTGCCTTTGAAGAACTGGTCGAGGATTTCGANTTTCTGGACGATTGGGAAGACCGCTANCGCCATGTGATCGACCTTGGNAAAGCGATGGACCCGCTGCCCGAGCCNCTGCGCGTGCCGGCCACCAAGGTCGACGGNTGCGCCNNNCAGGTCTGGCTTCATGCACAGTTTGACGGCGGCAAGCTGCATTTTGACGGNGCAAGCGANGCGATGATCGTCTCGGGGCTGATCGCGGTNTTGCGNAANCTTTACAACGGTTTGACGCCNGNCGAAGTGGGCNCTGTNGATGCCAANGCGGAACTNGCGCGGCTGGGATTGAATGACCACCTCTCGGCGCAACGNTCCAACGGGTTGCGCGCGATGATCGANCGCGTGCGCGAGACGGCCGCTCAGGAAGCCTGACGGTTAAAGNTCGCGNAAAGCGGTCTGCAAATCCCCATAGCCCGTGAAGCGCCGCTCGAACGNAAGGCCGAGCCGCGCGGCGCAGTCCTGCGCCTTTTCGGTCAGCGCCGGGTCGTCNGTCTGCGCCTGATAGACCAGTTTCTCGTAATTGCCNAAATACATGTCGCGCAGNTCNGGGTGCCGGTCGAGNCCCATNGGCTTGATGATGAAAGCCTCAAACTGNCGCACCAGAAAATCGGTGAGGTAGAAGGTGGTGATCTCATCTTCCGAGGTTTTGGCGAAACTCTCGTTGCCCTGAAAAAAGCTGTAGCAATGTGGCCCNGCGACCATCTGCACGCCCATCTCTTCGCAGGCCCGNTCCAGCCCGCNGCCCGTCCCGCAATCGGCGTAGACGACAAAGAAATCGTCATAGTCCGCGCGGTGTTTGGCGACCGTGTCGCGCACCGCTTGGGTGATCTTTTCCGGGTAGAGGTGATATTTCGCGGGCAGGCAGGTGAGATCCAGATGGNTCCAGCCGTTCGCGGCCTTCAGATCCAAAATCTCACGGGCCAGCGCNCCACAGGCGATCAGCANNATNCGGCCCGCGCGGGTGGGCGCGAGCCCCTCTTGGGTGAGGGTCCGATCATCTGGCAGATTGCTGTCGCTCATNGCGTCANCATCGCATGTCATCGACNCCAACGCAAAGCNGGGACGGCAGCTCAGGCGTTGGCGGAGTTGTGTTTCCGGCCCATCCAGTCTTTGGCCGTCTCCACCGCCACGGCAGCATCGCGGCAATAGGCGTCAGCCCCGATGGCCTTGCCGAACTCTTCGTTCAGCGGCGCGCCACCGACCAGAACGATATAGTCATCGCGCTTGCCCTGTTCGATCAATGTGTCGATCACGACCTTCATATAGGGCATGGTCGTGGTCAGCAGAGCGGACATGCCCAAGATGTCGGCTTTTTCCGCTTCCAATGCTTCGAGATAGGCTTCGACCGCGTTGTTGATCCCAAGGTCTACGACTTCGAAACCCGCGCCTTCCATCATCATNCCGACGAGGTTTTTGCCNATGTCGTGAATGTCGCCTTTGACGGTGCCGATCACCATCTTGCCCACACGCGGCGCGCCGGTTTCAGCGAGCAGCGGCTTGAGGATCGCCATGCCGCCCTTCATCGCATTNGCGGCCAGCAGCACTTCGGGCACAAAGAGGATACCGTCGCGGAAATCCGCGCCCACGATGGTCATNCCGCCGACNAGCGCTTTGGTCAGAACCTCATANGGTTCCCAACCGCGGTCGAGCAGGATTTGCACCCCTTCTTCGATCTCTTCCTTAAGACCGTCATAGAGGTCATCGAACATCTGNTGGACNAGTTCNTCNTCGTCCAANTCGGCCAGGATGATATCGTCTTCTTCTGACATGGTGTTTCCTTCTGCTGGGCGTGCAGGTGCATGACACTTGGNCCCTTGTCTCACGGAATGTTAGCGCCGGGGTCGCGGTTTGCGACATCGGCCGCGCCNTGCGCGACGCCTTGGGGGCAAACTACTGCTTTTTGCGGTGTAAGGACAAGGGTTTGNNCAAGTTTACTTGNNGNTGTTCGCNNAATGTTCTAACCTTCTTTCATGGATAGGGAAGACCAGCGATTCCGCGTGCTTGGCCGCGCGGCAGGCAGCAANGATGCGGGCCGGTTTGAGGCNNATACTCGCGTGGCGGANGACGATGGCTGGGCCCGGGAAGANNTGCTTCCGGTGCTGCGAACCAGCACAAGCATCGAAGTGCCGCGCCGGGTGATTACCTACAACCGCTCGCCGGATTTGCCNTTTGACCGGTCGATCAACCCGTACCGCGGCTGCGAACATGGCTGCGTTTANTGTTTCGCGCGGCCCAGNCANGCNTACCTNGGCCTGTCNCCGGGNTTGGATTTNGAAACNCAGNTGATCGCCCGNCCCGANGCGCCGNANGTNCTGGCGCGNGANCTGCGNNCGAANCGNTATNAGGTCGCGCCNATCGCCATCGGCACNAACACCGANCCGTANCAGCCNATCGAAAANACCCATGGCATCATGCGNGANTGTCTTGAGGTGNTGTCNGANTTCAATCACCCNGTGGCNATTGTCACNAAGGGCAGNCTGATNGANCGCGACATCGACATTNTGNGCGATATGGCCGNGCGNGGATTGGCGGCGGTNGGNATTTCGGTGACCACGCTNGANGCNNNNCTCAGCCGNTTGATGGAGCCGCGCGCGCCAGCGCCGCAGCGGCGGTTGCAGGTGATCCGNAAGCTGTCGGAGGCNGGNATCCCGGTGCGGATCATGGCGTCCCCNATGGTTCCNGCGCTGACCGANCCGGAGTTNGAGGCGATCCTNNCCGCNGGGCGCGANGCNGGNGCGCGNCANGNNAGTTGGATNATGTTGCGCCTNCCGCGTGAGGTNTCGCCGCTGGTGCAAGANTGGCTCGCCACCCATTANCCCGACCGGGCCGAGCGGATCATGGCGCGGCTGCGCGATATGCATGGGGGCAAGGAATACGANGCGGGCTGGCANAAACGCATGCGGGGCGAGGGGCCCTATGCGCAGATGGTGGCGCAGCGNTTTGATCTGGCAGNCAAACGTCTGGGGCTGACCCGCGCGGGCGTGCCACTGCGCTGCGATCTGTTTCGACCGCCCCCCGAAAGGGGCGATCAATTGAGCTTGTTCTGAGGCTCAGCCCCGACGGCGGCCGCGNCGCGGNGCGCGCACNGGNCCTTGNCCNTCGGTGCCNTCGCTTTCGGACGAGAAATCACCGATCTCTTCGCGGATTTGCTCCAGCGTCGGGGCCGGNCCTTTTTCCGTGCTNTCGAGCGCTTCGCGCATCGCNACCANATGCTCGGGCAGGGTGCCNCAGCANCCGCCGATGANGCTGGCCCCNGCGTCNCGCGCCATGGTCGCATANCGCGCCATCAACTCGGGNGTGCCGTCNTANTGGATGTGGCCTTCGACGTATTTCGGGATGCCCGCGTTGCCCTTGGAGATNATCGGCAGCGTGCCNTTCTTTGCGGCGAAGCCNAGCACGGTGCGTAGCAAGTCAGACGCACCTGTGCCGCAGTTGGCACCATAGGCCAGCGGCGTGTTGTCCAGNCCATGCACCATATCGACCATCCCTTCGGAGGTCAGGCCCATCATCGTGCGGCCCGCGGTGTCAAAGCTCATCGTGCCGCACCACGGCAGGCCCGCCAGCGCGAAGCCTTCGGCAGCGGCGCGGTATTCTTCGGGGGCGCTGATCGTTTCCANCCAGCCNATNTCGGCACCGCCAGCCTTGAGGCCATCNGCGGTCTCNTGGAACATCTCAACGGCGAGGGAGTGGGTCAGNGTGCCGACCGGCTCCATNATCTCACCCGTGGGGCCGACAGAGCCNGCNACGATNACNTTNCGCTCNGCGGTATCNGCCACCTCNCGNGCCAGTTCGGCAGANACGCGGCTTAGCTCATGNACGCGCTTTTCNGCACCNTGNAGNTTGAGCCGNGAGGCATTGGCCCCNAANGAGTTGGTCAGGAACAGATCGCTGCCCGAATCCACNGCNAANCGGTAAAGCTTNATGATCTTCTTNGGCTCGTCNGTGTTCCACATCTCNGGCGCGTCGCCTGANATCAGCCCCATGTTGAACAGATTGGTGCCCGTNGCCCCATCCGCGAGCAATGTGCCCTTTTCAGCCAAAAGATCGGTGAATGCGTTGCTCATGGGGGCTCCTGTAGGGTCTGGGAATTTCGCCTGATGTCANGATG
>NZSX01000008.1:24257-30051 GCA_002703405.1 Sulfitobacter sp. | reverse complement strand
ATGGGGGCAATCTCATAATATTCATCTTCATTATGAGGNCAGGCNGGGNGGGTCACCCCGGCGCGTGGCCGGGGTGNNANGGAGTTAGCTGGNNTCGCTCAGNAGNTGCGCTTTGGCTTCGGCCATCAGNGNCTGCATCTTGNCGCGGATCGTCNCNTCATCNGCGCGGTCGCCCANNTCGCCNGAGACTTTGCGGNAGACATCCTCGTCGCCCGCCTCTTCNAAGTCGGATTTNACNACNTCTTTGGCATAGTCGTCGGCGTCGCTGCCCGATTTGCCTAAAAGTTCAGCAGCCCAGAGGCCCAANAGNTTGTTNCGGCGCGCCTCGGCGCGGAANTGCATNTCCGCATCNTGGGCGAACTTGCTTTCAAAGGCATTTGCACGGTCGTCNAACTTGCTCATAGCGGGTCTCCGATTGCTGGTGTTACCCTATTCATATGCGGTCGCCCCCGCCTTCCCACAAGTGGCGNGNCAAAGGTGACGGGNCATGCTTGCAGCAGCGGGGTGGTTGCACTANGAGNAGCGCAAGCGGCGGGGATGTTCCCGGCCCCCTGTTGGAAAGGATGCCCATGGCCCGGCGCAACAAGATCTACGAAGGCAAGGCAAAGATCCTCTATGAAGGTCCTGAGCCCGGCACCATCGTGCAATATTTCAAAGACGATGCGACNGCCTTTAACGCCGAGAAGAAAGCCACGATCGAGGGCAAGGGCGTGTTGAACAACCGCCTGTCCGAGTTCTTTATGACCGGGCTGAACAACATCGGCGTGCCGACGCATTTNATCAAACGCCTGAACATGCGCGANCANCTCGTGCGGCAGGTTGAGATCATTCCGCTGGAAGTGATCGTGCGCAACTATGCGGCGGGCTCCATGTCCAAGCGTCTTGGCATCGAAGAGGGCACGCAACTGCCGCGCCCGATTGTCGAGTATTGCTACAAAGACGACGCGCTTGGTGATCCGCTGGTCACCGAAGAGCATATCGCCGCCTTTGGCTGGGCNACCCAGCAAGACATGGACGATATNCTNAGCCTCGCGCTGCGGGTCAANGACTTNATGTCGGGCGTNATGATGGCCGTCGGNATCAANCTGGTGGACTTCAAGATNGAGATTGGCCGCGTTTACGATGGTGACTTCCAGCGTCTGATCGTCGCCGATGAGATCAGCCCNGACAGCTGCCGCCTGTGGGACATCGANACGGGCCAGAAGCTCGANANAGACGTGTTCCGCCGCGATCTGGGNTCGCTCACCGATGCCTATACCGAAGTGGCCAAACGNCTNGGCGTCATGCCCAAGAACAANGCGCCGGTGNCCAAGCCGACGNTGATCAACTAACGCGGCTTCGCCGTTCAATTTGCAGATGTTACAAAGGGGTGTCGCGCCATGAAAGCACGGGTGCATGTGATGCTGAAGAACGGGGTGCTCGACCCTCAGGGCGAAGCTGTCCGCCACGCGCTCGGAGCCTTGGGCTTTGACGGGGTGAATGGTGTGCGTCAGGGCAAGGTGATCGAGCTTGACCTCGCCGAGGGCACGNCNGAGGCNGATGTGACCGCCATGTGCGAAAAGCTCTTGGCCAATACGGTGATCGAATCCTATTCGGTGGAGCTGGCCTGATGCACGCAGCGGTAGTTGTCTTTCCCGGGTCCAATTGCGACCGCGATCTTGCCGTGGCTTTCAAATCCGCGGGCGCCAAGGTTTCCATGGTCTGGCACAAGGACAGCGAACTGCCGCAAGGCGTTGATATCGTGGGTATCCCCGGCGGGTTCTCCTATGGGGATTACCTGCGTTGCGGGGCCATTGCCGCAAATTCGCCGATCTGCCGCTCTGTGGCGGCTCATGCCAATCGCGGCGGTTATGTGCTGGGCATCTGCAACGGCTTACAGGTGCTGACCGAAACCGGTCTGCTGCCGGGTGCACTGCTGCGCAATGCGGGGCTGAAGTACATCTGCAAGACTGTCGGCCTCAAGGTTGAGACAACGGCGAGCGATTATACCTCTGGCTACGACGCCGGTCAGGTCATCAACATTCCGATCGCGCACCATGACGGCAACTACTTTGCCGATGATGAGACGATTGCGAAACTGCGCGGCGAAGATCGTGTGGCGTTCAGCTATGCCGAGAACCCGAATGGCGCGCGCGATGATATCGCGGGCATTCTTTCGGAAAACCGCCGCGTGTTGGGCATGATGCCGCACCCCGAGCGGGCAGCCGAAGCGGCCCATGGCAACATCGACGGGGCGGCGCTCTTCCGCGCATTGACCGGTGCTTTGCAAACCGCCTGACTTGAGTGCGGCCAGCGTAGCGCGTAGATTGCCGCGATGAGTGATGCATCCGGTTCCGAAGGCAATAGCATGGCCGTATCCTGGCGGGTGCGGTTCGCGATTGCGTCGCTGATGATCCTCGCCGTGGTGACGATCTCGATCACCAACAAGCTGCTGACCGACCGTTTTACCGAAAGCACCCGCAACCGCGCGGAACTGCGCATCGCGCTTTACAGCGGCAACCTGCTGGCTGAGTTGCGGCAAAACGCCATTGTACCACAACTTTTGGCGCGCGACCCCACGTTGATCGGCGCGCTGCAATCGGCGGATTATTCGCTGTCGACACAGCGGCTTATCTCTTTCGTTGAGGAAATCGGCGCGGCATCCTTGATGCTATATGACATCGACGGGCGTACCGTGGCGGCGACAGACCGTAACCGCCTCGGCTCCGCCCATAAATCCGAGCCCTATTTCGTCGATGCCATCCGCTCTAATGCGACGATCTTTTCGACCATTGAGCGTGAGCAGGGCGGCTATCGCTTCCTCTATTCGCGGCGCATGCAGTCTGGTGGGACCACACTTGGGGTGATCGCCGTTGAGGTTGATCTGCAAAAGTTTGAACGGGCTTGGGCCGGGATCTCGGACGCGGTCATCGTGATGGACAGCACGGGCGAGATTATCCTCGCCACCGAGTCGCGTTGGCGCGGGCTGACAGAGCCCGAAGCGCTGGCCAACCACACGCCCCAAAGCGCGATTGAACGCGCCATTCAGGCCACCACCGATTGGACCGCGCTGCCGCCCGATGCCTATTTGCAGGGCGAGGCGGTGATGCGGCTGGAAAACCGGATACCGTTCCGCGGCTGGCGGATGAGCAGCTACACGACCTATGCCTCGGTCCGCGAAAAGGTGAACGGCGTGCTGGCGTTAGAGGTCATGGGCTTTGCGATCCTGCTGGCGCTGGCGTTCTATTTCCTGAGCCGCCGCACGGCGGGGCGGCTGGCGATCTTTCAACGGGAATCGGCGAAACTCAGGGCCCTGAACCTTGCCCTCCAACGTGAGATCGCTGAGCGCAAGCGGGTGCAACAGACCCTCGCCGTGGCCGAACAAACCCTTGAACAATCGTCAAAACTGGCGGCTTTGGGTGAAATGTCTGCCGCCGTCAGCCATGAGTTGAACCAACCGCTTGCCGCGATGAAAACCTATCTNGCGGGCGCGCGGCTGCTGTTGAAACGNAACCGGCAGGATGAGGCGCTGTCGTCCTTCGGGCGCATCGACGATCTGATTGAACGNATGGGCGCGATCACCCGGCAGCTTAAATCCTATGCCCGCAAGGGGCAGGAGGCCTTCTCTCCGGTTGATATGGGCGCGGCGCTGGCGTCTTCCCTGTCGATGATGGAGCCNCAGTTGCGCCAGCGACAGGTNCAGATCAGCCGCATCCTGCCCGATAATCCNGTCATGGTGATGGGAGACCGTATGCGGATCGANCAAGTTATGGTAAACCTGTTAAGAAANGCNTTNGACGCAACAAAATCGGAACGAAACCCTCAGGTGGACATTATACTATCAGCGGGGGAGACGGCGACATTAACCGTGCGCGACAATGGCCCGGGGATTGAGGACTTGGACGCGCTGTTCGAACCTTTCTACACGACCAANCAGCCCGGCGANGGTGTTGGGCTGGGTCTTGCCATTTCATCGGGGATCGTNAACGACCTNGGNGGACGGCTNANNGCNCGCAACGGACANAACGGNGGNGCTGTATTTGAGATGCAACTGCCTATATTGGCAGATGAAACGAAGATNGAAGCGGCGGAGTNAACGCATGGCTCAGGCAATGAAAATCGCGATTGTAGANGACGAACAGGACATGCGGCAGTCGATCAGCCANTGGNTGGCCCTTTCGGGGTATGACACGGAAACCTTCGGCAGCGCCGAAGACGCGCTNAAGACTTTGGGGCCGGATTATCCGGGCATCGTCATCTCCGACATCAANATGCCGGGCATGGACGGGATGCAATTCNTGAAAAAGCTGATGGGCAGCGACTCGGCTTTGCCGGTCATCATGATCACCGGTCATGGNGACGTGCCGATGGCGGTNGANGCGATGCGCGTCGGCGCTTTCGACTTTCTTGAAAAGCCCTTCAACCCCGACCGGATGAGCGAACTGGCCAAAAAGGCCACCAANGCGCGGCGNCTGGTGATGGACAACCGCGCCCTGCGGCGTGAGCTNTCGGANGGCGGNCAGCTGATGAAAAAGCTCATCGGCCAATCGCCCGTCATGGAACGCCTGCGCGAAGATATNCTCGATCTGGGGCAGGCCGATGGGCATGTGCTGATCGACGGAGANACCGGGACCGGNAAGACCCTCGTGGCCCATGCGCTGCACGCNGTNGGCAGCCGCGCGGGCAAGAAATTTGTCCTCGTCTCCTGTGGTGCTCTGGAGGAAGACGCGCTCGCCAAGCGGCTGTTCGGCCCGATGCAGCCCGAAGANGCNCAANTGCCNGCCATNGAAGANGCNCGNGGCGGNACNTTGGTGTTGGAAGACATNGANGCNNTGTCCGAAAGCCTGCAGGCGCGGNTGTTNAGCGCCATCAACGAACAAGGCACCCCGGCAGANACACGAATCGTCGCNATNTCNAACCTGCAAGAAGCCGGNCGCACCTCNGAAGACGCGCTGCGATCGGACCTGTTTTATCGTTTGGCAGCGCTCCGCATCACCGTGCCGCCGCTGCGCCAGCGTGGTGAGGATATNCTGACGCTCTTCACCCGGCTNAGCGATCAGTTCGCGGATGAATACGGCTGCGAGGCGCCTCAGGTCAGTGCACAAGAGGCGGCACAGTTGTTGCAAGCGCCATGGCCCGGCAACGTGCGCCAACTCATTAACGTGGCCGAACGCGCCGTGCTGCAATCGCGCCGCGGCTCGGGCACCATCGCCTCCCTCTTGATGAGCGACCATGACGAGATGCAGCCNGTGATGACCACCGAAGGCAAACCGCTCAAGGAATATGTCGAGGCGTTCGAGCGCATGTTGATCGACAACACCATGCGCCGNCACAAGGGCTCTATCGCCAGCGTGATGGACGAGCTTTGCCTGCCNCGNCGGACGCTGAACGAGAAGATGGCGAAATACGGGTTGCAGCGGTCAGATTACCTCTGACCNCNNCCCNNAAGCANCGCGGNTTAACCGNTGCGCTGCTCTGCNATCTCGACCGCTTTGCCATTCGGATCGGTGATGCANGACCANCTCGCNNCGCCGGGNACNTCNANGATATGGCGGTAAAGCTCNACNACNGGNCGNGTNGTNTTNANNGCNACNCCCGNCGCNNCGGTTTGCTGGGNCACCGCNGNNANACAGCTTTTCTGCCCGCGCANNTCNGCCAGCGCNGCNGGNTNNTCGGCCACGGCGATCTCATCACAGGCGGCNAGGCCCANAAGGGTCAGNCAAAGCGCGGGGCGCAGNAATNTNNGCATGAAAGCGGTCCTTTGAAACTCTGGGCCGCNNNGGCGGCAANGCAATTCTATGGTGNCGCCCNGCGA
>NZSX01000008.1:0-24252 GCA_002703405.1 Sulfitobacter sp. | reverse complement strand
GCNGCGACAGTCTGAATGTTTCCAAGCCCATGCGCCTTGTCAACCGACCNGNGNTAAANCGCATTTGACTGTTGCTCATTCGATTGACCATTGTGTTTCACCCCNTAAAGCCCTTAACTAGCCGGATAAGTCCNGTAACGCCCGACNGGCGTNNGGTGACTTTTGACAGTTTCGCTGCCGTGCCAGCCCGACACCGGGGGGCCAGCAGACCGATTGGGCCGGAAACGGCCGAAGAACCGCTGATATTCGCGAGGGTTAGCCCAACCGAAGCACAGCTAATTAATGGATGGGAGAGGCGCAAAGGCCCTCGCATCGGAGAAGAACCGCGATGACGCGCGCAGATGCTCAGAGCAGACAGATGGGGGCCATTCGTGGCCCTGCTGTTGCCGCGTCCTCCATCGCCCTGACAAGTCACACCTCCCAGCCCGATGCCCCGCCAGGGGCCTTCCGTGCGCGGGTGCTGTGCATAATGGATCTATGTCTAAGAAAATGCTTATCGATGCCACCCACGCCGAGGAAACTCGCGTTGTGGTCGTGGACGGAAACAAGGTCGAAGAATTCGATTTTGAATCAGAAAACAAACGCCAGCTTGCCGGCAATATCTATCTAGCCAANGTTACACGGGTNGAACCGTCGCTTCAGGCGGCCTTTGTAGATTATGGCGGCAACCGNCATGGCTTCCTCGCTTTCTCGGAAATTCACCCCGATTATTACCAGATTCCCGTGGCCGACCGTCAGGCGCTGCTGGAGGAAGAACGCGCCTATGCCGAAGCGCAGGCGGCCAAGGACGACGAGGACGAAAAGCCCAAGCGGACTCGCTCCCGGTCGCGCAGCCGGTCGAAAAGCCAAGCGGCTGAGACCAACAGCGATGATGCCGTGGTCACAGCAGAAGTCGCTGACGACAACAGCGATCAAATCGCCGGTATGGAAACCGTCGATCTCGACAGCGAAGAGGGCAGCTCGCCCATGGAGCGGGTCGCGGAAACGCCGGTCGAAGAGCCTGAGAACGGCGAAGCCGATACCGAGGTTGCCAAGGACGATGAAACGGCTGTGGCTACGTCCGATGACGCTGACGCCAGCGACGCCCAGGCCGACGATGCCGACAGCGAAGACGACAAAGGCAGCGATGCCACCGCGAAAGACGATTCCATCGAATCCGTCGCCGACGAAGATGACAGCGAAGACATCCGCCTCGTGCGCAAACCGCGCCCGCGCCGCTACAAGATTCAGGAAGTCATCAAGGTCCGCCAGATCCTGCTGGTGCAGGTTGTCAAAGAAGAGCGCGGCAACAAGGGCGCGGCGCTGACCACCTACCTCAGCCTTGCTGGTCGCTACTGCGTGCTGATGCCCAACACCGCCCGTGGCGGCGGCATTTCGCGCAAGATCACCAATGCGGCTGACCGTAAGAAACTTAAAGAAATCGCGACTGAGATCGAAGTGCCCAAGGGTGCTGGTCTGATTGTCCGGACTGCCGGCGCGAAACGCACCAAGGCCGAGATCAAGCGCGATTACGAATACCTCCAGCGCCTCTGGGAGCAGATCCGCGAGCTGACGCTGAAGTCCATCGCGCCCGCGAAAATCTACGAAGAAGGCGACCTGATCAAACGCTCGATCCGTGACCTCTACAACCGCGANATTGACGAGATCCACGTCGAGGGCGAGCGCGGCTACCGCATTGCCAAGGACTTCATGAAAATGATCATGCCGTCCCACGCGAAAAACGTGAAGCTCTACAACGAAAGCCTGCGCTTTTTGCGCGCTATCAGGTCGAAAGCTACCTCTCGGGCATGTTCAACCCCACGGTGCAACTGCCCTCGGGTGGCTATATCGTGATCGGCGTGACCGAAGCGCTGGTGGCGATCGACGTGAACTCGGGCCGGGCGACCAAAGAAGGCTCGATCGAGCAGACGGCGACCAAGACCAACCTTGAGGCTGCCGCCGAAGTGGCGCGTCAGCTGCGTCTGCGTGACCTCGCGGGCCTGATTGTCATCGACTTTATCGACATGGATGAGCGCAAGAACAACGCCGCCGTCGAAAAGATGATGAAAGACAAGCTCAAGACCGACCGCGCGCGCATCCAAGTGGGCCGCATCTCGGGCTTTGGCCTGATGGAAATGTCGCGCCAGCGTCTGCGTCCCGGCATGATCGAGGCGACGACCCAGCCTTGCCACGCCTGCCACGGCACCGGTCTTGTGCGCTCGGACGACAACCTCGCGCTGTCGATCATCCGCCAGATCGAAGAAGAGGGCACCCGCCGCCGTTCGCGCGAAGTGCTGGTGCGCGCGCCCGTGGGCATCGCCAACTTCCTGATGAACCAAAAGCGTGAGCATATCGCCAATATCGAGATGCGTTACGGCATGTCGGTGCGGATCGAAGGCGACCCAACCTTGGTCAGCCCCGATTTCCACATCGAGAAGTTCAAGACCGCCACCCGCACCGTGCCGCCCGTGTCAGATCACGTCGTTTCGGTCGATACATCGCTGATGGATCAGATCGACGAGGATGAGAGCGCCGCAGAGGCCGAAGTGGAAGAGGCACCCGCCGCACAGGAGGCCCCGCAATCCGAGAACGGAAACGGGAATGGCAACGGCAATGGTGAAGAGGGCGAGGGCAAATCCAAACGCCGCCGCCGTCGTCGTCGCAGCCGGGGTGGCCGTGGCCGCAATGGCAATGGCGAGCAGCAGAATGGTGCAGACGATCAGAACGGTGGTCAGCAGCAGGAAGAGGCGAAGCCGGACGAAGGCGACAAAGTGCAACCGGTAGAAGCGCAGGCAGCGCAGGCCGACACCGACGCCGCGCCCGCCGCCGAGGAAAAGCCCAAGCCCAAAAGCCGCAGCCGGTCGCGCAAGCCCAAGGCCGAACTGGCCCCCGAAGCGGAACCCGCGCCCGAAGCGCTTGCCGCCGCAGAAGGCGAAACGCCACAGGTCAGTGCCGAGACCGAAGGTGAAGAGACGCCCAAGCCCAAGGCTAAGCGCAGCCGCCGGACCAAAAAGCCCGTGGTGGAAGCGGCAGAAGAGACGGTGACAACAGACGCCGTAGCGACCGAGGAAGAGGCCGCACCCGCGCCAAAACCCAAACGCCGCAGCCGGGCCAAAGCCAAGCCAGTAGAGCCGGTTGCCGAAGCCACGCCCGAGGCGATGGCCGAAGCACTGCCGACCGAAGCGCCGATCGCGGCCCCGTCGCCGGAAACGGCCACACCTGTCGCGGAAGCACCGCAGCCTGAGCCGCAGCCCGAACCCACGGCCCAGCCNGTGGAAGCCGAAGCGCCCGCTGCCGAAACGGCTCCTGAGCCGGTGGCCGAAAAGGTGGAAGAGCAACCCGCCGAAAAGCCCAAGCCAAAACGCCGGGGCTGGTGGTCGCTGGGCAGCTAAGCCACGACATATAAAAGGAAACGGCGGGCTTTCAGGCCCGCCGTTTTCGATTCTGTCGTAGGGTTGAAGCGCGCGTTCCGGCCGGGTCCGGCTCAGCCACCTTTGGTGATGATATAAAGCTCTGCCGCGCCCTCGGTCCGGGTTTCGGTCAGCGCATGACCGGCTTCCACGCAGAAATGTGGCACGTCGATCACCGCGGCCGGATCATCGGCCGTCATATGAAGCTGATCGCCCGGCGCGAGGGCCGCCAGTCGTTTGCGTGCTTTCAGCACGGGCAGGGGGCACAGAAGCCCCGTGGCATCCAGTTTTTCGATCTTCATAAGACCAGTTAATCCAAGCCAATCCCGAGGTCCACGATCTTGTGACAATATGACAGGTGACGCCGGGGCGTTGTCGGTCTAGGAGTTGGTCATGTTTGATATAAGCCTCATCGACGCCGGGATCCTGCCGGCCATGATCATCGCTCTGGTTGCCGGGATTTTCAGTTTCCTGTCGCCCTGCGTGCTGCCCATCGTGCCGCCCTATCTGGCCTATATGGGGGGCGTGTCGATCAATGACATGTCCAGCCAATCCAGCGCACGGCGGCGGGCGGTCGTGGCGGCGTTGTTCTTTGTGCTGGGGCTGAGCACTGTGTTCATCCTACTGGGCTTCACCGCCTCGGCCTTTGGGATGTTCTTTTTACAGAATCAGGCGCTTCTCGCTAAAATTTCCGGTGTGGTGATTATTGTCTTCGGCCTGCATTTCATCGGGCTCTTTCGCATTCCGTTTCTCGATCAAGAGGCGCGGATGGACGCGGGCGACAAGGGCGGGTCGAGTTTCGGCGCCTATGTCTTGGGGCTGGCCTTTGCCTTTGGTTGGACCCCCTGCATCGGGCCACAGCTGGGCGCGATCTTGTCACTGGCAGCAAGCGAGGCCTCCGTCTCCCGCGGGACGCTTTTGCTGGGCGTCTATGCGGCGGGGCTTGGCATTCCCTTCCTGCTGGCCGCGATGTTCATCACCCGCGCGATGACGCTGATGAACCGGATCAAACCGCATATGAAGCTGATCGAGCGGATCATGGGGGGCCTGCTGGTGATTGTTGGTCTGGCGCTGCTGACCGGCGCATTCACCGCCTTTTCCTTTTGGCTGCTTGAGACCTTTCCGATCCTCGCAACCGTAGGTTAAGCCTTAATCTTGCCCCGAATTGCGGCTAGACTATGCCGAAGAAGAGGGCGGGCATGGTGAGCACAGGGCAGGCAAAGACGGTGAAAACGCGGCGGGTGTTCTACATCCCCGGCTACGATCCGATTCACCCGCGCCGCTACCGTGAGCTTTACCGCAAGGAGGGCGCGGCGCAGGCCGCGATTTCGGGCTATGAGATTGCGCTGAAACCAAAAGCGGGCAAGGGCAATTACGGCTGGCGCGTTAACGCTGGGATCGACGGTCATCAGGTGACCTCGCAGGTCGAAGTGCTGGTCTGGTCCGACATCGTGCGCGAAAGCATGAGCAATTCGATCCCCGCGACCTATTGGCAGTTGCTGCGCACCGCTTGGGTCTACATCGGCTCCGGCACGCTTTGGCGGCTGATGCGCCTGCGCAAGGGGCCGGTTATTGCGGCGCTTTATCCGGTGGGGATGTTGATTGTGCAGGCGCTGCTGGCTGTGGCGCTTGGCCTGCTGACCTATCGCGCCCTTGAAATGGTGACGGACCATCGGGCGGCGCGGCTCGCCTTCGCGGCAGTGGGCACTGGGCTGGGCATCGCGCTGCTGCGCTGGTTTAAAAAGAAAGACGGCAAGTTTTTCGCCTATTACCTGATGCATGACTACGCCTATTCCGCCGCCACGCGGGGCGCGAACCCGCCGGAGTTGGAAGCCCGCATGGCGCAGTTTGGCAATGACATCGCCGCCGCCCTGACCGACGATGTCGACGAGGTACTGGTTGTCGGCCACTCATCCGGGGCGCATCTGGGCGTCTCGGTACTGGCCGATCTGATCCGTGCGGGCAGGGTGCCCGAGCGCGGGCCTGCCTTGGGTTTTCTCTCGCTCGGGCAGGTGGTGCCGATGGTATCCTTCTTGCCCCGGGCCGAGCGTTTGCGAGGCGACCTGCGCTATCTCTCAACCCGCGAGGAACTGGCATGGGTCGACGTGACGGCCCCCGGCGATGGCTGCGCCTTTGCGCTTTGCGATCCGGTCTCGGTCTCCGGCGTGGCGCCTGAGGGGAAACGCTGGCCGCTGGTCTTTTCGGCTGCCTTCACCCAAACGCTTAGCCCCACCCGCTGGAAGGCGCTGCGCTGGCGGTTCTTTCGGCTGCATTTCCAGTATCTCTGCGCCTTTGACCGCCCGCGCGACTATGACTATTTCCAAATCACCGCCGGGCCACAGACCTTGGCCGCGCGCTATGACGGGCGGCCCGCGTCGAAATCCCGGATCGACCACGCGGTCAGCAAATACACCTCTGTCGCCGCATGACCCAACCGCCCAAGCCCCCCGCGCGGCCCGACCGTGTGTCGCTCTGGCGCTATGCCAAGCTGTTTCGCGCCGATATCCTCTCGGCCCAGCCCGCCCGGCTTTATCGCGCGTGGATGGCGGAATTCAAAACGCCGTTCTTCCGCAGCTATTTGATGAACCAGCCCGCACTGGTGAAGACCGTTTTGAAAGACCGCCCCGAGGATTTTCCGAAATCCGACCGGATCGGCGAGGGGCTGCGCCCGCTCTTGGGCAACTCTGTCTTTCTGACCAACGGCGAGACATGGAAACGCCAGCGCCGCATCATCGACCCCGCCTTTGAGGGCGGCCGCTTGCGCGAGACTTTTCCGGCGATGTGGGACGCAGCAGAGGCCGCCGCCGCGCGGCTGGGAGGCAAGGCGGGGCAGGTGGTCGAGATCGAAGCCGAGACCAGCCACGCCGCAGCCGATGTGATCTTTCGCACGCTTTTTTCTCTGCCGATCGAACATGAGGTTGCCCGGGCGGTCTTTGATGAGTTTCGCAATTACCAGCGCAGCCAGCCGATCCTGAACCTTGGGGCACTTCTGCCGCTACCGCGCTGGATGCCGCGCCTGTTTCGGCGCGACACGCGGGCCAGCGCCGCGCGCATCAGGGCGCTGATCACGGACCTGACCCAAGAGCGGATGGCGCAGATCAAAGCAGGCACCGCGCCCGACGACCTAGCCACCAAGATCATGACCCAGGCCGACCCCGAAACAGGCGAGACCTTCGATACCGAGGAGATGGTTGATCAGGTCGCGATATTCTTCCTCGCGGGGCATGAAACCAGCGCCTCGGCTTTGGCTTGGGCGCTCTATCTCATGGCCACCCATCCCGAATGGCAGGAGCGGCTGGCGGAAGAGGCACAGGCGCTTGAGACCTGTGATTTCCCCGTGATGTCAAAACTCAAACTTAGCCGGGATGTGTTTCGGGAGACGCTGCGGCTTTATCCACCCGTGCCGATGATGGTGCGCGAGAACCGCTGCCCCGAAGCGTTTCGCGACCGAAAGGTGAGAAAGGGGGCGCAACTTGTGCTCAGCCCGTGGCACCTGCACAGGCATGAACGGCTTTGGGACAATCCTGATGGTTTTGACCCAACCCGTTGGCAGACCGAAAACGGAAAGCAGTGCCAGCGCGACGCCTTCATCCCATTCTCTGCCGGGCCACGGGTCTGCACTGGCGCGGGTTTTGCCATGGTCGAAGGCCCCCTGATCCTGTCGCGTATCCTGCGAGACTTTCACGTGACCGCCCAGCCTGATCGCGTGCCGGTGCCAGTCGCACATTTGACCGTCCGTTCAGATAAGGGCATTTGGTTAGCGCTATCAAGGCGCTAGCTTCTATCATCGGCTTTGCGTTTCAATTAGAAACGCAGCGAACGGAATCAAAATAGGACGTGGGTGACATGGGCTACGACAAGGCGCAACTTGAGCAAATGAACAGCGGCAAAGGCTTCATCGCGGCGCTCGATCAATCGGGCGGCTCCACCCCCAAGGCGCTGAGCCTCTATGGCGTGGAACCGTCGGATTACAACGGCGACGCAGAAATGTTCAAAGCCGTCCACGACATGCGGGCACGGATCATTCTGGCCGACGATTTCACCTCCGAGAAAGTAATCGGCGCGATCCTTTTTGAGCGCACGATGGATGACAGCATCAACGGCAAACCCGTCGCCCAGCTCCTGTGGGAAGACCGGGGCGTGGTGCCTTTCCTGAAGATCGACAAGGGGTTGGAGGAAACCAACAACGGCGTGCAGATGATGAAGCCGATCATGGAGATCGACGACCTGCTGGCCCGCGCGGTGAAACACGGCATCTTTGGCACCAAGGAACGCTCGGTCATTCACGAGGCCAACGAGAACGGCATCGCCGCCGTGGTGGCGCAACAGTTCGAACTGGCCAAACAGGTTTGCGCTGCCGGTCTGGTGCCGATCATTGAGCCTGAGGTGAACATCAACTCCGACACGAAGGCAGAAGCCGAAGAGATCCTGCGCGGAGAGATTGAAAAGAACCTGAACGCCCTGCCCGAGGGCGAGATGGTGATGTTGAAACTGACGATTCCTGAAAAAGCTGGTCTATATGACGAACTGGCCGGCCACGCCAACGTGCTGCGCGTCGTTGCGCTATCGGGCGGCTACTCCACGGCGGAAGCCTGCGAACGGCTGGGCAAGAACCGCACCATGATCGCCAGCTTCTCGCGCGCTTTGACTGAAGGGCTGAACGTCAAGATGACAGATGCGGAGTTCAACGAGGCGCTTGGTCAGAACATCGAGAAGATTTACCAAGCGTCGATCTGCTAAATCGGAATTTTTTGAAAATTCCGTGGCCGTTTTCTTTAAAAGAAAACGGCTACACGATCCGCCGGATGGGTTCTCTATTGCAAAATATGATGACCTGTCCGGCGTTCTCAACCGCTTGGAAACCCCGACGTTTCAACTCGCGTTCGAATTCGCGGCGACCGACGAACTTTTCGATATCGCGCGCTTTACGTCGAATAACCTGTCCGCGAATAGCCGCCTTAGAGGCGAATATATCATCCAGCCAAGCGGCGGGTGAGAGAGGGGATGCGAGGGCCATGGCCCGACGCTAATCTGNNTTTGGTAAACGTTCNTTTAACGNNCGCAACACGAACANNCGNATTGCCCCGGCAAGCCCNATGTCCAGCCCNCGCGCCGCGTCGATNTCNGTCACCAGCGCATTGATCGGCAGCCCCCGCGCGGCNGCAATGGCGCGGAACTCATCCCAGAATTCATCTTCGAGAGAGATTGATGTCCGGTGACCCCGAAGGGTCACCGANTGTTTGCGNGGCCGCGCGTTCATGTCTCGCGCTTATGCGCTTCCAGATTGCGGGCGATCTGTTCGGCGCGNGCCTTCAGCGCNTCTTTCTGCGCTTTGGTCTGGCCAAANCCCACGGCNTTNTCNTNCGCNCGNGCTTTGCGAGACGAACGGTCCCGCTCTTTCTTNACCTTGTTNAGGTTNATGGGCGCACTCATTTTGGTCCGATCATATTTTCGGGCCGCACGACCCGTTCAAAGGTTTCGGCATCCACNAAGCCCAGTGCGATGGCNTCTTCTTTNAGNGTGGTGCCGTTCTTATGNGCGGTCTTGGCGACCTTNGTGGCATTGTCATAGCCGATTTCAGGGGCCAGCGCGGTNACCAGCATCAGCGACTCGCGCATCAGNTTTTCGATNCGGTCNGCNTCGGCCTTNAGGTCNACNACCAGATTATCNGTNAAGGCCGAGGCCGCGTCACCCAAAAGCTGCATGGATTGCAGAACGTTATAGGCCATCATNGGCTTNTANACGTTCAATTCNAAATGCCCNTGGCTGCCTGCGAAGCCNACNGCGGCATCNTTGCCCATNACGTGGATGCANACCTGCGTCAGCGCTTCGCANTGGGTCGGGTTTACNTTNCCCGGCATGATNGANGANCCCGGCTCGTTTTCNGGCAGGATCAANTCGCCCAACCCGCANCGCGGGCCGGANCCCAGNAGGCGGATNTCATTGGCGATTTTGAACAGNNNGGCNGANACGGTTTTCAGCGCGCCNGAGATNTCNACCATCGCGTCATGGGCGGCNAGNGCNTCGAACTTGTTNGGNGCGGTGACGAAGGGCAGGCCGGTGATCTCGGCCATGTTATGCGCNACGGTNTCGGCCCANCCCTTTTNNGTGTTNAGCCCGGTGCCAACGGCGGTGCCGCCTTGNGCCANNTCATANATGCGGCCNAGNGCGTCNCGCACGCGNGCGATGCTCATNGCGACCTGATGGGTGTAGCCNGAGAANTCTTGGCTCAGCGTCAGNGGCGTCGCATCCTGCGTGTGGGTNCGNCCNATCTTGATGATGCCGTCGAATTCNTCGACNTTCTTNTGCANNGCGCCGTGCAGCTTCTCCAGCCCCGGCAGCAGCACGTCNCGNGCNGTCATNGCNGTGGCGATATGCATGGCGGTGGGGAAAGTGTCGTTNGACGACTGGCCCATGTTGCAGTGATCGTTCGGGTGCACCGGGTCTTTCGAGCCGATGGTACCACCCATCAGTTCGATCGCGCGATTGGCAATGACCTCATTAGCGTTCATGTTCGACTGGGTGCCGGAACCNGTCTGCCAGACNACNAGCGGGAAGTTGTCGTCGAANTTGCCCTCNAAGACTTCGCCAGCGGCNTGAANGATCGCCTTNCCGCGCNCTTCGTCGAGCGANCCCNGTGCCACATTGGCCTGCGCGCAGGCCTTCTTNATCACGCCAAGCGCGCGNACNATGGCGATCGGCTGCTTTTCCCACCCAATCGGGAAGTTGATNATCGAGCGCTGNGTCTGCGCGCCCCAATATTTATCGGANGGAACTTCGAGCGGACCAAAGCTGTCNGTTTCGGTGCGGGTATCGGCCATTNTGNGGCTCCTGCTGTGACTTATNGTTGCCCAGCGGTGTACCTGCGCCTTACGGTCTGCGCAATGCAGGGATGGCGCTAANGGCCAATCCTGCGCTACTTCCGAAAGGAATCGAGCGAGACGATCTCGGCGTCCTTNNCGGGCTCTTCCGCGACTTCCAGCTCTTCCTCATCNGTTTGGNCAAGCGTGGCCTCGTCGCGATCTTCGTCTTCTTCTTCGGTTTCNTGCTGTTCNAACCGCAGGCCGAACTCAACCGANGGGTCCACAAAGGTGCGGATNGCGTCGTAGGGAATATAAAGCGGCTCGGGCGCATCGCCGAAGTTTAGCGTGATNGCAAAGCCATCTGCGCCAACATCAAGCCCNTCNTACCAGTGCTGCATCACCACGGTCATCTCATCNGGNTAACGGTCNGANAGCCAATCGGCCAATTCCGCATCCGGNTGCGAGGTGTCGAAGGTGATGAAAAAGTGGTGATTCCCCGGCAGCCCTTGGTCCGATACATCCTGCAANACCTTGCGGATCAANCCNCGCATGGCTTCGTGCATCAGGTTGCCGTAATCAATGCTGCGGCTCATTCTTCTCTCCGGTCCGGGCGATGGGCAGGGGTCAGCATACCCCATTCACNGGCGAGTGAAAGGGGGCGNNGCGCTAAATCGCGCGAAGGAGCAGAGCAAGCACCGCGAGCAGGATCATNGTGACGACAAAACCACGCTTGAGCGCCAGCATCAGCACAGNGGCCAANAGGGTGAGCGCGGCGGCCAGCNNATTGAAGCTTNCCCAAACCGGCGCGGGCAGGGCGAGGGTGNNNCCNGGGGCGACCCGNTCAAACAGCACATGNAGCGCAAACCAGANCGAGAGATTGGCNATCACCCCCACCACTGCCGCCGTGATGGCCCGCAGCGCCCCCGCGATGCGCGGCNGTTCAGAAAGTGCCTCAAGATACGGGCCGGCAAGGAAAATCCACAAAAAGCANGGCGTNAAAGTCACCCAAAGCGCCAGCAGCCCGGCAGCGANCGCGCCCGACGGGCCGCTTTGGGCAAAGCCTGCCAGCATCCCNACAAATTGCGTAACAAGGATCANNGGNCCGGGCGTCGTCTCGGCCANGCCGAGCGCGTCGATCATNTGNTCNGTGTTAATCCAACCGAAATCCTGAACCACNGTCTGGGTCATATAGGCCAGCACGGCATAGGCNCCGCCGAAGGTCACCACAGCGAGNTTGGAGAAGAACAGGCCGAGTTGCAGCANAAANTCCTCACCCAGCAGCGCNANNANCACAAGCGGNGCNGCCCAAAGCCCGCCCCAGATCAGCAGGGTGCGCAGACTNCGCGCAGGTGGCAGANTTGCCGGNTCNNNCACCGCAGNGGGGCTTTNGGTCANCATCCCGATGGCACCGGCCAGCAGAATGATNAGNGGAAATGGCAAGCCCAGAACAAAAATGCCGATGAACGACCCAAAGGCCAGCGCCCAGCCAANACGCCCATGCAACGCCNTNGAAGAAACNTTCAGAAGNGCTTGGAATACCACGATAATGACGGCGGCTTTGATGCCNAGAAANGCCGTCTGCACNANGGGCAACTGCCCATACCACGCATATAGCAAAGCCAGCACAGCGATGAATGCCGCCCCCGGCACCACGAAAAGCAATCCGCCGAGCAGCCCGCCAGCCACNCCGCGCAGACGCCAGCCNGCATAGGTCGCCAGNTGCATCGCNTCCGGTCCGGGCAANAGCATACAGAGTGAGAGNGCCCGCAGGTAGGTCTGNTCGCTTANCCACGNGCGGTCCTNNACCANCTCACGGTGCATCACGGCNATCTGNGCNGCNGGGCCGCCGAATGACATCAGCCCGATGCGTCCGAAGACGCGAAACATTTCGGGCCAGCTGGGCGGGGTCATGNGAACTTCCTGCGCGATAGAAGCCACAGCGGCTTCGTTTCANAACGGATAGGGGCACGGAAGNGCAGGGTCAAGAACACCGCTNAAGCAATTGAAATCNCNGGGANATNGAGGGGAAAAGTGCAGGTTTCTGTTGCCAGGTACCTGCGAACCCCGCCTTAAGCTGCAAAGCCTAAGGNCTTAGATTTCAGTCGCTGAAACCGCTTACGCGGCCATCGCAACTGGAGCACGATTGTCATTTGCAATTGTACAGTTTGAACCGATAACGGTGGTATCTCACCGAAACAAAGCAACCCCTTTAGACGTTCGTCGATCCTATTTCGGCCCCATGATCCCCAAATGAAGGATGTTTGGTGGAGCCGCCGGGTACCGCCCCCGGGTCCGAACCGCTTATTACGAGCGCGTTTATGTCCATAGTCCCGAAGGACAAGATTAAAGTAGGGCCGTCATGGGTGAATTGCAAGGGGTGCGACGGCGGGAATTTATGGCTTCAAGATACACGCGCAACCCTTTGATTTATAGATTAAGTCGCAACTTCTCAGCCAGCCTTTCCAGCGTTCCGCGCAGCACGCGCGGCGAAAACGCTCTGGGCAAGGTCTTGGGTCTCCGCTTCCAGCGCCGTCAAACCTGCCGTTACCGCTTTGCCGTCCTGCGCTTCTGCGGCATTGGCGATTTCTTGGTGCAGCGCAATGATCCGCGCCCGATCTCTTGCGGTGAAGGTGATCATATTCATCAAAGGCTGCATGGCTTCGACCGCGCCNGCGAGTTGATAGCTCAGCACNGGGTTGCCCGCGCCNTCAACNAGCGCNCGGTGGAAGGCGACATCGGACGCGCANANCGCNTCATCGGTCAGCCCCGCCTGCGCCTGCCGGTGGATTTCAGCGCGCATCGTGGCAAGGTGATCCGNNGTGCGCCGCTCTGCCGANAGGGGGGCACAGGCGCGCTCTAGNGCGAAGCGGGCTTCGCAGGCGGTTTCGAAACTCACCGCGTTCATCGACAANAGCAACGTAGAAGTGGTGATCTGNTGCGCGTAAGCATCTGGAAAGCTGAGGCGATTCACGAAAGCGCCCCCCGTGGCCCCACGCTGCGTGCGGATCAGCGATTGCGCGGCAAGGCGCTTCAACGCTTCGCGCACCGTGGGGCGAGAGACCTCGAACTGCTCGGCCAATTCCGCCTCAGANGGCAGGCGCTGGTCGACGATCAGACGCCCGCCGATNATGGCGTCGCGAATGGCNGTGGCGATTTGAGCCGANAGATCGGCGGGGNTGCTTGGATCGATTTTCATATGTCTTACAATTAGTGTTTGCGAGGAGTTTAATTGTCTGACATTAAATCTACAAGAGCACGCAGGGGANGGCGGCGATGACGGGCATGGTACGGTCAACACTTTGGCTGGGGTTTTTCNCCCTGATTCTAGCGGCTTGGTGGATGATGTACAGCATGGCGATGCAGATGGATGTCGATCTGCTGGGTCGTCCGGGCACNATGGGTGAACGGATGCGGCAGATGNATCCGGGCATGGATATGTATATGCCCATGGCGCGCTTCTTTCCGCTTTTCACGATGTGGGGNGCGATGATGGCTGCGATGATGGTTCCGACCATGGTCCCGACGCTGCGCGCTTACGAAGANCTCANGACCTCGGCCAACGGCACCCGCGCGGGCTGGCTGGCGGTGCTTGCAGGCTACTTCGCGGTCTGGCTTACCTTTGCGGCGGGGATCGCAGGGCTGCAATTGCTTCTTTTGCACGGCGGGGTCATCGACATGCTGGGCATCGCCAAATCGCGCTGGACTGCGGCGGCGCTGCTACTGGGCGTCGGCCTGTTCCAATTCACCCGCGCCAAGGAGGTCTGCCACGGCGTCTGCCACTCTCCGATGATGTATTTCATGGGCCATTGGCGCCCCGGTGTCGCAGGCGGTTTCCGCATGGGATTGGGCCTTGGCGCCTTTTGTGCGGGCTGCTGCTGGGGCTTTATGGTGCTGGGCTTTGCCGGTGGGGTGATGAACCTTGCTTGGATGGGGCTGGCGACGCTTTTCATGGTCATCGAAAAGCTGCCTCAAATCGGAAATTACATAACTAAACCAATGGGTTTCACCCTGATCCTCGGCGCTGTCGTCGTGGCGGGTTGGCCCGCAATAACAGGAGGATAATATGCCAAACAGAGAGATGACACCTGCGAATTGGGCCGTAAAAGGCGAGCTATTCCTCAACTGCTCTTGCGACGTCTTCTGCCCCTGCGTGGTCAGCCTTGGCGCGCATCTGCCGACCGAAGGCCACTGCCATGCGTGGATGGGCATCGTGATCGACGAAGGCCATTTCGAAGGGGAGGATTTGGCCGGGCTGAACGTGGGATTGTTGGTCGACATCCCGGGCCGTATGAGCGAGGGAAACTGGAAAGTCGCCGCCTATGTGGACGACCGCGCGAGCGAGGCGGCCTATGATGGTTTATTGAAAATCTTCAGCGGCGCGGCGGGCGGCACGACGGGGCTGTTTACCATGCTAGTGAGCGAGATCATCGGCGCCGAACGTGCGCCGGTTGAGATCATTCGCGACGGCAACCGCCGTGTCATTAACATCGGCCGGAAGATCAACGGCGAGATCGAACTGCTCGCCGGGGCCGAACCGGGTGAGCCGGTGACGATCACCAACTCCAAATACTGGATGGGACCAAATATCGTGGCGGCGCGTGGGGTGAAATCCAAGGTCCGCGACTATGGGCGGGTTTGGGATTTCGGGGGCAAATCGGCTGAGGTCTGCGCGATCGATTGGCAGGGTGCTGCGTGATCACCCCCGGTTATGCTCAGGAAATGGCGCGATATAACGCCTGGCAAAACAGTCAGTTGGCAAGCGTTATTGAGGTGATGGACGAGGATGCGTTAACGCAAGATCGCAAGGCGTTTTTCGGCTCGATCTTGGGCACCCTCAACCATCTTCTTTGGTGTGATCAAATCTGGTTGTCCCGTTTTGATCCCGCCTTGCCCAAGCCGGAGGGGCCGGACACCGAACTTTGCCCCACCGGCATGGCTTGGTGCGCCGCGCGGCGCGAGTGCGACGCGGCGATCAAGGATTGGACCCAAGGCCTTCGACAGGAGGCTTTGGATGCCGATTTATCTTGGTATTCCGGCATCATGCAGCGCGAGGTTACCACTCCCTTGGCGAAAACCGTCGTGCATTTCTTTAACCACCAGACCCATCACCGGGGGCAGGTGCATGCCATGCTGACCAGCGCCGGGTACGATGCGCCAGTGACCGATCTTATCTTAATGCCGGAGGACGTGTGATGGCTGAACTCTCCCCCTCACGCCGGATAAGGCGCACGCCCTTTTCTGCCGGGGTAGAGGCGGCAGGCGTGAAGGCCTACACCGTCTATAACCGGATGCTGCTGCCCACCGTTTTTGAAAGCACTGAAGCCGATTACCATCACTTGAAGAGAGCCGTCCAAGTCTGGGACGTGGCTTGCGAAAGACAGGTTGAGCTGCGGGGGCCGGATGCGTCGCGGTTGATGCAAATGCTGACGCCGCGCGATCTGCGCGATGTGGCGCCGGGNCGCTGCGTCTATGTGCCGATCGTCGATGAGACGGGCGGTATGCTCAATGATCCGGTCGCGGTGAAGCTGGCCGAGGATCGCTGGTGGATTTCCATTGCCGATAGCGATTTATTGTTGTGGGCCAAGGGGATATGCAACGGTTATCATTTGGATGTGCTGGTGGATGAGCCGGATGTGAACCTGCTCGCGGTGCAGGGACCAAAAGCCGAAGACCTGATGGAACGCCTGTTTGGTGCGGCGGTGCGGGAGGTGAAGTTTTTCCGTTTCGGTGAATTCCACTTCCAAGGGCGCGCCATGAATATCGCGCGGTCCGGNTACTCCAAACAGGGCGGCTTTGAGATCTACGCAGAAGGNGCGGATATCGCCATGCCGCTGTGGGATGCCCTGTTCGAGGCGGGGCGCGATCTGGATGTGCGCGCGGGCTGTCCAAATCTGATAGAGCGGATCGAAGGGGGATTGTTGAGCTATGGCAATGACATGACCGATGATAACACCCCGCATGAATGCGGCCTTGGCAAGCTTTGCGACACCCATGCCGCGATGGGCTGTATCGGCAGAGATGCGCTGCTACGGGTGGCNAANGANGGNCCNGTGCAACAGATACGTCCCCTAGAGATNGCGGGCGATCCGGTGCCGCTTTGTGACCGGGCTTGGCCGCTGATGGCAGGTGACAAGCGCGTGGGGCAGGTGACTTCGACCATTTGGTCGCCCGATTTTGGGGTGAATGTCGCCATCGGAATGGTGCGGATGACCCATTGGGATCCGGGCACGCNGTTGCAGGTTNAGACACCCGAGGGCCTGCGGGATGTGACNGTGCGNGAGAGTTTCTGGGCCTGAGGCCCGGCAAATTGAAACCTGAAAAGGAGATGAAAGATGAGCTTTAATGCATTGATTGTGAACAAAGATGNCGAAGGCAAGACCCANGCCGAGGTNACCCAGNTCACCGAAGATCAACTGCCCGAGGCCGAGGTGACGGTCGCGGTGGANTATTCGACNGTNAANTACAAAGACGGGCTCTGCATTGGGCCCGGCGGNGGTCTGGTTCGCAACTATCCCCATGTGCCGGGGATCGACTTTGCCGGGACNGTCGAGACNTCGAGTGACGAGCGGTACAAANCCGGCGACAAGGTCGTGCTGACCGGCTGGCGCGTGGGCGAGGCGCATTGGGGCGGCTATGCGCAGAAGGCGCGGGTCAAGGCCGACTGGCTGGTGCCGNTGCCCNANGGNNTGGATACGCGCCAAGCGATGGCCGTGGGCACGGCGGGCTTCACCGCGATGCTGGCGGTGATGGCGTTAGAGGACCACGGGATCAAGAAAGGGCCGGTGCTGGTCACGGGGGCCGCGGGTGGCGTGGGCTCGGTCGCGACCGCGATCCTTGCCAATCTCGGTTATGAGGTGGCAGCCGTTACTGGGCGGCCCGAGACCGAGGACTACCTCAAAAGCCTCGGGGCCAGCCGGATTGTCGCGCGCGATGAGATTAACGAGACGGTCAAACGCCCGCTCGAGGGCGAGACATGGGGCGGCTGTGTCGACGCTGTGGGCGGCGCGATGCTGGCCCGTGTTTTGGGGCAGATGGAATATGGCGCGAGCGTCGCTGCAGTGGGCCTTGCGGGCGGCGCGGCACTGCCCGCCACGGTGATCCCCTTCTTGCTGCGCGGCGTAAACCTGTTGGGCATCGACAGCGTCATGCAGCCCTATGACAACCGTCTGCGCGCATGGGAGCGGGTGGCGAAAGACCTGCCGATGGAGAAGCTGGAGGCGATGGTTCAACCCGCGGGTCTCAGCGATTTGCCCCAACTCGGTGCAGACATCCTCAAAGGGCAGGTCAAGGGCCGGGTGGTTGTCGACGTAAACGCTTGATATTGCCTCGGCGCGGGGCGGTGTGGTTAATGGTCCACGCCGCCCCGACCGCCAGAAGGAGAGCATGATGGCCACCTATGACGACGACAATATCTTTGCCAAGATCCTGCGCAAGGAAATCCCCAGCTTCAAGGTCTATGAAGACGACAAGACCTATTGCTTTATGGACATCATGCCCCGCGCCGAGGGGCATTGCTTGGTGATCCCCAAGTCGCCTTGCCGCAATATGCTCGACGCCAGCCATACGCAGTTGGCCGATTGTCTGGCGACGGTTCAAAAGGTCGGCAATGCCTGCCTGCGGGCCTTTGGTGCTGATGGCATCACGGTGCAGCAATTTAACGAAGCCGCGGGCGGGCAAGAGGTCTTTCACCTGCACTACCATATCTTGCCCCGCCATGAGGGCGATAAGCTACGCCCGCCCGGCGTCCAAGGTGACATGGACCGGATTCGCGAACAGGCCGATGCGATTGCAGCGGCGCTCGGGACAGGGTAACCCCCCCAAACTTACGTCGCAGCGGATAACGAAAAGGTCGTTTTAGCCAAGTTTCCAAGGGAGCTTGGCCGCAAGAGCTTGCCCAATGGTCGCAAGCCTCTATCCTTTGCGCACGGATGAGAAAAACAGAAGCCGCGTCCTGCGTGGTGATCTGTCATCAAAGAGGGAACAGATTATGAGCGATACAAATTCGCACGGCATCCCCGAGCCTGAGGGCAAGGCGGATGTCATCAATACCGATTATGAAATCGGTCAGGACAATATCGAGCGGCAGATCGGGCCGTTCGGGCTGGATATTCACAACCCGGTCTTTCTGATTTCGGGGATCGCTGTGGTGATCTTCGTCTTTTACACCATTGCATTGCCAGAGCAGGCCGCCGCGGTCTTCTCGGCCATGTTCAACTTTACGACCAAGAACTTCGATTGGTTCCTGATCGGCGCTGCCGATTTGGTGGTGATCTTTGCGCTTTTGCTGATTGTCACGCCTTTTGGCAATGTCCGCCTTGGCGGTAATGAGGCGGTCGCGGACTATACCTATCTGGGCTGGTTCGCGATGCTTTTCGCCGCGGGTATGGGCATCGGCCTGATGTTCTACGGCGTGTCTGAGCCGCTCACGCATTTCTCGACCTCCATGGGCGAAATCACGACAGAGAACGGTTTGCGCACCGACTGGGCCCCTCTGGGCGCGGCAACGGGTGACGAGGCCGGTTCGCTGCGCCTTGGCATGGCGGCGACGATCTATCACTGGGGTCTGCACCCTTGGGCGATCTACGCTATCGTCGCGCTGGCGCTGGCGCTTTTCACCTATAACAAAGGCCTGCCGCTGACGATCCGTTCGGCCTTTTATCCGGTGTTGGGCGAGCGTGTCTGGGGCTGGCCCGGACATATCATCGACATCATTGCGGTCTTTGCCACGCTCTTTGGTCTGGCCACCTCGCTGGGTCTGGGTGCGACACAGGCGAACGCGGGCTTGAACGAGCTGTTCGGGATCCCGATTAGCACCACCTCTGAGATCGTGCTGATCTCGCTCATCACTGCCGTGGCGCTGATTTCGGTGCTGCGCGGTCTTGATGGCGGCGTGAANGTGCTGAGTGAGATCAACATGGNGCTGGCCGCCTTGCTGGCGCTNTTCACCTTGATCGTCGGGCCAACNGTGTTNCTGCTGACCTTCTTCTGGGACTCGCTGGTGGCTTACATTGAGTATCTGCCCGCGCTGGCAAATCCCTTTGGCCGCGAAGACGTGAACTTCTCCCAAGGGTGGACGGCGTTCTACTGGGCNTGGTGGATCAGCTGGTCACCTTTCGTTGGCATGTTTATCGCCCGCGTCAGCCGGGGCCGTACCGTGCGCGAATTCATCGTTTGCGTNCTGTTGATCCCNTCGCTGGTCTGCGTGCTGTGGATGTCGATNTTTGGCGGCACCGCGATCCATCAGGTGCTGAANGATGGCTACACCGCNGCNCAAGATGCNGGCCTGCCGCTGCAGNTGTTCAAGATGCTGGACGCGCTNCCNNTGGCCTCGATCACCTCTTTCATTGGCATCGTGCTGGTGGTGGTGTTCTTNGTCACNTCGTCGGACTCCGGCTCNCTGGTCATCGACACNATCACCGCAGGCGGCAAGGTNGACGCGCCGGTGCCGCAGCGGGTGTTCTGGTGCATCTTTGAAGGTGCCGTGGCCATCGCTCTGCTGATCGGNGGCGGNTTGGCGGCGCTGCAATCCATGGTGATCTCTACCGGGTTGCTGTTCACGCTGCTGCTGCTCTTCATGTGCTTCTGCATTTTCCGCGGCCTGCAGGACGAGCGNAAAATTCGCTAAGTTCCACAGGCAGTGCGACACCAACAACGGCGGCTCCTNGGNGCCGCCGTTTTCTTTGGGCGCTTGACCTTNGNCGCGCTGCGGTGGACCTTCGCGCCATGCATATTGATTCCGNCTGGGTCCGCGCCCAATTCCCCGCCTTCGCCGAGCCGAGCCTTCAGGGGCAGGCCTTTTTCGAGAACGCCGGTGGGTCTTACACCTGCCGCCAAGTGATCGACCGGTTGCATCGCTTTTACNCCCAGCGAAAGGTGCAGCCCTACGCCCCCTACGNGGCCAGCCGCCTTGGCGGAGAGGAGATGGACGAGGCCCGCACCCGCATGGCNGCNATCCTCGGCGTGACACCGNCAGAGCTGAGCTTTGGCCCCTCGACCACGCAAAACACCTATGTGCTGGCACAGGCCTTCGGCCAGATGATGCAGCCCGGTGANGCGATCGTCGTGACCAACCANGACCATGAGGCCAACACCGGCCCATGGCGNCGGCTGGCCGNGCGGGGGATCGANATCCGTGAATGGCAGATCGACCCAGANACGGGGCATCTGGATCCNGCCAAGCTTGAANANCTNTTGGACGAGAAGGTCAGGCTGGTCTGCTTTCCNCATTGCTCCAACGTGGTGGGGGAAATCAACCCGGTGACCGAGATCACGGCGCTGGCCCATGCCGCTGGNGCCTTCGTCTGCGTNGACGGNGTGTCNTATGCNCCCCACGGCTTTGCNGATGTCGGGGNGCTGGGGCCGGATATCTACCTCTTNTCCGCNTACAAGACCTTNGGGCCGCATCAGGGCGTCATGGTTATCCGCCGGGCGNTGGCGGAACTGCTGCCGAACCAAGCGCATCACTTCAACGGCGATGTGCTTTATAAGCGGTTCACCCCGGCGGGCCCNGATCATGCACAGATCGCGGCCAGCGCAGGCATGGCGGATTATATCGACGCTTTCCACGCCCACCACATCGGCGGCAGCGCCGATGCGNCGGCGCGCGGTGTCGCCGTGCATGATGCGATGCGGGCCCATGAGACGGCTTTGCTGCAACCGCTGCTGGACGCCATGGCGGCGCGGAATTCCGTGCGGCTGATCGGCCCNAGCGNTGCGGAAAANCGNGCGCCGACNGTGGCACTNGCGCTTGACCGGCCCGGTNTTGACGTGGCGCAGGCGCTGGCCGAGCGGGGCATCATGGCGGGCGGCGGGACCTTCTACGCGGGCCGTGCGCTTGGCGCGATGGGGGTGGANGACAGCANGGGCGTGCTNNGGCTAAGCTTCACCCATTACACCACCAAGGNCGAGATNGATAAACTGCTGAANGCACTGGATGATCTGNTCTGAGCCTTGACCCCGGCGCGGGGGCGCTATGTTTCGGGGTCAGGCCAGGAGCAAGACNCCNAACGTGANNGAAAATNCCCCGATTATCATGTGGTTCCGCCGTGATCTGCGGCTGAGCGATCAGCCCGCTTTGGCGGCGGCCTGCAAGNCGGGNCGCCCGGTGATCCCGCTTTTCATTCATGACGACCAGTCAGAGGCTCTGGGCGCTGCCCCGAAGTTTCGNCTNGGGCTGGCGCTGGCNNGTCTGGGGGANACGCTTNNAGANAAGGGCAGNCNCCTGACCCTGCGNCGCGGGGATGCGCTGGACNTTCTGCGCGATGTGATCAAGCANACCGGGGCAGGGGCGGTGTACTGGAGCCGCCTTTATGATCCCGCCGCGATCGACCGCGACACTAAGGTCAAAGATGCGCTGAAAGAAGAGGGCATCGAGGCCAGCAGCTTTGCCGGACATCTGATNTTCGAGCCTTGGACTGTCGAGACNAAGACCGGCGGTTTTTACAAGGTCTTCACCCCCTATTGGAAATCCGTCCGTGGCCGCGATGTGGCGGCACCCGTGGCGACCCNGAGCGAAATGGCAGCACCCCAAGACTGGCCCGAGAGTGACGCCTTGGACGATTGGCAGATGGACGCCGNGATGCAGCGCGGGCGTGATATCGTGCGCCCCTTTGTCCGTCTGGGCGAGGCCGCAGCNCAGGCGCGGCTGGGGNCCTTCATNGCGCATATCGTCGAAGGCTATGATGAAAGCCGCGACATGCCGGGCGAAGACGGCACCTCTGCGCTGTCNGAAAACCTCTCTTTGGGCGAAATCAGNCCGGCGCAATGCTGGCATGCCGGTCAGCGTGCGATGCAAGAAGGCAAGCGCGGGGCCGAGACCTTCCTNAAAGAACTCGCTTGGCGCGAGTTTGCTTATCATCTGATGTACCACACGCCGCGCATCCTCGANCAGAACTGGCGCGAGGAATGGCAGGCNTTCCCGTGGAACGAGGATGAGCGCCGCGCCGAGNTNNTNGCGTGGAAACAGGGGCGCACCGGCGTGCNATTCGTCGATGCCGCCATGCGCGAATTGCAGGTCACCGGGCGGATNCACAACCGGGGCCGCATGATCGTGGCGAGCTATCTGACCAAACACCTNATGTGTCACTGGCGNATCGGCCAAAAGTGGTTCGAAGAGCACCTGATCGACTGGGATCCGGCCAANAACGCGATGGGCTGGCAATGGGCCGCAGGCTCTGGCCCCGATGCNACGCCGTTCTTCCGNATNTTCAATCCTGANACCCAGCTTGATCGGTTCGACAAGGGCCGAGACTATACCCGCCGCTGGATCGCCGAGGGCCGNGCGAAGCCNGAGCAAGGATGCGCTGGCCTATTTCGACGCANTNCCGCGNCGCTGGGGCCNCAGCCCNNATGANGACTANCCNGANCCGATNGTCGATCTTTCGGAAGGGCGCGAACGGGCNCTGGATGCCTACCGCAATCGTGATTNTTAAATTTTTGCGAAACANCAGCCTGCGGTTACAGTAGGCGCCAAGAACAAGAACGGAACCGAGGTATGAAGCTGACGACAACNGAGGGGCAGAAGGGTCTGCCGCGCTATTTCCCNCAGGTCTTTGCCATGGCGCAGGCGATGCAGCATGGGCGGGTNGATTTCGTNTTGCCCGATGGCCGCGCGTTCCGGGCCGAAGGNGCNAAACCCGGCCCGGTGGCCGANNTGCATATNCACAACGATGACCTCTTTGCCCGNNTGATCCGCGAGGGCGATCTGGGCTTTTGTGACGCATACCTTGACGAATGGTGGTCGACNCCCGACCTGCAAGCCTTCATGGATTTGGTGCANGCNGGNAANGANACGGTNTACGACGGCTTNCCNGGCCAANGGCTGCTGCGNCAGTTTGAGAAGTTCCGCTTTTGGCTGCAACGCAACAACCGCAAGCAGGCCAAACGCAACATCAGCAAGCACTATGATCTNGGCAATGNGTTCTACGGGCTTTGGCTGGATGAGACGATGACCTATTCCTCGGCCATGTTCGAGGACGGCGCGCAGATGTCGCTAGAGGCCGCGCAGACCGCCAAATACAAATCCATGGTNGANCAGATGGGNGTNNAACCGGGCGANCACGTGNTGGANATCGGCTGCGGCTGGGGCGGTTTCGCTGAATATGCCGCNGCCGAACGGGGCTTGCACGTCACNGCGCTGACGATCAGTGCCGAGCAATATAAATACGCCGTGGACCGGATCAAAAAAGCCGGGCTGTCAGACCGTGTGACCTTTAANTTGCAGGACTACCGCGATGANCGNGGGCTCTATGACGGNATCGCCAGTATCGANATGTTCGAGGCGGTNGGCGAGCANTATTGGCCGATCTATTTCGAGACCGTCCGCCAGCGGCTGAAGCCCGGNCGCGCAGCCACGCTACAGATCATCACCGTCGATCANGCCCGCTGGGATGTTTACAANCGCGGNGTGGATTTCATTCAGAAATACATNTTTCCGGGNGGCATGTTNCCCAGCCCNAAGGTGCTGCGCGAGCAAGTGGAACGCGCCGGTCTGGTGGTCGACCGCTCGGTCGAGTTCGGCAAAAGCTATGACATCACGCTGCGCCGCTGGCATGAGACCTTTAACGCGAAATGGGATCAGATCACCGCGCTTGGCTTTGACGAACGCTTTCGCCGGATGTGGAATTTTTACCTCACTTCCTGCGCTGCGACATTTGACAGTGGAAATTGCGACGTGACGCAGATTACGGTACGGCGACCTGTGTGACCGCCCCTGCGGTCCGACCCCGCTAGGAGCCGAAAATGCCGACTGGTGCACGACTTATGGCCGCGATCTCACTCGCGGTGCTGGCCTTTATCCTGTCGGGAATGGTNGTGCCCTTGATGCCGGAAAGCACGGATTTCGGGTACTTCCTGCCGCTGAACATGGTGCTGGGCCTTCTGGTCGGCTGGCGTGTGATGGGCAGGCGGGCCGGGCGGGGCATTACGGCGGCGATCAACAACGGTCTGGCCGGAGTCTTTGTGCTGATGCTCTGGGCGATTTTCTTGCAGGCGGCGAATGAGATGGTCCGTCTGGCCCTGCGCAATCGTTATGACGATCCCTTTGAGGCCATCGTTGCCGT
>NZSX01000007.1 GCA_002703405.1 Sulfitobacter sp. | reverse complement strand
TAGATGTCTATTTGCCCGAAGGCGTCGACCCGATGGTGCGCATTGGGCAGACCATGGTCGCCGGGGAAACCGTGCTGGCCGAGTTGAAACAGCCGGTCATAGAGACCGCCCCGCTTTAGGAAAGACCCCATGCGCCCCCCTTCTGAAAAGACCGGCGCAGACCTTGCGCTGATCCAGCTCCTGCCCAATGCGCTGACGATCACCGCGATTTGCGCAGGGCTTTCGGCGATCCGATTTGGGGTGCAGGGCAACTATGTGCTGGCGGTGCAATTGATCCTGCTGGCCTGTGTGCTCGATGGGTTGGACGGACGGCTCGCGCGGCTTTTGCGTTCTTCCAGCCCGATGGGCGCGGAACTGGATTCACTGGCCGATTTTCTGAACTTCGGCGTGGCCCCGCCGCTGATCCTCTATTTCTGGGCGCTGCAAGACATGCGCAGCGCGGCGTGGATTTCCGTGCTGATCTATGCGGTCTGCTGCGTGGTGCGACTGGCGCGGTTTAACGTGAACGACAAAGCCGAAGCCGAAAAGGCCAAGAACGGCGACGCGGTGGGCGAAAGCGGCTCGTTCTGTACGGGCATCCCCTCACCTGCCGGTGCCTTGTTGGTGCTGCTGCCGATGACCGCCTCTTTTGCCTTTCACAACCGGCCCATCGTACCGGATTGGATGATTGCCGCGCATATGGTGCTGATCGGCTTTTTGATGATCAGCCGCATTCCGACATGGTCATTCAAGACCACCAAAATCTCGCGGCGGCATGTGAAATACCTGCTGGTAGGCGTGGCAATTTTCGCCGCCGCCCTCGCGACCTACGCATGGACCACACTGGTAGTCCTCTGCGTGGCTTATATCGGCATGGTGATCTGGGGCCTATTGCGGGCGAAGAAAACGAATAAAACCAAAAGGATTTAAGATGGATATCAAGGCGGTCGAGACTTCTTATGCCCGCTGGGCGCCGATCTATGACAAAACCTTTGGCGCGCTGACCAGCGGTGGTCGCCGCCATGTGGTCGCCCATATCAACAAGGGCGCGGGCTCGGTGCTGGAAGTCGGCGTTGGCACGGGCCTCTCCCTGCCCCACTACGCGCCGCATCTATCTATCACCGGCATTGATTTCAGCGATGAGATGCTCGCCAAGGCCCGCCAGCGGGTCACTCGCGAAGGGCTAAAGCACGTAGCCGACCTGCGCCAAATGGACGCCCGCGACCTTGATTTCCCCGACGCCAGCTTCGACACCATCGCCGCCATGCATGTCCTTTCGGTCGTGCCCGAGCCCGAACGTGTCATGGAAGAGATTGCCCGCGTGTTAAAGCCAGGCGGTCAGGTGGTGATCGCAAACCACTTTATGCGCACGACAGGCGTACTTGGTTTCCTAGAGAAGGTCTCCGCCCCTTTCGCCAACACACTCGGGTGGCACTCGGATTTTGAGATGGAAACCGTGTTGCAACAAGATGCGCTGCAGCTTGAAGACGAACGTGCCTTGCCGCCCATGGGCATGATGACATTTCTGGTGCTGCGCAAGCGCGGTTAAGCCGCGTCCTGCAGTGGGGTGCGTTGCCCCGCCGCTTAAGACTTCCGGCGCAGGCGGATCACCACATCGACCGAAGCAATCTCGGCCCCATCGGGCGCATCGGGAAGCTGCGCGATCACCAATTGCTCTGACGGCGCGTCGGTGAGCTTGCTATCGTCTTCCCAGAAAAAATGCGGGTGGTCGTGGGTGTTGGTGTCGAAATAGCTTTTGGAGCCATCAACGGTCACTTCCTGCAACAGCCCCGCATCACAAAAGGCGCGCAGCGTGTTGTAGACCGTCGCCAACGACACAGCTTCGCCCTGCCCCTTGGCCGCCTCAAACAGGCTTTCAGCGGTGACGTGACGGTCTTGACCATCGCCCACCAGCAGGCTTGCCAGCGTGACACGTTGGCGTGTGGGGCGTAGTCCGGCCTGCGCCAGCCAGCGCGTCCCGACCTCTTGTTCCTGTTCGGACATCAGTTTCCTGCCTTTCAGAGCCATATAAAGGATGAAATCCCCGGTTTTCAATTGAAAACCTCGCGCCAATCGTCGCAGCCGCCCTTGCGCGGCCCTTGCAGCACGCGGTGACGCGGTGCTAAACGGGGCCGGTGTTATAACAGAGCAGCAGGAGAGCCGCAGGATGGCCGACTACCCCACGAGTTTCGACAAGGAAGATCTGCTGAAATGCGCCCGCGGCGAGCTTTTCGGCCCCGGTAACGCGCAGCTTCCCGCCCCGCCGATGCTCATGATGGACCGGATTACCGATGTCTCGGCCGATGGCGGCGCCCATGGCAAAGGCCATATCACCGCCGAGTTCGACATCACGCCCGACCTGTGGTTTTTCGAATGCCACTTCCCCGGCAACCCGATCATGCCCGGCTGTCTTGGCCTTGATGGTCTGTGGCAATTGACCGGTTTTAACCTCGGCTGGCGCGGCTGGCAGGGCCGCGGCTATGCGCTTGGCGTGGGCGAAGTGAAGCTCACCGGCATGGTACGCCCGGACCGCAAGATGCTGACCTATAAAATTGATTTCACCAAAGCGATCCAAACCCGCCGCCTGACGATGGGCGTGGCCGATGGCATCGTCGAAGCCGATGGCGAGGTGATTTATCAGGTGAAAGACATGAAAGTCGCGCTGAGCGAAAGCTGAGCTTGCTGACATTGAGACTAAAAAAGGGGGCCACGCGGCCCCCTTTTTGATTGAATGACGCCAAAATATCAGGCGGTTTGCATGTCCATCGCCTTGCCGTCATGGCGGCCCGAAACAGCAGCCTCGGCCAGCACGGCGGCGACGTCGGCGCGGTGCGCTTTGGCGCTTTGGTCGACATCATCGCCCAGCTTCACCGCATCCGTCTTGCGGTCATCGGTCAAGGCCACGGGACGCAGGATCACATAGGTTAACCCGGAAGCCTCTAGGTGTTGGTCCGCTGCCTGTTTGGCCTTGAGATAATGCGCAATCTCATTGTCGTCTGGCGGATTATCCGCGCCGATTGAACTCAGCATCACAAAACGATCGACGCCAGCTTCCTTGGCCAGATCAACCAAGCGCTGCGCGCCTTCGCGGTCGACCTTCTCGGTCATTTCCGGCCCAGTACTGCCGCCTGAGCCGGCCGCAAAGATAACCACATCCACACCCGTACAGACGCCGTCCTGCAGGTTGGTCAGATCGCCTTTGCGGGTCTGAGTGCCTTCAGGCAGCACAGACGTGTCAGAGCCATCGCGGACCAGCGCAATCGGAGTGGCGCCGCGGTCTTGCAATTCAGCGACCAAGAGCCGCCCGGTCTTGCCGGTGGCGCCGGCGACGAGAACAGTATGTGACATGTTAAACCTCTTTGTTAGCTGTGAAAAAAATGAAGGGGCGAGCCAAGGCCGCCCCTCAGTTGTTTGGTGGTCTGTGCTGCTTAGGACGGCAGGAAGATCGCCTTGGCGTTGACAAATTCGCTCATGCCAAAACCGCCATGTTCGCGGCCGTAACCTGAGTTCTTGACCCCGCCGAAGGGCATATTCGGGTCCGCCAACCCAAAACCGTTGATCCGGATCATCCCGGTGTCAAACTCTGCTCGGGCCAACTCCAACGCGCGGTCTTCGTCTTTCGAGAAAATACCGCCGCCAAGACCATAGCGGCTGTCATTGGCAATGCGCATCGCATCTTCGTCATCCTTTGCGCGGATCACCGAGGCAACGGGGCCAAAGATTTCATCGTCATAGGCAGGCGAGCCGGGCTTCACATTGCCCAACACGGTCGAGGGATAATAGGCACCGGTACGGTCAGGCACTTCGCCACCGCAGAGCAATTCGCAGCCCTTCTCGACGCTTTCCTTGACCTGATCGCGCACCGTCTCAAACTGCTCTTGGCTCGACAGCGGGCCAAGGCCGGTGCTCTTGTCCATCGGGTCGCCCATCTCGATCGATTTCATCTGCTCGACAAAGGCTTTCACGAAGGCATCGTAATTTTTGTCAGTCACGATAAAGCGTTTCGCCGAGATGCAGGTCTGGCCGTTGTTGTAAATCCGGCCGGCAGCAGAGAATTTCACCGCTGTGTCAATATCCGCGTCATCCAACACGATAAAGGCATCGTTCGAGCCCAGTTCCAGCACCGATTTCTTGAGATGCTTTGCCGCCAGAGACCCGATGTGGCTGCCCGCCTTGTCCGAGCCGGTCATAGTCACGCCGCGCACCAGATCATGGGCGATCAGTTTGTCGCTGGTGTCATGGTCGATGATGACGACGTTAAACAGGTCTTTCGGCAGCCCTGCTTCTTCACAGATTTCCTTGAGACGCAGCGCGCTGCCAGTACAAATTTGGGCGTGTTTCAACACGTTGCCATTGCCTGCCATCAGGTTTGCCGCCAGAACGCGGACCGGCTGGTAAAAGGGGAAGTTCCACGGCTGGACCGAATAGATCACGCCGATCGGCTGATAGGTCACCACGCCGTTTTTCTTGCCGTCCATCAACTCGCGGGTCTCGTCCTTGAGCTTTTCCGGGCCCGCATCGGCGGTCCAGTCGAAGATCGCGGCGCAGAGGTCGACTTCGTCAAGGCTGTCTTGATAGAGCTTACCAACCTCGCGGGTCATCAACTCGGCCAGTTCCTCCTTATTATCGCGAAACTTTCCAGCAATCTTTTTCAAATAGGGCGCGCGCTCATCATGGGAGAGCTTGCGCCAGTCCTTAAAGGCCTCATGCGTGGCTTCGACCGCGCGGATCGCCTCGGCTTCGGACATCACGGTGTAGGTGTTCAGGACCTCTTCGGTGGCGGGGTTTACCGTTTTAATCTCGGGCATTCTGTTCTCCTTTATGTCTCGTTGGGCAAACACCGCCCGTCCCGCGTGCGTTCCATCACAGAACCTTGACCGGCAACTTCTGCGCAGGTGGTTTCGGCAAACCGCTTGCGCCGTCCCGCCGTGCTGTCATACACCGGGGCTGATAAAACAAAGGAGTGCTGCCCATGCGCCGCGTCGTCGTCACAGGGTTGGGGATCGTCTCATCCATCGGAAATAACGCCGAAGAAGTGCTAGCCGCGCTGAAGGACGGCACCTCCGGGATCGAAGCAAGCCCGGAGATGGCCGAACACGGGTTCCGCAGCCGCGTGGCCGGGACGCTTAAGATCAATCTGGCCGATCATATCGACAAGCGCACCCTGCGCTTCATGGGTCCGGGCGCAGGCTATGCCTATGTCGCGATGGATCAGGCGATCAAGGATGCCGGGCTGAGTGAAGATCAGATCAGCAACCCGCGCACCGGTCTGGTGGCAGGCTCGGGCGGGCCATCGACCTCCGCCATGTTCGCCGCGCATAACATCGTGAAAGACACCGGGGCCACCAAGCGGATCGGGCCGTTTGCCGTGCCGAAATGCATGTCCTCGACCGTCAGCGCGAACCTCTCGACCGCCTTTAAGATCAAGGGCATTAACTATTCCATCACCTCCGCCTGCTCCACCTCGCTGCATTGCATCGGCAACGCGGCTGAACAGATCATGCTGGGCAAGCAAGATGTGATGTTTGCCGGTGGCGGCGAAGAGTTGGACTGGACGCTGTCCTGCCTCTTTGACGCAATGGGCGCGATGTCGTCCAAGTACAACGACGCGCCCGAGACCGCGAGCCGCGCCTTTGACGCGGACCGCGATGGTTTTGTGATCTCTGGCGGTGGCGGCATGCTGGTGCTCGAAGACCTCGATCATGCGCTGGCGCGCGGCGCGAAAATCTACGCCGAGGTGACGGGCTATGCCGCCACCAGCGATGGGCACGACATGGTGGCCCCTTCCGGAGAAGGCGGCGAGCGTGCGATGCGTCTGGCGCTCGACACGCTGCCCGAGGGCCGCAAAGTGGGCTATATCAACGCCCATGGCACCTCCACCCCCGTCGGCGACGTGGGTGAGATCGAAGCCGTGCGCCGCGTCTTCGGTCAAGGCAGCACGCCGCCCGTTAGCTCGACCAAATCGATGACAGGCCATGCCCAAGGCGCCGCCGGTGCCTTGGAGGCAATCTTCAGCCTGCTGATGCTTGAGAATGATTTCATCGCCCGTTCGATCAACGTGCAAAACCTCGACCCGGCGCTTGATCCGTCGGAGATCGCGCTGGAGCGGGTGGACAATGCGGGGCTTGATTCCGTGATGACCAACTCCTTCGGGTTTGGTGGCACCAATGGGTCGATGATCCTGTCAAAGTATAAGGGCTGAGGGCGCGTTATGTCGGGAATGCTTGCAGGAAAACGCGGCCTCATCATGGGTGTCGCCAATGAACGCTCCATCGCTTGGGGCATCGCCAAGGCGATGGCCGAGGCCGGGGCCGAACTGGCCTTCACCTATCAGGGCGAGGCCTTTGGCAAGCGTCTTGAGCCGCTGGCGCAGAGCGTCGGGTCGGACTTCATGGTCGATGTCGATGTGACCGATGACGCCTCGCTCGACCGGGCGTTTGAGGAATTGGGCGCGCGCTGGCCGACGATTGACTTCGTCGTGCATGCCATCGCGTTTTCGGACAAGTCCGAGTTGACGGGCCGGTTCTTGAACACCAGCCGGGCGAACTTCAAGAACTCGATGGACATCTCGGCCTATTCGTTCATCGACGTGGCGCGCCGGGCGCATCCGCTGATGGTGGAGAATGGCGGCACGTTGATGACGCTGACCTACATGGGGTCGAACCGTGTCACGCCGAACTACAACGTGATGGGTGTGGCCAAGGCGGCGCTGGAGAGTGCGACGCGCTATCTGGCGAATGATCTGGGGCCGGAAGGCATCCGCGTGAACGCGATTTCGCCGGGGCCGATGAAGACGCTGGCGGGGGCTGCGATTGGAGGCGCGCGGAAGACGTATAAGCACACGGATCAGAACGCACCACTGCGGTCCAATGCGACGTTGGAGGCTGTCGGAGGAACGGCGGTTTATCTGGCATCGGATGCGGGGGCTTGCACAACGGGCGAGATCATTCGCGTTGATGGCGGGTTCCACGTGTTGGGGATGCCGCAGGCGGAGAACCTGTAAGTCTAGAACTAAGGGCCATCGCCTGCCCGTGGGGTGGCGATGGCAACGTGGCTTTGTGCCACTTTATGGTGCAGCCGTGACGTGACTTCGCCAAGTCGCGCCTAGCCTCACCAAATCGCCAGCCCGCCGGGACGGGCAGGCGATGGCCCGGCGCCTGCGGCTTGATTCCGGGCTCAGGTGGTAGGTTCTACCGCAGCACATCCGTCTGCCAGAGCCAAATTTTCATCCCACCATGCGCAATCGCAGGCCCCTGTGGCTTCCACGGCAACCCGGTCGCCCGCGCCAAGGGCGGCTCTGACGTCACCAGCCCCACACGCCAACCCCGGAACCGCGCCTTCAGTGTTTCACCCAGCGTCCCATAGAGTGGATAAAGCAGCTTCTTATTCCCGATGCGCCCCCCATAAGGCGGGTTCACGATCACCAGACCGGGCGGGCCTTCGGGCGGCTGCACCTCCCCTGCCCCGTGGCAGGCGAAATGACACCACGCACCAACACCCGCACGCTCGGCGTTGGCCGTGCTCATCCGGATCGCACCTGCGTCCCGATCCGAGCCGTAGAACCGCGCCGCAGGTTCGGCCACAGCCCCACCGCTAAGCATCTCTTCCCAAGCTCCAGCATCAAAACTCGCCAAGTCCTCAAAGGCAAAGCTCCGNCTGCGCCCCGGCTTCACCCCCGCCGCGATCTCCGCCGCTTCNATCANAAACGTCCCNGANCCNCACATCGGNTCNACCACCGGNTCGCCNGGCNNNTAGCCGCAAGACCGCAGCATCAGCGCCGCCATATTCTCGCGCATCGGCGCCTTGCCNACNGCCTCTTTATGCCCGCGTTTGTGCAGCGCCTCGCCAGAGGTATCGAGGCTGAATTGCACCGCGTTGTCATGGATGCGCACCTTGAGCACCAGTGCTGCCTCGGAATCCACCGTGATCCCATGGCTTTCGCGCAGCGCCGTCTCGACCCGCTGCTGCGCCGCCCCGGCATGGTAAATCTTCGACGCCTTGCACGTCACCTGCACCTTCACCGGCACATCGGNACGCAGCACGTCACCAAAGGGAAACTTGCGGCAGCGTTTGTCCAACTGCGCCAGATGGAAGGCCATAAACCCGCCAATCCGCGCCAGCACCCGGCCCGCGCCGCGNAGCTCTANGTTCGCGCGCCANACCTCGGGCCAGCCGCCCTGNACNGNCACNCCGCCGGGCTGCGCCTGCGCTTCGNCAAAACCTTTTTCCTGCGCCTCGGCGCAGAGCAAATCCTCAAGCCCGGGCGGGCAGACAAGGAAAATCTCGAATGTATCTGGGGTATCCATGNCCCCTGCATAAGCGCCTGCGCGNNGCGGTGCGAGGGGAAAANGACGCGCNTCGCGNCTTNTAGGCCCNCCGGAGAGACATCCCCCCGGCNGGCANTGTCAGATCGCTTAGGCGATTTTGACCAGTTCGATNTCGAACTGCAGGTCTTTGCCCGCCAGCGGNTGGTTNGCGTCNAGNGTCACGGTGGTCTCGTCCACTTCCACCACNGTCACNGGCAGCGCCTGACCTTCGGGNGTCTGCATCTGCAACTGCGTGCCGGGATCAAGNGGGATGTCCGCCGGAATGCCTTCGCGCGGCACAGACTGGCGCATCTCAGGGTTCACCGGGCCGTAGGCTTCTTCGCTGGGCACCTGAACGACCTTCTTGTCGCCTTCGGCCATGCCGGGCAATGCGCTGTCGAGGCCGGGGATGATCTGACCCGAACCCACAACGAACTCCAACGGGTCACGNCCCTCAGAACTGTCAAAAGTGGTGCCGTCCTGCAGCGTGCCGGTATAGTGAATCTGTACTGTGTCGCCGGATTTGACCTCAGCCATTGTCGTCTCCAATTTGTCAGGGGAAAAAGGGAAGGAGGCCNCGTATCTGCGCGGGTGCTCCAAATTCCGCGACAGCATGAAGATTGTGNNCCNGAGAGTAAACCCCCAGTCCCGNCCGATTGGGGAATTCGCCCCTTTCCGCCGCTGCGCCCNCGTGCCACTCTGCCGCGACACGGAAAGGGAGAGCCNGTCAGATGCCNATCACNACCTGCGTTTTCGACGCNTANGGNACCCTGTTCGACGTGGCCGCCGCCGCCCGCGAGGCNGCGCGNGAGCCCGCCTTTGCCGCCATCGCCGACACTTGGCCGCAACTGGCAGAANACTGGCGNCTCAAGCAGTTGCAGTATTCATGGCTGCGCGCCGTGACCGGGGCGCATGACGATTTCTGGCAGGTCACCCAAGANGGTCTGGANTGGTCGTTGGAGAAGATGGGCGTCGCTGACGACCCTGCCCTGCGCGAGCGCCTGTTGGCGCTTTATTGGGAGCTTCAGGCCTTTGCCGAAGTTCCTGCGATGCTGCGTGCGCTGAAAGACGGCGGCCTGAACACCGCAATCTTATCCAACGGCTCGCCCGCGATGCTGGACGGGGCGGTGCAATCTGCGGGAATCAGTGACCTTTTGGATGTGTCGCTCTCGGTNGANAGNGTNGGNGTNTTCAAACCGCACGCTTCGGTNTATGATCTNGTCGGGCAGCACTACGGCTGCGCCAANGACGAGGTGCTGTTCGTCTCCTCCAACGGCTGGGATGCNGCAGCNGCGACGGGCTATGGNTTNACCACCGNATGGGTNAACCGGGGNGGCGATCCGGTGGACAGGCTGCCATGGAAACCTGCGCATCAGTTGCGAGANCTCAGCGGCATCCCTGNANTGGCGGGNCTNTGATGGCNCGNTTCACCACCTCCGACGGGCTGTCGCTNNANTACACGGANGAAGGNNNCGGNCTNCCGATCCTCTGCCTTGCNGGCCTCACCCGNACCGGNGCGGATTTCGANTANNTNGCCCCNCATNTNGCCGANCACCGCCTGATCCGCATGGANTACCGGGGCCGAGGNCGNTCGGATTTCGANAAGAATTGGAAGAATTACACACTTCCAGTTGAATGCCGCGACGTGCTGGAACTGCTGGCGCATCTGGNGTTGGANNAGGTCGCCATCATCGGCACCTCGCGCGGCGGGCTCAATGCCATGGGGCTGGCGATGATCGCCCATGACCACCTTCTGGGCGTGGCGCTGAATGATGTCGGGCCCGAGCTTGACGCCAAGGGCGTCGAGTTCATCATGGGCTATCTGGGCCGCAACCCCGCCGCCAAGACCTATGAAGAGGCCGCCGCCNCNATGGCCCGTGCCTTCCCCGANTTTCGCGGCGTNCCNGAANGCCGNTGGCTGGAAGAGGTGCAGCGCCATTACACNGCNACCGANNACGGGCTGAAAATNACCTATGACCCGCATCTGCGCGATGCCATCGCCACAGCGGGGCAGCCGACGCCCGACCTCTGGCCGTTTTTCGACGCGCTCCAGAGCATGCCGCTCGCGGCGATCCGGGGCGCGAATTCGACCTTACTGAGCCGCGAAACGCTGATGCAAATGCAGGCGCGGCGGCCTGATATGATCACGGCCGAAGTGCCGGATCGCGGCCACGTGCCGTTTCTCGACGAACCCGAGGCGCTAGCCGCGCTGCACGAATGGATAGGACAACTGCGATGAACATCGACATGATCCGCGCCGCCGCCGCCCGGGCAGAGGGCCATGTGCGCCGAACGCCCCTGTTGAACTCGCCCTTTCTGGACGAGATCGCGGGCCGTCGCATTTGGGTCAAGCCAGAGTGCTTGCAACATACCGGCAGTTTCAAGTTTCGCGGCGCGTGGTCGGCTCTGTCAGCACTTGAACCAGAAGCGCGCGCCAAGGGTGTCATCGCCTATTCCAGCGGCAACCACGCGCAGGGCGTGGCGCTGGCGTCGAAAATGCACGGTGCCCCCGCCGTGATCATCATGCCCAAAGACAGCCCGCGCCTAAAGATCGCCAACACCCGCGCCTATGGGGCCGAGGTCGTACTCTATGACCGCGCGAACGAAAGCCGCGAAGAAATTGGCGCGCAACTTGCCGAAGAACGCGGTCTGACGCTGATCAAACCTTACGACAATCCGCAGGTAATCGCGGGCCAAGGCACCACGGGGCTGGAGATTGCGCAGCAGGCAGCCGAGGCGGGGATCAACTCTGCCGAAGTCATCGTCTGCTGCGGCGGCGGTGGCCTGACCTCGGGCATCGCCTTGGCGTTGGAGGCCGAGGCCCCCGGCTTTCGCGTGCGCCCGGCAGAGCCGGAAGGCTTTGACGATGCGGCCCGGTCGCTGGCTTCTGGCAAGATCGAGCAGAACCCGAGCGCTTTGGGATCAATCTGCGACGCCATCGTCACACCCGCGCCGGGCGACCTGACCTTTCCGATCATGCAACGGCTTGTCGGGCCGGGGCTGGTGGTGAGCGACGACGAGGCGCTGCAGGCGATGGGCCATGCCTTTAACCGGCTGAAGGTCGTGGCCGAGCCGGGCGGTGCCGTGGCACTGGCGGCGGCACTGTTCCGTGGGGCTGAGATTGAGGGCGACGATGTGATCGTCACCATCTCTGGCGGGAATGTGGATGCGGATATGTTTGCGCGGTCGCTGCAAACGTTGGCGTAAGGACAAGGGCAGCCCCGCCCTAGGGCGGGGCATTTTTGATCTGTCCCGCCTTTGACCTTCGCACCTCGCGCGATATGCTGGCCACCACCGCCGCTCACAGGAGACCACCCATGCAGATATTCGACACCGGTGACGTCCAACTTCACTACCGCGTCGATGGCCCCGAAGACGGCGCGCCTGTGGTCTTTGCCAATTCGCTCGGCACTGACATGCGCCTGTGGGATCCGATTCTGCCGCTACTTGCACCGGGCCTGCGCATCATCCGGTTTGACAAACGCGGCCATGGCCTTTCGTCCTGCCCGCCCGCGCCCTATTCGATGGGGTCGCTGATCACCGATACCGAACGTCTGCTCGACCATCTCAACGTCCGCGACTGCGTCTTCGTCGGCCTGTCGATTGGCGGCATGATCGCGCAAGGTCTCGCCGTGAAACGGCTCGACATGATCCGCGCACTGGTGCTGAGCAACACCGCCACCAAGATCGGCAACCGAGACATTTGGGCTGAGCGGATCGCGGCGGTGGAACAGGGTGGCATCGAAGGCCTTGCCGACGCGGTGATGGAGCGCTGGTTCTCCCCCCAATTCCGCGCCACGCCGGAATTGGCGCTTTGGCGCAACATGCTCACCCGCCAGCCCGACGCAGGCTATGCGGGCTGTTCGGCGGCGATCTCGCACAGTGATTTCATGACCCCCACCTCCGGCCTGCGCCTGCCCGCGCTTGGCATCGCAGGGTCCGAGGACGGCTCCACCCCGCCCGATCTGGTGCGCGAGTTGATGGACCTGATCCCCGCCTCGAAATTCAAGCTGATCCGCCGCGCGGGGCACCTGCCTTGTGTCGAGCAGCCGCAAGAATACGCCGAAGTGCTGAACGAATTCCTCGCCAACGTCGGGCATATTCCCAAGGCGCAGGGCTGAGCATGGTGCCATGCGATCACGACATCCCTGCTTTCCGCGACGGGCGGGCAAATTGCGCCCAGCCGACTGGCCCCGACCGCGCCCGGACCGATGCGCAGCCGCGTCGTCTTGCACCGGGCGCCCTTGCCTTTGCCCCTTACGCGGACCACAGCTGACCGGATGCCGCTGCCGCTGATCTTTATTCTTGTGACGGTGATGATTGATGCCATGGGCGTTGGTCTGATCCTGCCCGTGATGCCCGACCTGATCCGCGAGGTGCGCGGCGGGGGGCTGAGTGATGCAGCCCTTTGGGGCGGCGTGCTGGCCACGGGGTTTGCCGCGATGCAATTCCTTTTCGGCCCGGTTTTGGGTGGCCTGTCCGACCGTTTTGGCCGCCGTCCGGTGTTGCTGCTGGCGCTGGTCGTGATGACGGTGGATTACGGTGTCATGGCGCTGGCGGGCAGCGTCTGGCTGCTGCTAATCGGGCGGCTAGTGGGCGGTGTAACGGCGGCAACCCACGCCACGGCCTCGGCCTATATGGCCGATATCTCTCCGGCGCAGGACCGCGCGGCGCGTTTCGGGCTGATCGGCGCGGCCTTTGGCGCGGGCTTTGTTTTGGGCCCGCTGATGGGCGGCATCTTGGGTGAATATGGCACCCGCGCGCCGTTTTGGGCGGCGGCGGTGCTGGCGGCGGGCAATGCGGCCCTCGGCTGGGCCGTGCTGCGCGAAACCCTGCCCCAAACGCAGCGCCGCGCCTTTGACTGGCGGCGGGCCAATCCGCTGGGTGCGCTGCGTGCCCTTGGCCGCCTGCCCGAGATCGGCAGGCTTCTGGCGGTCTATTTTATCTACCACGTGGGTTTTGCCGCCTATCCGGCTGTCTGGGCCTACTTCGGGGTCGAGCGTTTTGGCTGGTCGCCGACGATGATCGGCCTCTCGTTGGGCCTTTTCGGCGTGCTGATGGCATTCGTCCAAGGCGCACTGATCGGCCCCGTGATCCGCCGCTTGGGCGCGCGCGCCACGGTGATCTTGGGCCATGTCTTTGCCCTTGCCGCCTTTGCCGCGCTGACCGTACTGACCTCAGGCACCTGGGCGCTGATCATGACCCCGCTTGCCGCCCTTGCCGGGGTCATCCCGCCCGCGCTTCAAGGCATCATGTCGGCCCGCGTCAGCGCCGATGCCCAAGGCGAGCTGCACGGCGCGCTCGGTTCCTCCACCGCGCTGGCGATGATCCTCTCGCCACTGACGATGACGGCGGTCTTTGCCTATTTCACGGCCTCCGATACCGCGCTCTATCTGCCCGGCGCGCCCTTCCTGCTGGCGCTGTTTCTGACCCTCGGCGGGCTGGTGCTCTTTGCCAGCCGCCCTACCCTCACGTCACAAACCGGCACTTCGTCCCATTAGGCCCATTCCCCGCCTTGCGCCACCAGCCCATCCGCGTCAGGCTGGCGAAAACCAAGTGAAAGGGACAGGCCATTGCAAACCATCAAAGCCGCCGTCTGCCATGCCTTTGACAAACCATTGAGCGTCGAAGACATCCGCCTGCAGGCACCGCAATCCGGCGAGGTCGAAGTGACCTTGGATGCCGTGGCGATCTGCCATTCCGACATCCTGTTTGCCGAAGGCGGCTGGGGCGGCACCCTGCCTGCCGTCTATGGCCATGAGGCCGCAGGCCGGGTCAGCGCCGTGGGGCCGAATGTACAGGGGCTGGTCGAGGGCGACAGCGTGGTGGTCACCCTGATCCGCGCCTGCGGCAGCTGCCCCAACTGCGCCTCGGGTCAGCCGACGATCTGCGAAACACCGCAGGCGCCCGAAGGGCCGCTTCAGACCGCAGATGGGGCGCCGCTTTTTCAAGCCATGAATACCGGCGGTTTCGCCGAAAAAGTGGTGGTCGACCGCTCGCAGGCCGTGAAGATCTCGCATGACATCCCCAAAGACGCCGCCTGTCTGATCGCCTGCGGCGTGATCACCGGCGTGGGTGCCGTGGTCAATGCAGCGGGCCTGCGCGCAGGCCAAGATGTGGTGGTGATCGGCGCGGGCGGGGTTGGCCTTAATGCCATCCAAGGGGCGCGCATCGCGGGCGCACGGCGGATCGTGGCGGTGGACATGACCGAAGAAAAACTCGCCATCGCCCGCGAATTCGGCGCGACCGACACCGTGCTCGCGACCGAGGCGAAGCCGTGGCGCGCGGCCTNCAAGGCCATGGGGCGCGGGGCGGATGCCGTGATCGTCACCGTGGGGGCGATCCCCGCCTATGAAACCGCGCCGCGCTACCTTGCCGCCGGGGGCCGGGTGATCATGGTTGGCATGCCCCACAGCGGAGCCGAGGCCAGCTATGAGCCGGTGGTCCTTGCCGCCTTGGGGCAAGGCATGGTCGGCTCCAAAATGGGCGACGTGGTGATCCAGCGCGATATCCCGTGGATGGTTGACCTTTACCTTCAGGGCCGCTTGCAACTCGACAGCCTGATTTCCGGGCGCTGGCGGCTGGACCAGATCAACGAGGCGATTGCCGACACCAAGACCGGCGCTGCGAAACGCAACGTGATTGTCTTCGACCGCACCTAGGCTGGCGCAGAACCGGCTCAGGTTTCGGGTAGATCGCCGATCAGCAGGGCGCGGAAATCATTCACATTGGTCCCGGTGGGGCCGGTGTGAAACAGGGCGTCTACCGCCGCAAACGCACCGTAGGCATCGTTGTGTTGCAAGGCGCGGCGTGGGTCCACCCCTGCCGCGCGCATCGCGCCCGCCGTGCCCGGCGCGACGAATGCGCCCGCGTTATCCTCTGACCCGTCGATGCCGTCGGTGTCCGCCGCCAAGGCGGTGATGCCTTCTTGCCCGTCGAGCGCCAGTGCCAAGGACAGCGCGAATTCACTGTTGCGCCCGCCGCGCCCCTTGTGGCGCAGGGTGACCGTCGTCTCTCCGCCTGAGAGCAGCACCAGCGGCGCGGGATGCGGGAAACCACTTTGTTGCGCCTGCCGGGCGAGCGCGGCATGCACCAGCGCCACCTCGCGCGCCTCGCCTTCGATCGCGTCCGACAGTATCCATGCGGTCACCCCCCGCGCCTGTGCCGCCTTGGCCGCCGCGGTGAGGGACAGACCCGCAGAGGCAATAACATGCGTGGCCGTTTTGCTGTGCGCGTCTTGCGCAGGCTGCTGCGCGGCCTTTTGCAGAAAAGCCATGCAACGGGGCGGCAGTTCCAGCCCCCGCGCGGCCACCTCCTCCAAAACCTCCGCCGCGGCCCGNCGCCCCGGCACCGTAGGGCCAGAGGCCACGGCCCCCGGATCATCCCCCGGCACATCCGAGACGACAAGGCTCACCACCTGCGCGGGATAGGCCAGTTCCGCCAGACGCCCGCCGTTCACCGTGCTGAACTGTTTGCGGATGTCATTCATCACCGAGATCGGCGCGCCTGAGGCCAGAAGCGCGGAATTCAACGCCTGCAAATCCTCCAGCGTCAGCCCCTCGGGTGGGGCGGGCAAAAGCGATGACCCGCCGCCGCAGATCAGCGCGATCACCTGATCCTCCGGCCCCAGCCCGCGCAGCGCATCCTGCAAGGCGCGGGCGGCCTCGATCCCGGCCTGATCGGGCACCGGATGGGCGGCCTCCAACACCTTGATGCGCTGGCAGGGCGCGCCATAGCCATAGCGGGTGACCACGACACCGTCATAGGGATGCGGCCAAAGCGCCTCGAACGCCTGCGCCAATTGCGCCGCCCCTTTGCCCGCGCCGATCACCACCGTTCGGCCCTTGGGGGGCGGCGGCAGCCTGTCTTTCAAGATCAGCCGCGGATCGGCGGCGGCGACGGCGGTGTCGAACAGGTTGGCCAAGAACTGGCGTTTCGGATCATTGAGGTTGGACATAGGGCACTCCGGCTGCTGTGGCGATCATGGCGGCCCGCTGCCTGCTGTCAATCCGGCAGGGGGCGATCGTGCTGCACAAACAGACAGTTGCGCGCACCCATGAGGCCAAAATCGGGGTCATTGCACAGGCCCAAGGGCAGCGCCGCGCGCCATTTGCTGTGCCGCCCGCCCGCGTTGAAGGCAGCGAGGAAGGCCTCATCCAACATCCAAGGGTTCTGCTGCGCCACGCCCCCTGTGATGAAAACCCCACCGCGTGCGCCCAAGACCAGCCCCAAGTCCCCCGCAACCCCGCCAAGATATCGCGCCATCAAGGCCACCGCCCGGCAGGCACTCGTGTCCTCCCCAACCTTGGCCGCGGCAAAGATCGCCGCCGCCCCCTCCAGATGCGCCGCCTCTCCCCGGGCTGCTGCGATGGCGCGGTACCAATAGGGGATGCCGGTGCCCGACAGGATCGCCTCGGCCTCGACCGCCAGCGCGTCGCCCATCTGGACCTCGGGCCAAAGCGCGATCAGGGCTTCGAAATAGGCCACTTCTTCGGCGCTATGGGGGGTGAGCCGCAGATGCCCGCCTTCGCCCGGCACCGCTGTGGGCCGCGCCCCTTGCCAGACCAAAGACCCCACGCCCAAGCCCGTTCCCGGCCCGACAATCACCCGCGCGCCCGGTTGCGGCGCAGGGCCGCCCTGAAGAAAGCTCACCTTTGCCGCATCCAGCGTGGCCAAGGACCAGGCCGCCGCCTCAAAATCATTGAGCAGCAGTACCTTACCGGGCGCCACATCGCAGGCCCGCGCCAGATCATCGCGCGAGATGCTGCGCGCGGCGTTGGTCATGCGCACCTGCCCGTCGACAACCACCCCGGCCACCGCCATCGCGACCCCCTCGGGCGCGCCGCGCATCTCGCTACAAAGCGCCGCACAGGCGTCTGGCAATGTGGTCAGCCCATCGGTGCGATGCGTGCAGCGCCGCACCACCGCGCCTGCCGGGTCCACCGCCGCAAGCCGCAGGTTGGTGCCGCCAATGTCCCCTACAAGATACCACATATGTCTGCCCCAATTCCCTTGTTNCCGGTGCAAGATGGCCCGCCCGCGCGACCAAGGCAAACAACAAAAAACCCGGAAGCAAAGGCTTCCGGGTCTTGGGGGTCAATGCTGTTGGCTGGGGGTCAATCGGGTGCGACAGGCACGGTCGCCGTATCATCGCCCTCAATCGCGGTGCCCTCGTCGACGATGACCTCGTCTTCGGTACCGGGGGCGGTGGCGACTTCCTCGCCCGTCCAGAAGACAATGATGCCGATGCCAAAGATCACGACAATCGCCATGCCGATCAACGGCCACTTGTGACGGCCTTCCTGCTTTTTCAGATTTGTGTCTGGTGGACTCATGATCCGCTCCCTTTCGCTGGCTTCGGGCTATGCCGCGCAACACCACGCCGCGCGCGGCCCTCGTTAGGAGGCAAACCCGGCAGGCTGCGGCAAAGTTCCCGGAANCTGGAAGGTTTCACAAAAGCGCCGTCAACTCTGCCATGGCACGCCGGTAGCCCGCCACGATCCGGTCACGCTGCCGGTGCCGCCCGCCCGTCACCGCATGCCGGCCCGCTGACCACAGATCCGTCACAACANGATCCTTCGCGGCAAAGACCAGACCGTCGAGCAGTTGCNCGGGCCGCAGCGCACAAAGNGCCGGGTCTTGGCTGTCGATCGCCNTCAGNTCGGCCCATGCGCCCACTGCAATCTCGCCCCGGCCCCGGCCAAGCGCCTGNGCACCGCCGCGCGCGGCNCCGGTATANAGCNTCTCCCCGACCGAGCCTTCGCCCGGCACCATCACGTTGCGCGCCAGATCGCGCAGGCGTTGGGAATACTCCAANGTGCGCAACTCTTCGGTCAATGANATCAGCACGTTGGAATCCGACCCNATGCCAAACCGCCCNCCGGCNGNGAGGTAGCCCGGCCCGTTGAACGGCCCATCGCCTAAATTCGCCTCTGTTACCGGGCAGAGCCCCGCCACCGCGCCGGTNCGGGCCANGGCCGCCGTCTCTGCTTCGGTCATATGGGTCGCATGGATCAGGCACCAGTTCTCGNTNACCTCAGCGTTCGCCAGCAACCAGTCTACCGGCCGCGCGCNGAGCCAGTCCGAGACGTCTGCGACTTCCTTNGGCTGTTCGNCGATGTGGATATGGGTCGNCACCTCGGGATGCGCGGCCAGCACCTCGGCCAGTNCCGCCGGGGCTGTGGCGCGCAGCGAATGCGGCGCGATGCCNACNCGGCAGTCTGGGGNGAGATCANCNACCGCCCGTTTCGCNCGCTCCACCAGCGCATTGAACTGCGCCACCCCATTGCCAAAACGCGCCTGNCCCGNCTGCAAGGGCANCTGCCCCGCNCCNCCGTAGGTATAGAGCACCGGCANATGNGTTAGCCCGATCCCCGTCTCCGCCGCCGCCGCCGCGATCCGGGCCGAAAGCTCNCCCAGATCATCATAGGGCGTGCCGTNGGGCTGGTGATGCAGGTAATGAAACTCGCCCACGCTGGCAAAACCNGCCTCTTGCATCTCAAGGAAAACAAANGCGGCNATGGCNTCNATATGCGCGGGCGTGAGATGGGCGGTNAAGCGNTACATCAGNTCNCGCCACGTCCAGAAACTGTCTTTNCCNGCCATNCGCNNCTCGGTCATCCCGGCCATGGCGCGTTGAAAGCTGTGGCTGTGCAGGTTGGCNAGCGCNGGCAGCAGGGTATCGACGCGGCTGTCGTCAGGATGNGGCGTNTGNNCGGTNTGCACCGCCGTGATGNGGCCCTNNGCNACCGTAATCCGAACGTCCCGCGCCCAGCCCTGCGGCAGTCTTGCGNGNTTTGCNAAAATCATTTGACGGCCTTTCGGTTTTTTATGTATAGACATATANCANTTAAAANCGCGTTAGNAAAGNNAAACCTNAGGAGNNGGCGATAGAGATGACAGAGCATGACCGGGTCNTGATCGACCTCACCGCNGCGACNTTAGANGGCGCAGAACCCTATGGANTGNTTGAGNANGCNGCGATTGCGATTGCCGGNAGCNAGATCGCATGGGTNGGCCCNCGCGCTGATCTGCCGCGTGCCTTTCGCGACCAGCCGACAGTATCGCTGGGCAACCGCCTCGTCACCCCCGGTCTGATCGACTGCCACACACATATCGTCCACGGCGGCGACCGCGCGCGCGAGTTCGAAATGCGCCTTGAAGGAGCCAGCTACGAAGACGTCGCCCGCGCCGGGGGCGGCATCGTCTCAACCGTCACCGCCACCCGCGCCGCCAGTGAAGCCGATCTGCTGGCAGAAGCCCTGCGCCGCGTCGATGTGTTGATCGCCGAAGGCGTCACGGGGATCGAGATTAAATCCGGTTACGGTCTGGATATCGACACCGAGCTGCGCATGCTCCGCAGCGCCCGCGCCGTGGGCCAGCAGCGCCCGATCCGGGTGCGCACCACCTTCCTCGGCGCCCATGCCACGCCTGCCGAATACGCAGGCCGTGACGACGCCTATATCGACGAGGTCTGCATCCCCGCCCTGCGCGCCGCTCATGCCGAGGGGCTGGTCGATGCGGTCGACGGGTTCTGTGAGGGTATCGCCTTTCAGCCCGCCCAGATCGCGCGGGTCTTTGACGTGGCGCAGGAACTGGGCCTGCCCGTCAAACTCCATGCCGAGCAGCTGTCAAACCTCGGCGGCGCAAAACTCGCGGCCTCCTATGGCGCGCTCTCGGCGGATCATATCGAATACCTTGACGAAGACGGCGTGAAAGCGATGGCTGAGGCGGGCACCGTCGCGGTCATCCTGCCCGGTGCTTTCTACACTTTACGCGAAACCCAAGCGCCCCCGATTGACCTGCTGCGCAAACACAGAGTGCCGATGGCGCTGGCGACGGATATAAACCCCGGGTCTTCGCCGCTGAACTCGCTGCTGCTGACGCTCAACATGGGCTGCACCCTGTTCCGCATGACACCCGAAGAGGCGCTGCGGGGTGCCACGCAGCACGCCGCCCGTGCCCTTGGGCTGGACGACTGCGGCATGATCCGCCCCGGCCTACGCGCCGACCTTGCCGTTTGGGACATCAAACATCCGGCCGAGCTTGCCTATCGCATCGGCTTCAACCCGCTTCATTCTCGCATTTTCGGAGGCCAATCGTGACCACCCTGACCCTCACCCCCGGCGCGGCCACCTTGGACGATCTGGCCCGCATCTACCGCGAAGAGGCCGCGGTAAAGCTTGACCCCGCCTGCCGCCCGGCCATCGAACTGGCCCATGCACGCATCGCCAAAGCGGTGGCGGGCGAGGATGCCGTCTACGGCGTGAACACCGGTTTCGGCAAGCTCGCCTCCGTCAAGATCGCCGCGGAAGACACGGCCACCCTGCAACGCAACCTGATCCTGTCGCATTGCTGCGGCGTCGGCCCCGCGATCCCGCGCGGCCATGCGCGGCTCTTGATGGCGCTGAAACTGCTGAGCCTCGGGCGCGGTGCCTCAGGCGTGCGGCTTGAGGTCGTAGGTCTTATCGAAGCCATGCTGGAGCGGGGCGTGACCCCGGTGATCCCGGCGCAAGGCTCGGTTGGTGCCTCGGGGGATCTGGCCCCCTTGGCCCATATGGCCGCTGCGATGATGGGCCACGGCGAGGCGGAGTTTGAAGGCCGCGTCATGCCCGGCGGCGAGGCACTGACCGCCGCTGGTCTCACCCCGCTAGAGTTCGGACCCAAAGAAGGGCTGGCGCTGATCAACGGCACGCAATTCTCGACCGCCTTCGCGCTGGCGGGGTTGTTCGACGCATGGCGGGCGGCAAATTCAGCGCTGGTAATCTCAGCCCTGTCGACCGATGCGATCATGGGCTCCACCGCGCCGCTGCAACCCGAGATCCACGCCCTGCGCGGCCATCGCGGCCAGATTGAAGCAGGCGAGACGATGCGTGCCCTGCTCAACGGCTCGGAAATCCGCGAGAGCCATGTGGCGAATGATGCCCGCGTCCAAGACCCTTACTGCATCCGCTGCCAGCCGCAGGTGACCGGAGCCGCGATGGACGTGCTGCGCATGGCCGCTCGCACGCTTGAGGTCGAAGCCAATGCCGCCACCGACAACCCGCTGGTGCTTGTGGGCGCAGACCTGATCGTTTCAGGCGGGAATTTCCATGCCGAGCCGGTGGGTTTCGCCGCCGATATGATCGCCCTCGCCGTGGCCGAGATCGGCGCCATCGCGCAGCGCCGCGTGGCGCTGATCGTCGATCCGGTGCTCAGCTTCAACCTGCCGCCCTTCCTTACGCCAAACCCCGGCCTCAACAGCGGCTATATGATCGCCGAAGTCACCACCGCCGCGCTGATGAGCGAGAACAAGCATCTCGCCAATCCTTGCGTTACCGACAGCACGCCGACCTCGGCCAACCAGGAGGATCACGTCAGCATGGCCGCCCATGGCGCGCGGCGGCTGGGGCAGATGATCGAGAACCTCAACCGTATCTTGGGGGTCGAGCTGCTCTGCGCGGCACAAGGCATCGACTTCCGCGCGCCGTTGGCCACCAGCGAGACGTTGCAGCGCGTGGTGACACGGGTGCGCAAGGATGTCGCGACGCTGGATGAGGACCGCTACCTCGCCCCCGATCTGGAACGCGCAGCACAGATGGTGGCCGAAGGTGAGATCACCCGCGCCGCCTCCCTCGACATGCCGGAGCTTTCCGCATGACGCCCGTTGAGATCACCCGAGGCGACAGCCCTATCGTGCTCGGCCTGCCCCATACCGGCACCGATCTGCCCGACACGGTCAGACATGACCTTAACCCGCGTGGGCGCGAACTGGCGGATACCGATTGGCATATCCATCACCTTTACGAAGGGCTGTTGCCCGGGGTGACCACGGTGCGCGCGACCTTCCACCGCTATGTGATCGACGCCAACCGCGATCCGTCTGGCGCATCGCTCTACCCCGGTCAGAATACCACCGGGCTGGTGCCGCTGACGGATTTCGACGGGCAGGACATTTGGACCACCCCGCCCGACGCAGACGAAGTTAAGGCCCGCCGCCGAGCATTCCACGCCCCCTATCATGCGGCGCTTGAGGCGGAACTGGCCCGCGTGTGCGACCTACATGGGGTCGCGATCCTCTATGACTGCCACTCAATCCGCTCGCTGATCCCGTTCCTCTTTGTCGGCCCGCTGCCCGATTTCAACATCGGGACGAACCTCGGCACCACCTGCGCGCCTGAAATCGAAGCGGCTGTTGAAAAGATCTGCGCCGCCGCGCCCGGTTATACCTCGGTCACCAACGGGCGCTTCAAAGGCGGCTGGACCACGCGACACTATGGCCGCCCCGCCGAAGGGGTCCACGCGATCCAGATGGAACTGGCGCAAAATAGCTACCTCGGCGCCGAGGCGCCGCCTTGGCCCTATGATCCCGACAAAGCCGCGCGACTGCGCGTCCACCTGACCGACATCCTGACAACTCTGGCCGCCCTGGCCCCGACCCTGAAAGGCACAGCATGAGCGATCCGCGCAAGAACACCCGTGACGTCTATCCCGCGACAGGCACCGAGCTTTCGGCGAAAAGCTGGCTCACCGAAGCGCCCCTGCGGATGCTGATGAACAACCTGCACCCTGACGTGGCCGAGAACCCGCATGAGCTGGTCGTCTATGGCGGCATCGGCCGCGCGGCGCGGACGTGGAAAGATTACGACATGATCGTCGCCTCGCTGCGCTCGCTGGAGGACGACCAAACGCTGCTGGTGCAATCGGGCAAGCCTGTCGGCGTCTTTCAAACCCATAAAGACGCGCCCCGCGTGTTGATCGCCAACTCCAACCTCGTGCCGCATTGGGCGAATTGGGATCACTTCAACGAGCTCGATAAAAAGGGTCTGGCGATGTACGGCCAGATGACCGCCGGATCGTGGATCTACATCGGCTCGCAAGGCATCGTGCAGGGCACCTATGAGACATTTGTCGAGGCGGGCCGCCAGCATTATGGCGGCGATCTGACCGGCAAATGGATCCTCACCGGCGGGCTTGGCGGCATGGGCGGCGCGCAGCCCTTGGCGGCGGTCATGGCCGGGGCCTGCTGTCTGGCGGTGGAGTGCAACCCCGACAGCATCGATTTCCGCCTGCGCACCCGCTACGTCGACGAAAAGACCGACAGCCTTGATGAGGCGCTGGCAATGATCGACCGCTGGACCGCAGCGGGCGAGGCGAAGTCCGTGGCCCTCCTGGGCAATGCCGCCGATGTCTTCCCCGAACTGGTGAAACGCGGGGTCCGCCCCGATATCGTAACCGACCAGACCTCGGCCCATGACCCGGTAAACGGCTATCTGCCGCAGGGCTGGACGATGGGCGAATGGCGCGAGAAACGCGAGAGCGATCCCAAAGCGGTCGAAAAAGCCGCCCGCGCTTCGATGAAGGTGCAGGTGCAGACGATGGTCGATTTCCATGCCGCGGGCATCCCCACGGTCGACTATGGCAATAACATCCGCCAGATGGCGCTGGAGGAAGGGCTGGAGAACGCCTTTGATTTCCCCGGTTTCGTCCCGGCCTATATCCGCCCGCTCTTTTGCCGCGGCATCGGCCCGTTCCGCTGGGCGGCACTCTCGGGCGATCCGGAGGATATTTATAAGACCGACGCCAAGGTGAAAGAAATCCTCGCTGAGGACACGCATCTGCACAACTGGCTCGACATGGCCCGCGAGCGTATTTCCTTCCAAGGTCTGCCCGCACGCATCTGCTGGGTGGGGCTTGGCGTGCGCCACAGGCTCGGCCTTGCCTTCAATGAAATGGTCCGCACAGGCGAGTTGAGCGCGCCGGTCGTGATTGGCCGCGATCACCTCGACAGCGGCTCCGTCGCCTCGCCCAACCGCGAGACGGAAGCGATGAAAGACGGCTCTGACGCCGTGTCGGATTGGCCGCTGCTGAACGCGCTTTTGAACACTGCCTCGGGGGCCACATGGGTGTCACTGCACCACGGCGGCGGGGTCGGCATGGGCTTCTCGCAGCACTCCGGCATGGTGATCTGCTGCGACGGGTCCGAGGACGCCGATCGCCGGATCGAAAGGGTGCTCTGGAACGACCCGGCGACGGGCGTGATGCGCCATGCGGATGCGGGCTATGACGCGGCGCTTGATTGCGCGCGCGAACATGGGCTGAACCTGCCGGGCATCCTTTGAGCGCCATGTGCCGCTGCCCTCGGGCGGCGGCACATCAATAACGGGTCGTCAGACGGTGACCGGGGCGGTAGGACAGTCGCACATAGGTCACCGCCTGCCCCTCCCACCATGTCGACCGCTCGACGGTGAAAACCGGATCGCCCAGGGCGCAGCCGAGATACTCGCTCAGCCGCTGATCTGCCAGTCCGGCGGAGAGGCTGATCTCAACATCCGAAAAAGGTATCGCCGAGATCAGCCATTCGTTCGGCCCCACCGCTGCGAAATCCTCCTCCCGCGCCTGCGGCAGGGTCGCAAGGTTGATCCAGCGNTCNTCATATTGATAGGGATCGCCNTCGGCGTAATGCATNCAGACCAGATGCANCNCCTCNCNNCCNGCGNNCAGTTTCAGCCGCGCGCGNAGCCAGTCCGGCGCAGNCTCAACCGCGTNGCTGACCANCGAATAGCGATAATCAGCGCCCTTCTCTTCGATCTCGGCCCGNACCAGCGGAATGTCGAAGCGCGCCTGCCGNACCGGGGCCATCCGCACNCGCGTCCCGGCNTTGCGGCGNCGNTCGATAAACCCTTCGTCGGCCAATTCGCGCATGGCACGGTTGACCGTCGCGCGGGCGCAGCCATAGGTCTCGGCCANATCGACCTCATTGGGCACAAGACTNCCCAGAGGCCATTCNCCCTTGGTGATCTTTGACAGGATGTCGGTTTTCACATCCCGGTAGGTGACTTTCATAAGAACGGCCCTGCTGGGTTCATGACTGTTTTATCAAGCATTACACTAGATCAATCGTCAGCCCAAGCGCCCCCGCGCGCCCCGCNCGGAGAGAAACCGCCNGAGCGCGGGCGCGGGNCTTGCCTCGCCCCGCGTTTGCTGGAAAATTACGCGCCANCTGCCCCCTCANCCAGAAAGGCCGCCCATGCGNGTTCAGCCCCCGAAAATCCGCACCGCCGCTTTGATGCTGGGCCTTGGCCTGCTCGCCGCTTGTGGCGGTAAGCAGACCGAAGTGGTCGCGGTNCCGGTGGATGAGGTGGAGTGTATGGCGCGGGCNATGTATTTCGAATCCAACCGCTCCAGCCGCGACGGGATGGTNGCCGTGGGCACGGTCGTGCTGAACCGNGTCCATTCCGAAGCCTTCCCNGANACGGTCTGCGGNGTGGTCGGCCAGCNCAATCANTTCGCNCCNGGNGTGATGACGAAACCGATGANCGACCGCGGNGCCCCATTGGCCCGCGCCACGGCGCTGGCGGTGCTTCAAGGTGAGCGGCACCCCAAGGTCACCCGCGCGAAATTCTTCCACGCCGCGTGGTACAATGCCAATTACAACAACATGCATTACGTNGTGACCGCAGGCGGCAATGCCTTTTACGAAAAGCGCCGTCCNGCCCTTGTGACCANGCCCANCCCGCTGCCGCCGCTCGAAGGGATCACCCCNCNCTGAGNNTCACAGAACCCCNCGCGCGAGCAGGATCAGCACCAAATAGCGCCCGCCTTTGGCAAGNGTGACAANCAGNAANAAGCGCCAAAGCGGCTCGCGCATCATGCCCGCGGCNAAGGTCAGCGGATCGCCGATGATCGGCACCCAACTGGCCAGCAGGCTCCAATAGCCCCAGCGTNGATACCAGCCAGANGCCCGCGCCATNTGCCGCGCCGAGAANGGAAACCAGNGGTGATCGGCAAAATGGNTGAGGTAGCGCCCNAGCAGCCAGTTCAGNANCGAGCCCANCACATTCCCCAGCGTCGCCACCAGCCACAACAGCNCCGTGGCATGGGCACCCGACCACATCAGCCCCAAAAGCACCGCTTCGGATTGCGCGGGGATCAGCGTCGCCGCCAGCAGGGCCGCGAAGAACAGGCTCAGCAGGGCCAGCATGTCAGCGGCGAAGGACGGAAAAGGCGAAAAGGCCGGGCATNTCGCNTCAGTAAAGACGCCGTGGCGNNAGGGCAAGCCGCAGCCGCGCCTTAGGCGTTCCGCGCCGCACTTGNGCANCNGCNCGGCCTANTTCGTCAGGATCAATTTCCCTGCCCGCGTGATGCGCAGCGTATAGGTCTGGCCATCCAGCACGATATTGGCCGTCGAGCCNTTGGGCACCAAGGCACGCGCATCATGCACGGCGTCTTCGACCGGNNGGNCTGCNGGCGAGGGATCGGGCAGCTTTTGCATCAGGCTCATCCTGCGTCCCCCATCTGGCGGGCGCGTTGCAGATCNATGAGGTGCTCAAGGCCAAAGCCNTCGCAGGGCGCGGTATCGNTGCTGCCAAGCGCGATATCGCGCCAGCTGTTGTTGGANTGANTCTGTAGCCGGGCATGGGCCATTGGCTCGGGCGTGNTCACGGGTGTCCTCACGGGGGCGGGCTCCTTTCCATTGACATCCGGGCTTCCGACGCGCGGTGGCTTGGACAGTTTCGGCGTAAAGTCNTTCATACCCCGGTTAAAATACCGGGCTCTTATAACGGCTACTTAATCCGATTATTTTAGTCAAGTATAGAAAGGCCCAGCCTGNCCCGCGTCAGACCGCTTCGATTTGCTGAATGGNCTGAAAGCCCTCGAACCGTGGCGCGCCTTCGTGCAGCTTGCGGGTTTGCCCCGCCCGCGCATGCGCTGCGCGGAAGGCGTCNCTGGTGGTCCATGCCCGAAAATGCGCTTCGCTTTCCCAAATGGTGTGCGAGGCATAGAGGATCGTCCCNTCCTNNTCNGNCCCNTTGAGCATGTGGAAGGACACNAACCCCTCCGTCTCTTTCAGATGGCTTTCGCGGTTCAGCCAAAGCTCTTCGAATGCGGCGGCATTCTCGGGCAGTACGGTGAAACGGTTCATGGCAAGGTACATGGGCGGGTCCTTTAATTCTTGGTCAGGGCGTTACAGGGGTCTTCNCGCTTGGTGGGCGGGATCAGGCGGGTCTCNTCAAANGGCATCTCTGTCTGTNTNTCGACAAAGCCGATGGCATGGGTCGTGATCTCGGGGGCCGCTTGCGCGATCAGCGCGGGAATGCCCCAATCGGTGCGGGCATGGCCGTTGCCGGTGATCACGGCCACGGGCGGACCGTAGGTCTCGAGCGCTTCAAGCGCCGCGCGCGCGAATGTGGCGTCGCGGTAGCGTTGCACGGCGACCATGCCGCCCATCATGTCGCGCGGCATGGCCCGGCAATGGGCGGCGAACTGCACCTCTATGCGGGCCGCCTGCTGATCGTCCGGCAGTGGTTGATCAAGGCCAAAGCGCGCCGCCTCCGGCCCGAAGAGCGCGGCTGCACCCTCAAGATAAACACTGCGCACCGCCTCGCGGGGGGCGGCGGCACCGATGATCCGCGCCTCGCCCAAAGCATCGAAGATCGGCGCGTAGATGTCGAAATCCTGCCAACCGCTTGCCACCCAAGCCTGCGCGATCTGGCTGCGATCGGCATCGGCTTTTGCCCCCTGCGCGGCAGTGAGCATCTCGAACACCACGGCAGTGGGGCGCAGCGTCTCCAGCGCGGCGGCCTGTTCGAGATGGGCATGGGGGTTGTCATGTACCTCCCCCAAGATCACGATCTCGGCGGAGGTGTCGGCACCCGCGGGCAGCGCGAGCCAGAGCAGCAAAGCGGCGCTGCGGGTCTTACCGCTCACGATTTGCGCTCATCCGCGTCGGTTTTCACTTCGGGATCGTTGTAGTCGTTGGGATCAAAATCGTCGGGGTCGAAGGGGTCTTCGTCTTCGGCGATGCCGCTGACATGGGTCGTGCCGCTTTCCTCATCGAAAACCAGCCCATAGTTCGCCTTGCCCTCGCTTTTGTAGCGCCGGAATTCGTGGATGCCTGCGTAGACAAAAACCAATGTGATCGGCAACAAAATCAAAAATGCGATAATCTGGGCGTCCATAAACGCGCTCCTTTAGATGCTTGTCGGGGGCCTGTATCACCGAAGGGGGCGCGGCTGGGTGGCACTGCGCGACCGGTGATCCGGCCAAAGATATTACGGTCCGCCGCGCGAGGCTGCGCGGTCTGATCCAATGCGGCCCTATCCGAACCGCCCTGTAAGAGAAAGCATTAATCCGGGGGCTTTGTTCCGCAAGCTCTATTCGACTGGCCCTTGTTTTATTGAGGTTGGCTGGCCCTCGCGCCGCACATTCCCCAGCCTGCGCACTGCCCCGCGCGGGGGCAGCCGCGCCACCCAACCGCCTATAAAGCAAGCACAAACGCCCATACTTGGGCAGCCGTTCCCGAAAAAGCCGCGCGTTACAAAAGCTTCGTCAAACTTAAACATTCGTGACATTCACCGCTGCGATAGCTCGCCCCGCAAACCCCGGGGGACTTATGCTCGTCATTTCTGAACTGACCAAAACATTCGGCGCAAACACAGCGGTAGCCCGCGCCAATCTGCAGGTCGACAAGCCGCAGATGATCGGAATCATTGGCCGTTCCGGCGCGGGGAAATCCACGCTGCTGCGTATGTTGAACCGGCTGACCGATTCTTCTTCGGGGCAGATCCTGTTCCAAGGGCGCGATGTGACTGCTCTGCGCGGCGCTGCCCGGCGCGGCTGGCAGGCAGAATGCGCGATGATCTTTCAGCAGTTCAACCTCGTCCCACGGATGGATGTGGTGTCGAACGTGCTGCACGGCACGCTCAATCGCCGCTCGACGTTGAGCAGCATCTTCAACCTCTACCCCGATGCTGACATCATCCGCGCGATAGAGATCCTCGACCGTCTGGGCATCGCGCAGCACGCGCCCAAACGGGCCGAGGCGCTTTCCGGCGGGCAGCAACAGCGCGTCGCCATCGCCCGCGCCCTGATGCAAAACCCGCAGATCATTCTGGCCGATGAACCCATCGCCAGCCTCGACCCAATGAACGCGCAGGTGGTGATGCAATCACTGCGCCGCATCCACGAGGAAGATGGCCGCATGGTCATCGCCAACCTTCACACGCTGGATACCGCGCGTCGCTATTGCGACCGCGTGGTGGGGATGCGCGACGGCAAGATCGTCTTTGACGGCACGCCCGAGCAGCTGACCACCAGTATGGCCCGCGAAATCTACGGTGCAGACAGCAGCTTCTCCGAAGCCGCCACCTCAACCGAGATCGAAACGCTGGACAAGGTGCCAGCCTGACACGACCCGCCCCAAGGGGCATATTTTCAAACTGGAGACGACAAAATGAAGAAGCTCATCGCCGCCGCACTGGCAACCACGGCCCTGACCGGCGCTGCACTGGCTCAATCCGCAGATGTCACCGAATTTCGCATTGGCATCCTCGGCGGGGAAAACGCGCAGGACCGGATGAACTCCTACGAATGTCTGCGCGGCTATACCGAAGAGCGCCTTGGCGTTCCGGCCAAACTCTTCGCCCCTGCCGACTATAACGGCGTGATCCAAGGTCTGCTGGGCGGCACGCTCGACATGGCGTGGCTGGGTGCCTCGGCCTATGCCGCCGTTTACCTGCAAGACCCCGAAGCGGTTGAGCCAGTACTGGTCAAGATCAACCTTGATGGCTCTTATGGCTACCACTCCATCGGCTTCGCACGCAAAGATGCGGGCATCAACAGCCTCGAAGACATGCAAGGCAAGGTCTTTGGCTTTGGCGATCCGAACTCCACCTCCGGCTANCTNATNCCNTCNATCGAAATCCCCCAGACNACCGGTGCCACNATGGAATCCGGCGATTACTTCGGCGAAGTGAAATTCACCGGCGGCCATGAGCAGACCATCGTCGCGGTCAACAACGGNGACGTNGNNGGCGGCGTGACATGGGCCGACGGTCAGGGCAANTGGGAAGACGGCTACAACTCCGGCGCGCTGCGCAAAGCCGTGNACGCGGGCCTCGTCGACATGAACGATCTGGTGGAAATCTGGCGCTCCAAGCCGATCCCCGAAGGCCCGGTCGTGCTGCGCAAGGCCCTGCCTGAAGAGGNCAAGGCGACGNTGACCCAACTGGTGGATGAACTGCACNAGAAAGACNCCGATTGCGCCTACGGCGTGGCCGCGGGCGAGAGCCTTGGTTTCGATCCGATCGCGCATGACGCCTATGTTTCCATCGTCGAAGCGCGCAAGGCGAAATCCAACTGATCGCAGCGATTACAAGACATCTGGCAGGTCCCGACAACGATTGTCGGGGCCTGTCGTCATAGGGGGACGACAGATGCACCAGACCACCACCGCACCGCAGATCACGGCGGATTACCTTGCCCACACCCGACAAAAGCGGGTGATGAACATGATCCTGCTGGTCGTTTTCCTGGCCCTGCTGATCGGCGGTTTCGGCACCGCCAATGCCCGCAACGCAGGCGGTTTCTGGAAAGGGCTGCCCAATATCTTTGACTTCCCCGCCGATGTACTGGGCGAGGCTTGGGAGCGCATCCATCTGCTGCCCGGCTATTTCGTGAAATACCTCCCCTCTCTGATCGAGACGGTGAACATCGCCGGGGCCGCCACGCTGATCGGCGCGCTGCTGGCTTTCTTCGCTGCCCTTCTGGCCACCCGCGGCCTTGCCCCCGCCCCATGGCTTGTGGCTCCGCTGCGCCGCCTGCTCGACGTGCTGCGCGCGGTGCCTGAGATCGTCGTCGCGCTGGTGCTGATCTTCCTTCTGGGCGGCGGCCCGGTGCCCGCGATGATCGCCATCGCGCTGCATACGGTGGGCGCGCTTGGCAAGCTCTTCTCCGAGGTGAACGAGAACGCCTCTCTCAAACCCGTGGACGGGCTGGCATCCGTTGGCGCAGGCTGGCTGCAACGGATGGTCTTGGGCGTCGTGCCGCAGGTCGCGCCCAACTACCTCTCCTATGCGCTGCTGCGGTTCGAGATCAACATCCGCGCCTCGGCCATCCTTGGCTTCGTCGGCGCAGGCGGCATCGGCTATGACCTGCGCAACACGATGTCTTGGGGCCAAGGCAAATTCGACGAGGCGGCGGCGATCTTTCTGCTGCTCTTCGGCACCATCATCATCGTCGACCAAGTCTCAAGCCATTTCCGTGATCGGCTGACCCATGGCCGCGCCTATAAGGACAAGGGAGCCATCCTGTGACCGACCTTACCGCTTCCACCCTCCCCGCTCAGCAGGTCGCCAGCCGTAGCTTCCGGCGCAAACGCATGGCGAGCCTTGCCGCCCCGGTGCTGACCCTTGCCTACCTCACTTACGTCTTCTTTGCCTTTGACGTGGCAGGGCTGGGCTATCGCATCAACGTGTCGAACATGAAGACGCTGGTGGCCGACAGCTATAGCTACAAAACCCATGTCGCCCGCGACAACCGCAACGGCGAGATGGAGATCGCCATCGAAGGCGAGCGCAAGGGCCGCTATGCCCCCGGCACCGCCCCCGATTGGGTCACCTTGGGCGAGACTTCTATCGTCGAGCTGGGCAACGGCCATACCGTCAAACTGGGGCCAGAGGTGCGCTATGACGTGCCGGGCTACGGGCTGATCACCGCCACGCCGGGGCGCAGCGGCGTCAACGCCACCCTGCCCGATGGCCCCTTGCCCGCGTGGATCAACGCCTCGAAAAACCGTCTTGCCGTGACCACGGAGGCAGGCCGCCTGACGATCACCCGCAACCGCGCCGAGGTCTTCCGCTATTTCAACGGGTGGGAGCTGTTCTTCTTCACGCTCGACAGCCCCTACTACGGCATGTCCCCGCTTGAGCTGTTGCGCAGCGGTGAATATGGCGCGATCTGGCAGGACTTTTGGACCAACAAGATGTGGCGTCACGGCGATGTGGCTTGGGCGCTGGTCGAGACCGTTCTCATGGCCTTCCTCGGCACTTTTGGCGCGGCGATGATCGCCCTGCCGCTGGGGTTTCTTGCGGCCAAGAACTTCTCTCCGCTTGGCGGTCTGCGCTTTGCCGCGCGGCGGCTCTTCGACTTCCTGCGCGGGGTCGACGGGCTGATTTGGACCATCGTGCTGTCACGCGCTTTTGGCCCCGGCCCGCTGACCGGATCGCTTGCAATCCTGCTGACCGATACCGGCACCTTCGGCAAAATCTTCTCCGAAGCGCTTGAGAATGTGGACGACAAGCAGATCGAGGGCATCGCCTCTACCGGGGCCACCCCCGTGCAGCGCTACCGCTTTGGCGTGATCCCGCAGATCACCCCGGTTCTGCTGAGCCAAGTACTTTACTATCTGGAATCCAACACCCGCTCTGCCACCATCATCGGCGCGATCACCGGGGGCGGCATCGGTCTTTTGCTGACCCAAGCGATCATCACCCAGAAAGACTGGGAAGAGGTGAGCTATTACATCGTGCTGATCATTCTGATGGTCGTGGCGATGGACAGCTTCTCGGGCTGGCTGCGCCGCAAACTGATCGCGGGCAATGAGGCGGGCCACTGATGGCGCGTCTCAAAGCGGATGCGCCCTTCCTTCACCCGGACTGCGAAGTGACTGACACGCAGTTCGGGCGCTATGTCGAGATCGGGCGCGCCACGCGCCTCGCCCATTCCGAGATCGGGGATTACTCCTATTGCGACCGCTGGTGCGACATCGCCAACACGCAAGTCGGCAAGTTCAGCAATATCGCCGCCAGTGTGCGCATCGGGGCCACCGATCNCCCGATGGAAAAGGCCAGCCTGCACCACTTCCACTACCGCGCCGGGGACTACTTCGACGGGNCCGAGGATGACGCCNACTGGTTCGCCCTGCGCCGCAGCCGCCGCACGGTGATCGGCCATGACACATGGCTGGGCCACGGCGCGCAGGTCCGGCCCGAGGTNACCATCGGGCACGGCGCGGTGGTGGCGGGCGGGGCCATCGTCACCCGCGATGTCGCCCCCTATATGATCGTCGCNGGCATCCCCGCCAAACCGCTGCGCCGCCGCTTTTCCGAAAGCATCGCCGCGCGGATGGAGGAATTGGCGTGGTGGGATTGGCCGCATGATCGACTGCAAGCATCGCTCAAGGACTTCCAAACCCTGCCCGNNGAAGCNTTTCTTGAGAAATACGGCTAGTCGCCGGGGTTGAGCGTCAGCGTCACCCGGTCACCCGCGAACCACGTCACCCCGTATTCCACCGGCACGCCTTCGGGGTCCACGTTGATCCCCGCCGAGCGCAGGATCGGCGCGCCTTCGGACANNCGCANATGCAGCGCCTGCGTGGCATTGGCCAGNTTCGCCGTCAGCCGGGTCGAGGCGCGGGTGTANTCCGCCACCCCGCCCTGCGCCAANGCNNTGGTGACNGANCGGCTGGCCTCAAGCGCCGCCAACAGGTCNGGAAACCGCGCGGCGGGAAAGATGCTGCGGAAGATCGCGATGGGCTGCTCATCGGCCAGTGACAGCCCCTCATAGACATGCACCATTGCATCCCCACCCAGCCCCAACTGCNCGGCCTCATGGGCCGANGCNGCNCGTGTCTCCAANGTCAAAACCTCCTTNGCNGGCACCCGCCCCGCCGCCGCGAGGTTCTGGTGAAANCGCACCCGTTTGCCGATNGGATAATCCGTGGGCCGCTGCGCCACGAAGACCCCCGCCCCCCGGCGGCTATAGGTCAGCCCGCTCTCGTTCATGTCGCTGATCGCGCGGCGCACCGTGTGGCGATTGACCCCAAAGCGCGCCGCCAACTGCGCCTCGGTCGGGAGCCGGTCACCGGGGGCGTATTTCCCCGCNGCGATNTCNTGGGTCAGGGCGGCGGTGATGGTTTTCCAGATCGCAGTACGGGCCATGTCGCAGAAGTTTCACATATCCAAGCTTGCGCCAGCGGAAGGCCAGCGGCTAATACTTGTCTAGTTGTATAGTAAATTAGACAAATGCACAAGGTGTCTAGATGACGGTTGAAACCAAGGAAAAGNCCCGCGACAGGCAGGCGTGGATGGGCCTGCTCGCACGGGCCGAGGCCCGCGATCTCGCCCGGCTTTGGGAGGGCTTCGGCCCCCTGCCCGCCCATGAGGTGCTCCGCGCGCCTGAGATCGGCGGCGTCATGCTGCGGGGCCGNATGGGCGCNGTGGGCGATGCCTTCAACATGGGCGAGATGTCGGTCACGCGCTGTTCGGTCCGGCTGACGGATGGGGCAGACGGCCACGCCTATGTGCAGGGCCGCAGCCGCGACAAGGCGCTGCAAGCAGCCCTTACCGACGCGCTGATGCAGGGCGATGCGGCGGATGAGGTCCGCGCCAAACTGCTCGACCCGCTGGCCGAGATCGANNGCCAGCNCCGCGCCAGCCGTGCCGCCAAGGCCGCCGCCACCAAGGTCGACTTTTTCACCATGGTCAGAGGAGAAGACTGATGCAGACCCTATCGCTGACAGGTGGGTTTCGCGACGCGCCCAAAGACGCCGCTTTTGCCTTTCGCGCGGTGATGAACGCCATGGCCAAACCGGGGGAGATCAACAGCGTGACCGGGGCCGAACCGCCTGCGGGTCTCTCCGCCGCCGCCGGGGTCGTCCTGTTGACGCTCTGCGACCCCGAAACGCCGCTCTACCTCGCGCCCGGCTTCGACCGGCCCGAAGTGCGCGANTGGATCACCTTCCACACCGGCGCGCCCTTCGCCCCCGCAACNGCGNCACAATTCGCCTTGGGCGCATGGGACGACCTGCCGCGCGGCGACTTCCCCCTCGGGACCGCCGCCTACCCCGACCGCTCTGCCACGCTGATCGTCGAGGTGGATGATCTGCGCGGCGATGGCGCGACCCTCTCCGGCCCCGGCATCAAGGATACTGCGGCACTGTCGCTGCCCGAGCGCGCCGCCTTCCANCANAACGCGGCGCTCTTCCCGCGNGGNNTGGANTTCATTTTCACCTGCGGCGACCGTNTGGCGGCGCTGCCCCGAAGCACAAAGGTGTCCTGATGTATGTAGCGGTAAAAGGCGGCGAGCGGGCGATCGACAACGCCCACGCATGGCTTGCCGANGAGCGGCGCGGTGACGCAANNGTGCCNGAACTNAGCGTCGCGCAAATTCGCGANCAGATGACGCTGGCGGTGAACCGGGTGATGGCCGAAGGCTCGCTCTATGANNCNGACCTCGCCGCGCTGGCGATCAAACAGGCGCGGGGCGATCTGATCGANGCGGTGTTTCTGANCCGCGCCTATCGCACCACCCTGCCGCGTTTCGGGGCCTCGCGCCCGATGGACACCGG
>NZSX01000006.1 GCA_002703405.1 Sulfitobacter sp. | reverse complement strand
ATCGAAGCGCCGGAGGTGCCGCGCTTGGTCGCGCCGAGCCGTATCCGACGCTTGAACGCACTGATGTTGACCTGTGGGCATTACGACGGCTCAGGCGATTTCGCCTACCGCGTCGGCCTCCCGGGCAAATCCGGTGTGGGTGGGGGTATCTTGGCCATCGTGCCGGGCCGCGCCAGCATCGCGGTCTGGTCACCGGGGTTGAACCGTTATGGCAACAGCCAAAAGGGCACCGAAGCACTGGCCCTTTTGGCGCGTCATATGGACTGGTCGATTTTCTAAGCGCTCAGCGCACCTTGAGCGTGGCCAGCCCCAACAGGGCAAGGATCAGCGAGATGATCCAGAAGCGGATCACGATCTGCGGCTCGGCCCAGCCCTTTTTCTCGTAATGGTGGTGGATCGGTGCCATCAGGAACACCCGCTTGCCGGTGCGCTTGAAGTAGAGCACTTGCACAATGACCGAGAGTGCCTCGACCACGAAGAGACCGCCGACGACCGCCAGCACCAACTCGTGTTTCGTTGCAACTGCAATCGCCCCCAAAGCGCCGCCGAGCGCCAATGAGCCGGTGTCACCCATGAAGACCGCGGCGGGCGGCGCGTTGTACCACAGAAAGCCCAAGCCTCCGCCAAAGAGCCCAGCCGTGAAGATCAGGATCTCCCCCGTCCCCGGCACATAATGCACGTCGAGATAGTCGGTAAAGTCGACCCGGCCCACGGCATAGGCGATGACGCCAAGCGCGCCCGCGGCAATCATCACCGGCATGATCGCCAGACCATCCAAACCGTCGGTCAGGTTCACCGCATTGGCCGAACCGACGATGACGATAATCGCGAAGGGCACAAAGAGCACGCCGAGGTTGATCAGCGTGTCTTTGAAGACCGGCAGCGCAAGTTGGTATTGCAACTCTGCCGGATGGTATTGCGCGGCCCAGTATCCAGCGATGCCCGCAATAAGAAAACCCAGCAAAAGCCGCACCTTACCCGGCACGCCATCGGTGTTTTGCTTGCTGACCTTGGCGTGATCGTCGGCATAGCCGATGGCGGCAAAGCTCATCGTGACGAAAAGCACCAACCAGACGAAAGGATTGTCGAGCCGCGCCCAAAGCAGGGTCGAGGTCAACAAGGCCCCCACGATCAGCAGCCCGCCCATGGTGGGCGTACCGGCCTTGGCGAAATGCCCCTCAGGGCCATCATTGCGGATCGGCTGGCCTTTGCCCTGCCGTTTGCGCAGCACTTCGATCAGCGGTTTGCCGAAGAGGAAACCAAATACCAATGCCGTCAGAAATGCCCCGCCCGCGCGGAAAGTGATATAGCGAAACAGGTTAAAGAAATCGCCGCCATCCGACAGCAGCGTCAACCAATAGAGCATATATCGCGTCCTAACTCATCATGTGGGGTGAATCGCCAATCAGGCGGTCGGGACCGGATGGCCCATTTTGCGGATGGCGTCAACAATACCGCCCAGCTTCATCGAAAGCGACCCTTTGATCAGCACGACGTCGCCGGAATCCAGACGACTGCGGAGACCTTGCAACATTTCTTCGGCGGTCTCTGTCCAATCGCCACGTTGGTGTTCGGGCAGGTTGTCGTAGAAGGCTTTCATCAACGGACCGACGCAATGCACCACGTCAAGCGCGCGGGTAGCCTCCAGATCGGCCAGCCCTGCATGCAGCGCTAACGCCTCGGGGCCGAGCTCTTTCATATCGCCGACAAAGGCAATCCGCCGCCCCTTGCTGACACGGCCAATGTCATGGGTCACTTCCGAGGCCGCCAGCACTTCAAGTGCTGCGGCCATGGAGGTCGGGTTAGCGTTATAGCTGTCGTCGATCAACTCCAGCGCCAAATGGGTATCCACGGGGTCCAGTTGGATGCGCTCACGCACCCCGCGTCCGGCATAAGGCGACCAGCGGCCCAGCGATTGCACCGCCAGCGCCCGATCCGCGCCAAGCGCCTCGGCCACTGCCAGTGCGCCAAGCGCGTTCATCGCAAAATGCCGCCCCGGAGTGTCAATCTTGAAGATCAGCGGCGCGCCTTCGACCTCTGCTTGGGCCACGGTGGCATCGCCCTGCACTTTGACCTCGCCCAGCTTGTAGTGATGGCCCGCTTGACCAAAGGTCGTCTCGCGCAGGCCCCGTTCCAGCGCCTTGTCGAGCACGATATCGCTATGTTCATGGTCGGCGTTAATCACCGCCACGCCGCCCGGCTCCATCCCGTCGAAGATGCTGGCCTTCTCCACCGCGATGGCGGCGACATCCTTGAAGGCTTCGAGGTGGACGGCGGCGACATTGGTCACCATCGCCGCGTCGGGCCGCGCCTGTTTGGCGAGCGGTGCAATCTCTCCGGGGTGGTTCATGCCAATTTCGATCACCGCATAATCGGTGTCGCGCGGCATCCGCGCCAGTGTCAGCGGCACGCCCCAGTGGTTGTTATAGCTGTCGACGCTAGCATGGGCGCGGCCCTGATCGCCAAAGATCGCCAGCAGCATTTCCTTGGTGGAGGTCTTGCCGACGCTACCGGTTACCGCTGCCACTTTGGCCTGCGGACCCAGACGCGCACGCCCTGCCCGGCCAAGCGCTTCGAGCGCTTGCTGCACATCCTCAACGATCAGCAGCGGCGCATTCTCGGCGACGCCGTCGGGCAGATGGGTCACAAGCGCGGCAGCAGCCCCTTTGTCGAGCGCTTGGGCCACGAATTCATGCCCGTCCCGCGCGGCCTTGAGGGCCACGAAGAGATCGCCGGGTTGCAGCGTCCGTGTGTCGATCGAGACACCGTTGCAAGCCCAATCGCCCTGCGACTGACCGCCCGTGGCCTCCGCCGCTTCGCTCGCAGTCCAAAGGCTCATGCCAGTCTCCCGTCCAGTGCCGCCACGGCCACGCTGGCCTGTTCCACATCGTCAAAGGGCAGCACGTCGTCACCAACGGTCTGCCCGGTTTCATGCCCCTTGCCCGCGATGAGCAGCGCGTCGCCCGGCTCCAACGCATCGACCCCGCGCAGGATTGCTTCGGCGCGGTCGCCGACCTCCATCGCATCGGGCGCACCGTCCAGTACAGCGGCGCGGATGCTGGCCGGATCTTCGCTGCGTGGGTTGTCATCGGTCACGATCACCAAATCCGCATTCTCTGCCGCTGCCTGCCCCATCAAGGGGCGTTTGGCCCGGTCCCGGTCCCCGCCCGCGCCGACGATGGCAACGAGCCGCCCCATCACATGCGGGCGCATGGCCGCGAGGGCAGTGGCCACGGCATCGGGCGTATGGGCGTAATCGACAAACACCGCCGCGCCATTGTCGCGGGTGGCGGCAAGCTGCATCCGGCCCCGCACGGTGGTGAGATGCGGCAGCGTGTCGAAGACCTCCTGCGGGTCCGCGCCACATGCGATGACCAACCCGGCGGCCAGCAACACGTTGTCGCCCTGAAAACCGCCAATGAGATTGAGCCGCTTTTGATAGGTCTTGCCGCGCCATGTGAAGCGCAAATCTTGCCCCGTCGCATCGAAACGCTGGCCCTGCAAATGCAGATCACCCCCGTCGCGGCCCACGGTGATCACCTCACAGCCCCGCGCGCGGGCGATGGCCGCGATGTCGACGCCTTTTTTATCATCGATGTTCACCACCGCCGTGCCGTCTTCGGGCAAAACACGGGCGAACAGCGCGGCCTTGGCGGCGAAATAGGCCTCGAATGTCTCGTGATAATCAAGATGGTCTTGGGTGAAGTTGGTGAATCCCGCCGCCTTGAGCGTCACCCCGTCCAGCCGCCGTTGGTCAAGCCCGTGGCTTGATGCCTCCATTGCCGCGTGGGTGATGCCGTTCTGTGCGGCCTCGGCCAGCGTACGATGCAAGGTGATCGGCTCGGGCGTGGTATGCGCTAAGGGGGCGGCCCATGCGCCCTCAACCCCGGTGGTGCCAAGGTTCACGGCAGGCAATCCCATCTCAACCCAAATCTGGCGCACGAAGGTCGAGACCGAGGTTTTCCCGTTGGTGCCGGTCACGGCGATCATCGTGGCGGGCTGGCCGCCGAACCACAGCGCCGCTGTGCGTGCCAGCGCTTCGCGCGGCGAGTCGGAGACCACCAGCGCGGCGTTGGAGCCTGCCAACTCCTCGGCTGCGAGTTTGGCGCCTGCGGCATCGGTCAGCACCGCCGCCGCTCCCATCCGCAGGGCATATTGAATGAACTCTGCCCCATGCACGCGGCTGCCCGGCATGGCCGCGAAGAGCGTGCCTTCGCGGATCTCGCGGCTGTCCACGGCGATCCCGGTAATCATGGGATTGGCCCCCGCCCGCGCGGTCAGCCCGAGAGAGGAAAGGGGTACGGCCCGGTCGGTCATAGAGATGTCTTTTCAGTTGCTGCTGGTCAGCGTTAGCACAGCGTCGTTCACCGGTTCAACAGCCGGGCGTAGCCCCAGCAAAGGCGCGATTCGGCGGACCATCTCAGCGGCTACGGGCACGGCTGTCCAACCCGCCGTGCGGCGTGGTTTCGGGCCAGAGGTTTCGACCGGTTCGTCCAAGGTGACGATCAGCACATATTTCGGGTCATCGATGGGAAAGATGCTGGCGAAAGTGTTGATCACCTTGTCCTCATAATAGCCACCTGTTGGCTTGGGCTTGTCCGCCGTGCCGGTCTTGCCCGCGATCTGATAGCCGGGCACTTCGGCAAAGCTGGCCGTGCCATCGGTGACGACCTTGCGCAGCATCATCCGCGCTTGTGCTGCGGTCTCTTCCGACATGACGCGGGGGCCGAGCTGGGGGGCGGATTGTTTCAGCAGCGTGGGCTTCACCACGCGCCCGCCATTGGCAATGGCAGCATAGCCCGCGGCAAGGTGCATCGGCGTGCTCGACAACCCGTGACCATAAGAGATTGTTACGCTCGACAATTCGGTCCAGCGGCTTGGCAACAGCGGCTTGCCGCCCGAGGCTTCGACGATCTCAAAGGGGGTCGGTTCAAAGAAGCCGAGGCTTTTCAGGAACTCTTGCTGCCGCTCGATNCCGATTTCCAGCGCCATNCGGCCTGTGCCCCGGTTCGAGGAATGCACGATGATNTCGGCGACGCTCAGCTTGCCGTAGTTCTTGTTNCGGAANTCACCGATGCGGAANCCNCCAACCTTCATCGGGCCAGAGGTGTCGATGATCGTGTCGGCNTTNAACAGNCCCAANTCNANCGCNTGNGCNGCNGCAAANATNTTGAAGGTNGAGCCNAGTTCATAGACCCCCTGCACCGANCGGTTGAACAGCGGGCTGTCNGANGCATCNCCTTGGGTCAGCGGACGNGGNCGGTTGTTGGGGTCGAAATCAGGCAGCGACGCGACNGAGATCACNTCGCCAGTGTGNACATCCATTAGAATGCTNGTGGCACCCTTGGCGTTCATNAGNTTCATGCCNCCNTAGAGCACCCGCTCAGATGCCGCNTGCACGGTCAGNTCNAGCGACANCTCCANCGGTTTCGCGCCATTGGCCGGGTCGCGCAGGTAGTCGTCGAAATANTTCTCGGCCCCCGCNACGCCGATNACNTCGGCGGCGTGGACGCCNTCNTTGCCNTANCTCGCCCCGCCNANCACATGNGCCGCCAGCGANCCNTTNGGNTANAGNCGCATGTCGCGCGGNGCNAACAANANGCCCGGATCGCCGATATCATGCACNGCCTGCATCTGCTCTGGGCTGATTTTCTTTTTGATCCACAGGAACTTACGCTTNCCTGTGAAATCCTTNATNAGACGCTCTTCTTTCAGGTCGGGAAAGATTTTGACCAGCTTTTNCGCGGCCACTTCGGGGTCGATCANATGGCGNGGCTGCGCGTAGAGCGCGTGNGTCTCAAAGTTCGTCGCCAGCAGGTTGCCGTTGCGGTCTGTGATGTCGGCGCGCGAGGCCGAGATCACGGCCCCCGGCGCNTGGCCGCGCGGCTCGGACGGCTCNGACATCGCCAGCAGACCCATNCGCCCGCCGATCACGGTGAAAGCACAGAGGAAACAGACGCCAAGGACCAACAGCCGCCCCTCGGCGCGCATCCGGGCCTTGTCGCGCATCTGCTCATGGCGGATGCGTTTGTTCTCACGCTCGATCGCGTCGGGGTTTTCGCCCTTTTCGCGGGCGTCGAGGATACGGGCCAGTGGGCGAAGCGGGGTGCGGATCATTCAAAGTCCTCCTCGGACTCATCCGCGCCTGTGAGCGCGTCGTAATTCATGGTCGAGACATCCACAGGATCGGTGATCGGCAGCAGTTCAGACGGCGGCTGCGGATAGGCGACCTGATCGACCTGACCGAACTGGCCGGGATGCAGTGGCAACAGGCCGAGGCGGTCAAAGTTCAGGTCGGCCAGATCGCGCAACCGGTCGGGGCGGTTTTGGAACGCCCATTCGGCGCGCAGGACGGCCAGACGGGCATGGGTGGCGCGGATATTGGCATGCAGCCTGTCAGCATCGCTCAGTGCCTGCTGGGTCGCGTAATTCTCGCGGTAGGCCCAGAATGCCAAACCAACCACGGCAATAGTGGTGAGGATATACATCACCGTGCGCATCTCTCAGATCCCCCTGACCATCGGCATGCCGATGGATTTCGCGTCAATCTCGCCACTGGGCGCATCGGTGCGCGTGGCGACCCGTAGCTTGGCCGAGCGGCTGCGCGGGTTTTCGTCCAATTCCTGCGCGTCGGGCCCGATAGCCTTGCGCGATTTCAGTGTAAACTGCGGCGCTTCCTGTTCTAGCGCAGGGGCGAAGCGGTTGGCATTGCCCCCGGCCCCTGCCCGCGCGGTGAGGAAGCGTTTGACCATGCGGTCCTCGACCGAATGAAAGGTCACCACGGCCAGTTTCCCGCCCGGCTTTAGCGCGCGCTCTGCAGCCATAAGCCCTTGGAACAGCTCGCCATATTCATTGTTCACCGCGATGCGCAGCGCTTGGAAGCTGCGCGTGGCGGGATGGCTTTGACCCGGCTTGGAGCGTGGCAGGCAGCCTTCGACCAGTTTGGCCAATTCCAATGTGGTGGTGATCGGCGCGTCTTCTCGGGCGCGGACAATCGCCTTGGCGATCCGGCGGGAGGCGCGTTCTTCACCATATTGAAACAGGATGTTGGCGATGATCTCTTCTTCAGCCTCATTAACCAGATCAGCCGCCGAGGGGCCGTCTTGGCTCATCCGCATGTCGAGCGGGCCATCCTTCATAAAGGAGAACCCACGCTCGGCCTGATCAAGCTGCATCGAAGAAACGCCGAGATCCAGCACCACCCCATCAAGATCTTGGGCATATTCATCCATACGCGAGAAGACGCCCTGCTGCATGGTGATGCGGTCGCCATAGTCGCCCGCCCATTCCGCTGCCATCTCGAACGCCAGAGGGTCACGGTCCACCGCAATCACACGCGCGGCGCCGGCTTCTAGAAANCCACGGGTGTAGCCGCCCGCGCCAAAGGTACCGTCAAGCCAGACCCCTTCCACGGGCGCCACGGCGTTTAGAATAGGACGCAGCAGAACGGGTGTGTGAGGGGCGGAAGGGTTAGAGGCAGCAACCATTCCGTCAGACCTCCATATCACCATCAAGGAACGAGAGCGGGTCGACATCGTCGGGCAGCTCTTGCTGCCAGGATTCTTCCTCGGTCTCGTAGGTTTCGGGCTTCCAAATCTGGAAGGTGTCACCGGCAGCGATAAAGAACGCCTCGCCGTTGAGTTCAATTTTGTTGCGCAGCTTGGCAGGCAGCACCAAACGGCCTGTCTCATCTACCGTGGTCGGGAAAGACTGGCCGTGGAACAGACGCTGCAGCGCCTTACGCTGCATGGAGCCACGGGGCATGCGGTCGATCTTGGCGTCGACCTCTTCGATGGCTTCCATGGTATAGCATTCAAGGTAGTTGCGGCGCTGGTCGCCATAAACAATGACCAGTTCGGGATTGTCGCCGTTTTTCCAGTTCGGGTCGCCAGCCTCCAACACACGCCGAAAAGAGGCTGGGATAGACACCCGCCCCTTCGTATCGACCTTGTGGTGGCTTTCGCCTCTGAACCTGCGGCTCACGTTCTGTCCCTGCCTCTTGCGCCTTTGCGCTTAATTCGTTTTTTCGTCTTTCTGCCCTGCCCCGGAAATGGAAACGGCGGGTTGATCTGCTGCCACTGATCAACCCGCCGCCCACGTCCCGCAGCTTGGCGGGGGAAGTCCGACTGCGCGCGCCACCTGGGGGGATGTCTGCTCGCTCGCGCGCCGGATCTCTTTGGTCTGATGAAAGCGAGGTGCCTGTATGAAACCTGCTAGGTTTTGATTATTTTTGGGGTCGTTTGCTGCCCCGTGTCCCGTTCTCATCCGATGCACTAGGGATGCCATGGGAATTGATGGGCGTCTACATATNTTTTGGAAATATGCCCAATNTTTTGTTTTGCACAGGCTGTGGGAACAACATCTGGTATAACTTTTTGAGCGGAAAATGGCTTAATTTGAGATCCTTTAGACCTCAAACACAATATCTTGTTAATGAATTGCGGGCTGCACAATATCCCACAGTTTCCCACTAAAATTTGCGCACATAGTTATCCACAGGGCGTGTTCGTTGCCTGTTCCGCAGAACGCCAACCGAACCCTAAGAATGCACGCCAAGTCCCATGCCCGCGAATCGGCAGAANCCGCCAATAGCNCAAGGGGTGCCCATAATTTCCCAGACTTCCCATGCATTCCCGCGACTTTTCCCATGACGTCCCAACCGCCCACGCTTTCCCAGCCCGAAGCTCCCCTCGACCGACTGCATCTTGCCCTTTCGTCCTACCCACCCCATGTAGTGCCGCAAAATGAGGGAGTGCATCATGATCCAAGCNACGGCTCTATTCACCCACGCGCTGAACATGCTGTTTCACGCGCCCTCCACCACGCTGCGGGTGATCCTGCCNGCGGTGCTTTGGGTGATGGGCGCTGCCGCCGTGGCGGGTGTGCTGGCCGGAGATGCGCTTGGAGCGATGGATCAGGTGATCGACAACGCCGCGCCNCCGCCCACGGATCAACTCTTGATCCTGATTGCCTGCGGGCTGGCCGGCATCCTTGGATATGCGCTGATGGCCATTCTCTGGCACCGCTATGTATTGCTTGGCCATGGCGGGACCGACCTGCGCCCCGGCGCGCGCCTGTTCGGGGCCTATGTCTGGCGGGCCATCGTTCTGGGCTTCGTCCAGTTTCTTGCGGCNCTTCCCATAGGCCTCGCCATGCTGCTTTTGGGCGGGCTGACCGGGTCGAGCCCNGCGGCGCTGCTCTTGATCGGACTGGTGGCGGGCGTGGCCTTCCTATGGCTNGCGCTGCGGCTCAGCCTGGTATTGCCCGCCGCCGCCTTGGGGCACGTTATGTCAGTGCGCGAAAGCTGGCGCGNGACGGAACCGCTGGCAGGCACGCTCTGGGCGCTGGCCGTATTGCTGGCGGTGGTGAATACGTTGTTGGGCGTGATCGCAAGCATACTGCCGCCCGCCGANCCCGGCCTGCGCCTGATGCTGGATTCAGCGATCTANCTTATAGAGGGGCTGGTTTTCGTCTCGATGCTGACNACGCTCTATGGTCATCTGGTCGAAGGGCGCGAGCTGGGGTAGCCGCCNGCGCCACCCCGNTTCAGGCCATNCCGCCGTCGATCAGACCCCGCGCAAGACGCGCATAGGCGTCGGCCATCGGCCCTTCGCCCGCGGCGATCGGCGTGCCGTTNTCCCCCGCCAGACGGGTGTCNAGATCAATCGGCAGGCTGCCCAGCAGCGGCACCCCCATCTTGTCGGCCTCNGCCGCNACNCCGCCATGNCCAAAGATNTCATGCTGAGAACCGCAATCCGGGCAGACGAATGTCGACATATTCTCGATCAGNCCNANCACGGGGGTNTTCAGCGTCGCGAACATGTCCAGCGCCTTGCGCGCGTCGATCAGGGCCACATCCTGCGGTGTGCTGACCACGATCGCGCCCGACAACTCGGACTTNGTGCAGAGCGTCANCTGCACGTCACCCGTACCGGGCGGCANATCGACAAGCAGCACGTCCAGCTCGCCCCANTCCACNTGCCCCAGCATCTGCTGCANCGCNCCCATCAGCATCGGCCCGCGCCAGACNACNGCCTTGCCCTCTTCCAACATGAAACCAATCGACATCATGGTCACGCCATGNGCCTGCAGCGGAATGATCGTTTTGCCGTCGGGGCTGGCAGGGCGTTTATTCACCCCCATCATGCGCGGCTGGCTGGGACCGTATATATCTGCGTCAAGCAGACCCACCTTGCGCCCCGCCCGCGCCAGCGCCACCGCGAGGTTGGAACTGACNGTTGATTTCCCGACCCCACCCTTGCCCGAGCCGATGGCAAGGATGCGCTTCACGCCACTGGGCTTCATCGGCCCCTCTTGCGGTTTGGGGTGCCCNCCNANCTTGAGACTGGGCGCTTTCGGGGCGGGNCCATGGGCGGTCAGNGCNACCGATACATCACCTACCCCGGGCAAATCGCGCACCACCTGCTCTGCGGCGTCACGCAGGGGGGCCATCTGGCGCGCGACATCGGCGTTGGGCGCTTCGATGACGAATCGCACNTTATCGCCTTCGACGACCAGCGCGCGGACCAGATCATGGGACAGCAGGCTTTTCCCGTCGGGCAGTTGCACCCGCGCCAGCGCCGCTTCGACTTCTGCTTTGGTCACAGACATGCGCAAATTCTCCTNTATTACNGNTTCTGAAATGGCAGGTTCTGCGCCAAGCGCAAGGGGACGGCCATTTTTGCATAGNGATGAGGCGGAATGCCCAAGGATTACGCAGGGGTACCATGTTTTCGCCGCATAGCAGCATTGCAAAAAGAAANATTGTGCACTCGCAGCAATTAGCGCTAACTTAGGTTCATAGGCAGGGCCAAGCGCCCCGCTTTCGGAAAGACCAGACACATTCATCCTCCTCCCGAATGTGTCTGATTTNNCCAAGACTTGGATGCATCCCTCCTCCTCCCGGATGCAGCTGAGTTTGGAAAGACCAGACGCNTCCATCCTCCTCCCGGATGTGTCTGTAATTGGCGGCGACATCTACCTCCTCCCAGATGTCGTCGCCCCCTTTNCCCACTNCACNCCCATATGACAGNTTTATGACGTTGCGCCGTTTCGCCGCAGGATCAAAACCNTTTNTAATCAATAAGTTGCGCCNATCCAAACCTATGCGATTTCTGCATAGCGGCATTGACTTTATGCCCGTTGTGCAAATGCAGAAAGAGCGTAAATAGCACGCAACGAGATGATTNACCGATGAAAAAAGAGGCGCCGAAATGGCTTACATGAACACAACAACCGCAAACACAACTTCCGTCTTCGCCCGTATCGGCGGCGCATTCGAAGCACTGGCAACCCGCTACAAACAGCACCGTCTGTACCGTGAAACTTTCGACGGTCTGAGCGCGTTGAGCAACCGNGAACTGGCNGACCTTGGNCTGAGCCGTTCCGAGCTGCGCCGCGTCGCATGGGAATCTTCCCGCGGCTAAGCAGAGATAGAGATCGGACGTCAGAACCCCTCCCTGTTCTGCCGTCTGAAAGNCGGGGTGCGCGTCACNTTCCTCCTCCCTGAATGAGGCGGACCCCGCAANGAGACCCGAAGCCGACCCTCCCTCGACGCTTCGGGCCGACATAGAAACGGCGGCACCTTCCTCCCAAGGTGTCGTCGTTTTTGTTTTTANGGCCTTGTTTAGNCGGGCTTTTGACAGCCTCGCCANAGCGGTACNACGGCGCNTTAGAACGGCACGTCGTTACCACCGGTCAGNAAACGCGACACGACCTTCTTGGTCCCGGCCTTTTCAAANGCGACTTCCATCTTGTCGCCCTCCATACCAATCACCTCGCCATAGCCNAATTTATCGTGGAAAACNCGCTCNCCCATNTCAAAGGCNGCGANCGCCTGCATGTCGATNGTGACATTNCGGCTTTCGCGCGGCTGGCTGGTGCCCCGCGCCCCGCTGCGCGATTGCAGGCGTTTCCAGCCCGGAGAGTTATAGACATTCGCGCTTGCCGCGCGGTCATGCAGGTCGGATTGCGGCATCGCGGCGCCGAACCCACCACCGTAAAGCCCCGGCGGGGTCAGCACATCCACATGTTCTTCGGGCAGCTCATCAATGAAACGCGACGGCATCGCGTTTTGCCACTGGCCGAAGACCCGGCGATTGGCNGCGAAAGAGATCGTNCAAATCTGCTCNGCGCGGGTGATGCCGACATAGGCCAGCCGCCGCTCCTCTTCGAGCCCTTTTAACCCGCTTTCATCCATCGAGCGCTGCGAGGGGAACAATCCATCNTCCCAACCCGGCAGGAAAACCATAGGGAATTCCAATCCCTTGGCCGCATGAAGCGTCATGATCGAGACCTTCTCGCCATCGCCCTCCTGNTCATTNTCCATGATCAGGCTGACATGTTCGAGGAAGCCTTGCAGGTTCTCGAACCCCTCCAAGGCTTTGACGAGTTCCTTGAGGTTTTCCAGCCGNCCCGGCGCTTCGGGCGTTTTGTCATTCTGCCACATGCCGGTATAGCCGCTTTCGTCGAGAATCATTTCGGCCAGTTCAACATGAGAGACCTCGGGCGGGCCGTAGTCGACCCGCAGCGGCGCCGCGCCATCATCAAGTACCGAGTCGTCTTCGCTGATCTCGATCCGCGGGCCTTGCAGCATTGCTGCCCAACGGTCGATCCCGTCAATCAACAGCCGGAGTTGCGCCGCCCCTTTGCCGCTGATCCCCCCATGCGCCAAAAGGATTCGCGCCCCTTCGACAAGGTTCACCCCATGTTCGCGCGCGGTGCGCTGGATTTTCTGCTGCGCCTTTTCACCCAAACCGCGCTTTGGCGTGTTCACGATCCGCTCAAAGGCCAGATCATCGTCGGGGCTGGTGACTACGCGGAAATAGGCCATGGCATCGCGGATTTCCAAACGCTCATAGAATCGGGGGCCGCCGATCACCTTATAAGGTAAGCCAATGGTCAAAAACCGGTCTTCAAAGGCACGCATCTGGTGGCTTGCCCGAACCAGAATCGCCATATCATCAAGCGAGAATGGGTCGAGCCCTCGTGTGCCACGCTGCGCGGATTCGATCTCATCCCCGATCCAGCGCGCCTCTTCCTCACCATCCCAATGGCCGATCAGGCGCACCTTTTCGCCCTCGGTCTCTTCGGTCCACAGGGTCTTGCCCAACCGCCCCTCATTGCCCGCGATCACGCCTGACGCGGCGGCCAAAATATGCGGGGTCGAGCGGTAATTCTGCTCGAGCTTCACCACATGGGCACCGGGGAAATCCGTCTCAAACCGCAGGATGTTGCCCACCTCGGCCCCGCGCCAGCCATAGATCGACTGGTCGTCGTCACCGACGCAACAAATATTCTTGTGCCCCTGCGCCAGCAGCCGCAGCCAAAGATATTGGGCCACGTTGGTATCCTGATATTCATCGACGAGGATATATTTGAACCAGCGCTGATACTGGGCCAGCACATCCGGGTGCGCCTGAAAAATCGTCACCATATGCAGCAGCAGATCACCGAAGTCGGTGGCGTTCAGCTCAACCAGACGGCGTTGATATTGCGCGTAAATCTCCGGCCCACGGTGGTTATAGGCCCCGGCATCCGCACTTGGAACCTTATCGGGGGTCAGGGCGCGGTTCTTCCAGCCGTCGATGATCCCCGCCAGCATCCGCGCGGGCCAGCGTTTGTCGTCGATCCCCTCTGCGGCGACCAGTTGTTTGAGCAGGCGCAGCTGGTCATCCGTATCGAGGATCGTGAAATTGCTTTTCAGCCCCACCAATTCCGCATGGCGCCGCAGCAGCTTGACGCAGATCGCGTGGAACGTGCCCAGCCACGGCATCCCCTCCACCTGCTGGCCTAGCATCTGACCCACGCGGTTCTTCATCTCCCGCGCGGCTTTGTTGGTGAAGGTGACCGCCAACACCTCATGCGGCCGCGCGCGCCCGGTGTTGAGCAGATGCACGATTCGCGCCGTCAGCGCCCGCGTTTTACCGGTGCCCGCCCCGGCAAGCATCAACACAGGGCCATCCAATGTCTCCACCGCAGCACGCTGGGCGGGGTTCAACCCCTCCAGATAAGGCTGCGGGCGCGCAGCCATGGCGCGGGCGGACAGGGAAGCGCCCTCAAAGGCGTCCATTTCGTCAAAATCACTCATGCCCACAATCTAGCGCGTCCGCGATACGAGATAAAGAGACGTTCCACAAATGTTCCTTCGAAAGACTATTAGGCGTCATGGGGCGGGAGCGCAATGACCGGGAATTTCAAATGCAGGGCAAATCTTTACCCGTTGATAATGCTTTGGGGCCAATGTGATGACACAACGACAAACGAGAGGAACCGCTCATGTTCAGAAATGATGATACTTCGGTACTGCGCCGAGAGATTGACCGGTTCAAGCTGCCGATGTTCATTGCGGAATTGAACGCCGACAGCGGGCACTTCGAACTTCTTGCCCTAAACACCGCCCATGAAGCGCACAGCGGCATGGTGATGGATGAGGTGATAAACCGCCCCCTGCACAGTTTAATGCCCTATGAAGAGGCGGAGGCGGTCAATGAACGCTATGCGCGCTGCGTCTCAAACGCAGGTCAAATCCGCTACCGTGAGATGCTGCATATGCCGCGTGGGCCGCTGATCTGGGACACCACGCTGCATCATATCCAGTCTTACCGCGGCCTTGATCGGGTTGTGGGCAGCGCCATTGTCGTTGAACGGGTGCAACGGGATAACCGCGATACCCTCGCTTTTGAGGATGTGCGCTATTTCGCGGCGACCTCTTCGTTCAAACTCGAACAAATTTCCACGGTGCTGGATGCCGCTGAAAAAGGGTTGATCGACCCGGCGAAACTCACCGGATCGGCGGGAATGCTGGCCGGGCTTTGCCGCGCCATCGACAGCACAATGCAAGAGCTCCGCTCGATCGCGCAGGAACGTCTGGATGCCGAGGCGACCCCGACCGTGCATTTGATCGATATGNATGGGGGGACCAACGGCGACNGCGATGAAATCGAAGCGGCCATCGCAGCACTTGTGGATATGGCCGGCAATCTACCCACCGCGCCGAACCGTAAGATCAGCGAAGCAGCACCGCTNGCCCGGTCAGTTTTCCGCCAGTAAGCCGGCGGGCGGCAAACCNCGCCGCCCGCGCGGCGCCCTTACGCCGACGGCGGGGCGCCGGCNCGATCTCCGCGCTTCTTCTCTATCTGGACAATCCGTAACCCTTTGGCGCAAATGCCGCCATGGACCTACATGCAACCTATCCCNNCCTNTCGGACCTNCGCAGCCGCGCGCAATCGCGCCTGCCTAAATTCGTTTGGGAATACCTTGATTCCGCNACCGGGACCGAGGCCACCAAACACCGCAACCGCGCGGCCTTGGACCGTGTCGGGCTNATGCCATCGGTGTTGCACGGTGAATTCNCNCCCGATCTCAGCGTTGAGNTGATGGGGCAAAAGCTGCCCCTGCCCTTCGGNATGTCCCCTTTGGGCATGTCCGGCCTGATCTGGCCCGATGCCGAAGCACACCTTGCCCGCGCGGCGGATCGGGCGGGCATTCCCTTTGGCCTTTCNACNGTGGCCGCCACAAGCCCNGAAGATGTTGCACCCCATCTGGGCGCGCATGGTTGGTTCCAACTCTACCCCCCGCGTGACCCCGAGATTCGCACCGACATGCTGGCCCGCGCCAAGGCCGCGGGTTTTACCACACTGGTCCTNACCGTCGATGTTCCNGTNGCCTCGCGCCGTGAGCGGCAGACCCGCTCTGGCCTNACCAGCCCGCCCAAGCTTACCCCCCGCCTGATGGCACAGGTGGCGATGCGGCCCGCNTGGGCCATGGGCATGGCGCGCCGTGGTCTGCCCCATATGAAGATGCTCGATAAATATACNGAAGGCACGGCCAGCGCGAACCTNCCGCCAACCGCCCATGTCGGCTATCTGCTGCGCACCGCGCCCGATTGGGACTATCTGCACTGGCTGCGCGCCCATTGGGATGGCCNGCTGGTGATCAAAGGNGTCTTGCGCCCAGAAGATGCGACNGCCCTAGAGAANGCCGGCGCGGATGCGATCTGGGTCTCGAACCACGCGGGCCGTCNGTTCGACGCNGCCCCNGCCAGCGCCGAGGNGCTGCCCGCCATTCGTGCNGCCACGAAACTGCCGGTGATCTTTGACAGCGGCGTGGAATCGGGTCTCGACATTCTGCGTGCCTTCGCGCTCGGCGCGGATTTCGTCATGCTGGGCCGGGCTTTCCACTTTGCCCTCGCCGCACTCGGGCCCCGCGGGGTTNATCACCTGATCGATCTGCTCGCGCGCGATCTTACTGCCAATATGGGGCAGTTGGGCGCAGGCAACCTGCGCGACCTGCCCGCCCCCTTTGATCTCTCGCCGCTCTGATCGGAAAGCTTGCAAAAATGTGACAAAGACNGCCACAGCCCTCTTGCGCNGCACCGCAGCATCCCTAAGCTGCCNTNAAANCCAGCAGGGGAGACCANCNAGTGACCGANTTCAAAAAGATCCTGATCGCCAACCGCGGNGANATNGCNATCCGCATCATGCGCGCCGCCAATGAGATGGGCAAGAAAACGGTCGCGGTNTACGCCGAAGAAGACAAGCTNGGCNTGCANCGGTTCAANGCGGATGAGGCCTANCGCATCGGNGAGGGCCTCGGCCCCGTCGCCGCCTATCTCAGCATCGACGAGATGATCCGCGTGGCCAAGGCCGCAGGCGCTGACGCGATCCACCCCGGCTACGGTCTGCTTTCAGAGAACCCCGAGTTCGTCGATGCCTGCGAGCAGAACGGCATCACCTTCATCGGCCCCCGCGCCGAAACCATGCGCGCTTTGGGCGACAAAGCCTCCGCCCGCCGCGTNGCCATGGAAGCGGGCGTGCCGGTCATTCCTGCGACCGAAGTGCTNGGTGACGACATGGACGCAATCCGCGCTGAGGCGAAGGNAGTCGGCTATCCNCTGATGCTCAAAGCCTCATGGGGCGGGGGCGGTCGTGGCATGCGCCCGATCATGTCGGAAAAGGAACTCGAAGANAAAGTCCGCGAAGGCCGTCGCGAGGCCGAAGCCGCCTTTGGCAATGGCGAGGGTTATTTGGAGAAGATGATCCTGCGCGCGCGCCACGTCGAAGTGCAAATTCTCGGCGACAAACAGGGGGATATCTANCACCTNTNNGAGCGCGACTGCTCTGTCCAGCGCCGCAACCANAAGGTNGTCGAGCGCGCCCCCGCNCCNTANCTNNCCGAAGACCAACGCGCCGAGATNTGCGANNTNGGCCGNAANATCTGNGCCCATGTGAACTANGAATGCGCNGGCACCGTCGAATTCCTGATGGATATGGANGACGGCAAATTCTACTTCATCGAAGTNAACCCNCGCGTGCAGGTCGAACATACCGTCACNGAAGAGGTCACCGGCATCGACATCGTCCGCGCNCAAATCCTCATCGCCGAGGGCAAACCNCTGGCCGAAGCCACCGGCAAGGCGCGTCAGGAAGACATCTCTCTNACCGGTCACGCGCTGCANACCCGNGTCACGACTGAGGANCCGCAGAACAACTTCATCCCCGACTATGGCCGCATCACCGCCTACCGTTCGGCCACCGGCATGGGCATCCGTCTGGATGGCGGCACCGCCTATGCGGGCGGGGTGATCACGCGCTACTACGACAGTCTGCTGACCAAGGTCACGGCCAAGGCGCCCACGCCCGAGATGGCGATTGCGCGGATGGACCGCGCCTTGCGCGAATTCCGCGTGCGCGGCGTGTCGACCAACATCGCCTTNGTCGAAAACCTGCTGAAGCACCCGACGTTTTTGAACAANGAATACACCACCAAGTTCATNGACGAGACGCCGGAGCTTTTCAACTTCAAGCAGCGCCGCGACCGCGCCACCAAGGTGCTGACCTATATCGCCGACATNACNGTNAACGGNCATCCCGAGACCAAGGGCCACGCCCTGCCTGCTGCCCATGTTCGCGATCCCAAACCGCCCGTNCTGCNTGGCGAGCCGCAGATGGGCACNCGCAACCTGNTGGAGCAAAANGGCCCNCAGGCCGTGGCCGATTGGATGGGGCAACAACGTCAGTTGCTGATCACCGACACCACCATGCGNGACGCGCATCAGTCGCTTCTGGCGACCCGGATGCGCAGCTTGGATATGATCAAGGTGGCCCCCGCCTATGCCGCCAATCTGCCGCAGCTTTTCTCTGTCGAATGCTGGGGCGGCGCGACCTTTGATGTGGCCTACCGCTTTTTGCAGGAATGCCCGTGGCAACGCCTGCGCGATCTGCGCGCGGCCCTGCCCAATGTGATGACCCAGATGCTGCTGCGCGCCTCCAACGGCGTGGGCTATACNAACTANCCCGACAACGTTGTGCAGAAATTCGTNGCNACNGCGGCGAANACCGGCGTCGATGTCTTCCGCGTTTTCGACAGCCTGAACTGGGTTGAGAACATGCGCGTGGCGATGGATGCNGTNGTCNNNTCCGGCAAGNTNTGCGANGGCACGATCTGCTACACNGGCGACATNTTNGANCCGGANCGCGCGAAATACGACCTTCAGTATTACGTCAACATGGGCAAGGNTTTGAAAGCCGCCGGCGCGCATGTGCTGGGGCTGAAAGACATGGCCGGTCTGCTGAAACCCGCCCAAGCCCGCGCNTTGGTCAAAGCNCTGAAATCCGAGGTTGGTCTGCCGATCCACTTCCANACCCATGACACNGCAGGCAGCGCCACCGCCACGATCCTCGCGGCCTCTGAGGCGGGGGTAGACGCTGTCGATTGCGCGATGGANGCGCTTTCNGGCAANACCTCGCAGGCNACGCTCGGCACNGTGGTNTCGGCTCTNCAACACACAGACCGCGACACCGGAATCGACATGAAGGCCGTGCGCGAAATCTCTGATTACTGGGAAGAAGTCCGCGGTCACTACGCGGCATTCGAGACTGGAATGCAGGCACCCTCCTCCGAGGTCTATCTGCACGAAATGCCGGGCGGTCAGTTCACGAACCTCAAGGCGCAGGCTGCCTCCATGGGGTTGGAGGACCGCTGGCCCGAGGTGGCGCGGACCTATGCGGATGTGAACCAGATGTTCGGCGATATTGTCAAAGTCACGCCCTCCTCCAAGGTTGTGGGCGACATGGCCTTGATGATGGTTTCCCAAGGGCTGACCCGCGCGCAGGTCGAAGATCCGAACGTCGATGTGTCCTTCCCCGACAGCGTGATCGACATGATGCGCGGCAATCTGGGCCAGCCGCCCAACGGTTTTCCGGCAGGCATCGTCAAGAAAGTGCTGAAAGGTGAGACGCCGAACACCGAACGTCCCGGCAAACATCTGGAGCCCGTCGACCTTGAGGCCCTGCGCAAGGAACTGTCCGAGCAATTGGACGGCATGCAGATCGATGATGAGGATCTCTGCGGCTACCTTATGTATCCTAAGGTTTTCCTCGACTACATGGGCCGCCACCGCGTCTATGGTCCGGTCCGCACCCTGCCCACGCATACGTTCTTCTATGGCATGGAGCCGGGCGCTGAAATCTCGGCCGAGATCGACCCCGGCAAGACGTTGGAGATCCGCCTGCAGGCCGAATCCGAGGCCGGTGAAGATGGCGAAGTGAAGGTCTTCTTTGAGTTGAACGGCCAGCCGCGGGTGATCCGTGTGGCGAACCGTCTGGTCAAGGACGCCACCGTGCAGCGGCCCAAGGCCGAGGCCGGCAACGCCAATCACATCGGTGCGCCGATGCCAGGGGTCGTGGCCTCTGTCGGGGTCAAGGAGGGGCAGCAGGTCAAGGCGGGCGACCTGATTTTGACCATCGAAGCGATGAAGATGGAAACGGGCCTGCATGCAGAGCGTGATGCAGTGGTAAAGGCCGTGCATGTTCAGGCCGGTGGTCAGATCGACGCCAAGGACCTGCTTGTTGAACTAGAGTAAACCACCTGCGGGCGCGGCCTTCTCCGCGCCCGCCACCTGGAGCGAGACGATGCATCTCTCTGCGATAACCTTGATCGTTCCTGACTATGACGCGGGAATCGATTTCTACTGTGGCGTCATGGGGTTCGACCTGACCGAAGACGTTGATCAGGGCCGCAAACGCTGGGTGCGCGTCACCCCGCCCGGCGCGCAGACGGGGTTCATTCTGGCCCGAGCCGATGACGACCAGCAAAAGGCCGCGATTGGCAAACAGGGCGCGGGGCGCGTTTGGCTGTTCTTGAAAGTAGATGATTTCACGGCGGAATTCGACCGTCTGACCACTGCTGGCGTCATATTTGAAGAATTACCGCGGCACGAGCCCTATGGCAAAGTTGCCGTCTTCCGCGATCCTTTCGGCAACCGCTGGGATCTGCTGGGCGACTGACCGCGTCCCCGCGCCGCATTGCCATCGCCCGCCGCGCCGCTATCTTGGCGGTTGAGTGAGCCTGAGCGATCCCATGCCCTACGAATGGACAACCCCGCCCCGCGCCAATCCGCAGCAGATGCGCCTTTGGCCGCATCAATCCCTGCCCGCGCGCGGCTTTGCGGCTTTCATGCTGGCGACTTTCACGCTGGCGATGATCCCGCTTTTCGCCATGCTCGGCACCGCCCTGCTCTGGGGGCTGCTGCCCTTCGTGCTCTTAACCTTGGGCGCGGTTTACTGGGCCTTGCAGCACAATCATCGCGCCCGCCAGATCGAAGAGGTACTGACCCTCGACGAGACCACGGCGCGGCTGGTGCATACCACCGCCAAGGGCGAGGTGAAGGATTGGAACTGCAACCGCTATTGGACCCGGGTGAAGAAATACGACGATGACGGCCCGGTGCCACATTACGTCACCCTGCGCGGCGAGGGCCGCGAGGTAGAGATCGGGGCCTTTCTCAGCGAAGAGGAGCGCATCGCGCTTTACGATGATCTGTCACGTCACCTGCACACCTAAAAAGGGCCGGACCCGACGGCCCAGCCCTTCATCTCAAACCCTGATCGCGGCTCAGCTCAGGCGGTCTTTGATGACCGGCCCCACCGCGCCAAAATCCATCTGGCCAGTATAGCGCTCTTTCAGCAGCCCCATGACCTTGCCCATGTCGCGGATTGAGGTCGCACCGACATCGGCCACGGCCTTATCCACGGCGGCAGAGGTTTCGGTGACGCTGAGCTGCCGTGGTAGGAACTCTTCGATCACCTCGACTTCTTCGCGCTCCCGCTCCGCAAGGTCCAGACGCCCGCCCTCTTCATAGGCGCGCGCCGATTCCTGACGCTGCTTGGCCATCTTGCTGAGAATGCCCAGCACCTCGGCATCCGACACGCCCTCATCCGTGCCGTTGGCCCGGGCGGCGATGTCCTTATCCTTGATCGCGGCATTGATAAGCCGCAGCGTCGAAAGCCGGTCCGCCGCCTTGTCTTTCATGGCCTGTTTCAAAGCATCCGAGATGCGCATCCGCAATGACATGGTGGTTTCCTGTGTTTCGCTAAATCCAAGTGTCGCAGCTTACCTGCTCTCTCCGCGCGGAGCAATGGGGGGCGACGGAAGGTAACCCACTGTTATAAAACGATATCTCATTTCTCTCCGGCTATTGACCCCGCGCCCGCACGGGATTAGGTTGCCACCCGTTTACCCGCCCATTTCTGCCCGGAGACTGCCCCATGTCCGCGCCCGCTCGCCCACGCCCAACCGCCTGCCTTGCCCTTGCGGATGGATCGATTTTCTACGGCATGGGGTTTGGCGCCACTGGCCAGACCGTGGCGGAGTTGTGCTTCAACACCGCGATGACCGGCTACCAAGAGATCATGACCGACCCCTCCTATGCGGGCCAGATCGTGACATTCACCTTCCCGCATATCGGCAATGTCGGCACCAACCCCGAAGATGACGAGACCGGCGATCCGGTCGCCGCCGGGATGGTCGTCAAATGGATGCCCACCACGCCCAGCAGCTGGCGCAACATCCAGCCGCTGTCGGATTGGCTGGCCGCACGTGGTCGCATCGCCATCGGTGGTATCGACACCCGCCGCCTGACCCGCGCGATCCGCCAGCAGGGCGCGCCGCATGCCGCCCTCGCCCATGACCCCGACGGCAACTTTGACATCGAAGCGCTGGTCGCCGCCGCCCGCAGTTTTGCCGGTCTCGAAGGCATGGATCTGGCCAAGGATGTCACCTGCGCCCAGACTTACCGTTGGAACGAGATGCGGTGGGCATGGCCCGACGGCTACGCGCCCCAGACCGAGGCCAAACACAAGGTCGTGGCCGTAGACTACGGCGCGAAACGCAACATCCTGCGCTGCCTCGCCTCTGCGGGCTGCGACGTGACCGTGTTGCCCGCCACNGCGACCTATGACGATATCATGGCGCATAAGCCGGACGGCGTGTTCCTCTCCAACGGTCCGGGCGACCCGGCAGCGACCGGCGCCTATGCCGTGCCGATGATCCGCGACGTGCTGGATAAAACCGATCTGCCGGTCTTTGGCATCTGCCTTGGCCACCAGATGCTGGCGCTGGCGCTTGGTGCGACCACGGTTAAGATGAGCCACGGCCACCACGGGGCGAACCACCCGGTCAAAGACTATGACACCGGCAAGGTCGAGATCACCTCGATGAACCACGGTTTCGCAGTCGATGGCCAATCCCTGCCCGAGGGCGTGCGCGAGACGCATGTGTCGCTCTTTGACGGGTCGAACTGCGGCATCCGCGTCGATGGCCGCCCGGTCTGGTCGGTGCAGCACCATCCCGAAGCCAGCCCCGGCCCGCAGGACAGCTATTACCTGTTTGAGCGTTTCAGCGAAGCCATGGCCGCGCGTAGCGCCTAAAATTCTCCACATGCATTGATTGCATAGGCGGCTGTTAATTCTCAATTAACGGTCGCCTGCCAGTCTCATTCCGGAACCTCGACGGGGCACGGAATGAGCAACCTCCGCCTTAAACTCTCAGCGCCGCGTATGGCCGCCGCGCCCGCCCGCCGGATGCGGTTGGGTCAGCATCTGATTGCGGCGGGGGTCATCGGGCCAAGCGATCTGCTCCACGGGCTCGACCTACAGCGCCGGATCGACGCCCCCTTGGGCGAGGTCCTCGCGACCGAAGGGCTGGTCACGCCTGATGACATCGTCAGGGCGCTCGCCCGGCAGTACGGTGCGCAGCCTGTCGATCTTACGCGCAGCCCCTCCGATCCGCGCCTCTCTGCTCGGATACCCGCGCGCCTCTGTCTGAAATTTGGCGCGGTGCCTTGGCTAGAACTGGGCGACCGGCTTTTCGTGGCCAGCAGCCGTCCCGCCGAATTTTCACAGCTTTGCAGTGCCTTGGGCGAAAGGGGGGAGTCCTTGGTGCTGGTCATCGCCGACCCCCAGCAGGTGCAGACCCAGATCGGCCGTCTTTACGCGACAGAGCTCGCGCATCATGCCGTCACCCGTGTGGCGGATGCCGAAAGCTGTCGAAACTGGGGGGTGCGCAGCCGAAAACGGCGGTTTGCGTTGCGGGCCATTCTGCTGTCCCTTGTCGCCCTGCTGGTATTCTTTCCCTCGGCAGTCCTCGCCGTGGCGCTTCTCTGGGGGGCCTTTACGCTGCTTTTGACCAGTGGCCTCAAGGCAGCGGCGCTTTGGGCGTCTCTCATGCGGCCCGCCTCACCGCAGGCACCGCCAGAAGCCAGTGATATGAAAGGGTTCCGCCTGCCCCGCGTCTCTGTCCTCGTGCCGTTGCTGCATGAGGAAGAGATCGCGCAGGCGCTTATCGCGCGGCTGTCTTGGCTGACCTACCCCAAATCACTGCTGGAGGTGGTCTTGGTCCTCGAAGCAAGCGACAACCTCACCCGAAAGACCATCGCCCGCACCCCTTTACCGCCGTGGATCAGCGTGATCGAAGTGCCCGACGCCGGGGCGCTCAAGACCAAGCCCCGCGCGCTGAACTACGCGCTCGACTTCTGCCGGGGCAGTATCATCGGCGTGTGGGACGCCGAGGATGCGCCAGAGCCGGACCAGATCGAACAGATCGTAACCCGTTTTCAAAACGCGCCTGAGAATGTCGCCTGTTTGCAGGGGGTTCTGGATTTTTACAACAGCCGCAGCAATTGGATGGCCCGCTGTTTCGCCATCGAATATGCAACGTGGTGGCGGGTAATCCTACCCGGTGTCGCCCGACTGGGGCTGGTTGTCCCTCTAGGTGGGACAACCCTGTTTTTCCGCCGTGATATCCTTGAACGGCTCGGCGCTTGGGACGCTCATAACGTGACAGAGGATGCCGATCTGGGTCTCCGACTGGCGCGGCGCGGTTATGTGACCGAACTAATACCCACCACCACTTTTGAGGAGGCCAACTGCCGCCCTTGGCCTTGGGTGCGGCAACGATCGCGGTGGCTGAAAGGCTATCTCATCACATGGGCCGTACATATGCGAAGGCCAAGCGCGCTGCTGCAAGACCTCGGGCTGCGGCGGTTCATCGGCGTNCAGGCGATCTTTNTNGCGACGGTCTCGCAATTNGCCCTCGCCCCGCTGCTCTGGTCGCTCTGGCTNNNCTTCTTTGGNCTGTACCACCCGGTCACTGANTGGCTTGCNCCACCNNTCATGACGGCGATNTTNGCNCTGTTCATCCTGTCCGAACTGCTGAACCTCTGCGCCTCTGTAATTGCGGTCTCAAACCGTGGGCAGCGCCACCTGCTGCCTTGGGTTATCACCTTCCCGCTCTATTTTGCCCTGGGGGCCGTAGCCGCTGCCAAGGCACTTTGTGAGCTCTATCGCAGCCCCCACTTTTGGGACAAAACCGCCCATGGTTGTACGTTGCCCTACTACGTAAGGCCGCAGAAAAAGACGCCTAAAAATCTTCCTCGCGCCGGGCCGCTTCCTGCTTCAATCGGGTCATGAAGGCGACAGAAATATGCGTGCGCAGCGCCTCATCCGCGCCATCCTCATCGCGCGCTTCGATCATTTCCACGATGCGGTTATGTTCGGCCTGCGCGATCTCACCACGCCCCTCCACCGCAAGCGAAGAGGTCGCCATCAAGGCCATGGAGCGGTGCACAAGGTCAAGCTGTTGCACCAGATAGCGGTTGTGCGACGCCAGATGGATCTGCTTGTGAAACCGCTTATTCGCCCGCGCCAGCGCATTGGGATTGCCCGCCAGCGCGTTGTCGGCATCCACCATCTCGCGCAGCACGCGCACTTCCTCTGCCGTGGCATGGCGCGCGGCCAGACGCGCGGCCAGCCCTTCCAACTCCCCCCGCACGACGTAAAGCTCGGCCATCTGGTTGTGATCCAGCGAGGCCACGATCAGGCTGCGCCCGTCGCGCATCAAAAGCGATTGGGTCTCAAGCCGTTGTAAAGCTTCACGGATCGGGGTGCGCGACACGCCGAAGCGCTCGGCCAACTCGCTTTCTACCAGCCGGTCACCGGGGCGATAGGTGCCGATGTCGATGGCCTCTAGTATCATCGAATAGGCGTCGGTCGGGCCAGTTTTGGCGTCGGGCATGAGCTATCAGTCCTTGAAAGTTGCGCCACCTTACTCACCGCGACCATATGCGCAACCCGGGAGGGCTTGCGCGGCTGCCCATCTCGGCCTACCTCTGCGCCATGCCGCGCGATGCTTTCTCTCATGTCACCACTTGGGTCTTCGACCTTGATCAGACGCTCTACCCCCCCGAGGCGCGGCTTTTCGATCTGATCGAAGCGCGTATGGTCGATTGGGTGATGCGCGCCATCAAGGTCGACCGGGCCGAGGCCAACCACCTGCGCCAGCACTATTGGCAGACCTATGGCACCACGCTGGCGGGGCTGATGCGCGAACATGGCGTCGATCCCGGCCCCTACCTCACGGATGTGCATGACATCCCGATGGACCGGCTGACCCCCGACCCGCTGCTGGCCCAAGCGATCCGCGTTCTGCCGGGGCGGCGCATCGTCTATACCAATGGCTGCGCTCCCTACGCCGAGCGGGTGCTTGAGGCGCGCGGCCTTTCAGGGCTATTCGATGCGGTCTACGGCGTCGAACACGCTGATTTCCTGCCNAAACCCGAAGCCGCGGCCTATGACAAGGTCTTTGCCATCGACGGTTTCCAAACCGCAGCCGCCGCGATGTTTGAGGATGATCCACGCAACCTTGCGGCCCCGCACGCCTTGGGGATGCGCACGGTGCATGTGGCGCCTACACGTGGCGAAGGCGATCACATCCACTACCATACGCAAGACCTTTGCGAATTCCTGACACGGGTGGCGGGCTGATGACCTTTGATTGCGACATCTTGATTTCCGGCGGCGGCATCGCCGGCCTGACCGCCGCGGCGGCCTTCGGTGCGGCGGGCTTTGACGTGATCTGCGTCGATCCCACACCACCCGTCACCGATGGCTCCGCCCAAGGGGCCGACATGCGCTCCACCGCGCTGCTGCAACCAGCCCGTCTGCTCTTGGAAGACGCCGGACTATGGGACCGCCTCGCCCCCCATGCCGCCCCTTTGCAGATCATGCGAATCGTCGATGCGGGGGGCGATGACCCGAGCCCCCGCGTCACCCGCGAGTTCGACGCCGCCGATATCTCAGATGCCCCCTTCGGCTGGAACTTCCCAAATTGGCTGCTGCGCCGTGAACTGCTCACCCGCCTAAACGAGCTGCCCAATGTCGATTTTCGCCCCGGCACCGGCACCACCACGCTCTTCACCCGCAGCTCCGAGGCCCGTGTCGGTCTCAGCGATGGCAGCCGCATCAAAACGCGACTGGTGATCGCCGCCGATGGGCGAAACAGCCCAATGCGCGATGCCGCCGGGATCGAGGTCACCACCCGCCGCTACGGCCAAAAGGCGCTGGCCTTTTGCGTGACNCACCCCATCCCGCATGAGAATGTTTCGACCGAAGTGCACCGCTCCGGCGGCCCCTTCACCCTCGTCCCGCTGCCTGACCGCGATGGCATGCCCTGCTCTGCCGTGGTGTGGATGGACGACGGNCCCGCGACCCANGCCCGCGCNACGCTGGATACCGCCGCATTTGAGGCCGAGGCAACGGCACGNTCNGCCAATCTNTTCGGNCCNCTNACCCTCNCCAGCCNCCGCGCGCTNTGGCCNATCATCAGCCAAGAGGCCNAGCGCCTCTCNGNCGAACGGNTGGCATTGGTGGCNGANGCNGCNCATGTNCTGCCCCCCATCGGCGCGCAGGGGNTGAACATGTCGCTNACCGATCTNGCGACGNTGNTNGATNTGGCCCGCAAANCGCCCNGANCGCTCGGCGANGCNGANATGNTNGANGCCTACCANAAGGCCCGCCACGCAGACATCAGCCTGCGCGTNCGGGGCATTGACCTGCTNAACCGGGCCAGCCAAGCCAGCAGCCCACTGGCCCGCGATGCNCGGGCGGCNGCGCTTAATGCGCTCTACGCCCTGCCCCAAGTGCGCAAGATGNTGATGCAAATGGGGCTGGGCCTGCGCCGCTAACGCGCGGCGCAGCCTGTNTTACAAAACNTCGTCGAGCACNGCNGTCANNCGNNCNACGGTNGCGTCAACGTCATANAGCTTATCCANCCCGAACANCCCNAGACGGAANGTNCGGAAATCATCCGGCTCTCCCACCTGCAACGGCACGCCNGCTGCNATCTGCATNCCNTNNGCGGCAAANGCCTTGCCGTTTTGCACATCCGGATCGGCGGTNTAGCCGACCACCACGCCCGGCGCGGCAAACCCGTCAGCNGNAACNGAANTCACNCCCCGNGCNGCCAGCGCCTGCCGCACCGCTTCCCCNAAACGCCACTGCGCTNCTTTCAACCGGTCNAACCCATAATCGCGGGTCTCTTTCACTGTATCACGGAACAGCCGCAGCGCATCCGTCGGCATGGTCGCNTGATAGGCATGCCCCCCCGCCTCATAGGCTTTCATGATGTCNCGCCACTTGCGCAGNTCGATGGCGAAACTNTCCGANGTNGTCTCATTCAACCGCGNNTCNGCCCGCGCGGACATCATCACCAGCCCAGCGGAAGGCGACGCGCTCCACCCNTTNTGNGGGGCCGAGATCANCACNTCGACNCCAAGCGCCTTCATATCCACCCAGACACAGCCCGANGCGATGCAATCAAGCACCATCANCGCNCCNACCTCATGCGCCGCCGCGGCCATTTCTTTGATGTAGTCATCCGGCANNATCATGCCCGAGCTGGTCTCCACNTGCGGNGCAAACACGACCTGCGGTTTCNNNNCGCGAATAGCCGCAGTGACCTCTTCAATCGGCGCGGGCGCAAAGGGCGCGGGGCTGGNGTTGCCCTGCATCCGGGCCTTCATCACCTCGGCACTCTTGGTCAGNTCGGCGCTNTCNATGATCTGGCTCCAACGATAGGAAAACCACCCGTTGCGCACNACCAACACGTCTTGNCCCCGCGCNAANTGCCGNGCCACGGCNTCCATCGCATAGGTGCCGCCACCGGGCACCAGCGCCACNGCNTCGGCGTTNTACACNTCNCCCAGCCAGCCCGAGAGGTCGCGCATGACCTGCTGAAACTCNGCNGACATGTGGTTGAGCGANCGGTCGGTAAAGACCACGCTGAATTCATCNAGCCCCGNNGGGTCTACCGTGTCGAGCAATGCCATCGTTCTTCCTCCATCTTTCGATCAAAGNCATATGNCCCGCCGCCGCAAAAGGCAATTCNCGGCTAAAGCGGCCCNGGCAGNCGCTCNTCNCTCAAAAGCACATTGGCCTCCACCTCNCCCGCGCCGGGCANNGTCATGATCCGCCGCCTCAGCACNCGNTCGAAGTCAGGCAGGTCCCGCGCCACGACCCGCAGACGGTAGTCGAAAAGTCCCAAGACATGCTCCACCGTCTGCACCTCGGGAATGGCCGAAACCGCCCGCTCGAAATCCTCCAAACTCACCCGNCCCCGCGTAGCCAGTTTGATGCCCAGAAAAACGGTCACGCCAAAACCCAACGCCTCGGCATTCAACCGCAACCGCCGCCCGNCAATNGCGCCNCCCTCNTCNAACCGCCTGATNCGCCGCCANGTNGCAGGCTGCGANAGACCAAACCGCCGNCCCAAGGCACTCGCACTCTGCGTCGCATCCCGTGCCAAGGCNCGCAGCAACGATCGGTCAATCTCATCAAGTTCAATCACAGCGGCAGCCCCTCNTGCGTCTTGATCCGCGCCACATGCATCAACGCNTCNATCTCNGCGATATGNGGCAGGGTCAGNATNCGNCTGCGNTANATCTGCTGNTAATGCCCCATNTCCCGCGCNATNATCGACAGCCGCAGATCGACCCGGCCCAAAAACGTCTGAAGCTCGATCACCTCAGGCACCTGCCGCGCCTCTGCCATAAAGATGTCGAAGGCATTGGCCTGCGTNTTGTCCAGCGTCACCCGCAAAGACACCTCCAACGCATAGCCCAGTGCGGCCCAATCNATCACCACACCGCTGCCCTGCACGATCCCCTGATCCTGCAGNCGCGCAATCCGNCGCGCCGCTTTGCCGGAGGTGATATTGCACCGCTCCGCCAGCTCCCCGGGGCTGAGACTCGGNTCCGCNTGCCAATAGCGCAAAATACGGCGATCCAGATCATCAAGCATGAATTTTCCGTTTTCNAGNGNNACGACGAATAACTATCTTCATNCTTTCACAAATACCTCTGCGATGNCAATGGCTCCTAGACGCAANATCGCTATGGTGAACCCCAGATAGAGATCAACNAAAGGACAAGATCATGCGCGTTTATTATGACCGTGACTGCGATGTNAACCTCATCAANGACAANAAAGTAGCCATCCTCGGCTACGGTTCCCAAGGCCACGCCCACGCNCTGAANCTGCGCGATTCCGGTGCCAAGAACCTCGTCGTCGCCCTGCGCGAAGGCTCTGCCTCCGCCGCCAAGGCCGAAGGCGAAGGCCTCAANGTCATGGGCATCGCCGAAGCGGCNGCTTGGGCCGACCTGATCATGTTNACAATGCCCGANGAACTNCAGGCNGANACNTANAAGAAATACGTGCATGACAACATCCGNGANGGTGCCGCCATNGCNTTCGCCCACGGNCTNAACGTCCACTTCGGCCTGATCGAGCCGAAAGAAGGCGTCGACGTGATCATGATGGCGCCCAANGGCCCCGGCCACACCGTGCGCGGCGAATACACCAANGGCGGCGGCGTGCCNTGCCTNGTGGCCGTCGACAAAGACGCATCNGGCAANGCGCTGGAAATCGGNCTGTCCTATTGCTCNGCCATCGGTGGCGGCCGTTCGGGNATCATTGAGACCAACTTCCGTGAAGANTGCGAAACCGACCTCTTNGGNGANCAGGCCGTGCTCTGCGGNGGTNTGGTNGAACTGATCCGCATGGGCTTTGAGACNCTGGTCGANGCGGGCTACGCCCCCGAGATGGCCTATTTCGAATGCCTGCACGAAGTGAAGCTGATCGTCGACCTGATCTATGAAGGCGGCATCGCCAACATGAACTACTCGATCTCGAACACNGCGGAATANGGCGAATANGTCTCNGGCCCGCGCATCCTGCCNTACGACGAGACCAAGAAGCGCATGAAAGACGTGCTGACGGACATCCAGAACGGCAAGTTCGTGCGNGACTTCATGCANGAAAACGCCGTCGGCCAGCCNTCGTTCAAAGCNACNCGTCGCATCAACGACGAGCACCGCATCGAACAGGTCGGCGCGAAACTGCGTGAGATGATGCCGTGGATTTCCGCAGGCAAGATGGTGGACAAGGCCAAGAACTGAGCCATCTCCCCCTACAAGANAAGACGNCATCGACCCCGGCCTTGCGCCGGGGTCTTTGCCTTNACGCCGGAGCCNCGATGAACACCACGCCTCAGATCACCCGCACCAGCTGGCTGCTGATCGCCATTCTGGGCTTTGTCTGGGGCGGCACCTTTCTGGCCATCGAAATTGCGCTNACGGGCATTACGCCCTTTTGGCTNGCCGCCTCTCGGATCGGGTTTGCNTCGGTGGTGATGCTNGCGCTATGGGCCGGGCGCGGNTTCGCGCTATTCGCCGACCGCCCNACGCGGGGCGTGATCGCGACACTGACCACCATCGGCATTATCAGNTCGGCCCTGCCGTTTTCNCTGCTGGCATGGGGGCAGCAATATGTGACCTCTGGCTTTGCCGGGGTGACCATGGCCTCGGTCGCGCTGATCGTNCTGCCCTTGGCGCATTTCCTACTNCCGNGAGAGCGTATGACCCCGCGCAAGGTTGGCGGTTTTGTCATTGGCTTTATCGGCGTNGTGGTATTGATCGGNGGGCAGGCATTTGAAAGCACNGGNGCNGCGATGGANACTGCGGGNCGNATCGCCTGCGTCGGCGCGGCATCGTGCTATGCCATCAGNTCNATCCTCATGCGCCGCTTGCCGTCNGTAGACCCGATCGGNCTGGCCACGATCCTTATGCTGATNGGTGCAGGCATCATGTTGCCNGCCGCTTTNATCAGCGAAGGCCCGCCGCCCCTGCCCGGGCCCAAGATCGTGGCCGTCTTGGCCTTTCTGGGTCTGATTCCCACCGCAGGCGCGGCCTTTTTGCGGGTCTATGTGGTGCGCACNGCCGGGCCGGTCTTTATGTCCTTGGTCAATTACCAAGTGCCGGTCTGGTCGGTCCTCTTGGGGGCGCTGGTCTTGTCAGAGCCGCTGCCGATGTCGCTGCTCTATGCGATGGCGCTGATCCTTGCGGGGGTCGGGCTCAGCCAATACGGCGCGCTGAAACGGCTGTTCCAGCGCGGATAGGACAGCCTAGCNGCCCACCGCCGCATTCACCGCGTCAACCACGCTGTCCACGGCACGTTCCATCAGTGCCGCNTCTTCATGTTCGGCCATGACACGGACCAGCGGCTCGGTGCCCGATTTNCGNATCAACAACCGCCCNCCTTGCGCCAGATCGGCCTCGGCCTGCGCGATGGCGGCTTTGACCTGCGCCTCTTCCAACGGGGTTTGCCCNGCGGAGAACCGGACGTTTTTCAGCAGTTGNGGCACCGGNTCGAATTGGTACAGCAGCTCNGAGGCAGNTTTGCCCGAGCGGACCATNTCAGCCAGAAACTGCATCCCGGCCATAAGGCCGTCGCCCGTGGTCGCGTGGTCGGTCATCACGATATGGCCCGACTGTTCCCCGCCAAGGTTGAACCCCCCTTCGCGCATCCGTTCCACCACATAGCGGTCGCCCACGCTCGTGCGCTCCAACCGCAGACCGCGGTCGTCGAGGAAACGCTCCAGCCCAAGGTTGCTCATCACAGTGGCCACAAGCGCCTTCCCCGCAAGCCGCTCTTCTTCGGCCCAACGGGCGGCCATCAGCGCCATGAACTGATCGCCATCCCCGATGCGGCCATTCTGATCAATCAAGATCACCCGGTCTGCATCGCCATCAAGGCAGATGCCCACATCGGCGCCATTCGCCACCACGGCCTCTGCCGCGGATTGCGGCTGGGTCGAACCGCAGCCATCGTTGATGTTGAACCCATTGGGGGCCACGCCCACGGGGATCACGGTCGCACCCAATTCCCACAGCGCCATGGGCGCCACGTGGTAGGCCGCGCCATGGGCGCAATCGATCACCACTTTCAGCCCATCAAGACGCATCTGCCGCGGGAAAGAGGATTTGACCCGTTCGATATAGCGATAGCGGCTGTCGTCGATCCGCTTGGCCCGGCCAATCTGATCCGGCTTCGAAGGCGCGACCCCTTCCGCGACCAGCGCTTCGATTTCCTGTTCGACCTGATCGGAGAGTTTGAAGCCATCCGGGCCAAAGAATTTGATACCATTGTCGCTGGCCGGGTTGTGACTGGCCGAGATCATGACCCCCAGATCGGCGCGCATCGACCGCGTCAGAAGCCCGACCGCAGGCGTCGGCACCGGCCCCAGCAGCAGGACGTTCATGCCTGTGCTGGTGAGGCCCGCCGTCAGTGCGTTTTCAAACATATAGCCCGACAGCCGCGTGTCCTTGCCGATGACCACGCGGTGCACGGTGTCTTTCTCACGCCGGAAATAGCGCCCCACGGCGGCACCGATGCGCAGCGCCATTTCGGCGGTCATAGGGTGAATATTGGCGGTGCCGCGCACGCCATCAGTACCAAAGAGTTTTGTCATAGCTGTTTTCCTGTCAGTGCCGCGCGGTAAAGTGAAATGGATTGGATGGTCTGCGCCACGTCGTGGACGCGCAAGACTTGGATACCGTGGCTCAGCGCCGCCAGCGCGACCGCGATGGACCCCGGTGCGCGATCTTCCCCAGCCGCGCCGCCGCCTATGGTGCCGATGAAGCGTTTGCGCGATGCGCCCAGCAAGATCGGAACGCCGAGACTGTGGAACAGGCTGAGATTTGCAAGCAGCGTGAGGTTGTGCTCAAGCGTCTTGCCAAAGCCGATGCCCGGATCGGCGATGATGTTGTGCCGTGCAATGCCCTCGGCCTCCAACGCGGTGATCCGCCCGGCCAGATAGTCATAGACGTCGAGCAGGACGTTTTCATACTGCGGGTCACGTTGCATCGTGGCCGGGTCGCCTTGGGCATGCATCACACAGACCGGCAGGTTCCGCGCCGCGCAAAATGGCGCGAGCGCCGGGTCAAAGGTCAGCCCGGCCACGTCATTGACCAAATCCGCCCCCGCCGCGACCGCGGCTTCGGCCACGGCGGCCTTGCGGGTGTCAATGCTGATCGCCCCGGGTCCAGCAGCGCGCAGCCCTTCGATCACGGGCCGCACGCGCGCAATCTCTTCGTCTTCGGGCACCGTCTCGGCCCCCGGACGGGTCGATTCGCCGCCGATATCCAGCATGTCGACCCCCGCCGCCCGCATCACCGTCCCCGCAGCGACCGCGATCTGCGGATCGGCATGACGACCGCCATCTGAGAAACTGTCCGGCGTGGCATTGAGAATCCCCATCACGCGGGGGCGGTCGAAAGTCAGCCCTGCGATGGCCGGGCGTGGCGCGGTCAACGCCGCCCGCACCGTAGCGGGGAGCGCGTCTGCCGTGATCACATGCGGCGCTTGCCCCCGCGCCAAAACCTCAACATGGGTAAACCAGCCCCAGCCGCCCGCGAGCGTCAGCGCGCCTTCGGGCCGCGCGGGACCGACCTGAACCAGGGGACGGTGGTAAGAGGTCATCAGGCAATCTCCGCAGTGTCGACATCAAGCACCCGCACCGGAAGTGCCGCGCCCTCCTGCCGGTCTGCGCCGATCAACACCAACTCGCTGGCGGCAGAGATCTCTGCGAACCACGCAGCCAAGGCCGGTGCCGCGCTTGGCGGGGCGGCGGGGCCGTCCACCGCATCGAGCACGATACGCGCGGGCGCCCAAATGCTGATCTGGCCGTTCTTCATGGCCCAGTCCAACTCTGTCCGGCTGCCCACCACTGCGCAGCGGGGATCGCGCGCCCAGAGCACCCAAGCGTTCTGTTCGATCGCCAAAAGGTCGATGTGGCGTTGCGCCTTCTCATCTCCGGCCCGTGGGGCCGCGATGTCAGCGGGACCAACGCAAAGGATCACGGGCTGGGCGGAAGCTTCCAATTGGTCGAGCCATCCGGTCAAACGGTCAGAGGCAATGGCGGCATTTGACAGGTACACCACGCGCGGCTGCGGTGCCTCTTGGGCGGCCTCCAGCGCTTTGGCACCGCCCTCCCGCGCCCGCACGATCTCAACCCCAAGCGCACCGGGGCCACGGTCAAGCTTTTCGATCCGCACGAAAACCCGCATCGCCTGCGGTTCGATCAAGATACGGTCCGCCACCCGTTCGGCTAGCGTTTCCAATAGGTTGAGCCGCTCGGCAGCAAGCTCGGCGGCGATGGCCTCGGTCACGCGGTCATAGGACAGGATGCGGTCCACATCGTCATCCACCACACCCGTCAGGGGCGCCACCTCGACGACCACGTTGAAACAGACCCGTTGCGTGACATCCCGCTCGGCTTGAAAGGCGCCGATCTCTACCTCAACGATATGATCGCGCAGGGAAATACGGTCGCGCGGCTCAGGGCCGGCCATCGTCTCTGCCCGCTCAGAAGGGTGGGCAAAGGCAAGTCGAATTTCGTCGTCGGACATCGGCAGCGCCTATCGGATCAGGGTATCGGGCCCCGTCGGGGGCGCTTCGATGCACGTTTAGCAGGCCCACTGACGGCAGGCCAGCACCCGAAGGCACATCCGACCCCGAACTCTTAGTTCGAGGCGGTTTTCCACGTGTGGCGGTAGAAGAGATGCTGACCGATCCGCGCGGTCTTGGTATAGACCCGTGCCCAGTTGGGGTTCACGGCGGTCGTGTGGTAATGGGTCGCGCCATTGGTCAGCTTGGGCGCGGAGCCGTCGATGATCGCACGCGCCACTTTAGAAACACGGGCAAAGGCGCGCGGCTCATTGATGACTTCTTTGTAGCCGTCGCAGGTATGGTGAACTGGCACTGATATTTGCGCCCCGTCCCCTGATTAATCACGCCGCAAAGCGTGCCGGGAAAGCGGGCCGATTTCACACGGTTCATGATCACTTCGGCCACGGCAAACTGGCCTTTGACCGTCTCACCGCGGGCCTCGAAATAAAGCGCTTCGGCAAGGCACTGCAACTCGGCGTTGCCTTCGGCTTTGGGCTGGCTGTCGACCCAAGCGGTCGAGAATTTCACATCTGTCTCGCTGGCCGACACGGGCTGAGCGACCATCTCCTGAAGCCGCGCCGCACCGGCGGATTTCAGACCTTGAATTTCAATCTGCGCAAGATCGCTCGCGCTTTCGGAGCTTGCTTGAACAGCCAGCGGGCTGCTGCACAGAGCCATGGAAAGAGCAAAAGAGATCGACCGGATAAAACGCATCATGCGCCTCGCATCATTGTTAGGGCTGCGGGGCGGATAGCCAAAAGGTTCCGGGCGGTAAACCCAACCGGGCATTATGTGCAGAAACTTGCCGAATTATGGTATAAGTTGGGCTGGAGCCCGCTGCCCCTACCCGATCTTGTGCGCAATGGCGAGCTGGGCCGCTGCCAAACGTGCAACCGGTACGCGAAACGGCGAACAAGAAACATAATCAAAGCCCGATTCGCGGCAAAAAGCGATGGATTCGGGGTTACCGCCATGCTCCCCACAGATGGAAAGGGTGATTCCGGGCTGGGCTTTGCGCCCCCTTTCCGCCCCAAGCTGCAGCAATTCGCCGACCCCATCGGTGTCGAGCACGTGGAAAGGATCCTCCGGGTAGACCCCTTGCTGGACGTAATTCGACATGAAGCGCCCCGCGTCGTCGCGCGAGAGGCCATAGGTCATCTGCGTCAGATCGTTGGTCCCGAAACTGAGAAAGGCACAATGCGGCGCGATTTCCTCGGCACGCAAACAGGCGCGCGGGGTCTCTACCATCACGCCGAGACGGTAGGTGAAGCTCGCGTCGCGCTCACTGCGCACGGCGGCGGCCACGGCATCGACGCTGGCTTTGACCAATTCCACCTCGCGCCGGGCGCTGACCAGTGGGATCATGATCTCGGGCACCACCGGCTCGCCATCGCGGCTGGCTTCGATTGTGGCCTCAAAGATCGCGCGGGCCTGCATTTCGTAGATTTCAGGCACCGTCACCCCCAGCCGTACGCCGCGCAGGCCCAGCATCGGGTTATACTCCGTCATCGCCGCCACGCGCCGCGTCACGTCAGACATCTGAAGGCCAAGCGCCTCGGCCAGTTCGCGCTGCCCGGCTTTGTCGGAGGGCAAAAACTCATGCAGCGGCGGATCGAACAGGCGGATGCACACTGGCTGCCCCTGCATGATGCGGAACAACTGGGTAAAATCCTCGCGCTGCATGGGCAGCAGTCGTTCCAGCACGGCGCGGCGGTCTTCGCCGCTTTCGGCAAAGATCATTTCGCGCATCACGGTGAGGCGACCGGGCTCGAAAAACATATGTTCGGTGCGGCAGAGCCCGATGCCATGGGCGTTGAAATTGCGCGCGGTCTGCGCATCGGCAGGCGTGTCGGCATTGGCGCGAATGCCGATGTCGGCCACATCCTCCGCCCAGCCCATCAGCCGGGTGAACGTATCGTCCAGCGCGGCCTCTTGCATCTTGGCCGCCCCCGCCAAGACCTGCCCGGTTGAGCCATCAACGGTGACCTGATCCCCTTCAACAAAGACCCGCCCATCGGGGGCGATGATCTGCCGCTGGGTCACGATAAAGCGCATGTTCGACGCACCGACAACACAAGGAAGCCCCATGCCGCGCCCAATCACCGCCGCATGGCTGGTGATGCCGCCGCGCTCTGTCAAAACGGCGGCGGCGGCATGCATGCCGCGAATATCTTCGGGCGAGGTTTCGCGCCGGACAAGGATGCAAGGCTCCCCCCGCGCGGCGCTGGCCTGCGCGTCGCTGGCGGAAAAGACGATCCGCCCCGTCGCCGCACCCGGACTGGCGGCGATGCCGCGCCCGATCACGTCACGTTTGGCGCTTGGGTCGACTTGGCGGTGCAGCAGTTCCGACAGCGTGCGCGGCTGGACCCGCATCAGGGCTTCTTCGCGGCTAATGATCCCCTCGTCCGCCAGCGCCACGGCAATGCGCACGGCAGCCCGAGAGGAGCGCGCGACCTTCACACCATCCAAAATATGCAACTTGCCTTGATCGATCACGAACTCGACCTGCATCTCGGCCCGCAGCCGTTTGCGCATCAGCGCCGCGTGATCCTTCAATTCCGCAAAGGCGTCGGGCACCAGCTCTTCCAACGACGGCCCACGCGGATCGCGGGTGAGATACATCGCCGCCGCATCGCCTTCGAGCGCATCGCGGCCTTGGCTTTGGCTCAGATAGCGCCCAGTGATCTGCGGCAGGCCAGTGTCACTGTCGACCAGTTGCAAAACGCCCGAGCCGCATTGCCCCTGCCCGACGCCAAAGGCCATTTCCTGCACGATCAACCCCAGCCCCGCATCCGCAGGCGCCCCCTTGGCTTGCCGGAGCAGCCGCGCCGAAGTGCCGTTCCACGCCCGCGCCATTGACCGCAACACCGCAGCCAATTGCGTTGCCGGGTCTTGGGGAAAACGCTCTTCGGTCTCGGCCTCATAGGCGCGTAGTGATTCCATCAGCGCCGCACGGCCATCGCCGTTCACATCGTCGAACATATCGGGGTCAAGGCGGGCAACATTGACCGCATAGGACTGCACGAACCGCGAATAAAGCGCTGCCGCCGGGCCTTCGCCGATGGTCGTGGCGTAATGTTCAAACAGCGCGTCGTTAATGCCGATGTTCAGCACCGCCCCCGGCCCGCCCCAATCAGGGTCTTGGCTGGAGGGACGCACACAGAGCAACGCGCCCTTGGGGAATTGATCGACCACCGCTTGGATATCAGGCAACTGCCCGCGCGCGATCTGTTGCACTGCGTTAAAGGAAACCGCCACGGTAGAAGGCACCGGCAACTCAAGCCGCACAAGGCGCTGCAAGCATTTCGCCCGCCCGCCGTGGGTGTCATTGGCAATTGGCGCGGTGGGGGTCACCAGCGTGGTATGGGGATCATTCTGCACTGCGGCACCTTAATCGTTCCGGTGCAGCATAGGGGTTGAGGCAGAAGGGGCAAGGGATCTTGCCCCCTCAGCGGTCAGCCATCCAGTTTGGTCAAGTCCGCCACGGCGCTACAGATCGTGCGAATGCGGCTCAGCAGATTAAGCCGGTTGCGCCGCACGGTGGGGTTGTCGGCATTGACCTGCACCGCCTCGAAAAACGCATCAATCGGCCCGCGCAGTTCCGCCATGGCCGCCATCGCAGTCGAAAAGTCCTGCGCCGCCATCGCCGGGATGATCTTGGCCTCGGCCTTGTCAAGTGCGGCGAAGAGGTCTTTCTCGGCCTCCGTCTCGGCAAACTTCGGATCAGCGCCAAAGGAATATTCCACGCCATCGGCCTCTTCGGCTTGGCTGAGGATGTTGTTGGCGCGTTTGAATCCTTGGATCAGGTTCTCGCCGTCGTCGGTTTTAAGCGTTTCCGACAGGGCGCGGGCGCGTTTAACCAATAGGGTTAGATCGTCGCTGCCGTCCATCGCGATGCAGGCGTCGATGATATCGTGGCGGATGCCTTGGTCGCGGAGGTAGACTTTGAGGCGGTCGTGGATGAAGGAGAGGAGATCGCTCTGTAGGTCGCTGTTAAAATGCCACTCATGGATCGTAACTCGGGTTCGACCCGCTTCGGCGAGTTCTTTTAGATCGAACTCACCTCGAATGTCCTTTGTTCGTCCTGTTGCGATAACACGACCGTCTTCTTGAACCGTTGCGGCAGTATCAGCTTCGATAGTGGCGCGGTGTGACTGCAAAGTTTCCGCCAATGAAAGATGTAAGTCATTCTCAACCAAGATCCGGATAACCCCCAAAGCCGCACGGCGCAGCGCAAAGGGGTCCTTGCTCCCGGTCGGCTTTTCATCAATCGCCCAGAAGCCGGTGAGCTTGTCGATCTTCTCCGCCAAAGCCACAGCAATCGACACCGGCGCAGTCGGCACGTCATCGGACGGCCCCAGCGGCGCGTAGTGATCTTTCGCCGCATCGGCCACAGCGTCCGACAGCCCTGCCTTGCGCGCATAGTAGCTGCCCATCAAGCCCTGCAACTCGGGGAACTCATAAACCATCTCGGAACTCAGATCAGCCTTAGCCACCCGCGCGGCCTTTTCGGCCTCATCCGCATCAGCGCCGACCAGCGGGGCAAGCTCACGCGAGAGGGTCGCCATGCGGTCGATCAACTCGGCCTGTGTGCCGAGCTTGTTGTGGAAGGTCACGTTTTCCAGCGCCTTGACCCAAGTCTCCATCCCCGCGCCCGAGGTTACGGTGCGCAGGTCGTTGTCCCAGAAGAATTTCGCATCCGACAGCCGTGCGCCCAGCACTTTTTCGTTGCCCGCAAGGATCGTGGCACCCTCGTCGGCGGTTGTGCGGTTGGCAACGGTGACGAAACGCTCGATCTGACCCGACTTCGGGTTGCGGACGGAAAAGAACTTTTGGTGCTCTTTCATCGANGTTTGCAGCACTTCGGGCGGCAGGCCGAGNAAATCCNCGCCNATGCGGCCCATCAGCACGACGGGATACTCCACAAGGCCCGCAACTTCGGCCAGAAGCCCTGCNTCNTCAACCACTTCCAACCCGGCGGCGAAGGCCATGTTGGTNGCGTCATGCCAAATCGTGTCNGCCCGCGCGGCGGGGTCGAGCACGACAAAGGCGCGCGAGAGTTTGTCTTGATAATCNTCGAACCCCGAGACTTNGATCTCAGCCGGTGCAAGGAAACGGTGCCCGCGCGTGGTNTTGCCAGCGGCGATGCCGTCGATGGTCAGNGGCACNACCTCGGCCCCGGCCTCATCGCTGATGACGCAAAGGATCGAATGCAGCGGGCGNACCCATTTGAGGCTCCCCGTGCCCCACCGCATNGANTTGGGCCATGGNAAATTNCGGATGGTNTGTTCCAGCACCTCGGCCACGATCTCNGCCGCAGGGCGGCCCGGCTTTTCGATCTTGGCAAAGAACACTTTGCCTTTGGGCGTGTCGCGTTCNTCNAANTGATCNCGGGTCAGACCAGCACCGCGTAAAAANCCTTCGATGGCTTTCTCGGGCGCGTCGGCNTTCGGGCCTTTGCGNTCTTCCACCTGTCGCGGGCTGGCGGCAAGCATATCGCCAAGCGCCAGCGTCANNCGGCGCGGNGTGGTGAAAACGGCGGCGGAGCCATAGGTCAGACCGGCTTCGACCAGACCGTTGGTCACCAGCTTTTGCAGGTCTTCNCCNGCNCGTTTCTGCATCCGCGCAGGGATTTCTTCGGAGAAAAGTTCAATCAGCAGATCTGGCACGGGCGGCCCCCAATTCTTGCCGCGATGGCGGCGTCTCATCGGGGGCTTGGATAACGAGTGCTAGGCGGAGGGTCTAGCCCCCCGCNCTGCGTTTAATCCAACAAGGTGCGGATATCGGGGTCGGAGAATTTCGGCACCACCCGGTAGCCCGCTTCGACGAAGTTATAGACCGCAAAGCCAATCAGCCCCAGCCCGGCNCCGCCCAANAGGAAACGCCCAAAGGCCATGCCGCGCAGGCTTTGCAGCGCCTCGCCCAGACCGCCNGCCTGTGNGGGGTTCGCGGTCAGCGCCGCATAGCCCAGTGAAAAGGCAACCANCCCCAGAATGCCGCCATAGATAATCAGGCCAACCTTCACGATAGGGTCGATGCTTTCGGTGAANTGGGTGCGCGCCAGATGGCCCTTATATTTCCCGCTCCAACCTTTGTAGGCATAGTAGATGCCTGCACCCAACAAGATCAGCGCGCCAGCGGCCACGATATAGCGCCCGGCGGGCATCGACATCAGCTTTTGCGTCCAGTCCTGCGCGGAACTGCCGCCGGAATTNTTNCCGCTCATNGCCAAGGCCAGAACGGAAACGCCGATACCGCCGTGGATCAGCCCNGTNGTGACTTGCCCCAACCGCGCGATCAGCCCCTTGGCGTCGGTCCCGTGATCTTCGACATCCTTCACGCCCGCAGCCACGCGCCAGACCAGATAGGCAAGNANCCCGATGCCNATCGCGATGAGTGCCGGAATACCGTATGGCTCATCCCGCAGCGCCGCGAGGGCGTCTTTCGTGCCCGAGGCTTGGGNGCTTTTGACGGCGGCCAATAGGGCCAGCCCCCCGATGATCGTNTANATNACCCCGCGCGCGCCGTAGCCCNCGCGCATCACCCATTTCAGCCCCTCATGTGTTTTTTCCGACATTTTCGCCCCCGTTCTATGTGGGGACAAGCGTTCGGCAGCGCCAAAAGGTTCCGNGCAAACAGGCNGCGCCTGCGTTTAAGATCAGTCGGCGGGNCGNTCGGGGCANGCNTCNCCNACCACGGTNCCGTCATAGGACTTCTCNCCGCAGTCNTTCAGCTCATGCCAGATNTAGCCNCGNCCGTCNTCGGTNAGCGCCACGATCCGGTCGACNCCGTAGTGCACGTTCTTGCNGCCNAGGAAGGTCAGCGCGGTGCCNGCCTCAATCTCGGCCCCGATGGCNGGNGCGTCGAAACAATCGAACCAGCCCGGNGCGTTNCGCGGATCGGTNTGGTCGGTCATCTCATAGGTCTCGGTCGCCATGGCGAGGCTNATGTCATGCTCAAAGCAGGCACGGAACCGGATCGGAGAACTGTCGGCGTCNATGGCCTGNAGGTTCTCNGCCGCGATCTCNTCCGGCTCTTGCGAGGTNAGCGATACCAGTTCGACCTTGGCCTCAGGCACCTCGTGATANAANCCATAGATCTGCAAATAATAGAGTGCAGCCCCGGCGATCAGTGCGGATACAAGGATCACGATACCGACAATCTTGCCGCTCATGCCGCGCTATCCGCCTCAGGCGTCCAGCCGCCCGCGCGGGTCTGCACGAAGGCATCGGCNCATTGTTTNGCCAAGGCCCGCACNCGCCCGATATAGGCCTGNCGCTCNGTGACCGAGATCACGCCGCGNGCGTCGAGTAGGTTGAAGATGTGGCTCGCCTTGATGCATTGNNCATAGGCCGGATGCGCCATNACNATGCGTTTNCCGGTNTTGGGATCNTCGGCNGGCTGTTCGAGGATGAANTGNCAATGCGCNTCAGCCTCGTTGAACTGATCCAGCAGCACCTCTGTATTGGCGGTGTCAAAGTTCCAGCGCGCGAATTCTTCTTCGGTCTGTTTGAACACATCGCCATAGGTCAGCGGGATCGGCGCGTCGGGGCTGTTGAACGGCATGTCCATCACGTGGTCGACGCCCAGCACATACATCGCCAAACGCTCCAACCCATAGGTCAGCTCACCCGAGACGGGGTGGCAGTCATGGCCGCCAACCTGTTGGAAGTAGGTGAACTGGGACACTTCCATTCCGTCGCACCAGACTTCCCAGCCCAGACCCCACGCGCCCAGCGTCGGGCTTTCCCAGTCGTCTTCGACAAAGCGAATGTCATGCAGCGCCATGTCGATGCCAATGGCTTCGAGCGAACCAAGGTACAGTTCTTGCAGATTGGGCGGGCTGGGTTTGATCAGCACTTGGTATTGGTAATAATGCTGCAAGCGGTTGGGGTTTTCGCCATAGCGCCCATCGGTGGGGCGGCGCGAGGGCTGAACATAGGCCGCGGCCCATGGCTGCGTGCCGAGACTGCGCAGCGTGGTGGCCGGGTGAAAGGTGCCCGCGCCCACTTCCATGTCATAGGGTTGCAAGATCGCGCAGCCCTGCCGCGCCCAATAGCTCTGCAATGCAAGGATGATCTCTTGAAAAGAGCGTGGTTTCTGCGCCGCGTCAGACATGGTGATTGCCCCTTAATGATGCGCGCCTTTCCTACGTCTGCAATCCATGGGGGTCAATCGCAGCTTTGTGAGAAATTCGCCCCCTTTGCCATGGCATTTGCGCTGCTTTCCGGCGTAATCTGGCTCGGATTTGGTTTTGCGAGAGTTGAGTAACGATGAAGCGAATTCTACGTGCCCCGGTGGCGATCTTCTTGACCCTGAGCCTGTCTTGGGCCAGCCTTGCGCGGGCGCAATCGGCGGAGGATATCGTTTGGGTCCAGATCGAGGCGCAGCCCTCGTTGGCCGAAGCCACCGACCGTGCGCGCGCCTATGAGNCCCTGNTGGATGACGTGAATGGCTTTTCCCTTGGCGGCGGTTGGTACGGCATCGCTGTGGGCCCCTACCGGCGCGAAGATGCGGAACTGGTGCTGCGCAGCTATGTGCGCGATGGTCTGGTGCCGCGTGACAGCTTTATCCAGCAATCCAGCCGTTTCCAGCAGCAGTTCTGGCCTGTGGGCGACAACGTTCTCGAAACCGGCGTGATCGACGCCCCCGCAGGCGTAGATGGCGGTGAGCCAGAGGAAGCCGCAGCGGGCAGCACCACCCCCGATGTCACGACAACCCCGCTCGACGCGACAACGACCGAAGGCGAGCCTGAGGGCGAGATTGAAATCGCTGATGCAGAAACAGAGGCCGAAACCGCTCCGGCCCCCACCCCGCCAGAGCCGGATGAAACCCCGGCAGAGGCGCGCCGTTCGGAACGCGCCCTCTCGGCGCAAGAGCGCAAAGACCTGCAAATCGCGCTGCAATGGGCCGGTTTTTACGACGCCGCGATTGATGGTGCCTTTGGCCGGGGCACCCGCGCCTCTATGGGGGCGTGGCAAGCGGCGAACGGATATGACCAGACTGGCGTGCTGACCACCCGACAGCGTGCCGCGCTGATTGCGCAGTATAATGCCGTGCTCGATGGGCTGGGCCTGCAAATGGTGCGCGATGAGAAAGCCGGGATCGAGGTCATGATGCCCACGGCTGAGGTCGAATTCGCCCGCTACGAGCCGCCCTTCGCCCATTACGACACCAGCGGCAACATCGGCGCACGGGTGCTGTTGATCAGCCAGCCCGGCAACCAAGATACGCTCTACGGTCTCTATGACATCATGCAAACGCTTGAGATCGTCCCCTTGGATGGCCCGCGCGAACGCAAGCGCAACTCCTTTGAGTTGATCGGGGAGAACGGCAGCATCATCAGCCAGACGCAGGTCTCGCTGGAAAACGGTCAAATCAAAGGGTTCACCCTGATCTGGCCCGCCGGGGACGAAGACCGCCGCCGCCGCGTGGTGGCTGAGATGTCCAAAAGCCTGACCCGCCTGCCCGGCGTGTTGGACGCCGCCGCAGGCAACAGCGACGCGCAGGCGATTGATCTGGTCGCGGGTCTGCAAATCCGCCAGCCCAAGATCGCCCGCAGNGGCTTTTTCATCGACGGCAATGGTGCAGTTGTCACCACGAGCGAGGTTGTCGCCTCCTGCTCCCGGGTNACGCTGGACGCGGATACCGATGCCACTGTGATCGCCACCGATGAGGCACGCGGGCTTGCGCTGCTCAAACCNGAAAGCCGNCTCGCCCCGCTGGCCGTGGCNGAATTCAGCAANGGCGCACCGCGTCTGCAATCTGAAATCTCNGTCGCGGGCTACTCCTACGAAGGGGTGCTGAGNGCCGCNACCNTGACCTTTGGCGCGCTGTCGGACCTCAAGGGGCTGAACGGNGATGAAANCCTCAAACGCCTNTCGGTCAACGCCCAGCCCGGTGATGCCGGGGGNCCGGTCTTTGACGAGAATGGCCATGTGGTGGGCATGTTGCTNCCCCAGACCGAGGCGGACCGCAAACTGCCCGAAGACGTAAGCTTTGCCCTNGATGGNNNTGTGATCCTCAANGCGGCGCAAGACGCAGGCTTGGGCAGCAAACAGGCGCAGGGGGCCACAGGCCCGATCGCGCCGCGCGATCTGACGCTGCGNGCGCAGGGGATGACCGTCTTGGTAAGCTGCTGGGAGTAACGCGGGGGGCTCAGCCNCAANCGACAAANNCAAAGGGCGGTGCCATCGGCNCCGCCCTTTNGCGTTTCANGCGCGCCANAANTTNGCGGTGAACATGACATAGACCGCCAGCAATTCCAGNCGCCCNATCCACATGGCGATGATCAAAATCCATTTCGCCGTGTCGTTGAGGCTGCTGAANTTCCCCGCNGGGCCGATGATCTCTCCCANNCCCGGGCCNATGTTNGCCAGNGCCGCCGCNGCGCCNGANACGGAGGTGACGAAATCCAACCCCGTCAGGCTCAGCGCGACCGAGATCAGNCCNAGCGANACNACGAAGAACATGAAGAACGACATCACCGAGCTNAGCACGTCCGCCCCCACCGGGCGGCCATCNTAGCGCGGGGTAAAGACNCCATGGGGCGAGCGGATCCGCCGCAACTGCGCGCGGATCGAGGCAAAGAGCAATTGATANCGGAAGATCTTGATCGAACAGGTGGTCGAGCCCGCGCAGCCGCCGATCANGCCGATGAAAAAGAACAGCGCCACGGCGAAGCTGCCCCATTTCATATAATCCGCCGACGCATAGCCGGTGCCCGAGATGATGGAGGTGATGTTAAAGATCGCTTCCCGCAAGATCCGCTCGGACTCGTAGGTCGTGCCGCTGCGCAGGACGAAAAAGACAATCACCACCAGAAAGGTCAAGGTCATGAAAAAGCCGCGCACCTGCGGGTCGCGGTGCAGGGCNACGGGGTTGCCGTTGATAAGCTGCACGTAGCGCACGAAAGGCAANGCCGCGAGGATCATNAAGATCGCCGCGACATATTCGGCGGGGCCAGAGAAGGTGCTGAACGAGGCATCGTAGTTGGANAANCCCCCNGTCGANACCGTGGTCAGNGCATGAACCGTCGCGTCNAANGTGCTCATCCCGAGNGCAAGATAGCTCAGCATACAAGCCAGCGTCAGCCANAGGTANATCACNGAAATCTGNGTCGCGATNTGCCCCGCGCGGGGCAGGATTTTACCAAAGGTGTCAAAGGATTCGGATTTGAAGATCTGCATACCACCGACCCGNAACTCGGGCAGGAACACCATGGCGACNACGACGATACCGATGCCGCCCAGCCATTGCAGAATACCGCGCCAGATCAGCANNCCCTTGGGCANGTCTTCNAANCCGGTCAGCACCGTGGCCCCNGTGGTCGTCAGCCCCGACATCGCCTCNAACATCGCGTCGGTGACGCTGGCATCGGTCGCGCCCAGCACGAAGGGCAAGGCCCCGAACANNGGCAGCATCAGCCANACGCCGGTGGTGAGCATAAATGTCTGTTGGATGGTGAGCCCTTCGCGGACCCCNTTGGCGCTGGCAAGGGCGATCATACCGCCGCCCANCGTGGTGATCAGCGCNCTTTCGACGAAGACCCACCATTGGCCCCGGCCCTCGGCCAGATCGACCAAGATCGGGATGATCATGGCAAGGCCAAGCACGGCCACNAAAAGGCCCACGACATATCCGACAGGTCGTATATCCAACATGGGCGCAGCGTTGGCTTGGCCGCTCGTCGCTGTCAAGCCGAGACGGGACCGGGGCGCGATTTGGCCCCGGTCCGTGTCGTCTTAGATGTAGTAGAGGTCTTTGAAAACGTGGTGAACGATGTCGTCACGCTTGATGCCCATGGCNGNCANTTCTTCGTCGCTTTTCGCTTGCAGGCCTTGGACCTGCTCAAAACGGCGNTGGGCNGTGGAGCCCATCATGATGCCATGGCCGATCCCCGCGAAAAAGCGNCGCAGACCGGCGCCGGCGCGCCGCAGCCCTTCNANNGGNGAGACGGAGTGGGCGGGATGAGCAGTGCTCTGGTAGGTCATCTGATTGCCTTTGCAATTTNCAGTATTTCGATGACCGNTAGATAGGCAATGCTGCGCCGCAGCAGAACCGACGTTTTCGCATAGCCGCTGGTCGGGAGTTGCAGGGCTGACNGGGCGACATTCGGCANNTTTGTGCGCTAANNCANGCGNAATNCCCCGCAAAGNGGCGCGGCGCGGGCTGCGNACAACCNATGCGCGATTGCCGCGCCGNGCGGGNTCANCCGACGTGAAAGAGNGTGTTNAANAGCTTGGGGTCGATGCTNTGCGCCGCGAAGGTCTCNCCTTGNGTCAGCACGCTGATCGCATCGTGGCTNTGCAGGCTTTCTTGATGGCTGGCGACNATGCGGAAATCCCCCACCCGNCCNTCGGCCAANAGNTGNTNNCAAAACAGCCGCGCGGCATCCTCNACAAANATCGGATTNGCGGCGTTGAGTTCNGCGAANGCCTGTTCGTCNTCGCGNTTGACCATGACCTGCGTCTCGGTCGGCACGGCGCGGCGGCANATCTCNATNAGGTCTTCGAACCACAGGCAATCGCCCTCGTCCNGCGTCTCNACCGANATNCGCGCCACGGAACGCTGCGAATGCGGCGTGGCCAATTGCCCGCGCGTTTCCCGCGCGTGTTCGCTGAGTTCCAGCGAACAGGGGCAGGTGCTGGAATAGACGTAATCAAGATGCACGATCTTTTTGCGCTCTCCGTTCTGCTCCACCAGTTCCAGCGCGATGTCGTAGTATTGATAGCCCGTCAGGCCAGAGCGGAGACTAGCAATCTTCATCGGGAAAGAGAACCGCATCTGGATTCGGGCGTCCAAGCTCTCCAGATCGGTCTTATAATCATCCAGCGCCGCTTCAATCACCTCAAAGCTAAAGGTCGCCTCTGCATGGCGGTAAAAGCTGCGCATGATGCGGGACATGTTGATGCCCTTCTTCTCCGCGTCGAGCGAGACCGTGCCGGTAACGGAGGTCTCAAGCCGCAGATCCCCGCCCTCGCGACTGCGATAGCGGATCGGCAGGCGAAAATTCGAGATGCCGACATGCTGGATCAACTGCTGCGCGCCGCGGATCAGGCTTGAGGGACCGTTTTGCAGATCCGGCAGGCTGGCGCGGTAGTTGGCTCCGGCGGTGAAGTCCTCTGGGTAGGCACGGCTCAGTGCCGGGTAGTCCGCGGGCGCGAGCATCCGCGCCATCGCCGGGTCGAGGGCTGCAATCTCTGCAGGGGTGGCCGTTTCGGCCCAAGCGCGCAGGGTGGCGAGCGCCGCCTCCGCCGCGCTTCGATCCGGTGTTTCGGACATCTCAGTCACGATGTTCATTGCGCGGCCCTCCGGTCTGTCATCCTCAATGTATGATGCGCGGGGCAAAATTGCCACTGCGCCTGCGACACATCAGGTCAGGCTTGCGCCGCCGCGTCCAAAGCTTGCAACAGATCGGCCCTGAGATCGCCGGTATATTCCAGCCCCACGCTGATGCGAACCAGCCCCGGCGTGATGCCCAAAAGGTCTTTGGTTTCCTGCGGCAAACGCTGGTGCGTCGTGGTGGCCGGGTGGGTCACGATGGTCTTCGCATCGCCAAGGTTGTTAGAGATCACCCCCACCTTTAGCGCATTCAGGAAGGCGAAGGCCGCCGCTTTGCCGCCCTTGAGGTCAATCGAGAGCACGGTGCCCCCTGCCCCCATCTGCTGCATCGCCAGCGCGTTTTGCGGATGGGCGGATAGGCCGGGGTAAAGCACCCGCGCCAATGCCGCGTGTCCTTCGAGCGCCTCAGCCAATTCCTGCGCGCTGGCCGCCTGCGCCCGTACCCGCAGATCGATGGTTTCCAACCCTTTGAGCATGATCCATGCGGTAAAAGGGCTCATCGAGCCGCCGGTGTGCTTCATGTAAGGCTCAAGCGTGCCGCGAATGAAATCACGGCTGCCGAGCACCACACCGCCAAGCGCGCGGCCCTGCCCGTCGATATGTTTGGTCGCCGAATAGACAACGACATCCGCGCCTTGCGAGATCGCGCGCGAAAAGACAGGCGTGGCGAAGACGTTGTCGACCACCACCAGCGCGCCCTTGGCATGGGCCAGTTTGGCGACGGCTTCGATGTCGATCACTTCAAGCGTGGGGTTGGCGACGGATTCAAAGAACACGGCGCGGGTGTCCTCGCGTATCGCGGCCTCCCATGCGCCCAGATCGCTGCCGTCGACGAAAGTGACCTCAACCCCATAGCGGCCAAGGATTTCTTCGAGCACATAGATACAGGAGCCGAAAAGCGCCCGGGCCGACACCACATGATCGCCTGCTTTCAGCATTGAGATCAGCGCACCCGACACTGCCGCCATGCCGCTGGCCGTGGCGAAAGCGTCTTCGGCCCCTTCCAACGTGGCTATGCGGTCTTCGAACATCGCCACCGTGGGGTTGCCATAGCGGGCATAGATGAACTCATCCGGTCCGATCTCTTCAAACCGCGCCTCCGCCTGTTCGGCGCTGTCATAGACGAAACCTTGGGTGAGGTAGATCGCCTCGCTCACCTCGCCATACTGGCTGCGGCGGGTGCCTGCGTGGATCGCTTGGGTGCGCGGGTGACGGTCGTTGCTCATCTATCTCATCCTTCCGGCCCGACCTCGCGGGCATAAAAAAACCCCAGACGCGGCCAAGCGAAAGGGGGTCTTTCATCCTGACCTTTTAGCGGCATGTTTAACGTGGCCCACAATCCGGTAACAAATCGCCACGCGGGGTGGATTACGCCGCGCGACGNTGCAGGTCAACAGTTTCGCGCGGGGCATGGTTTAAATTCGGGTCAGCTTTGATCTTTCTTCTCGCCGTANGCTTCGAACANNTTGCCCTGCGCCATGAAGAAAACGAAAATCGCCGCCGTCAGGCCGAAGGTTTTGAANTAGACCCATGTGTCGGTCGAAAAGAACCGCCAGATCAGCTCATTCGCCANCGCNAGNCCAAAGAAGAANAACATCAGCCGCTTGGTCAGCAGCATCCAGCCCTCATCGCGCAGNGGCATCATCTCTTCCATGACNTATTTCAGNTAGGANTGCCCGCGCAGCAGGCCNACNGCCAAAAGGCCGCCAAAGAGCACATAGATCAACGTCGGNTTCATCTTGAAAAAGCGGTCGTCGTTCAGCCAGACCGACAGCCCGCCAAAGATCACCACCAGCACCACGGTGGCGACCTGCATCCGGCTNAGCTTGCCCGTCAGCGCCCANAGCGCNCCGGTCGACAGCACCAGCANAGGCACGAACATCGCNGTNACNACGATNAAGCCGTCNTATTCGGTCCCGCCNANGGTGTAGGTGTTATCCTTGAGCCACAGATANGCNACGAGGAAGGCCAGCACCGGCCCGTATTCCAANCCTGCACGCAGCATTGGGTTGATCTCTCTTGGTTCTGACATGCCTGTTCCTTNAGCCGCCCATTTCAACAATCACCGCCCCGGCCGCGATCANCGCCATCAGCGCGATGCGGCGCGGGCCGACGGTTTCTTTCAGCACCAGCACNCCGATCAGCGCGGCAAAGACGGTCGATGTCTCGCGCAGCACNGCCGCCTCGCCCACCTTATCNAGCCGCGTGGCCAGCATGACCGACCCAAAGCTCGCAAANGCGATGAANCCGCCGATCACGCCGCGCAGCATCAGCGGNGCNACNTCGGGNGGGTTCTCCATNCNNTGCCAGCGCCGCCATGCAATCACCGGCATNACCAACCCGTCGATCATGAAAAACCACGCGAGNAAGGTAAACGGGTCCGCNGTGGCGCGNATNCCNTANGCGTCATATGTGGTGTAAAGCGCCACGAACAAGCCCGTCAGNACNGCNAGNCCCAAGGCCGCGTGCANCGTATCGCGNGCNGCGACNAGATTGCGCAGNTTATAAACNGCNAGCCCGAAGATACCGCTNAGCAGCACGGCCACNCCNAGCCACTGCACNGCNTTGAANCGCTCGCCAAAGATCAGATAGGCNCCNACCACGGCAAANAGCGGCCCCGTGCCGCGCACCACCGGGTAGACCACCGTATAAGCGCCCTTGGTATAGGCCCAAGCCTGCAACAGTTTATAGATCACATGGATCACGAAAGCGCCGAGGAANATCAGCCACATATGCGGCTCGGGCCATGGCACGACGAACAGCGCAAAGGGCGCGGCCATCACACCATAGGAGACATCAATCGCCCCGCGNGTNAGCCACGGATCATGCCGCCCCTTTTGCANCGCGCCAAAGACNGCATGNAAAAAGGCCGCCGANAGCGCCAACCANAGCGCCGCGGTATGGCCCGCGGGCGTNCCTTCGATCGACAGGATCCANTCGGTCATCGCGGAACCACCACAGCGGCGAGAGGTTTATTCCTCAAAGCCTTTATCACCAANGGAAATTCCATGTTNGAAAGCCTGCTCGCCGATCTGACCAACAGNTTTTCCAAAGTGCCNGTCACNGTNGCNGCNGCGCGGCTGCTGATGGCCGCGTTTCTGGCGGGCGTTGTGGGGTTTGAGCGCGAGCGNCGGGACAAGCCNGCGGGGCTGCGCACNCATATCATGGTGGCCATCGCNGCCTGCNTGTTCATCATCATCGGGCAAGAGCTGGGCAGTCTGGAGTTCGGAGAGGGCGACCAGATGCGCTTTGATCCGCTGCGTTTGATCGAAGCGGTCACGGCGGGCGTNGCCTTCCTNGCCGCGGGGATCATTTTCACCTCCAANGGCGAAGTGCGCAACATCACCACCGGCGCGTCGATGTGGTTGGCNGGGGCGATTGGNCTGTCCTGCGGCGCGGGGCAAATCCTGCTGGCCTGCCTNACGGCGGGGATCGTCGTTGCCGTGCTNACCGTGTTGCGCCANATCGAAAAACTGCTTGGCACCCATGATTGAACCGGGCCGCCGAGCGCGGCGGCCAAGAGTGCGTTAGCCATCCGTGCCCACCAAAGCGGCGGCAAATTCATCCGGGTCAAAGGGCGACAGATCATCGATCTGCTCCCCCACGCCCACGGCATGGATCGGCAGGCCGAAACGATCCGCCAGCGCCACCAGCACGCCGCCCTTGGCGGTGCCATCCAACTTGGTCATAACCAGACCGCTGACGTCGGAAATCTCTTGAAAAACCTTCACTTGGTTCAGTGCGTTCTGCCCGGTCGTCGCGTCCAGCACCAACAGAGTGTTATGCGGCGCGGTCTCATCCTTCTTGCGGATGACGCGGACGATCTTGGCCAATTCCTCCATCAGGTCGCCCCGGTTTTGCAAACGGCCTGCGGTGTCGATCAGCAACAGATCGGCGCCTTCCTCCTGCGCGCGGCCCATGGCGTCGAAGGCAAGGCTGGCGGGGTCGCTGCCCTGCGCTGCGGTCAGCACAGGCACGCCTGCGCGTTCACCCCAGACCTGCAATTGCTCCACCGCGGCGGCGCGGAAGGTGTCGCCTGCGGCGATCACGACCTTCTTACCCGCCGCACGAAATTGCGAGGCCAACTTGCCGATGGTCGTCGTTTTGCCCGAGCCGTTCACGCCGACCACCAGCACCACCTGCGGGGTCTTGGAATAGATTGGCAGGGGCCGCGCCACAGGCTCCATGATGCGGCTGACTTCGCTGGCGAGCAGTTGTTTGATCTCTGCCACTGACAGTTTCTTGCCAAATCGCCCTTCGGCCATGTTGGCGGTGACCCGCAAGGCCGTATCAACGCCCATGTCGGCGCTGATCAACAACTCTTCGAGCTGTTCGAGCATCTCGTCATCCAGCGCGCGGCGCACAACTGGCTGCGCTGCGCTGCGGCCCATCAGACGACCCAGAAGGCCCGGCTTCGCAGGGGCGGCCTCTGCTTCGTCGAGCGCAGGCGCGACCGGGGTCATGGCTTGGCGCAGGTCCACGGCGGGCGGCACTTCGTCGGGGGCCGGAGCGGGGTCGGGGGCCGGAGTGGGGACTGGATCGACCGCTGGCGGCACCTGCTCGGGTTCGGGCGTGGGCTCCGGGTCTGCGGGCTCAGGTGGCACCGCAGGCGCAGGCTGAGGGGTGGGCTCGGGAATGGTGACGGGCTCTGGCGTCGGCGCGGGCGTTGGCTCTGGCATTGGAGTGGGTTCGGGGGTTTCCTCCTCCTGCTCAGCTGCCAACATCGGGCCGCTGTCGTCCTGCCCGTCGGGCATCACATCAGAGGCCGCGCCGGGCTGGTCTATCACCGCGTCAACCGGGGCCGCTTCGGCCTCCGTCTCGCCGCCATCGCTGACAATCGCCTCTAGCCCCTCGTCGATCTTGGACGAGGATTTGAACAAGCGGTCCTTGAGCTTCGTGAAGAAGGCCATCGGCGTCTCCCATGCAGTTTCGTCTTGATCTATAGGCTTGCCCGCGCAGATGGAAGGGCGCC
>NZSX01000005.1:40124-45095 GCA_002703405.1 Sulfitobacter sp. | reverse complement strand
AGAGGTCGCCTCCCTGATCGGCGCCGCCCATGCCGCCCGCGTGCCGGTCGTCCCCTATGGCGGCGGCACCGGGCTTGTTGGCGGGCAGATCAGCAGCGATGGCCCGGCACCGCTGATCCTCTCCCTCGAACGCATGAACCGCATCCGGGCCGTCCTGCCCGCAGAGAATGTGCTGGTCGCCGAAGCAGGCGCGATCCTCGCCGATGTCCAAACCGCCGCCGAAGAGGTAAACCGCCTCTTGCCCCTGTCCCTCGCCGCCGAGGGCACCGCGCGGATCGGCGGCACACTCTCGACCAACGCAGGCGGCACTGGCGTGCTGCGCTATGGCAATGCCCGCGACCTCTGCCTCGGCCTCGAAGCCGTCCTGCCTGACGGCCAAATCTGGCACGGCCTGACCCGCCTGCGCAAAAACAACACCGGCTACGATCTGCGCAACCTGCTGATCGGCGCCGAAGGCACGCTGGGGGTGATCACCGCCGCCGCCCTCAAACTCTACGCGCGCCCCGCCCGCAGTGGCACCGCGCTGATGGTCGTTAAAAGCCCAGCCGCGGCGCTGACGCTCCTCTCCCTCGCGCGGGACCACTTGGGCGAAATGATCAGCGCTTTTGAATTGATGCACCGCAGAGGTTTCGATTTCCTTAACGAAACTCTGCCCAACATCCGCCAACCCTTCGCCGAAACGCCCGAATGGTGCGTCCTGATCGACATCGGCACCCCCGGTGAGATCGACACCGACGCCGCGCTAGAGGCGCTCTTCGCCGCAGCGCTTGACGCGGGCCTCGTCTCGGACGGCCTCATCGCGCAGAACGCCCAGCAGGCCCAAGATTTCTGGACCATCCGCGAAACCATTCCCGAGGCCAACCGCCTGATCGGCTCGGTCTCAAGCCACGACATCTCAGTGCCCCTCGGCGCGATCCCCGAGTTCATCACCCGCGCCAACGATGCGCTCTCGGCGCTCGGCGACTTCCGCATCAACTGTTTCGGCCATGTCGGGGACGGCAACCTGCACTACAATGTCTTTCCCGCAAAGGGCAAAACCCGCGCCGATTACGAAGATCAACGCGACGACGTGAAGCGTCTGGTCCACGATCTCGTACATGAATTGGGCGGGTCATTCAGCGCGGAACATGGCGTGGGCCGCGTCAAGGTCGATGACCTCGAACGCTATAGCGACCCCGCCAAACTCACCGCCATGCGCGCCATCAAAACGGCGCTCGACCCCCAAGGCATCATGAACCCCGGCGCCGTCCTAAGGGCTTAAAGCCCGTCGAAAGCGCAGAGCGCATGCACCTCTTTGCCAAGCGCTTCCAAACGCTTGCGCCCGCCAAGTTCCGGCAGGTCGATGATAAAGGCGCAGGAAACGATCTCGCCGCCCAAACGCTCGATCAGTTTGATCCCGGCCTCCGCGGTGCCGCCGGTGGCCAGCAGATCATCCACAACCAAAACCTTCTCACCCGGCTTGATCGCATCGTCATGCAGCTCAACAATGGCCTCGCCATATTCAAGCTTATATTCCTGACTGATCACCGTGCCGGGCAGCTTGCCCTTCTTGCGGATCGGCACGAAACCCACGCTCAACTGATGCGCAATCGCCCCGCCAAGAATAAAGCCACGCGCTTCCAACCCAACCACCTTGTCGATATTGATCCCCGCATAGGGATGCAGCATCTGGTCAATCGCCATGCGAAACCCGCGCGGATCGGCAAAAAGCGTTGTCACGTCACGAAACATGATCCCCTCATGGGGGAAATCTACGATCGTGCGAATATAGTCCTGAACCTGTTTCATGCCGCCCTTCCGCGTGTTTGACCGGACCCGTCTTAGCGCAACGCGCCGCCCGGGCGAACCCCCCATCTGCGCCCGCCGCACAACATCCGAAAAGGGGCACCAAACCCCCTCCCTTCATCCTTTCCTAAATACCTTCCGTACTCAGCCAAGCAGAATCGCCGCCCGCGGTCAAAGCATCCGCCCCGCCACCGCATCCAGCTTGGCCAGCAACTCAGGATCGCGCGCATCCGGCTGGGTTAGGATCGCAAACTCCAGCGCCCGGTCACAGCCATGCGGGCAGGGCGCGCGCTCGGCACCTAAAAGCGCGGGCAGTCGCGAGACCATGGCGCGGCCCTTGTCGGCATTGCCCATCAAGGTGGCGATGATCTGCGTTACATCCACCTCACCGTGATCCGGATGCCAGCTGTCATAGTCAGTAATCATTGCGACAGAGGCATAGCAAAGCTCTGCCTCGCGGGCCAATTTCGCCTCGGGCATATTGGTCATGCCGATCACATCCGCGCCCCAGCTTTCGCGGTACATTTTTGATTCAGCCAGTGTCGAGAATTGCGGCCCCTCCATCGCCAGATAAGTGCCGCCGCGATGTACGTTGATGCCCGCGTCCCGTGCGGCAGTCTCGCAAGCGTCGCTCAGGCGCGGGCAGGTGGGGTGGGCCACACTCACATGCGCGACGCATCCGGGGCCGAAAAAGCTCTTCTCGCGGGCCATGGTCCGGTCGATGAATTGATCGACGATGACAAAATCCCCCGGTGCCATCTCCTCGCGGAACGACCCGCAGGCGGAAGCGCTGATCACATCGGTACAGCCCAATCGCTTGAGCGCGTCGATATTCGCGCGGTAGGGGACGGAGGTCGGCGTATGCACATGCCCCCGGCCATGGCGCGGCAGAAAGACCATGGCGACCCCGTTCAGCGTTCCGGTCAACACCTGATCCGACGGCGCGCCCCAAGGGGTCTCAACCGTTACCCAATCGGCATCCTGAAGCCCGTCGATGTCGTAAATGCCGGAGCCGCCGATCACGGCGATTTTTGTATCTGTCATGGAGGGAGCCTGTGCCTTGAGTGGTTGCCGGTAAGGCCCAAAGAACCTCATAGAATGCCACGGGGATCAAGTGTTTTTGCCACGAGAGGCGACACGTCTGCGTTAGGGGATGTCGGTCCTGCGCCGCTTACTCGGCCCGCAAAAGCGTTTCTGCATTGCAGCAAACTCTGCCCGGGGGGAGGCAATACGCTTTTCTTCGCGGCGAAACTCCTCTAGATGCAGCCAAAAGCGCCCCGCATCCGCGGTCAGGGCGCTATATCCGTTTTCCGAAAGTCAAAGGACGCCCCCCATGCGCGCCACGCTGCACAATTTCGCCAAGAACCTCGATGTGACCGATCTGCGTTGGATGCCGGACGACGGTTTCTCCATCGGGCGGCTGCGGATCGAACTGCTGTCGGGGCTAACGGTGGCGCTGGCCTTGGTGCCCGAGGCGGTGGCTTTTGCTTTTGTCGCCGGGGTACACCCTCTGGTCGGGCTCTATGCTGCCTTCCTCGTTGGTCTCATCACCGCGCTAATCGGAGGTCGGCCGGGTATGATCTCGGGCGCCACAGGCGCACTGGCGGTGGTCATGGTGGCCTTGGTGGCGCAGCATGGGGTTGAATACCTCTTTGCCACCGTGGTGCTGATGGGGCTTTTGCAGATCTTCGCAGGGGTCATGCAGTGGGGCAAATTCATCCGGCTGGTGCCGCATCCGGTGATGTTGGGTTTCGTCAACGGACTTGCCATCGTGATTTTCCTCGCCCAGATGAGCCAGTTCAAAGTGCCCGGCACCATGGTCGATACCGGCCACGGCATGGGTGGTGGCGAATGGCTTTCGGGCCAGCCGCTCTACCTGATGCTGGCGCTGGTGGCGGCAACCATGGCGATCATCTGGATCACCCCGCGCATTACCAAACTGATCCCCGCGCCGCTTGCGGGCATCGGGATCATCGCCGCTTTGGTGATTGGTTTCGGCCTCGACGTGCCGCGGGTGGGTGATCTGGCTTCGATCCAAGGCGGATTGCCGAGCTTGCACATCCCCATGGTGCCGCTGACGTGGGAGACCTTTGAGATCATCCTGCCTTACGCCGTCATCCTCGCCGCCATTGGCCTGATCGAAAGCTTGCTGACACTGAACCTTGTGGGCGATCTGACGGGCAAGCGCGGCGGAGCGAGCCAAGAGTGTATCGCCCAAGGTGTGGCCAATACGGTTACCGGTTTCTTCGGCGGCATGGGTGGCTGCGCGATGATCGGTCAGTCGATGATCAACGTGAAATCCGGTGGTCGCACCCGTGTCGCCGGGATCGCGGCGGCGGTATTCTTGCTGCTCTTCATCCTCATCGGCTCTTCGGTGATCGAGCTTATTCCGCTGGCCGCTCTGGTCGGCGTGATGTTCATGGTGGTGATCGGCACCTTCGCCTGGAACTCGCTCACCATCCTGCGCAAAGTGCCGTTGATGGATGCCTTTGTCATCATTCTGGTGACTGTGGTAACCGTGATGGAAGACCTCGCCGTGGCGGTGGTCGTGGGCGTGATCGTCTCGGCGCTGGCCTATGCGTGGAACAACGCNCGCCGNATCCANGCGACCACGCGGGGGTCNGTGACCGAAGAGGGCGCCAAGGTCTATGANNTCCACGGNCCGCTGTTCTTCGGCTCGTCNGATGGCTTTGCCGAGCTTTTCGANGTGGAGAACGACCCCGAGGTNGTGATCGTCGATTTCGCCGACAGCCGTGTGGTGGANCANTCNGCGNTNCANGCGATCGAGGCGATNGCNGCGAAATANGAGGCNGCNGGCAAGCGTNTGCAGNTGCGNCACCTGAGCCGCGANTGNCACCGNNTGCTNACNAAGGCNGGGCATCTGATGGTCGATAGCGATGANGACCCNGATTATGAANTGGCNGTNGATTACGANGTNCGCACCGGGGTTCTNGGCGGNCACTNANTNGNAANCNCGGCGCCGANAGGTGCCGGGTTTTGTTTTTTTGTTCGAGGTTACCACCGGCNCGNAATCAAGCCGNAGGCGCCGGGCCATCGCCTNCCCGCCCGTCACGCCAAAGGCGTGCCGTATCATTCTGAGCGCACCTCCGGTGNGANNGGGTCGGCGATCCGGCGAGGCTAGGCGCGACATNGAGAACNCACATCACGNCTGANCCATAAAGTGGC
>NZSX01000005.1:0-40118 GCA_002703405.1 Sulfitobacter sp. | reverse complement strand
CTANNGTCNCATCGCCGNCCCGCGGGCAGGCGATACCCCTCGTCATTCAATCATCCGGNCGCTTCAACTCAAACACATCCCGCACCACCGTGTANTCACGATACCCCAGACGCGACAGCGGCTGGAACCGGGTCACGTCGAACCGCCCATCGACCACGCAATCGTCGCGCATATGCACGCCCACGACCTCNCCGAAGACCGCNAANTTCGCCTCNCCCGGCANNTGCACGATNTGNGTCAGCNTGCATTCGAGGCTGGCNGGCGCATTGGCNACCCGCGCGCAGGCGATCTGTTCGCATTNGGCTTTGTCGATCCCGGCGCGNGCGAANTCNTCNTCGCCATGGGGCAGGGTGGCCGANGTCACGTTCATCACNTCGCGCGCCGCATATTCCACCACGTTNACGCAAAACACCCCGGTNTCGCGGATNTTGGCCACGGAATCCTTGGTGCCGTCCACGTCTTCCTTGGCGCTGGTCGAGGCGAACATCACCTGCGGCGGCANATAGGCNACGGCNTTNAANAANGAATAGGGCGCGAGGTTGTCGCGGCCCTGNCCNTCNCGGCTGGAGATCCAGCCGATGGGGCGNGGGNTGACGATGGCGTTGAANGGNTTATGCGGCAGACCATGGCCGTCTTCNGGACGATAGAACATGAACACTCCTTGANGGTTTGCACCCATGGCTAGCCTCATGCTACGTCCAGCGCCACCCGCAATTGCTCCTGAAAGCCTCCGGCCTTGCATCAGACGCCCTACAAGATGACCCCGGAGGGGCCCNCNGACCATTGGGAGGTCGAAGCGCTNTANGACACCTGTTTCGCNCCGGGGCGCGAGGCGCTNTCGTCNTACCGGCTNCGCGACGGCGTGCCGCCTGTGGCGGGGCTGAGCCATGTGGCGCGCGANAGNGNNGGNATTCTGGCNGGCGCGATCCGCTATTGGCCNGTGCGCATCGGCNCGGCAGAGACGCNCTGTTGCTNGGCCCGGTGGCNGTGCACCCNACAAGGCAAGGCGAAGGGCTGGGCGCGGNGCTGATCGANACCTCNCTNGNGCANGCGGCCCCGCTGGGGTGGGAACGTGTGATGCTGGTGGGCGANGCGCCTTACTANAACCGCTTCGGCTTTACCCTNCTGCAAGANGTNGAGATGCCCCCGCCCACGAACCCCGCGCGCATCTTGGGCCGCGCCTTGGCCGAGGGNGCTTGGGCCGGGGTNACNGGCAAGGTTCGCCGCTGGCACGATTGATTTTACCCCAGACCCGACCCACATTGAGCCTAAGCTCAAAGAGGGACGCNCATGCAGATCGAAAGCAACCTGCCCAGNANCATTGATGTCGANGCCCGNCTGGATGAAATCGCCCGCCGCTANAAACAGGCNGGNGGCGTGGGCATNCATGTGCTGAACCTCATCGGCGGCAGCGCGGATGGGTTGATCGACCGNTTGCCGGGNGCNGTGCGCCGCAATCTNGAAGGGGCGACGATGAAGGCGCTNGGNCATGCCATGCAGGCCGCCCATTCCAGCCGCAGCTATGTGAAGGACCAGCAGGGNTGGCTGAACCAAGCNGTCTCAACCGCCATGGGGGCCGCTGGCGGGGCCGGGGGGCTGCCCACGGCGCTGGCNGAACTGCCNGTGACCACAACGCTNCTGTTGCGGGTNATCCAAGGCGTNGCGGCNGAACATGGGTTTGATCCGGCGGCTGAGAATGTGCAGTTCGACTGCGTCCATGTCTTCACCGCTGCAGGGCCGNTNGCNGATGACGATAGCGCCGATCTGGGGTTTTTGACGGTCCGCATGGCGCTGACGGGCCGCGCGATGAACGCGGTGATCGCCCGCGTGGCCCCNCGGCTGGCATTGGTGATGGGGCAAAAGCTNGCNGCGCAGGCGGTNCCGGTGCTGGGCGCNGTGGCCGGGGCGGCGACNAACTATGCCTATACCAGCTATTACCAAGACATGGCCCATGTGCATTTCGGCCTGCGCAGACTGGCGATAGAGGCGGANATCCCGCAAGAGGANCTGGTTGCCCGACTGCGACAGAAAATGGGTCGGACGCCGNCCAAGATCTGATCAGCGCCCGATACTGCCCGGCGCTACGGTGGTGGCCTTGATGATGGCGTAGCACCCCATNCCCTCGCGCAGATCAAGATCGCGNACTGCCCGCGCCGTGACGCGGGCNAGCAGGCGGTCACCGCCCGCGTCCAGCGCAATGGCNGCGCCCGGCCCGTCACCGGGNTGCACNGCATCCACCCGCACGGGCAGAATGTTNACCGAAGACAGCCCCTCGGGCCGCTGGCGCGACAAGATCACATCCTGCGCNAAGACCCGCAGCCGCACCCGCGTGCCNANCGGCGCTTGCACCCCCGGCAATTCCAGCTGCCCNGCNCGCACNGCNANGGTCGANAGCCCGTCTTCTGCATGGGCGATGACGTCAGCCTCCAGCACCGCACCCGCTTCGCGCACGCCNAGCANNGGCACGGCNGCGGGGTCGGCCATNACNTCNAACAGCGCGCCCTGCGCCTTTAGCCGNCCGTTTTGCANCANNACCANNCGATCNGCGAGNCGGGCAATCTCATCCACCGCGTGGCTGACGTAGAGGATCGGCAGGCCCAATCCCCCGTCGCGCAGGCGTTCGAGATAGGGCANNATCTCTTGCTTGCGCGGNCCNTCNAGGCTGGCCAGCGGNTCNTCCATCANCAACATNCGCGGATGGCANAGCAGNGCNCGNCCAAGGGCAACACGCTGNTTTTCTCCGCCCGACAGGGTCGCCGGGGCACGGTCGAGCAGGGGTTCAATCCCCAAGAGTGCCACGACATCCTCAAAGNCCGCNCCTTGGCTGCCACGCGGGGCATAGCGCGCGCCGAAGGTCAGGTTCTTGCGCACATCAAGATGCGGAAAAAGCCGCGCATCCTGAAAGACATAGCCCAGCCTGCGGCGATGTGGCGGCACCCAGATGCCGCGCTGCGTATCCACGAGCACCTCACCCTCCAACACCACGCGGCCGACATCAGGGCGCAGCAATCCGGCAAGCGCGTTGATCACCGTCGTCTTGCCCGCACCNGAGCGGCCAAAAAGCGCGGTGATGCCCCCTTCGGTGGTGAAAGACAGGTCTAGATCGAAGCCGTCGAACCGATGGCGCAGCGTGACCTCCAGCATCAGCGCGCCCCCGCGATGCGTCTGGCGACCCGCCGGGCCAAAGCTTCGGAAAGCAGCACGGCGGCCAGCGCCACCAGCCCGGCCAGCGCCGCCATGGTCAGCGCGCGGCTCTCGCCGCCCGGCACCTGCAGTGCCGTCCAAATCGCGCTCGGCAGGGTTTGGGTCTGGCCGGGGATATTGGCAACGAAGGTGATCGTGGCACCGAATTCGCCCATCGCCTTGGCAAAGCCCATCACCGCCCCGGCAAGGATGCCGGGAAAGATCAGCGGAAGGGTGACGCGGCAGAACACGCTGATGCGCGGCGCGCCAAGCGTGGCGGCGGCGGCCTCGATCCGTGGGTCAACGGCTTCGATCGCCAGCCGCATGGCGCGGACCATCAGCGGAAAGCTCATGATCAGAGCGGCCAGCACTGCGCCGGTCCAATGGAAAGCAAGGCCGATGCCGAAACTCTCTAACAGACGGCCCATGGGGGCGTTGCGGCCAAAGCTGAGCAGCAGCAGATAGCCCGTCACCACCGGCGGCAGAACCAGTGGCAGATGGACCAGCGCGCTCAACACGCCCTTGCCGCGAAACTCCTTCCGGGCGAGGATCCACGCGACCCAAAGCGCCAGCGGCAGAGAGCAGAGCATCGCCACAGTCGCCACCCGCAGCGACAACAAGAGCGCGGCCCAAGCGGCAGCGTCAAGATCCATGATCGGCCCGAAGGAAACCATGATCCTCAAGGATCGTCTGCGCCTTTTGCGTGATCAGGAAATCGACCAGCGCGGTGCCTTCCGGCGTCAGGGCAGCGGCGGGATAGGTGATGGGGGCATGGGTATCGGCAGGCACCTCATAGACGATCTGCACGTCCTCCTCGGCATGGGCGTCACTGGCATAGACCACGCCAAAAGGCGTATCACCGCGCGCGACCAAAGCCAGTGCGGCGCGGACATTGTCGGTCTCGGCCAATTGGCTTTGCAGGCTCTCCCATAGACCCTCATGGGTCAGCCATTCGCGGGCATAGCTGCCTGCGGGCACCGCATCGCGTTGGCCCATGGCGAGCCGCCCCATGCGGCCCAGCCGGGCGGGCAGGTCGGCAGGCTGGGACAGCGCGGCGGTGCCACGGGGGGCGATCAGCACCAAGTGGTTGCGGGCGACGATCTGGGCCTGCTCGGCGGTGCTAACCCCTTGATCTGACAGCCAATCCATCCAATCTGTGTTCGCCAGAAGGACGACATCGGCAGGCGCTCCGGCAGCGACCTGCCGCGCCATCGTGCCCGACCCGCCGTAGGCCAAGGCCAATGGCGCGGGGAACGCTTCTGCGATCTCCTCCAGCGCGCCGCGTAGGCTGGCGGCGGCGAAGACGGTCAGCGGTGCCTCGGCCCGAAGGGGGAGGGCAAGGCCGCAGAACAGGGTCAGAAGGGCGCAAAATCTTATCATTTTGGTAGTATCTTTGATGCATTGAAGGGGGGCAAGTGCATATGGTCAGACAAGGATTGCCGCGCTAGGGTGAAGGCGAAAACAACCAGCCAGAGGGCGCGGCTGCGACGGATGACGACACAGGCACCGATATCGCTGAACGGCGGACAAAAGGACGATCTGCGCATTCAATTTTCAGCACTTTGCTGGCGTCGTAAACGTGGCAAGTTGCAGATCTTGCTGATTACCTCGCGCGGCAGCAAGCGTTGGATCATTCCCAAGGGCTGGCCGATGGACGGTAAAACCCCCGCCGCCTCGGCTCTGGTCGAGGCATGGGAGGAAGGCGGCGTTGTGGGGCAGGTGCGCGGGCAATGTCTGGGCGTTTATAGCTATGCCAAAACNGGGGAGGATGGGGCAGTGCCCTGTTTGGCGATGCTGTACCCGGTGAAGGTCAAGACATTGGCGAAACAGTTCCCCGAGAAGGGACAGCGCAAGCGGCTGTGGTGCTCGCGCCGGAAAGCTGCGCGGCTGGTGGATGCGCCCGATCTGGCGCGGNTNATCCGCGATTTCGATCCGCGCAGCGGCGGTCTGGCGGGCTGATTGCGCGACAATGGCACGTGCGGGCCGATCCCGCCTGTCTTGACCTCNTTCCTGCGGCAGCCCATTTAGANNNGAGAGTTCAAGGACCGGGCGAATGATCCGTTATGCGTTGAAATGCGAGGCCGGNCATGGNTTCGACAGTTGGTTCCAATCNGCGGCNGCCTTTGANAGCCTCGCCCGCGGNGGCCATCTGAGCTGTGCNGTNTGTGGGTCGGCNGAGGTGCGNAAATCGCTGATGGCCCCGCGGGTNACNTCGGGCGAGNGCGNCCCCGAAGCGGTCGANAAACCGCAGCCNGCNGAGAANCCCGCGCCGGCTTTGTCCAANCCGGCGAGCGATGTGGAAAAAGCGCTGACCGCGCTGCGCAANAAGGTNGAGGCGACCTCGGACTATGTTGGCAAGAATTTCGTTCGGGAAGCGCGCGACATGCACGCAGGGCGCACGCCCGAACGTGCGATCTATGGCGAAGCGCGGCTGGATCAGGCCCGCGCCTTGGTCGAAGAAGGCGTNCCGNTGATGCCCCTGCCGTTCAAACCCAAACGCCAACTTTCCTGAAGGCGCATTCTCGCAAAGGCGCATTCTCGCAAAGGCGCATTCTGGTAAAGGCCGATTCTGATAAAGGACCCTCCATGACCATTGTGATCACNGGCGCGAGCCGCGGCATCGGCGCGACGCTGGCCGCACAGTATAAAGATGCAGGCGAAGAGGTGATCGGCACCGCCNGCGGCGCGGGGGCGGAGGCCGTGTTGGANGTGACCNNCCCGGCAAGCCACNCCGCTTTTGCCGCAANCCTCGCNAGNCCGNCCNCTGGACCTGCTGATCTGCAATGCNGGCGTCTATNTGGANAAGGGCGATGANNTGGATNCNGGCTTTGGNCCNGACCTNTGGGNGCAGAGTTTCGCGACCAATGTGACCGGGGTTTTTCTGACGGTNCAATCGCTCNTGCCGAACCTGCGCGCGGCAAAGNGCGCGAAAATCGCGATCATNGCNTCGCAGATGGGGTCGCANACGCGGGCACCGGGNGGCAGCTATATCTACCGNGCCTCCAAGGCGGCGGCGATCAATCTGGGGCGCAATNTGGCGGTNGACCTNAANCCNNAGGGCATCGCGGTGGGNATNTACCANCCCGGCTGGGTGCGCACGGATATGGGNGGNGATCAGGGCGANATCAGCGTNNCGGAGTCTGCNCAAGGNCTTGCNNANCGGATNGCNGCGCTGGANCTNGCNCNGACNGGCGCGTTTGAGACATGGGATGGCCGGGCGCANCCGTTCTAAGCGGCANNCGACATAACNTCATGTTAAATAGGCTTGCCCTTGCCGTGCCGTGGGCTTAGACCGCGCTGGACTGTTGCGCGGGGGACAATATGCCTGTTCTGGTTATGAAATTCGGTGGGACTTCGGTCGCCACTTTGGACCGTATCCGCCGCGCGGCAAAGCGCGTCGGCGTCGAGGTTGCCAAAGGCTATGACGTGATCGTCATCGTTTCGGCCATGTCGGGCGAGACGAATAAGCTGGTGGGCTTCGTCAATGAGACCTCGCCGCTNTATGATGCGCGCGAATATGANGCCATCGTNTCGAGTGGGGAGAATGTCACCGCGGGCCTGATGGCGCTGACCNTGCAGGANATGGACGTGCCCGCNCGNTCNTGGCAGGGNTGGCAGGTGCCGGTGCGNACCACNGATGCCCATTCCGCCGCGCGGATCGAAGAGATCCCCACCGACAACATCAACGCCAAGTTCGGCGAAGGCATGAAGGTCGCCGTGGTCGCAGGTTTCCAAGGCATCAGCCCGCAGGGTCGGATCACGACGCTCGGCCGGGGCGGNTCNGACACGACNGCNGTNGCCTTTGCNGCCGCNTTNGATGCGGANCGNTGCGATATCTANACCGATGTGGANGGNGTTTACACNACCGACCCGCGGGTGGAATCTAAGGCCCGCAAACTTGACAAGATCTCCTTTGAAGAGATGCTGGAACTGGCCTCTCTCGGGGCNAAGGTTTTGCAGACCCGNTCGGTCGAACTGGCGATGCGCTACAAGGTTAAACTGCGNGTGNTGAGCAGTTTCGAAGAACAATCTGACGATGCCGGGACGCTCGTCTGCGATGAGGAGGAAATCATGGAAAGCAATGTGGTGGCCGGGGTCGCGTTTTCCCGTGATGAGGCAAAGATGACNTTGGTGTCCGTGGCAGACCGCCCCGGCATCGCGGCGACGATCTTTACCGCGCTCAGCGANGGTGGCGTGAACGTCGACATGATCGTNCAAAACATNGCCGAAGAAGGCCGCACCGATATGACGTGGTCTTGCCCCGTCGATCAGGTGATCCGCGCNGAAAAGGCGATGGAGAAAGCCCATGAAGANGGCATCATCAANTACCAAGAGTTGATCGCCGACAAGGGTGTGGCCAANGTNTCCGTGGTCGGCATCGGCATGCGCAGCCACACNGGCGTGGCCGCCAAGATGTTCAAGGTGCTCTCGGATGAGGGGATCAACATCAAGGTTATCACCACCTCNGANATCAAGATCAGCGTGTTGATTGACCGCAAGTATATGGAGCTGGCCGTGCAGGCNCTTCATGATGCTTTCGAGCTGGATAAAGCCGCTTAAGCCTCTGCGATTACATGGNTTTTACGCGAGNTTGCGCCTTGCGTAAAACTGCAGCATCCCGCCGATATGCTGGCAGAGGATGCAGGGTATNTCGCGAATAGCATTTCTATCCTTGCGCGAGTGCGCTAAACCTCTGCTCCAGAGGGACAGGGACCAGATCATATGGCCGAACGGGTTGAGACAGAGAGCCGCAAGCTGCTGGGGCGGCTGCGTGATGCGATGGCCAGTGATGTGGCGGGGCAAGCGCGGCTNGATAAGATCACCCAGTTNATCGCCAACTCCATGGGCTGCGAAGTCTGCTCGATCTATCTGTTCCGTGATGAAGACACTCTTGAGCTTTGTGCCACCGAAGGTCTGAACGAGGCGGCGGTGCATGAAACCCGTATGAAACTGGGCGAAGGTCTGGTGGGGCGCGTGGCTAAGCGCCGCACGGTGATCAACACGCCCGATGCGCCGCAGGCTGCCGGTTTCCGTTTCATGCCAGAGACGGGGGAGGAGATTTATTCTTCGTTCCTCGGCGTGCCGATCCAGCGGTTGGGTGAGACGCTTGGCGTGCTGGTCGTGCAGTCCAAACAGGCGCGGGAATTNTCGGCNGATGAGGTTTACGCGCTTGAGGTCGTGGCCATGGTGCTGGCCGAAATGGCCGAGCTTGGAGCCTTTGTCGGCGAGGGNGCGGCGATGTCAGCGCGGCACAGCCAGCCGGTGCTGCTGCGCGGCACCGTGGGGCAGGAGGGCGTGGCCGAGGGCCATGTCTGGCTGCATGAGCCGCGGGTNGTGGTNTCCAACCCCATCGCTGATGACCCGGAACGCGAGACGGAGCGCCTGACCGAAGCGGTCGAGCAATTGCGCGTCAGCGTTGACCAATTGTTAAGCCTTACCNNCGACAAAGAGCAGCAACAGGTGCTTGAAGCCTACCGCATGTTCGCNAATTCCAAAGGCTGGATGCGGCGCATGGTGGAGGATATTCAAAGCGGGCTGAGCGCCGAGGCTGCGGTCGAGAANGAACAATCCATGGCCCGCGCCCGNNTGGGGCAGGTCAATGACNNTTATCTGCGGGANCGNNTGTCGGATCTGGATGATCTGTCGAACCGTTTGCTGCGTCATCTGACGGGGCAGGGCAGTGACACNGGNGCNGAGATGCCGGTCGATCCGATCCTTGTGGCGCGCAATATNGGCCCGGCNGANNTGCTGGANTANGGGCGGACGCTGCGCGGNATCGTGTTGGAGGGCGGCTCTGTCGGGTCACACGCGGCTATTGTGGCGCGGGCNCTGGCGATTCCGCTGATCGTNCACGCGAGCCGCATCACCAATGATGCGCTGAATGGCGATCACATCATGGTGGATGGGGAACAGGGCGTGGTGCATNTGCGGCCCGACGATACCGTGGCCACGGCCTTTCGTGACAAGATCGCGATGCAGGCGGCGGCGCAGGAACGCTATGCCTCGATCCGCGATAAACCGGCTGAGACGAAATGCGGGCGGATCATCAGCCTGCAGATGAACGCGGGGTTGATGGCCGATCTGCCCTCACTCGAAGGNTCGGGGGCCGAGGGCGTGGGGCTGTTCCGCACNGANTTGCAGTTTCTGGTGCGCAANCAGATGCCCCGCCGGACCGAGCTTGCGGCGCTTTACGCGCGCGTGCTTGATGCCGCGCANGGCCGCCGNGTGGTGTTTCGCACGCTCGACATCGGCTCGGACAAGGTGCTGCCCTATATGAAGCCNNANGATGAGCCGAACCCGGCTTTGGGCTGGCGCGCGATCCGGGTGGGATTGGACAAACCCGGTGTCATGCGNATGCAGTTGCAAGCNNTGATCCGCGCCGCTGCGGGCCGCCCGCTGGCGGTGATGTTTCCCTTTATCGCCCAGTTCGAGGANTTCCGCGCCGCCCGCGCCGAGGTCGACAAGGCAATGGAGCGCGAGCGTATTCTTGGGCCATGTNTTGCCCGAAAAGCTGGANGTNGGCGCCATGTTGGAGACCCCNAGCCTCGCCTTTGCCCCAAAGAAATTCTTTGAAGAGGTCGAGTTCCTGTCGATCGGGGGCAANGANCTGAANCAGTTCTTNTTNGCNGCNGACCGTGAGAACGAGCGNGTGCGGCGGCGCTATGACACGCTNAACGTNTCTTTCCTGACCTTCCTTGAAGGTATCGTAGAACGCTGCGCCGAAACCGATACGGCACTGTCTTTCTGCGGTGAGGATGCGGGCCGCCCGGTCGAGGCGCTGTGTTTCGCGGCCATNGGGCTCAAGACCCTGTCGATGCGCCCGGCCTCAATCGGGCCGGTCAANAGCCTGCTGCGGCGCTGCAACCTTGATGACGTGCGCGAGGTTATCCACGCGGCGCGCGAGCGNGGTGAGATGTCGGTAAGAGGCGCGGTGATGGACTACGTGCGTCAGCANCACCAGCATTNAGGCCCGCANCTATTTGCCGTGATAGTCGCGAAACCAAGCGACGAAACGCGCGATGCCTTCGTGAATGTCGGTTTGCGGGCGATAGCCGGTAAGCCGGTGNAGCAGCGTCGCATCGGCCCATGTGGCNGGGGCNTCNCCCATCTGCATNCCCATGTAATTGCGGATCGCGCGCTTGCCGAGCGCGGCTTCGATCGCTTCGACGAAATCAAGCAGGCGGACNTTTTCGGAATTGCCGATATTNACCACCCGGTAGGGNGCTGCGGGGGAGAGCGAATCCCATTCCGGCGGCGGCGGCGCGCTGCCCGGTTGGGGCGGAACGCAATCCATCAGCAGACGGATGCCGCGCACCAGATCATCGACACAGGTGAAATCGCGGTACATCTCGCCGTGATTGTAGATATCGATCGGACGCCCATCGAGGATCGCATCGACGAATTTGCTCAAGGCAAGGTCGGGGCGCCCCCAAGGCCCGTAAACGGTGAAAAAGCGAAACATCGTCGTCGGCAGGTTCCACAGATGGGCATAGGCATGGGCCATCCCCTCATTCGCCTTTTTCGTGGCGGCGTAGATCGACAGGGGCCGGTCGGTGGCCCCGGTTTCGCCAAAGGGCATNTCGGTATTGGCCCCGTAGATCGAAGAGGATGAGGCCATGAGCAGATGTTTGACCTCAANCCGTCGCGCNGCTTCCATCACGTTGAAAGTGCCNGTGATATTGGCGTCGAGAAAGGCGCGGGGGTGGTCGATNCTGTGNCGCACGCCCGCTTGCGCCGCNAGGTGGACGATCATGTCNGGNTGAAAGTCATCGGCCAGCGCATCGAAGGTTTCGCGGTCTTCCAGCAGCGCCTCTTTGGTCGTGAAATGCTCATGCTGAAGCAGCATCGCGTGGCGGCGTTGTTTCAANGCGACGTCGTAGTAATCNGTCATCCCGTCATAGCCCTGCACCCGCGCNCCNTCGGCCAGCAGCAAGCGGGCAAGGTGAAAGCCGATGAAACCGCCCGTGCCGGTGACCAGTATCCTCTGCGTGCTGTCCATTCTGGCATCCTCGCTCATGCGGCATGCCGCGCCCATTGAGCCTGCGGCTTGNGTTGCCTTTCCCANGTCCCGATCAAGGTTGGGCNGTGAATGCTGAAAATTTGGTTAAACTTGGCATAGAAAACGGCAAAGCACTTGCTGGCGGGGCGTCAATCAAGCCCCGGCAAGGCAAAACGGTTCGCGGGCTGCGCGATCAGAGGGCGAGGGGACGCGCGAGGATTTAAATCAGCGCGCGCGCTGAAACGTGATCTGACCGTCCATGATGGCGGTGATTGCATTCACGTCGGTAATCGTTTCGGCGGGCCATCGGGTCAGATCATGGCTNAGAACGGCAATGTCGGCGTCCATGCCTTCTTTCAACCGTCCGCGTGTATNNTCGGCAAACTCNGCCCAAGCGTTGTCGAGGGTATAGCTTGCGAGGGTGTCTTTGAGGGTCTGGGTCTGATCCGGCCAATCGNCGCCGAGGTCCAGCGGCGCGATGGCCGCCTTGAGCGTGGACATCACATCCACCGGGATGACCGGCCAATCGGTTGAGAAAATCACCCGGGCCCCGGTGTCACGAATGGTTTGCCACGCATAGGCCCCTTCGATCTGTTCGGGGCGGATATAGTCCCCGACGCCAGAGGGCGGAAAAACATGGCCCCGGGGCGCGTGGCCGGGCTGGAGGGAGGCGACGATGCCCAGATCNGCGAGCCGGGGAATGTCATNGGGGTGGATCACTTCGATATGCTCGATCCGGTGGCGGCTGTCGCGTTTTNCATTCGCNTTTTGGGCGGCCTCATAGGCGTCGATCGTTCGCCGCACGGCGGCNTCNCCGATGGCATGAACAGCGATCTGAAACCCNAGACGATCCGCTTNGACACAGGCGGCGACGAAATGCTCTTGGGTGAAAACCTCATCGCCGCAATTGCCGTCTTTGCCCATCTCCCCCGGATAGGGCTGCAGCATCAGTGCGGTCCCGCTTTCGATCACCCCGTCGATGAACATTTTGACGTGACTACAGCGGACCTTATCCCCTTGAAAGTCATCGCGCAGAGCAGGGGCTTCGCGGGTCAAACGCGCGACAGGGTCGGTGCCTTTGAGATGAAAGGGCACATGACAGCGGCAGAGCAGGCGGCCCTCGGCCTCCAACTCAGACAGAAGTTCAAGCTGATAGCGGTTGCCATCCATCAGATGCAGNCCGGTAATGCCCTGCGCGGCGCAATGGGCCAGCCCGCGTGCGATAACGTCCTTGTCCATCGCGCGCTGCGCAGGTGTGGCGGGCGGCTCGGGGTCGCGACCGGCGGTAAGGCCCAACATATCGCGGCCGCCATANCGGGTGAGCGANAGGATCGGGCTATAGGCNCCGGGCTCAAGCAACTCCCCATTGGCGAGCCCATCTTCCCCCATCACGATTTCAGAACCTGCATCGACCTTGCCGCCTTGCAANAGCCCTGCNGCCTTCAACGCGGCGGTGTTGGCCCAGACCGTGTGGTGGTCGGGGGCGAACATGGCGAGCGGGCGGTCGGGCAGGATGGCATCAAGGTCATGCCGGGTGAGGGTNTTGCCGGTGCCCAAAATGNCGTAGTCTGCCATGACGCAGAACAGCATTTTATCGTCGGGGTTTGCCTCGGCATAGGGCAGGATCGCGCGGCGCATNTCNTCCAGCCCGGTGAGGCCATAGAGGTTGAGATATTCCAGTTCGACGGACCCGCCAAAGAGATGCACGTGGCTGTCGATAAAGCCCGGCAGCACCGTGCCNCCCTGCGCATCNATCACCTTGGTNTCNGNGCCGATCAGCNCCGTGATCTGNGCATCCGANCCGACCGCCGAGATCTTATTACCGGTGATGGCCAAAGCGCTGGCTTGGGGCTGATCCGGGTCAAAGGTGATCAGCGCGCCGTTGTGAATGACNATATCTGCCGGCATGGTCTTAGGGTCCTTATTGCGNTGCGCGCCCCGACCGATGGCCGGGACGCAATGTGTTTATCGAACAAAGCGCGCGTTANTTCTGAAGGTCGGTCCAGATCGCGGTNTAGAGCTTTTGCGCCTCGGGCGGGCAGACCTTGGCGACATAGGCGGCGCCCTTCAGGTCTTCGGGCACGACCACTTCGGGNGCNGACTTCATGTCTTCTGGCATGAACGCNTCNGAGCCNTTNATGCCGTTGGCNTAGCGGGCGAACTCNGACAGCATCGCGGCGTTCTCCGGGTCCATGATGAAGTTGAGGAAGGTCTTGGCTTCTTCGACGTTCTGCGCGTCCGCCAAAATCGCGGCATTGTCCATCCAGACNGGGTAGCCCTCTTGCGGGTAGCCGAAGGCGATGTCGGGGTTCTGGTTGCGGGCGCGGAAGGAGGCACCGTTCCAGTTCACCCCGGCGGCGAGGTCACCCTTGGCGTATTTCTCGATATTGCCGTAGTCCATCGACAACCAATTGGGCTTGGCCTCGCGCAGNATGTCGCGAACTTTTTTCAGCATTTCNTTGTCGGCTGTGCATTGCTCACCGCCCGCAAAGTGGATCGCCATGCCCATGACATCGTTCATCTCGGGCACTACGTTGATCTTGCCNTTCAGCTCTTCTGGCGGGTCAAAGATCACGGCGGCGGTATTGATGTCGCCATCATAGACCGCGGTGTTCACCGTCACNCCGACGGTCCCCCACTGCCATGGCACGGTGTAATTGCGGCCCGGATCGAATTCCACATCGACCCACTGCGGGTCCATNTTCTTGAANTTNTCCATCTCGTTGGGCTTGCTTTCCATCAGCAGCCCTTCGCCNACGAANATCGGNACATAGGTGCCCGAGGGCACGACGATGTCAAAGCCNTGACCGCCCGCTTTGATCTTGGCCAGNGCCGTATCGTTGCTGTCATAGTCCGTGATGGTGACCTTGATGCCGGTCTCTTTCTCGAACTTNTCGATCATGTCGGGGCTGGTGTAGTTGCCCCAGTTGTAGATGTTCAACTCGCCTTCGGCCATGGCNGGCCCCGCGAGGATGAGNGTGAGTGCCGTNAGTGTCTTTTTCATGTCTAGCTCCCGTTGGTTAATTATTTTTTGACTTTGCTGAGCAGGGTATAGGCGATCACCATCGTCACCGAGATCATCAACAGAACAGTTGAAATCGCNTTGATCTCAGGTGTCACCACCCGCCGTAGTTGGCCCAGCATATAGGTCGGCAGAGTGTCCTGCCCGGCGGATTTCACAAATTCGGTAATGACCACGTCATCAAGGCTGATGACAAAGGCCAGCATCGCCCCGGCGAGGATGCCCGGCCAAAGCTGGGGCAGGGTCACATGGCGGAAAACCTGAAACGGNGTGCCATAGAGGTCCGCCCCCGCCTGCTCGAGGGTCAGGTCCATGCCNTGNAGCCGNGCNCNGATCGGNAGATAGGCNAAGGGAATGCANAANGCNGAATGCGCGATNATCAGATACATCAGCCCAGTATAGCCCGTCACGACCTTGATCGAGGCAAAGAAGATCAGCAGCGCCACTGCCGTGACAATCTCGGGCACCATGAGCGGCTGGTGGATCANNGCAAAGACNGNNGTCTGNCCCCGAAACTTGCCCGTGCGGGTGGTGCCGAGGGCGGCAAGCACCGCNACACTGGTTGAGATGGCCGCGGCNGAGACCGCGATGATAAGGCTGCGCACCGTGGCCTCTTGGACCATTTCGTTGTCCCAAGCCGAGACGTACCACCGCCACGAAAATCCCTCCCAGATCGCGANNGANGTGCCTGCGTTGAAGGAATAGACCACCAGCAGGATGATCGGCATGTAGAGCATGAAAAAACATGCCATCGCGATGCTGGAAAAGCCCGTAAGCTTGCGAATGTCGAACCCGCGATTAGCCATGCTGCACCTCCTCATTTCCTGCGGCGCGGACATAGGCCAGCAGCGCCACCATCACGATAGCCAGCAGCGTGATCGACAGCGCCGCGCCCAAGGGCCAGTTGCGCCCCTGTCCGAATTGCAATTCGATCAGATTGCCGATCATCAATTGATTGCCACCGCCCATGACGCGCGGCGTGACATAGGCCCCAAGCGAGGGCACCAGCACAAGGATCGACCCCGCGATCACCCCCGGTTTCACCAGCGGCAAGATCACCCGGCGCAGCACGTGAAAGCGGGTGGCGTAAAGGTCATAGCCCGCTTCGACGAGCCGGAAATCCAACCGCTCAAGCGAGGCGTAGATCGGCAGGACCATGAGCGGCAGGTAGACGTACACCATGCCCAGAATGATCGAAAACTCGGTGAAAAGCATCTGGATCGGCTCATCAATGATACCAAGCGCGATAAGGATTGAGTTCACGGTGCCCTCGTTGCGGATCAATTCCAGAATGGCGAAGGTGCGGATCAGCAGGTTCGTCCAAAAGGGGATGATGATCAGCAACATCCAGAATTCGCGCTGCTTTTTCGGCCGTGTGGCGATGAAGTAAGCCGTGGGGAAACCAAAGAACAAACAGGCGAGCGTTGTCAGGATCGACAATTTGAGCGACCGCCAGAAGATGCTGAGATGGGCATCCGACCAGCCCAATGTGTCGTCGAAAATGTCGCGCTGCATCAGCACGCCAAACCACGCATCGGTCGAGAAATCCCAGACCACCCCGCCATAGTCGCCGGGGGTGAGGAAGGAATAGAACAGCGTGATCAGCAGCGGCCCGCTGGCGGCAAAGATCAGGATGATCAGCGCGGGCGTCAGCAGCAGCCAGCGGTTTCGGGCGGCGCGTTTTGCAACGGTGTTTGAAAGCTCTGCCATGGGTCAGTCCCTCAGAACCTGAGCGGCACCGGCGGGGAAGGACACCCCAACCCGATCGCCCGTCACATAGGAATGTGTGACCGTGGGGCCATTTTGTTGGCGCAGGACAAATTCGCTGCCATCGTCGAGGCCGACGTGAAAATGCGTATCGGTCCCGAAATAGACCACCTCGCGCAGGCTCCCGGCCAAAAGCCCATCTGCTTCGGAGGTCAATTCCGCATGTTCCGGTCGCAGGGCCAGCGTGACCCGGCCCGTGGCGGCTTCATTCGCATGGGCCTGCACAAGCTTGCCTGAAGGCAGACGCAACTGAGCGCTCTCACCCTCGCGGCCAATGATCTCGGCCGGTAAGAAGTTGGTATCGCCGATGAAATCCGCCACGAACCGGTCTGCAGGACGGTCGTAAATCTCGCGCGGGCGTCCGACCTGACGCACCGCGCCGTTGGACATGACCGCGATGCGGTCCGACATGGTCAGCGCCTCTTCTTGGTCGTGGGTCACAAAGATAAAGGTGATGCCGGTTTCGGTCTGAAGCCGTTTTAGCTCCAGTTGCATTTTCTTGCGCAGTTTGAAGTCCAAGGCGCTCAGCGGTTCATCCAGCAGCAGGATCTTGGGCCGTGGCGCCAGAGCGCGGGCGAGGGCGACGCGCTGCTGTTGCCCGCCGGAGATCTGGCTGGTCTGCCGATCCGCCATCTGGGTCATCTGCACCAGTTCCATCATCTCTTCGACGGTCGACTTGATCGCGGATTTGGGCGTGCCGAGCATTTGCAAGCCAAAGCCGATGTTTTCGGCCACGGTCATATGAGGAAACAGGGCGTAGTTTTGAAAGACGGTATTGATGGGGCGTTTGTAGGGGGGCAACGCGAGCAGGCTTTCCCCGAACATGTCCAGCCTGCCGGATGTGGGATGCTCAAACCCCGCGATCAGTCGCAGCAAGGTCGTCTTGCCACAGCCCGAAGGGCCCAGCAGCGTGAAGAATTCGTTGTCCTGAATTTCGAGGTCGATACTCGCGAGCGCTTCGACCGGCGGGTTGCCGGGATACACTTTGCGCAGCGCCTGTGCGGTGATTGCCTTGGTCATCATTCCCCCTGATCGCCCAATTCGGTTCTTGGTTTTGAGCAAAACTTGCCTTGCATGATTGCGCCAATAGTAATTGGTGAATATACCCCTTGTGGGGTAGTGTTCTTGAGATTTTGATCAGATTTTGGAGTATTTTTGGGCGATAGGCTGACAAATTTGGCGATTGAGCAATTGCGCGATGCGCTTCGGGCCGTCGGCAGCCCATCTTTTTTCGAGGCCTATAAGACCTTTTTCAGCACCCGCATCGCCTTCGGCACCTTCTTGATGTTGCGCTTTGATGCGGACCAACCGCCCTTACTGCTGGATCACTGGATCGAGCCGGGCAAATTGATCGGGCGACCTCTCGAAGGCTATATGGAGAGCAGCTATGCCTTTGATCCCTTCTATCTGTATCGCAGCCTGCCGAAGGAGGGCGGGCTGTTTCGTTTGGCCGACATCGCGCCGGACCGGTTCTTTTCCAGCGAATATTATCTGCAATATTACCGGGGCACCGGGCTTTGTGACGAGGTTGGACTGCTCATCCCACTACAGGATGGCGGCGTTGCGCATCTGTCGCTGAGCAGGCGGGATAGGCAGGGGCCATTTCGGCGCAGTGAGCTTCGCAGCGTGGAAAGCTATGCGCCCTTGTTGCTGGAGCTTCTGGCGCAGCATTGCAATGCCGTGGCCCCGGCCCCCGTCGACCAGCCCGGAACGGCCCGCCCCCCGCTGTCCGATGCCATCAGAAGCCATGCTGCGGATCGCCTGAGCATCGGTCTAACCCTGCGGGAGGCGCAGATCGCGGGGCTGGTGCTGCAGGGCCATTCGAATGCCTCCGCCGCGAAACTGCTCGATATCGCGACGGAAACTTGCAAGGTCCATCGTCGGAACCTCTACCGCAAACTCGTCATCTCAACACAGCGCGAACTCTTCGGCGTGTTCAAGCATTTGTTGTAGTTGGTTTTCGACCCGATGGCTCTGGGCGGGGCATTCGAAATGCGCGGGTTGAGCGGCGATGGTGATACTTTGACGCGCCAGAGTTCGAAGCGCGGATGCGCAACCAGTGACCCCGCAGGGCGGGCGTTCCACATCTGCTAAGCCGACTGACCAGCCCTCACCTGTTCGCCACCGCCCCCAGCGGGGGCAGGGCGAGACACGCAAGGTCTGGGTTGATAGCTCAGACCCTGCCTTCCATCACTGTTGCGGAGGCACGGGCATGGCTGCACGCAGGGCGTCTTCATCGACCCCCAAAACCTCTGCGACCTTGGCCAGATCGGCGCCACGCCCGCCTGCGTCTTCCATGGCCTGTCTCAGGGTTTCGGCATCCACGTTGAGGGTCTCGGCAATCGCGTCAAAGTCTGGGCCTCCGCCCGGCCCGCCGGGACCACCGCCAGCATTCGCAGACCCGATGCCGTTTGCCGCATTGGTCGCGAAGTTGTCCTGCGCGACCACGCCTGCCAGACAGGCAGGCAGGTTCGGAAAGGTGTTGCCCGCGTGATAGTGATACTCGGCCTCTCCGTCCGCTTCGGTCAGGCCGACATGGCCGCCGCAGTCATCCAGATCATCGGGAAGGGATCCGTCGTGGTTCAGCGGGCCAAACATCGCGAACCCGTCAAACGCAAAGCCAAACTGCGCCGTCTGATCCTGAGCGACGTTCACACATTCCGCATCGACACCTTCGGAGTCATAGATCGCGTTCACATCCGTGGCGGTTGCATGCCAGTGGTACCAGCCGCCCGGGTCGACATGGCCGCCGCAGGTATCGAGCGCGGGCATATGCCCGGTTTCCAGCACCGAAGGGGCGTCGGCGAAGATCGGGACGCCGTCCAACCCGATGCCGACCTTTGCAACGGTGCCAAGGCTGGTCGGCTCATCCGCCATCACCGGGTTCGTCGGAATGAGGACCGTCATCTCGACATCGGGATCGACCGAACCTTGGATGCACTCATGCGCCTCGGTCGGCCCTTCGATGCGAATGTCGAAGGAATAGACCTCTCCGTCTGCGTTGAAGAAGGTGTAGCCCTGCGCGTCCAACATCCGCAGGAAATCGTCGTCAATCCGGTAGAGCCCCGCCTCCTCGCCGTCCCAGTGCCAAATGCCGCCCTTGTCCTCCAAGGTCGCCGGACAGAACGGACCGATCTCAAGGTCGTCGGGCAGATATTTCACCACATAGCGCGCGCATTGTGCAGCCTCTCCGGTCTCAAGCGTGCAATCCACGATCTCGGCGGGGCTGACCAGCGCGGCATCCGCCACAGAATGCGCGTCGGGGTGCGCAAACGCAGCTGCCGGAGTGAAAACTGCGCAGATTGCGCAGGAACGTAGAAATCTCATCGCCGGGTCTCCTGTCTCGTTACTTTTGGGGTGTTGTCGGACGCCAAGCCGGGCACCTTGCCGCCGAGGCGGTCTCGGAGGCGGCGATTGAGCGTGGCGTGCGCGGCGGCATCCTTCGCGCCCAGTGTCTCAGCGATCAGCGTGTCGATATCGCGCCAAGCGGCATGGATATCTGCCAGCAACGCGCGCCCGCGCGGTGTCAGTTCCACGATATTGCTGCGCACTTCGGTCGGATCGACTTTGCGCGTGATGATGTCTGCCGCGATCAGCCGCCCGGTCATGGTGCTCATGCTGGCGGGTGTAACTGCGAACTCGCGGGCGAGGGCGATTTGCGAAACGGCGCCCATTCGGGCAAGTGCGTCGATCACGCGGGCCTGACGGGGCGATATGCCGATTTCGGAAAGCCGGTGGCGCAGCTTTTCCTCCACNAGAGTGGCTGCATGGAGCAGATAATGTAATTTTACTGTGTCGAACNGCATGCTAACAGTTAGTAGGCTAATTAACTNCGAAAGGCAAGATCGNGCATGGCCGAGCCGAAGAAAGGAGCAGNTGACGTGAACGCCGCGCATGGGGAGTTTGGCCCACGGGTTGAAGGGANCCGACATTTTTCATNGAAGCGGCAATATTTTTGCGACGGAATATTCTTCGTCCTCCGTTTGAGAAGAAGCANATGTATCGCAAGGACCTTTCCAACACCCAATTTCGCACCGCTCGCCANTGTTTAAATCGCTCAGCCACGCCTTCGTTCGAGGCCGGGTTGTTCTGACGCGGGGGGGGCGGTTTGGCAAGNCCANGAAACTTTCTCCCACAGCGCCTTTNAGGAGCCTGAAGACTTTGAAAAGATTAATCTACGCCGTCNTCTCCATCGTCATCATTGCAGGCGCATATGGCATCGCATTCGGCGTGCCCGATGAGGTTGCGCAGCTTTGGGGCGGCAGTGTCACCCAGACGGATGATGCGCCTCAGAACGCGCGGCCCGGGCGGCGCGGCGGGCAAGGACGGGCGACAACCGTTGTGCTGACNCCGCTGGAGGCGCGCGCATATACGCTCGTCCTGCGCACGGTGGGCAGCGCGGTGTCCCTTCGCCAGACGGAAGTGACCGCNACCGATGCGGGCGAGGTGGTCGAAACCGCGCTTGCCGCNAATACGATGGTGGANAAGGGCGATGTCCTGCTGAAACTGGACGACCGCACCGAGCGGCTGGCACTAGAGATCGCCGAGGCCAACCGCGATCAGGCGCAGGACACCGTTACCCGCTATGAGGGGCTGCGCAGCAATGGCAGTTCCGTGGTNACCGACGTAAGCCTTTCCGANGCGCGGGTCGCNTTGCGCTTGGCCGAAGCCAATGTGGGGCTGGCCCAAGTGGCGNTGGATGANCGCACGATCAAAGCGCCGATCTCTGGCCGTTTGGGGCTGAGCGATATNAGTNTGGGCGATCGCTTGTCGAGCGGGGAGGCCATCGTGACNATCGACGACACCACCCGCCTGCTTGCCACATTCGAAGTGCCAGAACGCTCCATCGGTCTNTTGGCCNAGGGTAAACCNGTTCTCGTCTCCACGCCCACCTATGCGGGGCGCATTTTCGAGGGGACNNTNACCGCCTTTGACAGCCGNCTCGACAGCGTGACCCGCAGTGCGACGGTGGAGGCNGAGATNGANAACCCCGAGGGGCTGCTGCTTGCCGGNATGACCTTTGCCATCCGCATGACCGAAGAGACCGACCCGCTGCCCGTNGTGCCNGCAACCGCCATCACNTGGGANCGNAGCGGCGCGGGCATCTGGGTCGCCGATGNGGGCAGCACCGCCCGTGTCCCTGTCACCATCCGCTACCGCGAGGGCGANCNGGTCTGGGTCGANACCGAAGCCCCCCTGGGCGCGCAGATCGTGGCCGAAGGCGCGGCGAAGCTGCGCGAAGGCGCGCAGGTTACCGCCGCTGGCGCGCGCGGGGGNCCAGACGCATGAGTTTCGAGAAAAGAGCGCANAANGCNGGTCTTGCGGATATTTTCGTGGCGCGNCCCATCTTNGGGATCGTGCTGAACCTNCTGATTATCATCGCCGGGCTTGCGGCCTANACCAGTGTCGACATCCGCGAGATGCCGGANGTGGACCGGCCCGTGCTTTCNGTCAGAACCGACTACGAAGGTGCNGTGCCAAGCACGGTAGACACCGAAGTGACACAAGTCCTCGAAGACGCGCTCAGCGCGCTTGATGGCATGTCCTATATCGAATCCACGTCAAGCATGGGGTCGAGCCGNATCACCATNGANCTCTCGGATGGCACCGANGTCAACGTCGCCGCCAATGAGGCGCGCGAGATCGTATCAGGGGCCTTGCGGTCCTTGCCCGACGACATCGAAGACCCCAGCGTCAGCAAAAGCGACAGCAATGCNGANGCGATCATTCGCCTTGCGCTGCTGGGCGATGCCAGCCTCGACACGCTGACCCAACTNGCNGAAGGGGCGGTCTATGAACGGCTTTCNCTGATCGATGGCATTGCCGAGGTGACCCTGCGCGGGGACCGTGCCAATGAGTTCCGCGTGGCGGTGAACATGCCGTCATTGCTGAGCCGGGGGCTGACCATCTTTGACGTCTCCACAGCACTTGCGCAGCTGCGCGACGACACCGCTCTGGGNTCGCTTTCCAGCGAAACGCAGACCCTNTCNCTCAGGGTCGGCAGCAAGGATGTCACCGTTGAGACCATCAACCAACTGCCCATCAANGATACGACNCANGTNGCNGATNTCGCNTTTGTNCAACTGATCCCCGAAGACGCCAGCGTCTATACCCGTGTGAANGGGGAGACGGCGATTGGNCTTGATATCACCCGGCAATCGGTGGGCAACACGCTGGAGATCTCGCGCGATGTGGGCACCGCAGTCGAGGAATTGCAGGCGCAACTGCCCGANGGTGTGCAACTNCTGGTCACTTCGAACGACGGTATCTTCATAGAAGGGTCGATCAACGAGGTCGTCAAATCCATCCTTTTGGCGACCGGCATNGTGGTGGTCGTGATTTTCCTGTTCCTGCGCTCCCCACGGGCCACGTTGATCCCTGCGGTNACGATCCCTGTGGCTTTGATCGGGACGCTTGCAGCGATCTGGCTTACGGGGTTTTCCGTGAATACGATCAGCCTTTTGGCGCTGGTATTGGCNACGGGGATGGTNGTCGATGATGCNATCGTCGTGGTCGAGAATATCGTGCGCAAGCGCAAGTCCGGCATGGGGGCTTTCGCCGCCGCGGCTTCGGGCACGAANGAGGTATTCTTNGCCGTGATCTCNACCACCGCCACGCTTGCCGCCGTTTTCATTCCGATTTCCTTNNTGCCGGGGCAGGCGGGGGGCGTCTTTTCTGAATTCGGCTTTGTGTTGNCCTTTGCCGTTNCCCTGTCGTCGATCACGGCGCTCACCCTTGCGCCNGTNCTGTCGGCTCTNTTGGACCCNGGCAAGACNTTGGNNGNCGCAGANNCCGCCNCGCCNGGCGCATTGGCGCGCGGCTTTGACCGGNTGATGGATTTCGCCATCCGCACGCCGNTGCTGGTTCTGTCNATCGCCATAGGCTTTGCCATGATCGCAATGGGGGCCGCGTTGACCTTGCCTTCCACCGTCACGCCAGAGGAAGACCGNGGCTTCTTTCTCGTACAGGCGCGCGGNGCATCGGACACGACGATCGACTACCTCGATACGCAGGTCGCGCNGGTNGAAGACATCCTCGCCCCGTATCGAGAGAGCGGGCAGATCGANACCGTCCAAAGCATCATCGGNGTTGGCGGCGGCACCAGTGCGTTCATCGTCGTCCGCCTGCCNGANTGGGCCGANCGNGACTTTACCCAGCANGAGTTGATCGCNCAGATCAGTGGTCAGTTGTCNGCGGTCCCCGGCGTGCAGGTGAGCGCACGGTCGACCAACAGCCTTAACATTCGTGGCGCGGGNGGCGGGCTGAGTTTCGCGGTGACNGGCACCAATCTGGCTGAAATGACCGAAGCCGCCGACAGGCTCACGGCGGCGATGGCCCAGGATGCGACCTTTCTGAACCCGCAACTGTCCAACAACAGCGTGACCGCGCAATTGGAAGTCACGGTAGACGACAGCGCCGCTGGNGATATGGGGCTNAACAGTTCCGATGTNTCNTCCCTCGTGCGCGCCATGGTNCAGGGCGATGTGGCAGTCAGCGTCTTTTCGGATGATGTCGAAGTGGATGTGAACGTCGTCCCCGGTGGCCCGCCGATTGACGATCCGTCTGACATCGCCTCCATGTCCATCCGCCTCGACAGTGGCGCCTATGTGCCGCTGTCCGCGGTTGCCTCGCTCGAGACGGTGGTAAGCGACGCGCAGATCGAGCGTTTGGGCGGAGCGCTGTCCGTCGCAATGCAGGCGAACCTTGGCGAAGGTGTCGACCTGTCCACNGCGATGGACCGNGTGCTGACACTCTCNGAAGAGGTTTTGCCTGANGNGATGGGCATCACCTTCACCGGAGAGGCGGCGACCCTCGACGATTCCCAAGGCGGCATCTACATGGTCTTCGGNGTTGCGCTGATCGTGGTGCTTCTGGTGCTGGCCGCCCAGTTCGAGAGCTTTGCCAGTGCGGTGGTGATCATGATGACAGTGCCCTTCGGGATGGCTGCCGCATTGCTGGCGATATCGATGACGGGCGGATCGCTGAACTACTACAGCCAGATCGGCCTTGTGATGTTNATCGGGGTCATGGCCAANAACGGTATNNTGATCGTCGAATTTGCCAATCAGCTGCGCGAAGCAGGCGAAGACATCGACAGCGCCATCCGAAGCGCGCTGCGCCTGCGNATCCGGCCCGTGATGATGACGATGGTGTCGACTGTTTTCGGGGGGCTGCCGCTGATCGTNACCTCTGGCGCGGGNGCNGAGGCNCGGATCGCCGTGGGCTGGGTGATCGTCGGCGGNTTGGGCTTTGCCACCGTGTTCACCTTGTTTCTCACGCCGATCTTCTANCGCTGGATCACGGTCTGGGGNGCGACCCCCGGAGGGTCTGCGCATAGATTGAAAGCCGAGGTGGAGGCGACCGCAAGCNTGTAGCGCGACGGCCTTTGCGTATCGGATGCTNTCCCCTGCGCAAAGGCTGGGAGCGGCNACAAGGTCNACGGNTCTTGCATAGCTGACGGCGAAAAACTGCCCCNCGCCAGCGACGGGAATCTCTCTGGCAGACGTTAAATATGACGTAAGCAAAGAGGAGAGACCCAATGCAAAACCGGATGAAAAAATGCGCGACTGTCGTGCTATTGGCAGCCACCACAGTGGCNTTCGTGCCGATGACGGCAATGGCCGACAGNGCGGATGTNCAACACAGCCGTGTTGATCGCNGCGCCAAGGTGAAGGTGGTGAAACAGCAGCGCCATCGGCATGCGGTTGGCCAGCGTCTCCGCAAGCAGGATGTCGTCGTCGTCNAGAANTGGCGNGCCCGCGGCCTTTCGCGCCCGGGNCGGAATGAAGTCTATGTNGTCGATGGCAATGATATCTACCTTGCAGCCGCAGCNNCGTTGTTGGTCAAGGCCCTCGTAAACTGAGATNCGCNNNCNGGGCAGGGTTTGATCCGCGATAGAAGGCCGGTGTCAGGCTGGAACGCGGGTCANACCTTTCCCGGGNCGGCGGCTTGCAGGACACGGTACATGATCCTGAAGAACGCTCTGCAGGCGGTTTAACCNGCCTTCGCATCGGGCACGGGGATCAGCAGGGTCAGNCGATCTGGGTTCATTTCGGCGATCACGATGGTGCCATCGTCCTGCACAGCCAATCCGTGACCATAGGTTGAAAAGGTGCGGCAGCGGCCAATCAGCTCACCNTTNGGGGCATATGCCGACAGGCGCGGGGTTTGGTCAGTGACCAGCAAGACGCCTTGGGATGTCAACGCCAGCNCCATTGGTTTGTGCAGGCCTTCGATCTGACCCAGACAGATGCCTTCGGGGTCAAATAACTGAACGCGGTTGTTTTCGCGGTCCNCCACGCAGAGCCTGCCTTGGCTGTCGAACAACAGGCAGTGCGGGGTCGAAAACGCGCCCGCTTCGGTCCCGGGATGTCCAAAGGTTTTGAGGTGGCGCAGCGCCGGGTCAAAGATATGAACGGCGCTGTTGCCATATCCGTCAGCGACATAATANCGTCCGTCCGGACCTTGGGTGCAATCGCAGGGATGATTNAAGGGCCGCCCCAAGCCGGGATGCTCTGCGCAGTCCATACGGGCGGTTTCTTGCAAGGTGCCATCAAGCAGNACGACCTTGTGGCCNTCCATGTCCGTGGCGGCGACTTGGCTGGCGGAGGTCGCGCGCAGNCCATGGCCGCAAACGAACTGCGGCAGAACAGCGGTTTCGCCCAACATNGTGCCGTCCAGCCCGAGCATGACCANTTCAGGCGCTTGCCGTCTGAGGACCACGATCCTGTCGCNTATGACCGCGACATCGGAAATNCCCGATAGCATGGGATNGCTGACATGGGTCACACGGTAGCGCTGGGCGCCCAAGGCCACATAGGCAGAGGGGCGCNTGNCCGTTTCGCTCACAGCGCGCCCTGCAATGNNTCNGCCATATTNATCAACATCGCATCCCGNCCCGCAGTCGCGGTCAGCATCAGCCCCGCGCCGGGGTGGCTGGTGATCGGCATGCTGACCGAACAGCCGTCNATNACATTNGCAAAGCTGGTGTTGCGCAGCGCCAGCAGATTGATNCGGTCATAGGTGGCATCCTCGCGNAGATCATCCAGCTTTGGCGGCATGATGGCCACGCTCGGCAGGGCGACNGGCGTNTCGCCAAACAGATGCGCCGCCCGTGCGATCAGTGCTTCNCGCGCGGCNATCGTGCGGGCAAANTCGATCCCGGTGACACCATCCGCCCGCGCCATACGNGANGCCACACGCGGATCAAGCTCTGCGCGGGCGTCGTCGAAATGCGCNCCGTGATGGGCGCGGGANTCCACTGCCGAGAACTGCCAGACGGGCAGGGCGCGGTAGTCATCGAAGAAGTCGAGCGTTTGTCGACGNAGGNTCACGCCNGANGCCTGAAGCGCTTCGAGGGCGGCTTCGAAGGCNTNGGCAACCTCGGGGTCCANTTCGTCCATNCCNAAATTNTCCGGCACGATGACGGCACGCGGCGCGGCAGACGCGGCGAGCGGTTGGTCGCGTAGCACGTTCAAAACCGGGCGCAGCAGGCCGACTTCTCGGGTCAGCACGCCGACACTATCAAGCGAATGGGAAAGCGGCACCGCCCCCGCGCGGGAGATCGTCTGTGCCGTGGCCTTGAACCCGAANAGCCCGCAAAAGGCCGCCGGGATACGCGCAGAGCCGCCAGTGTCTGTCCCAAGCGCGATGTCAGCCACGCCCCGCGCCACGGCAGAGGCNCCGCCCGAGGTCGANCCGCCCGCGATACAGCCTTCTNTCAAGGGGGTGAGGGGGGTGCCGTAATGTGGGTTCAGGCCNAGGCCNGAATAGGCAAACTCGGTCATATTGGCGTGGCCGATCAGCCCGGCGCCTGCGCTGCGCAGCCGCGCGACCGCCGCGGCATCCTTGNTGGCGGGCGNNGTGNCTTTGCGGACCNGCGNCCCCGCNTGGGTGACTTGGCCCCGCACGTCGAACAGGNCTTTGACCGCNACGTTCAGCCCCGACAGCGGCCCTTCNCCTTCGACCGGATCATCGAANGTCCGGGTGAAATCGGGNGCGGCAGCGCGGGCGCGGGCCGCGTCGAGGAGGGANTGAGGGGTGTGTNTCATCAAATCAGCCTTTAAATCGTTTGTTCCACAAGCCANGTCGCGATGCCGGGGAATGCCGTCAGCAGGATCACGGCCAGCACCAAGATCATGAAATAGGGGATGATCATGCGGGTAATCTCAAAGATCGATTTACCAGTCAGGCTCTGGATCACAAACAGATTGAACCCCAGCGGCGGCGTGATCTGCGCCATTTCGACGACGATGATCAGATANATCCCAAACCACACCGGATCGATCCCCACGGCAGCCACGGCGGGCATCACAACCGAAGTCGTCAGCACNACGATGGAGATCCCGTCGAGGAAACAACCAAGGAGCACGAANAACACGGTCAGCACGGCGATCAAACCCGCAGCGCTCAGCCCGCTGGCGGAAATGAGTTCGGCCAGTTGCCCGGGCAAGCCCGAAAAGCTCATCGCGGAGGTGAGAAAGGCCGCGCCAAGCAGGATCAGNCCGATCATCGCAGAGGTGCGGGTGGCCCCCAGAAGCGAGGCGANGAAGGTCTCGGCGTTCAGCGACCGGCCAAAAGCCGCGATGATCAGCGCCCCGGCCACNCCGATGGCGGCGGCCTCGGTTGCGGTGGCCACACCGGCATAGATCGAGCCGATGACCCCGATGATCAAGCCCACCACCGGCAGCAACATGCGCAGGCGGCGCAGGCGCTCACCCAAGGGCATGCGGGGTTCGGGGTCTGGNACGCCATCGGGGTTCATCTTNGCCCAGATCGCGATATAGCCCGAAAACAGCGCCATGAGCATCAGCCCCGGCACCACGCCCGCNATGAACANGCGGTTCACNGACACTTGGGCCGCGACGCCATAGACGATCATCACGATNGACGGCGGNATCAACAGGCCAAGCGTGCCCGATCCAGCCAANGAACCGATNGCAAGNCGGTCGGCATAGCCGCGCGATTTCAGCTCTGGCAGNGAAATGCGGCCAACGGTNGCGGTGGTGGCAGCCGAAGACCCCGAGACCGCCGCAAAGATACCGCAGCCCACGACGTTGACATGCGCCAAGCCGCCGGGCAGCCGCCCGACCCANGGGGCCAGACCAGAAAACAGGTCTTCGGCCAGACGTGTGCGGTAAAGAATTTCGCCCATCCAGATGAACAGNGGCAGCGCCGTCAACGTCCAGCTGGCCGAATGGGCCCACATGGTGGTGCCGAGGATCGCATCGACCGGCGTAGAGGTGAACATCAAGAAGATCACGACGCCCGAGGCCATCAGCGCCACGCCAACCCAGATGCCCAAGCCCAAAAGCACAAGCAAGGTCACGACCAGAACGGCCGATTGCAGAAAAATATCCATGATTATTCGCCCCGACCTTGTTCGTTTGTATCGTCGCTCTCGACTGGCAGCCCGAGGATCAGGCGCAGGGTGCGCTCGGCAAAGGCCAGTGCAAACAGCACCGACCCCAGCACCATCGCGGATTGCGGCCACCACAGCGGGACGGCCACCACGCCTTGGCTGACTTCATTGTAGGTCCAGCTTTCGTGGACATAGCCAAAGATCGCCCAAGCGACCCAGCCCATCATCACGGCGGCAAAGGCCGCCGCCAGAATATCAGCGATATGACCCAGACGTTCCGGCATCAACTGCCGCAACGATGTGACGCGAATATGATCGCCCCGTATCAGCGTGGCCGGCAGCGCGAGGAAGATCGACGCACTCAGCCCCCATGCCGCGAAATCATCGGCTGACGGGATTTGGCTTCCCATCAGGCGCAGGCCAATCTGCGACAGGATCAAGACCGCGATCCCCAGCAAGGACAGCGCAGCCAAGGCTCCGCAAAAGTTGAAGAGATGGCGGGTCAGCATCATGGCGGCGGGCTCCGAATAAGGGGGCGGGGAGGGGGCGAATACCCCGGTCTATGTGGAAAAAGGCCCGGGCAAACGACTGCCCGGGCCTGCTGAGATCAGTTCATCGCGTCGACGATTTTCTGACCTTCTTCGCCAGCCTGTTCCAGCCATTCTGCGCGCATCGTCGCGGCGATGGTTTCAAAGTCGCTGGCCAGCCCTTCGGGGGTCGGCAGGACGTTCATGCCATTGTCGGCCATCGTGTTGGTTGCTTCGCCAGTGGCTTCCTCGGCCATCTCAAAGCCACGGGTTTCCGCCAGTTCAGCCGCTTCTTGCAGCGCGGTTTTCACCTCGTCAGACAGGCCGTCGTAGGCGCCTTTGTTCACGATTACCATGTTCTTGGGCAGGAAGGCCTGAACGTCATAGTAATGCGACACGAAATCCCATGCTTGGCTGTCGACACCTGTCGAGGGCGAGGTGATCATGCCGTTGATGACACCGGTCGAGAAGGCTTGGCTGATCTCGGAGGTGGCGATGGTGGCGGGAACGGCGCCCAAAAGCTCGGCCAGACGCGCGGTCGAGGGGTTGTAGGCGCGGAATTTGACACCCTCGAAGGAGGAGGCGTCGGTCACTTCCTGGTTCATGTAGACGCCCTGCGGCGGCCAGGGGGCGGCAAACAACAGCACCAGACCATCTTCGGCCAGCTTTTCTTCGTAGATCGGGCGAGAGGCTTCCCAAAGCGCGCGGGCCTCGTCAAATGTGGTCGCCAAAAGCGGCACGGCATCGGCAGAGTAAACCGCGTCTTCGTTGCCAAGCGCCGAGATCAGGACTTCGCCGATGGGAACGATGCCGCGCTGCACGCCGCGCTTCAGTTCGGGGCGCTTGAGCAGGACCGAGTTCGACACAACGTCGATTTCCAGCGCGCCATCCGACAGGCGGGCCACGTCATCGGCGAAGGCGCGGATGTTCTGGGTCAGATAGTTGCCGTCGGGCGCATCGGCCGACATTTTCCACGTTTCGGCATGGGCAAGACCGGCTGTCAGGGCCGCGATCGCGGTTCCGATGAGAAGGTGTTTCATGTGNGGTATCTCCTGTTGGGGTGGTTTGTTGTTCTTGCCCTGCCGTTTTGGCAGGGCAGGGTGGTTCACTCAGTCTTCCAATGCGGGCAGGTCTTGCGCGTCCAATGACCACATCAGGCGGAAGGTTTCGGCCTCGCGCACCGCGCCGCCCAGCTTTTCGGTCAGTTGGCGCAGGGTCGCTTCGGCGATCGGCTCTGACGTCACATCCACCGCGATGCAAGGCGCCAGAACGCGCCCTTCGGTGTTTTCAGACGGCAGCGGGGTCGAAAGAGTTTCGTCAGGGATCATGTGATGCACGCGCAGCACACCCTCTTCGGCCATCAATTTGCCAAGCACGTCGGCGACGGCGTCGCGATCCATGGCATCTGGCACCAGTTCGATCAGCACCAGCGCGCCGCCCCAGCCAAAGCCGCCCTCTTGCGCGACCTGCATCACCCGACGGCGGGTGTTGGACATGCGCCCGAAGTTGGTGATCGACCATTGCGTCTGTTTGGTAAAGGCTTTGCGGTAGGCTTCCGAGGTGAAATCGGCAAGGTTGCTGGCGCGGTAAAGCGCGAGGTAGCGCCGTGCCGAGCCCGATACCGCACGATAGCGCCGCGCGCCGGTGAAGCCCGGAATGCGAACGCGCTCTTCCATATGCTCCCGGTCATACCACTGGTTAAAGTCAGCCTCATGATCGGGGTCGATATCGCTCCAGACGAAAAGCTGTGCCTGATCGGTTGTACGGATATTGCTCATTCTGCATCCTGATCTTTGGACAAAGCTTTCCCGTCACGTGGCGGGGCACGGCCCGTCTCCGTCGAGGTGCGGTCAAGCTCTGTCGATTGTTGTTGGGGCACACTTGCCGAGATGGGGGCCAACGACAAACGGGATTATTCAGGGGGGGGTGATAGGGTTTTCCGATCAGGCCAATTCAGGCCGTGTCAGGTCTGCCGCTGATGACGCTCCGCACAGGCCCGCGCAAGATCGGCAATTGCCTTGTAGGTGGCTACGTCGGAACTGCGCCGCCAGATGCAATAGAGGGGGAGCGGCGGCAGTTGCGCATCGACATCAAGCTCATAGATTCCCGGCCCGGCCAAATCGCAGGCCAGCGGCAGGGTCGCGATGCCCAGCCCGCGCTGCGTCAACCGCGCAATCGCAGCCATCGAGGTGATGCAATGCACGATCGAAGGCCGCAGGCCGCGATCGCTGAAAAGCGCAAGAACGTTGGCGTGCGGGCGTGAATTGCGGGTGAAGGTGATCAGCGGGCTGGTAACGACATCGGCGAGGGACAGTTTCTCGTCGCGCATCCCCTCGGGGCCGAACCATCCCATGGCCAGCGGCGGCAAGTCCGCGCAAACGCAGGTTTGGTCGTGGCGGTCATCTGTCGTCAGCAACATATCCAGCGCGCCGCGTTCAAAGGCCGCGGCGATGTTCGGCGTGGGCTCGACCGTCAGTTCAAGCTCCAGCCGGGGGTAGCAGCGCGCCACCTCTTCGATCAGNTCACAAAGCCAAGTATGAACGACCGAAGACACCAACCCCAAACGCACCCGCCCCGCGGCAGTGGTGGGATCGGAGAGCGTGTTGCGCAAATTGCGCTCTGTCGCGAGCATCTCTTGCGCCTTATCGAGGATCATCGCCCCTGCCACCGTGATCCGGGTGGCGTGGAATTCACGGTCAAACAGGTCCACCTGAAGGTCCGTCTCAAGTGAGGAAATCCGACTGGACACCGTCGCTTGGCTGACATTCAACTGCTCGGCTGCCGCCCGGAAGCTTCCCAAGTTGGCGACCGTGACGAAGGTTTCTAAAAAGCGCGTGTTCACCAAGAACCTCTATTTCTCTGTTTCGGTCGCGAAGAACGAGGGTAGGTTAAGCTGGCGGTAAAGTCACCTGTTCTCAATGGGCTGTTGGCCCGGAAAGCCCTAGGGGAGGGCCTGTAGCGAGCGCTGCGTCCGAACGGTCCGGCATGGATGGTAGCGCAGCTACATTGTGTTTCGTCTGGATGGCCCCACTGAAGCCCATTAAGTTCGTCCGGGGAAAGGGGCACTTCGGACACTATCTGATTTGCCCAACGGAGCCGGGGTTGGCCCGCGCTGGTTGGCCCTCTCTAACCGCAGGTGGATGACACGACTATGGGGAAAGAAGTCCAGACCGTCGCGGTCAAGCCGGACAAGGCGGTTGCAAGATTTACCTTGCGGTAGAAATCCGTGGTCGGACCAAAAGACCATTTCCCCACTGTCAGCAGAAGAAGCAGTTGCAGCACAATCGCGGCGAGCCAGGCTATCAGCAGCGCCCAGCGAAAAAGTGACAAGCCGAGCCAGGCGACCTCCGGCCAGCCAAGGGCGCAGCCGAGGCCGTGCAGCCCGTAGATCGCGCTGAAACTGGCCAGCCAGACCAGCAGCGGCAGGAGAATGCGCAACAACTCTCTCACGCGATCATCCCCGGCAGATGCGCCGCAAGCAGGATCAGCACCGTGATCGCTGCCAGATAGTCGGACCAGAGCGCCACAATGGCGAAACCCGCCCGACGCTGAGGCGACGTGAAACCACGNCGNACCTGCAGGATCAGAAANCCCTGCATCAGCCCCACGAGCAGAGCATGGGCCAGCCCATAGGCGCCGAGGATCAGNAGCGTTGCGGCATAGGCATGGCCGTCCGGGGGCGGCAGGCGCAACAGCAGGGCCCCGAACGCCACCGCCGTGGCGACCGTCGCCAGCAACGCCGGAGCAAGGGCGACCATCGGGGCGNTGCCCGCNCGGTTGCGGNGGGCGCTCAGGTGCTGGGCCANGGCGGCGNCGAGCGCTGCNCCGATGCCGAAGGCAAGCTCGACCCAAGAGGGGGCGAGCCATTGGGCTGGGGGCCAGCCGGGCGCGACGGTCCAGAGGAAGGCATAGCCNAANAGGAGGGAGCCGAAGAAGGTCGCATTGGCCACCAGCAGGAAGGTCGAGCCCCACCAGCCCGGCGATCTGTCNCCCTCNCTNGCCANCGGCAANGTCGTGCCGNGNCCNACCTTTTGNGGNCCTTGNTCGNCGCGCGCGCNCAATTGCCANACCCAGACCAGCGCCAAGGCCGCCACGCCGGCNAGTGCCAGNGGGGTGANCCAAAAGAGNTTGAGCAGGATCGACAGGAAGAACCCNCCCGTCACCGCCGCCATNAGGATCGGCAGCCGTGTGTTGCCGGGATAGATGACCAGCGCTTCGGGGCGACCGNTGGCGGCATCAACCATCAGGGTCTCGCGCCGGGCCACNTCGGGCGNGCCGAGGTAGCCTTCGCCCTTGGCCAACCGGTTGGCCAGNTCTGGCGTGTCGTAAAGCGGGGCACGCGCGCCCACNATCGGCAGGCTGGCNANGTTATAGGANGCGGGCGGCGACATGCCGGCCCATTCCAAGGTACCGGCCCGCCACGGGTTGCGCGGNCCGCGCACCGCNACGAAACTGTGNATGATGATGTCGACCAGCACCATCGCAAGGCCGATCGCCATGACGAAACTGCTGACCGAAGAGATGAAGTTGATGAGCCCCCAGCCGGTCTCGGCGTCATAGGTCTCGATCCGGCGGCGCTGGCCCAGCAGGCCGACCCAATGCATCGCCAGAAAGGTGCCGTGGAAACCCACGAAAATCAGCGCGAAGGNNANTTCGCCAAGCCGGAACAGCCGCTTGCGNCCGCTCACCAGCGGCAGCCAGTAGTAGATCCCCGCCAGCATCGGAAAGACGAAACCGCCGAACAGCACATAGTGCAGATGCGCGGTGATAAAGGCCGTGTCGTGGGCCTGCCAGTCGAAAGGCACCACGGCCACCATCACGCCGGTCAGCCCGCCGATGATAAAGGTGACNAAGAACCCGAGGATGTGCAGCATCGGCATGTGCAACTCGGGCCGCCCCTTCCACATGGTGCCGATCCAGGCAAAGACCTGCACCCCCGTCGGCACCGCCACCAGCGTCGAGGCCGCCGAGAAGAACGCCAGCCCCATATGCGGAATGCCAGTGGTAAACATATGGTGCACCCAGAGCCCGAAGCTGAGGAAAGCCAGCGCCAAAGCGCTCGCGACGATCCAGCCGTAGCCCAGCAGCGTCGTGCGCGCCATCACCGGGATCACGGTCGAGATCACCCCGGCGGCGGGCAGGAAGATGATATAGACCTCCGGATGGCCGAACAGCCAGAACAGGTGCTGCCAAAGCAGGCTGTCGCCGCCCAGATCGGCTTGGAAGAACGGGAGGCCGAAGGCGCGCTCAACCTCAAGCAGGACCGAGCCGAGGATCAGCGGCGGAAATCCGGTAAGGATCATCAGCGAAGTGACCAGCGCGTACCAAGCAAAGATCGGCATCTTGTCGAGCGACATGCCGGGGGCGCGGTATTTCAGGATCGAGACTGTGAACTCGACGGCGGCGCAGATCGCAGAGATCTCGACGAAGGTGATGCCGATCAGCCAGAAATCGGTGTTGATGCCGGGCGAATGCAGCGGCCCGGTCAGCGGCGGATACATGAACCAGCCGCCATCCGGCGCGATGCCGAAGAACAGCGCCACCAGCAGCATCGCGCCGCCGAAGGCATAGCACCAGTAACCGTAAGCGGTGAGCCGCGGGAAGGCGAGGTCGCGGGTGCCGAGCATCTTGGGCAGCAGATAGATCGCCAGCCCCTCGAAGGTGGGAATGGCGAAGAGGAACATCATGATCGTGCCATGCATGGTAAAAAACTGCGCAAAGGCACCGGCATCCACAAAAGCGGAATCAGGTGTCGCCAGTTGCGCGCGGATCAGCATCGCCAGCACGCCGCCGACGAGGAAGAAGAAGAAGGCAGTGACAAGAAACATCCGCCCGAGGTCGGAATGGTTTACGCTGCTGGTCCAGCCCTTCCAGCCCGGCTCTGAGGCCCAGATCGCATCCAGCTTGCGGTGACGGCGCAGCGCGTTCATGGCGTCTCCTTCGCGGTAAAGGCGGCCCAGCCCGCCGGGTCATGGGCCTCAACCGAGAAGGTATGGCGGCTGTAGCCCTCGCCGTTGTACTCGGCGGTCAGGCCCTTGTAGGTGCCGGGGGCATCGGCCTCAATCCGCAGCACGTTGACATGGCCGGGAATGGCGTCCAGCTTTCCAGCCAGACGCGGCACCCAAAAGCTGTGCACAACATCCCGGCTGGTGATCGCCACATCGACGGGCCGCCCGGCGGGGATGTGCAGCAGGTTCTCGGTGACATGGCCGGGGCGGTCGTCATAGGAAAAGCGCCAAGCCCATTGCCGGGCCTCGGCCTCGACCCGCACCACATCCGCCGCGGCGCGGGGCATCAGCCGCTCGCCGGTGACCAGACCATAGGCCAGCAAGGCCGCAAGGACCGCGATGGAAAAACACAGGCCCAGACCGATGATCCAGACCTTTTCATCCCGCGTGGCATTCTCCGCCTGCCGGGGTGTCCTGAAGGCGCCGATCACCAGCGCCGCCACCAGCGCGAGGATCAGACCCGCGCCGATGAACATCACCCACCAGAGCGTCGCGATGGCGCGCGCCGCCGGGCCCGCCGGATCGACCACCGACAGATCGCCGCTGCAACCAATCAGCACNCNGCACGTTGTCCCTGCAATCACCCCCCGAAGGAGCCTGCCCCGATGAGCGAGCAAAGCAATGAGACGGGCGANGACCGGTTGATCGACCCGATCGCCTCTCAGCCCGGCTATGAAGAGACCGAGACCCGCATCGCGCTTGAGGGCCACCCGATCCACGCCATGAGCGTGGCCTTTCCCATNGCGCTGTCCTTCTGCCTGCTGGGGGCCGATCTGCTCTATTGGTGGACCGGCGATGCNTTTTGGGCGCGGGCNGCTCTCTGGGCGGCGGGGACGGCGTTCTTCTTTGGCGTGCTGGCGGGGTTTTCCGGCNCNGCNGANCTNTTGCTCGTGAGCGGCATCCGCTCCCGCGCTGCCGCTTGGACCCATGCGATCATCGCNGTGACCTTGCTGGCGGTCTTGGGCGCGAATTGGGGNCACCGGCTCTATGGCTATGAGGCGGCGGTGCTGCCTTACGGCATCCTNCTGTCGGGGCTGGGCGCGGTGATGGTGGGGTTCACGGGTTGGCATGGGGGCAAATTGGTCTTTGATTATCGTTTGGGCACGTCGAAGGGCAATTGACCGCCCNGCGGTTCAAGCAGCCAGCCGGGCAGGGGGAAGTCCCAGAGGTCGGGCTTGCCTAAAACNAGCATGAGGATCGCGATGACGGGGATGCCGACGGCAGTGATCGGCAGNTAGGATCGGGGCAGGCGGTGTTTCTCTGGCTTCTCGGCCACCTGCACCACCAGATGNCCNATCCANGCATGGGCGGCGGCAAGCGCCGCGACAAANAGCAGCTTGGCATAGAGCCANGGGACGAANGCCTCGCGAAAGAAGATCAGCCATGTGCCTGCCACCACCGCCACGACGGCGGCGGGGGTGACGAGGATGGCATAGGTCGTATGAGTGGCGCGGCGGATGCGACTGTANTCNNCCGCCGTGCCAGCGGGATCATGGCGNGACANCATCANGGGCAGGGCNAGCAGCCCNGCGCACCACAGGATAAGCGCGGCGATATGCACGCCTTTGAAGAGCGTGATGAGAACCGGGAACCAGCCGCTCACGCNNNGCCCGCCCGCAGGGTCGCCCATCCGCGCCGTGCCACGGCCCCGGNGACGACCGCATAGGGCAGTCCCGCAGGCACCCACATCAGGATACCGCCAAGCTGTTGGTCGGCCAGCGGCGAGAAGCCCCAGTCCATGGGGGCAACGGCATGGGCGGCATAAAGCGCTTCGGGNGCGAAGGTCAGGATNGCCCCCAAAAGACCCATCTGGGCAAAACCGGCGATGAGCAGGGTCAGCGCNTCGACAGGNGTGCGGCCGGGGGCAAACACTGNGCGCCAGAACCACANGGCNGNNCCGAGCAGGCTAATCTGCATNAGCCAGTACACCCCCACNTGCGAGAGCGCGAGGTCATAGGCCNCCGGCAGNTGCCANCCCCAAAGCACCCCGGTCGAGACNGCNAAGGCCGCCATCNCACCACCCGCCNGCCGCGAGGGCCATGCGCGGGCCAACAGCGGCGCGGCGACGGCGAAGAGCAGCACGTGATGCACCACCCGCGCCGAAAANAGTGCCGAGGAAAGCGCNCAGAGGGGCGAGACGAAGGCCAGCACCAGAACNCCCACGGCNGCCANNCCGTGGCNGCTGCGNGCGCGCAGGACAACGAAGAANAGCANNGACAGAGCGGCNAGAAGNAGCGGATCGAAGTTCCAGCGAAACCAAAANTCCTCCGGCCCCGGNGCCGGTCCACAATAGGTTCGGATCCAAGCATCGCTGAGCAAGGTCTATTTTCCCTTNGGTCGTTCCNTAANAGGAACGCTGCGCGCGGGCANATCGTTCCAAACGAATTGAGGCGCGGTTGGGTTTCCCNTCAGCCCGATCAATTTTCCTTGACCCCCGGTAAAAGCGATCCAGCTTCTACCACAGGGCGCATTACGCCCCGAGGCTACACGCATCACTTGGAGGGGTCACTTGTCTTTTCCGACGCGCCGCAAAATTCTGAAATCCNTGCTGTTCGGCGGCACCGCCATCGCCGCCCCTTCGGCTGTCTTCGGCGCGATCTATGGCCGGGGCGAGGGGATGCCTTGGGAGCCCCTGAAGGGCCAGCCGCCGTATTACGGCACCCANGAGGATNGGTTCTTTACCCCCGATGAACGCGAGGCCGTCGCCGCGATCTGCGCGCGGCTGATCCCNTCGGATGGGGACGGGCCGGGGGCGGTTGAGGCTGATGTGATCACCTTCCTCGACCGGCANATGGCGGGGTTCTATGGCCGTGGGCAGCATTGGTACATGAAGGGCCCCTTCCNNGAAGGCACGGCGACNCAAGGCTATCAAAGCGAGCACCCCCCGGCAGAGCTNTACCGCCACGCGCTTGCNGAACTNGACGNCTNTTGCCGCGCNCAGCAGGACGCCGGNTTTGCCGCGCTGAGCGCGGCNCAACAGGACGAGATCCTCAANGGNATGGACGACGAGGAAATCACCTTCGACNNGGTCTCGGCCAAGGCGTTCTTTGACCTGATCCTGAAAAACACCNTCGAAGGCTATTTNGCCGATCCNATCTACGGCGGCAACCGNGACATGGTGGCGTGGCACTACGTCGGCTTCCCCGGCACCCGCTATGATTACCGCGATTNCGTGGGCCACAACGGCGCGCGCATTGATCTGCCGCCGGTCAGCCTNNTGGGCCGNCCCGGNTGGAACAGCTCTGAATAAGACACGAGGTGACACGATGACGAAGCAGCTTCCAAAGGTCGANGTGGTTCTGGTCGGTTTCGGCTGGACCGGGGCGATCTACGCCGAGAAGCTGACCGCCGCCGGGATGGAGGTGCTGGCACTGGAACGCGGNCCGTGGCGCGACACGCCCANGGATTTCGCCACCACCTTNGCGCAGGACGAACTNCGCTATTACTGGCGCCACGGCATGTTTCAGGAAGCCTCGCAATCCACNGTCACNTTCCGCAACAACGGCGCNCANACGGCGNTGCCGATGCGGCACTGGGGGTCCTTCCTGCCGGGCAANGGNGTGGGCGGNTCGGGCGTGCATTGGAACGGCCAGACNTACCGNTTCCTGCCNTCGGATTTNGTCGCGAAAAGNCATAANGANGAACGCTATGGCCCGCTGCCCGANGGGATGACGGTGCAGGACTACGGNGTCACCTATGAGGAGTTGGAGCCGCATTTCGACTATTTCGAGAAGATCTGCGGCATCTNCGGCACGGCGGGCAACCTGCGGGGCGACATCCGTNAGGGNGGCAACCCTTTCGAGGGGCCGCGCAGNGATGACTACCCCAATCCGCCGATGCAGATGACCTTTTCGCAGGACCGGTTCGAGGCTTCGGCGCGGGATATGGGGTTGANCCCTTTCCCNGTGCCCTCGGCCAATATGTCGCGCGCCTATGTCAATCCGCTGGGGATGCAGCTNGCCCCCTGCACCTATTGNGGCTTTTGCGAGAAACACGGNTGCGGCAACTATTCCAAATCCTCGCCGCAGACCACGATTATCCCGGTCTTGATGAAGCGGGANAATTTCACCNTACGCACGGATTCCGAAGTGCTCTCGGTCGAGAAATCCCCCGATGNCACCCGCNCCACGGGGGTCACNTACNTCGANACCAGNGGCGAGGAATTNTTCCANCCCGCCGAGGTCGTGGTGCTCTGTGCNTACCCGCTTGAGAACGCCCGGCTGATGCTCTTGTCCGANATCGGCACGCCNTATGATCCGCAGACCGGTGAAGGCGTGGTGGGCAAGAACTACTGCTATCAGGTGATGTCCGGCGCGACGGTCTTTTACGATGAGGAATATACCAACGGCTTTGTCGGCGCGGGCGCGCTCGGCATGGCNGTGGATGAATACAATGGCGACAATTTCGACCATTCCGGGCTGGGCTTTATCGGGGGCGGCTATATCGCNTGCTACACCACCAACGCGCGGCCCATCGAAAGCCATCCGGTGCCTGAGGGCGTGCCNGGCTGGGGCAGNGAATGGAAACAGTCGGTCCGGGCCAATTTCCTCAAGACCACCACCGTGGGCGTGCACGGCGCCTCGATGGCGCATCGCAGCAATTACCTNGATCTNGATCCCACCTATACNGACCGACATGGCAGGCCGCTCTTGCGCATGACCTATGATTTCACGCTGAACGACCGCCGGCTGACTGCCCATNTCACCCCGGTGGCCGAAGAGATTGCCCGAGGCATGGGCGGGCGCGAGGTCAACGTGGCCGAGCGCAAGGGATCCTACGACTCGATGCCCTATCAAACCACGCATAACACCGGCGGCACGATCATGGGGACNGACCCGCAGACNAGCGTCTGCAACCGCTATTGNCAGAGTTGGGACCTGCACAACCTCTTCGTCGCCGGGGCAGGGCTGTTTCCCCAAAACGCGGGCTACAACCCGACCGGNACCGTGGCGGCGCTGGCCTATTGGTCGGTCGCGGCGATCATCGATCAATATATGGCCGANCCCGGCCCGCTGGTGCAGGCATGAAGCGGCTGGCCCTGATCACCGCCCTCTGCGGCGCGAGCCTTGTTCCTGCTGAGGCGCAGGAGCTTGCCTCCTCCGAAGTGGAGCGGGGCCGCTACTTGACGCAGGCGGGCGACTGCAAAGCCTGCCACACGGATATCGACAACGACGGCATCCCCTTTGCCGGGGGCCGGGCGCTAAAAACACCTTTCGGCACGATCTATTCCGCTAACCTCACCCCGGAGGAC
>NZSX01000004.1 GCA_002703405.1 Sulfitobacter sp. | reverse complement strand
TGAACGATCCCTATATCGAAGCCTTCGTCAGCGACATTAACCGTGCCCGCGTGCTGCGCGTCCGCTCTGTCATGGAAAAGACCGATGTACCGCCCACGGATGTGGCCGGTGAGGTTGATTTCGACGACACGCTGGAAAGCATCATCGCGGTTTCCGGTGGGGATACGACCAACAACTACCGCGTCATGCGCGAGGGCAAACAGGTCGGCGTGCTGCATATGCGCGATCTGGTTCGGGCGCTGGTCCCGCGGCATCCCGGCGAGGCGGCGTAAGCCGCCTCACGCGACTAAGAGACAGTCATCGCCTGCCTGCGGGTGGGCGATGCGACGGGCCCACCCCTTTATGGTGGAGCCGTGGGCCCCTAGCCCTCCAAACTCATAGGCGATAACCCAAGGTCGATGGCCTGCCCACCCCTCCGCGGCAGATGAAAAGCGGTCATAGTCAATCACATGACGTGCCCCCGCTGGCGCTTTGCCGCCGATCAAAATCTATGCATCCTATTGACACTTTGCGCCACGATTGGCCTATGGGGATTGAAATAAACACTGGGGTTCAAGATGCCGCAATCTGCTACGGCCAATATACTGACTGTTCTCGACACCGACTTCAAAGGTATCATCGAGGAGTGGCTGGGAACGCAGGTCAAAGAGGGCGTAAAGCGTTCTGACCTCTTTTCGGACGCCGAAAGCCGGAACCAGAACCGCGAATTGCTCAAAGCCTTCTCCAAAGGTGTGCGCGATGGCGTCACCGGTGAGGATTTTGACTTTGACGACAACCAATGGGACGATCTGCGCGCCGTTCTGGCCGATGTGAGCCGGGAGCGGGTCAACCGAGGCGTGACCCCGACTGAGATGGCCACCTTCATTCTAGCGCTGAAGACCCCGCTGTTTAAGCGGCTGGAAACGCTGCTGGCAAGCGATCACGGCGTCCTGATCCGCGATGTGATCTTGGTCACCCGTTTGGTTGACGCCTTTGCCATCTACACCAACGAAATTTTCATTCTTGAGCGCGAGCAGATCATTGATCGCCAACGCCAGGAGATGCTGGAACTGTCGACCCCGGTGGTCGAACTTTGGGACCGCGTCCTAACGCTGCCGCTGATCGGCACGCTGGATTCCGCCCGCGCCCAAGAGGTGATGGAGAACCTGCTTCAGACCATTCTTGAGCGGCAAGCCGAAGTGGTCATCATGGACATCACCGGCGTCGGCACCGTTGACACGCAGGTGGCGCAACACTTGCTGCGCGCCGCCGCTGCCGTACGCCTCATGGGGGCCGAGTGCATCATCAGCGGCATCAGCCCGATGATCGCCCAGACCATGGTTCAGCTAGGCATTGATGTCGGCACCGTTTCCACCCGGTCGAGCATCCGCACCGCCCTGTCGGACGCGCTGCTGACCGTCGGCTATGTGATCAAGAAGACTGAGGGCCAATAAGGTGGCCGGTGTCACGTCGATTAATCTGGTCGAACATGCGCTCCTCGTTTCGATACAGGATGACATCACGGACACCGAGATCTTGGAGCTTCAAGACCGGCTGTCGACCAAAATATCCGAGAACCGCGTCGATGGCGTGATCCTTGATATATCAGCGCTTGAGATCGTGGATACCTTCGTGGGCCGTGTGATCGCCCAGTTGGCGGGGATCTCCCGCCTGCTGGCGGCGGATACCTATGTTGTCGGCATGCGCCCCACGGTGGCAGTCACGCTGGTCGAGCTTGGCATGTATCTGCCAGAAATCCGCACCGCGTTAAGCCTGACACATGCCCTTGCCCAGCTACGACGCGTTTGACGATAAGGACCTTGGGGCGCAGGTTCTTCTCTCACAGTTCAAGTTAAACACCAGCGGCGACGCGGTGACGGTGCGCCAAGCCGTGGCGCGCTACATGAAAGAACACGGCGCTTCGGCGCTGAATGTCACACGTTTCGCCACCGCCGTCAGCGAAATCGCCCGCAATGCGATCGTTCACGCTGGCGGAGGTGAATTTTCCATCTATGTCGATCCGAAGGCCAAGCAGCTTAGCGTGGTTTGTTGGGACAAAGGACCGGGGATCGAGGACGTGGAACTGGCCCTGACGGACGGCTATACTTCGGGCGGCGGCCTTGGCCGTGGTTTGGGCGGCGCACAGCGGCTGGCCAAGAAATTTGAAATCCGCACCGCCGTCGGCGGGGGCACCAGCGTGATGATGAGTGTGAACCTATGAAACAATGGGTCGAAGTTCAGGACCAGAGCGCCATCGCCGTGGTCCGCCGCGCCGCACGGCGTCTGGCCGCCCAGCACGATTGGCCGAAACACCGGACCGACGAATTGGCCATCGTCGCCACCGAAGCCACGACCAACATTCTGCGCTACGCCGAGAAAGGCCGCGCCCTGATCAATGCCCCGGCCGAAGGCAAGGGCGACAAGATCGTCATGATCTTTACCGACCGGGGCCCCGGCATCAGCGATATGGATCACATGTTCCAAGACGGCATGAGCAGTGGCGATTCCGCCGGGCTGGGCCTTGGCGCGATCCGCCGTCTGTCGGATGAATTCGACATCTTCAGCGGGTCCGAGGTGGGCACCACCATCGTTTGCAGCTTTGCCAAAAATAGCCCCCCCTGCGCGACCCATGGGGTCGAGGCCGTGGGCCTGCGGGTCTGTCACCCAACCGAAGACGAATGCGGCGACGATTATCTGCTGCGCCAAACGCCGAAAGCCTTGGATATCCTTCTGTGTGACGGCTTGGGCCATGGCCCAGAAGCCGCAGCCGCATCGCTGGAAGTGACCGAAGCCGTCAAGGGCTCGCGCAGTTTCAATAGTGAACCCGGCGCCGTGATGTATGAGGTGACCGAGCAATTGATCGGCAAACGCGGCGCGGTGGGGGCGCTGGTGCATATTGCGCAGCCGCAAATGGTCCTGCGCTATGCGGCCTTGGGCAATATCGCGACCCTGCGGGTGCGCGACGGCGACATCAAACGCTTGCCCGTCCGGGATGGGCGGATCGGCGCACGTGCCACCCGTGGCTATGAAGAAACCTTTGACCTCGCACCGGGGGATCTGCTGATCTTGCACAGCGATGGGTTGAAAACCCTGCGCGACGGCTATCTCCCTCAGGGTCTATTGTGGAAATCTCCGCTTTTGATCGCTGGCTTCTTGCTCGACCGGGCATTTCGCGGGCGGGATGATGCCTCCATCGTGGTCATACGCATTGCACGGGGCGCGGACTGATGAAAGCTACGAACCTCACCTCGGTGAACCTTGAAAAGGGCGGCGATATCGCAGCCCTGCGCCAGATCGCCCTGACCCTGACCGAGGCGATGCACTTCACCTCATTCGAGCGCACCCGCACGGTCACTGCCGCCGTGGAACTGGGACGCAACGCGATCGAGCATGGCCAGAAAGGCCGCGCGCGGTTTTCGCTGACGGATGTGAACGGCAAGCCTGCCTTAGGCCTGACGGTGATCGATCAGGGGCGCGGCATCGAGAAAGAAAAGCTGGACCCCGCGCGCGACATCGTATCCGAGACCGGCATGGGACTGGGCCTGCGCGGCGTGCAACGCATCGCGGCGCGTTTCGATGTGGACACCGGTCAGGAAGGCACGCGGGTTCATGCCGAGTTTCTGTTGCCAGAACCGCAAGGTGCGGTAGAGCAGATCAAAGCAGACGCCCTGGCGGCGCTGGAGGCCTATAACGCCAAAGATCCGACCGCCGCGCTGACCGAACAGAACCGCGAACTGACCGAAGGCATCGCTGACCGCGACCTTTTGATGCAGGAATTGCACCACCGCACCGGCAACAACCTCGCCCTGATCGTGGCGTTGATCCGGATGAGCAAGACCCAAGCCAAAGAGGATGAGACCCGCCAGGTGCTGCGCGAGCTGGAAACCCGTGTGGGTTCACTTTCCAAAGCACATGAGCTAATGCAACGCTCGACCGACAGCACCGATCTTGATCTGGCGGATATGCTGGATGAAGTCGCGAAAAACGCCGAACGCGCCTTCACCGGGGATCGTCAGAGCATCGCGATCAAGCTGATTTGCCCCAGCCTTAAGATGGACAACAAGCTAGCCGTCGATATCGGGCTGATTGTCGGCGAATTGATTACCAACGCCTATAAACACGCTTTCAAAGGGCGCGACAAAGGGGTGATCACCATTAAGGTCACCCCAGAGGACGACGAAGGTCTGACGCTCGAGGTCTATGACGACGGGGTTGGCCTGCCTGAGGACGCCAAACGGCCCGAGCGGTCGGATTCACTCGGCTGGCGAATGATCCGCACGCTGACGTTCCAGCACGAAGCGACGCTGAAGGTCGAAGGCCAAGACGGGCTTTGCGTTGAGATCCGTTTCCCGGCGCAGGATTAATCTTGCCCCGCCCCCCGTGGTTTTCCGCCGCCGCGCAAGTCTTTTTGATCAAAAACCACCTCTGAACTTTTCCGCCCCGTAAAATTGTCCTAGGCATATCGGGAGCCGGCGATTCCCGGACGCATCTCAGCGGCAGTCAAGACGCCCGCTTTGCCAATAACGGAGACAGAGCATGATCGAAAAACGTGATTTTTATATCGACGGTAAATGGGTCGCCCCGCTTGAGGGCCGCGAACATCAGGTCATCAATCCTTCGACCGAAGAACCCTGCACCGTGATCTCGCTCGGCGGGCCGAAGGATGTGGATGCCGCCGTTGCTGCCGCCAAGGCAGCCCTGCCCGGCTGGATGGCAACCGCCCCCGAAGAGCGTATCGCGCTGATGGAGAAACTTGCCGAGGTCTATAAGTCCCGGACCGAGGACATGGCCCAAGCGATCAGCACCGAGATGGGCGCGCCCATCGAAATGGCGCGCAGCTCGCAATGGGGCGCTGGTTATAGCCACCTGAAGAACTTTATCAAAGCGGCGAAAGACTTTAAATTCGTGAAGCCCTTGGGTGATCACGCGCCGAACGACCGGATCATTCATGAGGCGGTTGGCGTTGTGGCGATGATCACGCCGTGGAACTGGCCGATGAACCAAGTGATGTTGAAAGTGGGCGCCGCCGTCGCCGCTGGCTGCACCATGGTGCTGAAACCATCCGAGGAAAGCCCGCTGAGCGCGGTGATCTTTGCCGAGATGATGGATGAGGCAGGCTTCCCCGCCGGTGTCTTTAACCTTGTGAACGGCGATGGCATGACCGTGGGCACCGCCCTGACCGGCCATGAAGACGTAGATATGGTGAGCTTCACCGGCTCCACCCGCGCCGGCATCGCGATTTCCAAGAACGCGGCGGATACGCTGAAAAAAGTCCATCTGGAGCTTGGCGGCAAAGGCGCGAACCTAGTTTTCGCCGATGCAGACGACAAGGCCGTGAAACGCGGCGTGCTGCATATGATGAACAACACCGGCCAAAGCTGTAACGCGCCAAGCCGGATGATCGTCGAATCCAGCGTCTACGACCAAGCGGTCGAGACCGCCGCCGAAGTCGCCAACAAGGTCGAAGTCGGCCCCGCCAGCGAAGAGGGTCGCCACATCGGCCCGGTCGTGAACGAGGCGCAATGGGGCAAGATCCAAGACCTGATCCAGAAAGGTATCGACGAAGGCGCACGGCTGGTGGCCGGTGGCACCGGACGGCCCGAGCATCTGAACCGCGGTTTCTACGTCAAACCCACGGTTTTTGCCGATGTCACGTCCGACATGACCATCGCCCGCGAGGAAATCTTTGGCCCCGTCTTGGCGATCATGAAGTTCGAGGACGAAGATCAAGCCATCGAGATGGCCAATGACACGGTCTACGGCCTCACCAACTACGTCCAATCCAGCGATGGCGCGCGGCGCAACCGTCTGGCGGCCAAGCTGCGGTCGGGCATGGTTGAGATGAACGGCGAAAGCCGTGGTGCCGGATCGCCCTTTGGCGGCATGAAACGCTCCGGCAACGGGCGCGAAGGCGGCGTTTGGGGGATCGAGGACTTCTGCGAAGTCAAAGCCGTTTCGGGCTGGTCCAACGACTGATCGCTTTTTAGCGTAGCAAGATACGGCAGGGCCAAGATTTGGCCCTGCCGTTTGCGTTTCGGCGGTCAGATCGCCTTTTGGTTCACTCGTTTGGAAAGCTCCGCAGCGCTTTCTTTGCGCTCGCTATAGCGGTCGTGCAGATAGTCCTTGTTGTCGCGGGTCAGCAGGGTGAACTTCACCAACTCCTCCATCACATCGACCACCCGGTCATAGAAGGGCGAGGGTTTCATCCGGTCATCCTCGTCAAACTCCAAAAAGGCTTTGGGGGTCGAGGATTGGTTGGGAATGGTTAGCAACCGCATCCAACGGCCCAAGATGCGCAGTTGATTCACCGCGTTGAAACTTTGCGAGCCGCCGCTGACCTGCATCACGGCCAGCGTCTTGCCTTGGGTCGGGCGCACCCCGCCCAGCGACAGGGGGATCCAGTCAACTTGGGTTTTCATGACGCCCGTCATCGCCCCGTGGCGTTCGGGCGAACACCAGACCATGCCTTCGGACCATTGCACCAGATCGCGCAGTTCCTGCACCTTGGGGTGCTCAGGGCCAGCATCGTCGGGCAGCGGCAGTCCGGTGGGGTTAAATGTCCGCGTCTCGGCCCCGAGGCGAGTGAGGATGCGGGCGGCTTCCTCGGTCATCAGGCGGCTAAAGGACCGCGGGCGAAGCGAGCCGTAGAGCAGCAGAATGCGCGGGCCGTGGGTGGCGCGCTCGGGCGACAGCAGGCGGGCATCGTCGACGGGGTTGAAGTGGTCTTCTTCGATGTTCGGCGTATCGGTCACAGGAATTTCCTTAGGCGGTAGAGGGTTATCGGGCGAGGTTCACTTGGAGACGGGAAACCAATGCTGCGTGCGGTTGGCAAAGGCCACGAGCGACAGCATAACCGGCACTTCGACCAAGACGCCCACAACGGTGGCCAAGGCAGCACCCGATCCCAGCCCAAAAAGGCTGATCGCCACGGCGACGGCTAGTTCAAAGAAGTTCGAGGTGCCGATCAACGCGCAGGGTGCGGCGACATTATAGGGAATGCCCCACGCCCGCGCAGCACCATAGGCGATGAAAAAGATGCCGTAGGATTGCAGCAGCAGCGGCACGGCGATCAGCGCGATGACGAGCGGACGGTCAAGGATCACCTCGCCCTGAAAGCCAAAAAGCAGCACCACGGTCAGTAAAAGCCCCATTATTGCAAAGGGTTGCACGCGATACTTAAAGACATCGACTGCCGCCTCTCCGCCTTTGGCCACCAACCGCTCACGGGTGAGATACCCCGCCAACAGTGGCAGCATGACATAGAGCCCGACCGAGATCAGCAGCGTGTCCCAAGGCACGACGATGTCGGTCACGCCCAAGAGGAAAGCCACGATCGGCGCGAAAGCGAAGACCATGATCACGTCATTCACGCTGACCTGCACCAGCGTATAGGTGGCATCGCCGCGCGTGAGGTTGGACCAGACAAAAACCATCGCGGTGCAGGGCGCGGCCCCCAACAGGATCACCCCCGCCAGATAGGCCTGCGCATCATCCGGTGGGATCAACCCGGCGAAGATGTAGTTGAAGAACAGCACCCCAAGGGCGGCCATGGTGAAGGGCTTGATCAGCCAATTGACCACCAGCGTCACCACCAGCCCTTTGGGCTTCTCCCCCACCTGCCGCAGCGCACCGAAATCAACGCCAACCATCATCGGAAAGACCATGGCCCAGATCAGCACCGCCACGGGCAGGTTGACCGAGGCGACCTCAAGCGCGGCCAGTGCGCCAAAGAGGTCGGGAAAGAGATTGCCTAGCAGTAGCCCCGCGCCGATGGCCAGTGCCACCCAAAGCGAGAGCCAGCGTTCAAAGGTTCCAAGGCCAGCGGCGGCTGGTTGTGCAGTATCGGTCATTGCAGTCTTTCGTTCGTGGTTTTCGGGGGTTAGCAGCAGGTCAGTTCGTCCAGCAGCGGTTGGCAAAGCTCTGGCTGCCCGCCGCAGCAGTCTTCCAAGAGAAAGCCCAGCAGCGCGCGCAGCCCGTTCATATCGGCGAAATAGCGGATGCTGCGCCCTTCTCGGTTGCTGCGGATCAAGCCCGCGCGGGCAAGCACCGAAAGATTGGCAGACATTGTGTTTTGCCGCACGTTCAGCGCGGTGCCGATCTCTCCGGCGGACATCCCCTCGCCCCCCGCTTTGATCAGCAGGCGAAAGACATCCAGACGGGTCGGTTGGCCCAAGGCCGCGAAGGCTAGGAGAGCGTTTTCATTATCCATATATCGTGAATTATTGATATAATGGCGGCAGGTCAAGCGCCGCGTCAATCCCTGTGCAACGAAGCGCCGCCCCGTGCGTTGGTCTGGCGACCCCGGCAGCACTCGCAAGGAAGACAAAGGATGCTCGATTGGATCGCAGAGAATTCCGCAACGTTGCAGGTGGCGGTTAGTCTTTTCACGGCGGTGGTCTGGCTGGCTTACCTGCATATCCTATGGCTCAATTTCCGGCGGCAACGGCAGCCGGTGATCTTGATCAACCGCTCGATCGCGCGAGACGAAAACGCGCATTGCTTCGTGACCAATATGGGCGCTGAACCGATCTATTTGCTCGAGGTCATGGCGCGGGTGGTGACGGAAGATAAGACCTATCACGTCAAGGTCACCGAACGCGAAGAAGTGGCGCTGAACGATGTGGAAAACCCCCTGACCCGCACCAACCAAGGGCCGATCAAAAGCGGTGAATTCATCGACATCGGCAGTTTTCTTGACCTTTTGCGCCGCGCCGAGGCGCGCATCGGGACCGAAGGCCTGTTCGATAANGTCCGCCAGATGGACCTCACCGTCGCGGCTGCGGATGGCCATACCACCAGACTGATCGCCGCGCGGCATGNNTTTCGGGCGGAATGGAAGGACGGCAAGCCNTATTTNGTGCCGGAACGGATCATGGCGCATCAGATCCGCAATATCTTTCAACGGCGCAAGATCACCGCCATGTTGGAAGAACAGATCGAATAGCGTCGTCCGTGGTTACAGCCGGTCCAGCCCTTCCGCGATTTCGCGGGCGATGGCATGGGCGTCGATCCCCTCCCGCTCGGCCGAGACACGCAGGCCGAGCAGATCGCTTTGATAGCGCCGGGCCAGTGACTTTGGATCATGTTCCGCCGCAATCTCTCCGTCCCGCTGCATCCGTGCAAAAAGCACCGCGAACTGTTCCTCCATCCCCATGAGATGCGCGCTGGCACGTTTCGCCAACGGGTGCCCATGCGCCTGTAGCTCCAACAAAGTCTTGGACAGCATACAGGCTTTGGCCGGCGCCTCCTCCCGGCAAATCGCCAATTCGGGATAGCGTTTCAGGGCAGCCATCGGGCCATGGGCTTCGACCAATTCGGCCAAGCGCCCGGCCCCATCCTCAGCGTATTTGTCCAAGGCGAGCTCAAACAGCGCCACTTTCGATCCGAAGGCCGCGTAGAAACTGCCGGGCTTCATTTTCAGCACCGCTTCGAGGTCTTTCAGCGATGTGCCCGCCCAGCCCTGACGCCAAAACAGATCGCGGGCGCGGTCGATCAGCTCGGCTCGGTCGTGGTTTGGTTTGCGGGGCATGATATCACCATATGTTGAACGATCACTCAAATATATACTTGAGTGATCGCTCAAGAAAGCCTAAATGACGGATATCGACGATTTACAAAGGTAGAAATCATGACTTTCCCGTCCCACGACCAAGACTCCGCACCCGAAGCCTCCAAGCCACTGCTGGCGGAATCGCAAAAGGCCTTTGGCCGCCTGCCGGGTCTGCACAAGGTGCTGGCCGAAAGCCCGCAAGCCTATGAAGGCTATCAGGTGCTGCACAAACTTTTCACCGAGACGGATTTCGACGCCGAAGAGCTGACCGTGGTTTGGCAGTCGATCAACGTCGAGAACGAGTGCCACTACTGCGTGCCCGCCCACACCGGCATCGCCAAGATGATGAAGGTCTCGGACGAGATCAGCGACGCGCTGCGCAATGAAACCGCCCTGCCGACACCCAAACTCGAAGCGCTGCGGACCTTCACCGTTCAGATGGTGCGCAACCGGGGCTTTGTCTCCGACGCGCAGATGCAGGCGTTCTTTGACGCAGGTTACAGCCACCGTGCGGTGCTGGACGTGATCCTTGGCATGGCGCAGAAGACCATGTCGAACTACGTTAACCACGTGGCCGAAACCCCGGTCGACGAAGTTTTCCGGCCGCTGGCATGGAAGCGCGGCGATAACAAGCTCGACGTTTAAATTGAAAGGCGCGCCCATAGTGGCGCGCCTTTTTCTATCCGCTTTGGCCCCTCGGTCCGGCGCTTTCCCCTACCTCCACTGACAAAGCATAGCGCCCGCGCCATCCGGCTGCGGCCGCGCCGATGTGCTGTCCTTTTGCAAGAGACTTTGCTTATGCCCCTCAAACAAACCGTTCCCACGCTCCTGCTGGCCGGGCTCGCGGGCGAGATCGCCTTCGAGCTTTATGCTTGGCTGCTCTCCCCCCTCCTCTTTGGCGTCGCACTCGCCCCGGCGAACCTTGTGGTTGCGCTTGGCAAGATCGCCCTTGGGATCACCCTGCCCTATTGGCTTGGCTTCGCGCTGCATATCGCGCTTGGGATCGTCGGCTTCTCGGTCTTTGTTTGGCTGGTGCACCGCCTGACGCGGCTTGGGCTGGTCCTGTCGGGGGCGCTGTCGGGGCTGGTGCTGTGGTTCGTCGCCCAAGGGCTGCTGGCCCCGGTGGTGGGGCGCAGCTTTATGATGGATTTCGGGGCCTACACGCAGTCGTCTTTTGTGGGGCACGTCGGCATGGCCATGGTGATCGGCTATGCCATTGCCCTGCTGCAACGCCGCGCAGCCTGAAGAAGCGGCGGCAGCTGGGTTGCCCCGCTGCCGCTGCGCCGCCTTTTATCCGGCGGTTTTCCATCGGTCGAGCGTGAGCGTCACCAGCGCCTCGTCAAGGTTCACCGTCACCTCNCCGTCTTGGATCATCACCTGAAGCTTCATCGCGCGGCTGGCCATCTCCGCCAGCGCCTTGGTGTCACTCTCGGCCAAGTTCACCACGTCGAGGGTGTCAAAGCGGGTGGTGCCGTTCTTGACCTTGTCCCACCAGATCTCAGCCGATTTGCCGCCATAGGGATAGACCACGACCTTGGCAGCCTTGTTGCAGGACTGGCGCAGGACTTTCTCACTGGGCAGACCCAACGTGATCCAAACGTCCAACTCTCCGCTCAGGCTTTTTTGCCAGATGTCCGGCTCATCATCCGTCGATAGCCCCTTGGTCATTTCCAGATGCTCATGCGCGTTGAGGGCAAAGGCGACGAGCCGCACCATCAACCGCTCATCGGTTTCCGAAGGGTGTTTGGCGATGGTCAGCTTGTGGGTCTCATAATAGTGGCGGTCCATGTCGGAGACCGAAAGCTCGACTTTGTAGATGGTGGCATTCTGCGCCATGATATGTCTCGTTTTCCAAGGTAGGGGCTGCCTACGCGGTTGGGCCGACCGGGGAAAGGGAATAGTCCTTGGGCGCTGCGCGCGTTGGTATGCGCGACTGCGATCGTTCAGCGGTTTCGCGAGATTGCTTTTGGTCGGCACCTGCCAACATCCGAATTACAGGCCCGAATTGCAGGTCCCCGAATAAAGCCCCCGAAATGCAGCCCCCGAAAGGCCCCGCCTGTCACCTAAGATGCCGTTGTGCGGCGGGGGAAGTCATCCTACCTTGCCCCTATGATTAAACGTCGCACGTTTCTTTGGGCCCTCGGCTCTACCGCGCTCACCGCGACGGGAGCGTTTCCCCAAAGCAGCAGGGACGAGGTTCTGCGCGGGTTCAACCTTATCGAGACAACGAAGGCGCCCTTCGGAAGCCAAGCCGCTGCGCTAAGCATCGCTCAACTGCGAAAGACGGGCGCGACGGCGGCAACGGTGATCCCGTTTCTATGGCAACCCGCGCCCACCTCCAGCGNCATCGTCATGGGGGACGCGCTGCCCCATGACAGGATCGCCGCCGGGATCGCGCAGTTGCACGCAGCCGGGCTGGCCGCCATCGTCAAACCGCATGTCTGGGTNCCCGAAAGCTGGGCGGGCGCCATCGCCCCCGCGGCGGGCACCGAAAACGATTGGCANGCGGCCTATGAAAATTCCCTGCGCGCCATNGCGGTCACCGCAGAGCAAAGCCGCGCCGAGGTGCTGGTCCTCGGCACCGAATTGCGCGGCGTATCGGGGGCNGNGGCNTGGNNGNGCACCATCGCCNGGCTGCGCGAAGNGTTCAGCNGTAAAATCACCTATGTCGCCCATGGCGCTGACGAGGCTGAGAAAGTTGCGTTCTGGCCGCTATTGGATGCCGTGGCGGTGTCGCTCTACCCCGTCTTGGGCGCAGCCGGNGCGACCGCCGACTGGGATCGCGCCATCGCCAAAGAATTGGACCGGGTCGAGGCCGTCGCNCGGANACATGCNAAGCCCATTTGGATCGCCGAAATCGGCATCCGCTCTGCCGAAGGGGCGACCGANCGCCCGTGGGAAAGCGCCGAAGAACGCGCAGCNCCCGCCGANATGGCACTTCAGGCCGACGTCTTGCGCCGCTGGCTCCGCGCCCTTGAGGCNCGGGGCATCCCGGACCTATGGGTCTGGCGCTGGTTCACCGACCCTGANAGCGGCGGCGCGGAAGACACTGATTTCACCGTNCAAAACAAGCTGGCGGAGGAGGTTATCGCNGATTTTTGGGGCAAGGGGTGAGCCNNAAGTCCCGGCGATGCTNTCAGNCTTCACNGGGCAGGCTCGGCCCCACCTAAATGCCGAACAAAAGCACAAANGCNAGGGCCGCGCCGAGCAGGAACACGGTTTCGACCACCAGAATGATGCTGTAGCNGGGTTTGACCTTCACGACCTTCGCCAGACTGGTTTTCACCCCCAAGGCCGCGATGGCGTTGACCAGNCACCACCGGGATAGCTCGTTCAGCNGANCGAGGACTGCTAAGCGCGGCGCGGCGTCAGGCTGTCNGCTGTTTCAACCGAAGCTCGGCAGAACGGGCATGGCCTTCCATCCCCTCCATCCGGCTGATCCGCGCGGTGCGCAAGGCCAGCTCATGCGAGGCATCGGNATCGCAGCGTTGCCATGTCACGGTNTTGGTAAACTTGTGCACGGAGAGCCCCCCGGTATAGCGCGCAGCCCCACTGGTGGGCAGCACATGGTTCGGCCCCGANGTTTTGTCGCCGAAAGCGACCGTGGTCTCCTCTCCCAAAAACAGCGAGCCATAGGCAGAGAGGCGGTTGAGCCACCANTCGAGGTCTTNGGCCTGCACCTGAAGATGTTCCGGCGCGTAGCGGTCGGCCACTTGGGCGGCCTCCTCGCGGGTGTCGCACAAGACAACCTCGGCCCGTTCGGCCCAAGCCACCCGCGCGGCGCTGGCGTTCGGCTCNGGCAGGCTGTCGATCATNTCGGGCGCGCGCNNCAANACNGTNTCNGCCAGNCTGCGGTCNGTCGNGACCAGCCANACCGGGCTGTCNGCCCCGTGNTCNGCCTGACTGACCANATCCCANGCNACCGTTTCNGGGTCNGCGCTNTGATCGGCGACNACNAGTGAATCGGTNGGNCCGGCGAACATGTCGATCCCCACAGNGCCNAACANCATGCGCTTGGCCTCTGCCACATAGCTGTTGCCGGGACCGACGAGGATATCGGCAGGCACACCGCCAAACAGCCCCATCGACATGGCAGCGACCCCCTGCACCCCCCCGAGGTTCAGGATCAGGTCCGCGCCGCAAAGGTCCATCGCAAAGATGATCGGATCGGGAATGCCGATGCCGGGGCGCGTGGGCGAGCAAGCGGTGATATGCGGCACGCCCGCNACCTTGGCGGTGGTGATCGTCATCAGAGCGCTGGCGATATGGCTGTAGCGTCCGCCGGGCACATAGCAGCCCGCGCTTGAGACGGGGATTTGCTTTTGGCCNGCAATTAGCCCCGGCATGATCTCNATTTCGCAATCACCCATCGTCGCCTTTTGCGCTTCGGCAAAGCGGCGGATNTTGGCATGGGCAAAGCGGATATCGTCCTTNAGCTCTTGCGNCACCCGCGCAGAGGCNGCGGCCCGTTCCGCGGCAGTGACCACGATATCCCCGGCCCAGCCGTCNAGGTCGCGNGCATAGNCCCNCACGGCAGCCTCACCGCCCTCTTCGATCTTGGCGAGCATCTGAGCAACCACACCGCGGATGTCTTTGCCCTCAACCGCCGGGCGGGTCTCGACTTGCTTCAGATACGTGATCGCCATGNGCTTACCTCGGTTAGAATTGGGAATGNNGNTGNATCGCCTCGGCCAGCNCGTCGATCGTGTCGAGGATCGGNACGGGGGCGGTCAAAGCGGGGGCCAGCAACGAAAACTCTGAGCATGCGATGAACAAAAGTTCGGCCCCCTGCGCGGTCAATTCGGTCGCCGCCTCTGTAAGCGTCTGCTGCGCCTGTGGGGTAATCCCCTGCGCCTTNATCANCCGGATCGCGGCCAACATGCGCTCGGCNTCGGCGGNCCAGAGCGCCATCAGCCCGGTCCGGTCCAGGGCTGCGTCAAACACCCCGGCCATGCGCACGGCAGGAGAGGCGAGAATCCCNACGGAGGCGCCTGAGNGAAGTTGCCCCGCCGCGCGGTCGACCGATAGGGTCACCATGTTCAGGAAGGGGATCGAAACCGCCGCCTCAATCGCCGGGGCGTAGTGATGCGCCGTGTTGCAGGGCATGGCGAGGGCCGTGGCCCCTGCCCGNTCCAACCGCTGTGCCATCNCGGCCAGCACCGGGGCGGGGTCCTCCCCTGTGCCCTCNATCAAATGGGCGATGCGGGANGGCACNTGNGGGTTCATGTCGATCAGCAGCGGCAGGTGATCGGCGTCGTCTTGNNCATNGACNGTGNCAAGNACACGCTGCTGCAGCAGGATCGTCGCTTCGGGCCCCATGCCGCCCAATACGCCGACGACCGGGCGGCTCANGATGCCACCTCNTNCACCGCGTCGCAGATCAATTNGGCGATCAGCGCGCAGTCGTCTTGGGAAAAACTCAGCGGCANGCGCATGTCGAAAAGCGTNGCCATNATGCGGTCAGTCTTGGGCATGTCNTGCGCTGGAACATAGCGCCAAGATGGATGCGCCGAGGTGAAGCCTGCAGGCTCTNTCGCGCCGAACCATTTGAGTTCCACGCCCCGTGTGGCTGCGGCATCGAGCAAGGCGCGGCACTGNGCGNCGGTGAAATCCGGCAGGCGGAACTGGATGGAAGAACCCACATGCGTTTCGGCGGAGGGTAGCTTGATGGTTGNAACGCCGTCCTGNGCTTTCAGCCTCTCCTCAACCTGCGNNTAGCGGGCGTTCCAGCGGGCNATNTTGCTGTCGAGGTCGGCAAGCTGCGGACGCAGGATCGCGGCGCGCAGCGCNTCCATCCGNGCCGAGCAATTGGGCATGTCATAGCGCGCATCGGCANANGCCTCAGGNTNCGGCCCGGCCCCGTGGCGTTCATANAGCATGTAGCTGCCCGACANGATCGTNGCGCGGGCGGCGATTGCGGCGTCGNNGGTGGTNANAAACCCNCCTTCGCCGGAGTTCATGTGTTTGTAAGTCTGGGTCGANAAACAGGCCACTTTGCCGAAATTGCCCGACCGAATGCCGTTCCACTGCGCNCCCATCGTGTGCGCGCAATCTTCGATCACCGTTACCTCTGCCNCGTNACAGATCGCCATCAGACGGTCCATGTCACACAGATGCCCNCGCATATGCGACAGCAACAGCACCCGCGCGCCGGAACTGGCAATTTTGGCGTCGAGGTCATCAAGGTCGAGNCGCANATCCTCGTCGATCTCNACCAGCACNGNNTCNGCGCCCACCGCCCGGATCGCGCCGGGCACCGGGGCCAGCGTATAGGCGTTGGTCANNACCTNGTCNCCNGATGCCACGTCGCAGGCGCGCAGGGCGATTTGCANCGCCTGCCCGCCCGAGGTGACGGCNAGGCAGTANCCGCTGCCCTGCCAATCACGGTATTCGGCCTCAAGCTGGGCCNCTTCCCCAGCCTCCCCCGGCGCGAGGTTATACCGGTGCAAGCGGCCTGACTGTAGCACCGCGACCGCCGCCGCGATGGCCTCTTGGGAAAGCCCCTCTTGCTGGGTGAAACTGCCAGTAAACTTGCGCGCCACTTAAGCTGCCTTTCTTACAGGTTGACCCAGCGGTTGGCGGTNTCAAAGNCGAAGTCATAGCCGCCCAGAGCCGCNGCGCCGCCGGTGTGGAGGAAGACCACACGNTCGTCCTTAAACGTGCCTTTGCGGGNGAGATCAATGAGACCNGCNGCCCCNTTNGCNGANTAGCATGGATCAAGCAGGATGCCTTCGAGCTCNGCAAACATCTGGATNGCCTCNATGCCGCTGTCGGTCGGGATGCCGTAGCCTTCGCCGACGTAATCGGTGTTGGCCATCACATCCTCGCGCTTNACCACGCCCGCGCANCCCAGCTTTTCNGCGGTTCTGCAGGCGAGGTCATAGACCATNTGCTCTTGCTTNGGCTGTGGCGCGCGGGTGCCGATGCCAAGCACNGGGATNTGGGCATTCATCGCGCACATCCCGGTGACNAGCCCNGCNTGCGTGCCGGANGAGCCNGTGCCGTGNACCAGCCGGTCGATCTTCATGCCGGAGGTGTTCACTTGGNTCAGCAGCTCAAACGCNCAGTTCACATAGCCCAAAGCGCCNGTGGGGTTCGAGCCGCCGCCGGGGATGATATAGACCTTGTGGCCNTCGGCGCGCTTCTTTTCAGCCGCCTTTTCCATCTCNCCGGGCATATCGTGGCCGCCGGGGAATTTCTCGGTTGTNGCACCNTGCAGATGGTCCAGCAGCACATTGCCGTTGGTGTTGTAGTTGGCATCGTCATAGCCGGTGCGGTCTTCCAGCAGGATGTGGCAGGCAAGGCCCAGCTTGGCGGCAGCCGCGGCGGTCTGGCGGCCNTGGTTGGTCTGGGTCGCACCTTGNGTCATCACCATGTCCGCGCCCTGTTCGATGGCCTCGGCCATCAGGAATTCCAGCTTGCGGGTCTTGTTGCCGCCCGTGGAAAGGCCGGTGCAATCGTCACGTTTGANCCAGATNTCGGTGCCGAGNTCTTTTGACAGGCGTTTCATATGCTCAAGCGGGGTTGGCAGATGGGCAAGGTGGACGCGGGGAAAACGAGAGAGGTGCATGGATAATCCTTGTCGTAGCTATGGGTGTGCAGCGGGGNGCGTTGCCGCTGGTTGACCTTGGTGCGAGACGGGGGCCAGCGNTGCACCGGCCCCTGCCCATCATGTTATCCGCGCATTAGCGCATAGGAAGGATCATATGGCGAGGGATCGATCACTTCGGTGCCAACGATTTCCCCATAGAGATCAAGCGGGATNTGCGTGCCGGGCGNGGCCAGCGCCGGATCGACNAANGCATAGGCGAGGTTCATGCCCACCCGGTGCCCCCAATCGCCTGAGGTTACGGTGCCGACNACCTTNCCGTCTTNCATGAGTGANGCACCNCCATGGGCCGGGGCATGGGTCGCGTCGACCTTGAGCGTNACCAGTTTTTTGCGCGGCCCTTCTTCCANGCGCTTGCNAAGCGCCTCCTTCCCAATGAAANCGGCGGGCTTTTCGGGTTTTACGAAACGGTCCAGCGNGGTCTCAAANGGNTCGAACTCGGTCAGCAGGTCAGCTTTCCAGTGCATAAAGCCTTTCTCCATCCGCATCGATTCCACCGCNCGGGCGCCGAAGAGCTTNAGGCCATGCGNCTTGCCAGCCTCGCGCAGGGCCAGATAGGCGGCATAAAGCGCGTTGTTTGGCACGTGGATTTCATAGGCCAACTCGCCCGAGAAACTGACGCCTAGCACCGTGGCAGGGGCAAAGCCGATGAAACATTCGCGCAGGCTGAGCCANGGGAACGCCTCTTTCGACCAGTCGCCGCGCGCACAGGCGCTGAGCACATCGCGTGCCTTNGGCCCGGCGAGCACGAGGATCGTTTGNTCATTGGTGAGGCTGCGGATTTGNACATCTTCNTNGTCGCGCAGATGCAATTTGAGCCAGTCCATGTCGTGATATTCGCTGGCCGCGGCCGAGCCGTACCAAACCCGCTGCGGGCCGCGGTCCGAGGCGGGCAAGTTGGCCACTGTGGCCTCGCCTTTGACCATGCCGCGATGGTTCAGCANGTAGCCCAAGCCCACNCGTCCGTCGCGTNTTGTGACCACGCCGCAGAACATCCGGTCAAGGAANCTGTGGCGGTCGCTGCCGGTGATCTCAAACCGGTTGAAGCCGTTGACCTCGCANAGGCCGACATTCTCGGCCACGTTCTTCACTTCAGCCGCGACCACGTCGAATGCCTCGTCGAAGTCAAAGCTNANNGTNGGGTGAAAATCGGGCGACGGCTTGATGTAGTCGACCCGCTCCCAACCGTTGACCACGGTGAACTCGGCCCCTTCGGCGGCCATCACCGGGGTCAGCGGCGTGGTCTTGGCAGGGCGCGCGGCGGGGCGATGCTCATGNGGGAAGTGGAAGCGGAATTCGTTCTGGTANTCTTCGATGGCCTTAAGCGCCGTCAGTTCCACATTGGCGTGCCCGGTGAAACGGCGCGGGTCGATGACCCAAGTGTCATACTGCGCCTCGCCNTGGACGATCTGCTGGGCCAGCAGCCANCCGTGGCCNCCGCCCTCGCCCAGTCCTGCACGCAGGCCGATGATGCAAAAGGCGTTGCGCTTGCCGGGNATCGGNCCNACNAGCGGCGCGCCGTCGATGGTATAGGTGATCGGNCCNTTGACGATGGAGCGGATGCCGGTTTCGGCCAGTGCGGGCATGCGCTCAAAGGCGCCTTCGAGCACGTCCATGACCCGCTCAAGATCATCCGGGCACAGGGCGTTGACGAAATTNGGGTCGATCCCGTCCATTCCCCACGTCTTGCAGNCCTGCTCATAAAAGCCGACCAGCAGGCCGTTCTTTTCTTGGCGGCTGTAATAGTCCGANATCGGACAGCGCAGCAGCGGCATCCGGTGACCNGCCTCGNCNATGGCNGGAATGTCTTCNGTCAGAAAATACTGGTGCTCCATCGAGGCGACGGGNTGATGCACCCCCATCATGCTGCCGACCTCGTTNACNCGGTAACCGCAGGCGTTGACCACGATATCGCAGTCGATGTCGCCATGTTTGGTGTGNACCGTCCANGTNTCGTCTTTGTGCTGCGTCAGNGCNGTGACCGGCGTNTTGCGNTAGACCTCNGCCCCGGCCTTGCGNGCGTGANANGCCAAAGCCTGACANAGCTGNGCCGGNTCNATNTCACCGTCNAGCGGATCCCAAAGCCCGCCCAACAGGTTCTCGGTNGANATNAGCGGGTGNCGCCGGGCGCATTCTTCGGCGTCGATGACTTCCAAATCCACATCCATGCCGCGCGCCATCGATGAGAAGTGGCGATAGCCCTGCATCTGCGCTTCGGTATTGGCCAATCGGATGCCGCCGTCNGCNTGGTGGTAGTTGATCGGATACTCCGGGTCTTCGGATAAGCGTTTGTAAAGNTTNATNGAATGGGTTTTNAGCCCGACCATCGTNTGATTGGCCCCAAAATTCGTNACCTGCGCCGCCGAATGCCAAGTTGTGCCTGACGTAAGCTCATCACGCTCGACCAAGACGACATCTGTCCAGCCTTCTTGNGTGAGATGATAAAGCGTCGAGCANCCNGCNATACCGCCGCCNATGACAACCACNTTGGTCCGAGATTTCATGGNGTGCGCCTCCGATAGATACTGAGATCAGAGGGCCAGAGAGAGGGTNAAACAACAAACGCTAATGCGGGTGTTGGAAAAAATCGCAAGATAGTTTCGATAGCTTGATTAGACCNNGAAGCGGCAATAGCCCTGCCCNCTACTCTATCAGNTGNAAACTCTCTGCCAACCAAGGCGTGCTGGCGTGCAGNGGCTCNATCACATGNTGNCGAATGAGGTCGCGCATCTCGGCATCAACCAGTTCGACGACAGAGCGCGAACAATCCGGCGTGNTCATCAAGGCCAATGTCCGGGCAAAAGCCTTGCCCGGAAAGCGGTGCATGCGCANATCGCCATGAAACCGCGCGGCGCGGGAAAACAACAGCGGGGTTGTGATCGTCCAGCCCGCATTNGCCGCCACCATCGCCATCAGGGTCTGGTTGTTGCTGCATTCGAACCGATGCGGCGACGNGACCCCCAANCGCCGCAAGTGNGTGTCAATCTGCCGGGCGATCATCAGGTTGCCGGAAAACCGCAAAAANGGCAGNTTTGCCCNGCCCTCCATAATCTGTGAGAGGGTNTCCGACGCNAGNCGGGGCAGAACGATGATAAAAGGGTCACGCAGAAGCGGGCGCTCTTGCAGGTCGNTGATCGTTTCCCCNGGCGCGGTGCATATNCCGAGATCNAGCTGGCGNTTGCGCAGCATNCCGATCAGNTCGTGGCTGACCCCGGTATGATAGCTGAAATCGCAGCTGGGCATCGTCTTGGTCAGGGAGACTGCCAAATACGGCACGATATCGCTCTCCAAATCTTCGATCGCACCGANNCTAAGGAAGCTNGCGTCGGCGACGCTGCCGGCGGAGACCTCGGCCTTGGCCTTGCGGATCGTGCGCAGCGCCTCGTCGATTTTGCGCGNAAAGACCTGCCCTTTGGGCGTCANGACCATCGGACGCCGGGCATGGTTGAAGAGNTCAACACCNAAGTGGTCTTCCAANCTGCGCAGGTGATGCGACACGGTGCTCACCGTCAATCCNGCATCCCGCGCNGCGGCTTGCAGCGACCCTTCCTTGGCACAGACTTGAAACAGTTCGAGCGACTTCANGCTGATATCTCTGGCGGCTTTGGTCCGAGCCATGGCGNCGTCCTATTCNTGNTGACCCTGCGCTAAGGTGTAGCATTGTTTGAGATGATAAATATCAAAACTTCACAGAGCGCAGATGGTCTTCTCAGGTTGCCCGAGCTGTAGAAGTCTCANGCCCTAGGAAAACTACGAACCAGCGCGGCCCAGAAATGACCGATGTCCAGAACGAGAACGTGGAAGCAGATAGCNTGACCAACGCGAAAAACGGCGATTTGATAGAGCTACGATTTTCACGGAAACCTTGCTGAANCAAGGTGGTACCCAAGGCCGGACTCGAACCGGCACGCCTCGCGGCGGGGGATTTTGAATCCCCTGCGTCTACCATTCCGCCACTTGGGCACGTGGGGCGATGTAGCCTGCAAAAGCGCGTGGGGCAAGTGGATTTTCACCCTGTTTCTGCACAGCGTTGCGCTTGACCTTGGTCGCGCGACATGGTGAGGCATATAAAACAGCCGGAGCCCCCTAAATGATCCGCCGCCTTTATGACTGGACCCTGGGCTTGGCCCAACATCGCCATGCCCTCTGGGCGCTTGCCGTTGTCGCTTTTGTCGANAGNTCCTTCTTTCCGATCCCNCCTGATATCNTGATGATTCCGATGATNATCGCGCGGCCCAACCGCGCGTGGCTGATCGCGGGGGTNGCGCTNCTGGCCTCCGTTCTGGGCGGGCTNTTGGGCTATGCCATTGGCGGGCTGGCCTTTGAGAGCCTTGGACAGCCGATCCTTGCNAGTCTGGGCAAGTCCGACGCGATGGCNGAATTTTCCACCCGNTTCAACGACATGGGCTTTTGGGCGGTGCTGGTCGCCGGGGTCACCCCNTTCCCGTACAAAGTCATCACGATCATGTCGGGCTGGACCGGGATGCCGCTGGGCACCTTTATCATGACCTCNATCCTTGCNCGTGGGCTGCGGTTCTTCGTGGTGGCGGNGCTGCTGTGGCGCTTTGGCGCACCGATCCGAGATTTCATTGAACGGCGNTTNGGTTTGATGTTCACATTGGCCGTCGCCCTGCTGATTGGCGGCTTNATGGTGGTAAAGGTTCTATGACAGGTAAGACTTTGACTTCGCTGGCAACNCTCGGCTCAGCCGCGCTGTTGCTGGGTGCTTTTGGTTTCCAGCATCTGGGCGGCTACGCGCCTTGTCAGATGTGCCTTTGGCAGCGGTGGCCCCATGCGGCGGCAGTGCTGATTGGGGCGATCGTGCTCTTTGGNGGNCCGCGCNTNCTGGCGTGGCTGGGGGCCTTGGCGGCGGCGGTGACGGCGCTGATCGGCGTTTANCACGCNGGCGTCGAATGGGGNTGGTGGCCGGGGCCNAGTTCCTGCACCGGCGGTGGCATGGACTTGGGCAGCCTTGACGGCGGGTCGCTNCTNTCCACCGAAGGCCCGAGCGGTCTNGTCATGTGCGATGAGATCGTCTGGCAGTTTCTGGGCCTNTCGATGGCGGGTTGGAACGCGATCTTCTCTTTCGTCTTGGTCGGTCTTTGGGTCGCCGCGGCGCGCAAAGCGGCCTAACCAGCAAAAAAACTGACAAANTGGAAGAACTTTCTTTCAGTTTGTCAAAANCGCCCCCGAAACGGTCAGTTTGACGGCTTGTTGTTAGACAGATGCGCGGATTATCTGAGTTCAAACAGCTCAGGAGTCCCCCATGTCGAACCAACAAAACTGTATCTTGCTGGGCGTCCCGCTGGACAGCGGCAAGCGCCGTCGCGGCTGCCTGATGGGGCCGGATGCCTATCGCACCGCGGGGCTCGAACGTGCCCTGCGCGATCTTGGCCACAGCGTCACCGATCGCGGCAATGTCGCCCCCGCGCCCTTCCAAGCGAAAGAGCACGAGAAACTGCACGCGCTGGAAGAGACCATCGCATGGACAGAGAGCCTCGCCGCTGCTGCCGATGCGGCGATGGACGACGGTTTGCCGATCTTCATGGGCGGCGACCACGCGCTGGCGCTTGGCACTGTCTTGGGCGCAATGCGCCATGCCGAAAAGGCAGGCCGCCCGCTTTTCGTGCTCTGGCTTGACGCGCATACGGATTTCCACACGCCGCAGACCAGCGACAGCGGCAACCTGCACGGCACGCCCTTGGGCTATGTCACCGGGCGCGAGGGGTTCGACGGCTTTCCAAAGATCGACACGCCCCTGCCCCATGACAATATCGCCATGATCGGGCTGCGCTCTGTCGATGCCCTTGAACGCGCCGCCTTGCAGGAGACCACCGTCACTTACGTCGACATGCGCGAGATCGACGAGAGCGGTATCGCCAAACCCTTACAGCGCTTCCTTGATAAGGTCGAAGCGGCGGGCGGCATGCTCCATGTTTCGCTGGATGTGGATTTCCTCGACCCCTCCGTTGCCCCTGCCGTGGGCACCACCGTGCCGGGCGGCGCCACGGTACGCGAAGGCCATCTGGTGATGGAGATGCTGTCGGACAGCGGCTTGATGACCTCGCTCGATCTGGTTGAGCTGAACCCCTTCCTCGATGAGCGGGGCCGCACCGCGCAACTGATGGTGGACCTCACCGCATCGGCCTTTGGCCGCCGCGTGTTCGACCGCCCCACCCGTGCCTATTGATAGAAAGACCTGAATATGACCAATCTGAACCCCTCCGACAAGGCACTGGTGCCCTTCGTTTCCGTCGATCAGATGATGAAACTGATCCACCATATCGGCGTCGAAGACATGCTGCGCGGGCTGGCCGACTATATCGAAGCCGACTTCAAACGCTGGGAGCTTTTTGACAAGACCCCCCGCGTGGCGAGCCATTCTGAGAAGGGCGTAATCGAACTGATGCCCACCTCGGACGGCGATGTCTACGGCTTCAAATACGTCAACGGCCACCCCGACAACACCAAAGACGGCTTTCAGACCGTGACCGCCTTTGGCCTGTTGGCCAATGTGGCCAACGGCTACCCGGTGTTGCTGACCGAGATGACGATCCTGACGGCCCTGCGCACGGCGGCGACTTCTGCCGTGGTGGCCCGGTTGCTGGCGCCCAAGGGCAGCCATGTCATGGCGATGATCGGCAATGGCGCGCAGTCCGAGTTTCAGAGCCTTGCGATGAAGGCGATCTGCGGCGTGGATGAGGTGCGGCTCTACGATATCGACCGCGCGGCGACCGCCAAATGCGCAGGCAATCTGGCGGGCCATGGCATCAAGGTGGTGGAATGCGACACCGCCGAAGAGGCGATTATGGGCGCGCAGATCATCACCACCTGCACCGCGGACAAGCAATATGCCACAATCCTGACCGACAATATGGTCGGCTCTGGCGTGCACATCAACGCGATCGGCGGCGACTGTCCGGGTAAGACGGAACTCGCGCCCGCGATCCTGCACCGTTCGGGCATCTTCGTGGAATACCCCGAGCAGACCCGCATCGAGGGCGAGATCCAGCAGCTTGAGGCCGACCACCCGGTGACCGAGATCTGGCAGGTGCTGACCGGTCAGGCCGAAGGCCGCCGCGATGCGCAGCAGATCACGCTATTCGACTCCGTGGGCTTCGCGATCGAGGATTTCTCGGCCCTGCGCTATGTCCGTGATCAAATCGCCGAGACGGGGCTGTTCCAACCGCTTGATCTGCTGGCCGACCCGGACGACCCGCGAGACCTTTTCGGGATGCTGCAACGGGCAGGCTGACCAATTGGGCCACCGGCTAAGCTCGGTGGCCTTTACGCTTTGGTAACGTCATGGGCGTAGAGCCAATCAAACGCGCCCAGCATCGCGCCGGGCGCGATTTTGGAGGCGACGCGCAGCCCGGTATGGGCCGCAAACCGGATCGGGCCAGGCCGCAGGTGATAGCGTGCCGCGTTGCCTTCCGAGGTTTTGACAATGCGCCGCGCGCGGTCGATGCGGGCGGCTTGATAAGCGCCAAGTGCTGCGTCGCGGGGCTGGCGGGTCAGGCAGTCGGCCAAGACCCAAGCATCCTCTAGCGCCATATTTGCGCCCTGCGCCAGAAAGGGCAGCGTTGGATGGGCCGCATCGCCCAACAGCGCCACGCCTTCTGCCTGCCAATTGGCGGCGACGGGATGGTAATGCAGCCCCCAGAGGGTCACCTCCTGCAACGCGCCCAGCATCTGCGCCGCCTCTCCGCCGAAACCTGCGAAGGCCCGGCGCAGATTGGCGGGATCGTCATGGTGATGCCAGCCTTCGGCGGCCCAATCGGCGCGCTCTTCCACGGCGACGAGGTTGACCAATCGCCCCTCGCGCAGCGGATAGCTAACCAGATGCCGCCCCGGCCCCATGATGACCCGCGCCTCTGGGCCGTGGTCAATGTCGTTGGGGATCAGCGCACGCCATGCCACCTGCCCCGAGAACCGCGCCTTATCCGCCCCGTTTAACTGCACCCGCCCGACCGAGTGGATGCCATCGGCGGCCACGACCANCTCCGCCCGCCNCCGNCCGCCNCGNGCCATCTGCACCTGNGGCAANGCNCCGGGATGNANNGAGGCNACCTGCGCGTCGGTCTCNAAACTNACGTTNGCGCGCTGCGCGGCNTCACGCAGNAGATCAATCAGNTCGGCNCGGTGNAGGAANTAGTANCGCTGNTCATTNGNCANNCGGGTCAGATCNAGCCGGGCCACCTGCGCGCCTTTNGCGTAGTCGCAAAGGCGCACCGCCTGCCCCCGCACGGCACCNCGGGCNTTCAGCCCATGTTCCAACCCAANCGCGCGCAGCACGGCAAGGCCGTTGGGGCTGATCTGTAGCCCCGCGCCGATCTCGGAAAACCGCGCNGCCTGTTCAAGCAGGGTCACGGCCACGCCCTTGCGGGCCAGTGCCGTGGCCAAGGCCAGCCCGCCGATCCCGCCGCCCACGACAATTGCATTGGAAGGTTTCATGTATGTCCCAGATCGCAGNCCCCNGCTCNCAAGCTTCGGATCGTGCTGGCCCCGCGCCCAAATCACAAACGCCGAAGCANGAGCCTCGGCGTGTGATGTTTCAGGTGNTGTCAGTCGTCGCGGTGGACTTTCTCGCGCCGCTCGTGACGCTCTTGCGCCTCCAGCGTCATCGTGGCGATGGGCCGTGCGTCCAGCCGCTTGAGCGAGATCGGNTCGCCGGTGACCATGCAGTANCCGAACTCTCCCTCGTCGATCCGCCGCAGNGCCGCGTCGATCTTGCCGACCAATTTGCGGGCCCGGTCCCGGGTCCGCAGTTCCAGCGCGCGGTCGGTCTCTTCCGAGGCGCGGTCGGTCACATCCGGAATGTTCCGGGTGCCGTCTTGCAGTGCTTCGATGGTGTCACGGCTGCCTGCCAACAGTTCCGATTTCCAGTGGATCAGCTTGCGACGAAAGTACTCAAGCTGACGGTCATTCATGAATGGTTCGTCCTCGGCCGGACGATANTCGTCCGGCAGGAAAACTTCCTGCTTCATTTGTTTTTCCCCGGCGGTTTTCAACTCAGACATTAAAAAGGCCTGTCTCCCGACATCTTCCCTGCCGCAGCGTCTATCTGAGCGGGTNACAATTGTCACTACACAATCCCTTTGATTTTTGGTTAAAGGCCAAGGATCAAGCGCCCGTCACACGAGGTTGAAAACAAGATGAAATTTCAAGGNACCAAAGACTACGTCGCCACCGATGACCTGAAAATCGCCGTCAATGCGGCGGTTACCTTGGAGCGNCCNCTTCTTGTNAAAGGCGAGCCCGGCACCGGCAAAACCGAATTGGCNCGGCAGGTCAGCGATGCCTTGGGTNTGCGCATGATCGANTGGAACATCAAATCGACCACACGCGCGCAACAGGGGCTTTANGAATACGANGCCGTGAACCGGTTGCGCGACAGCCAATTGGGCGANGAGCGNGTGCATGACGTCAAAAACTACATCCGCAAGGGCAAGCTCTGGCAGGCCTTCGATGCCGATGAAAAGGTCGTGCTGCTGATCGACGAGATCGACAAAGCCGATATCGAATTCCCCAANGATCTGTTGCAGGAACTCGATAAGATGGAATTCTTCGTCTACGAGACGGGTGAGACGATCCGCGCGCGTCAGCGCCCCATCGTCATCATCACCTCCAACAATGAAAAAGAACTGCCCGACGCTTTCCTGCGCCGCTGCTTCTTCCACTATATCCGCTTTCCAGAGATGGAGACGCTCAAGCAGATTGTCGAGGTGCACCATCCGGGCATCAAACAACAGTTGCTGACCACCGCGCTGACGCAGTTCTATGAGATCCGCGAGCAGCAGGGGCTAAAGAAAAAACCCTCGACCTCCGAGGTGCTGGATTGGCTGAAACTGCTGCTGGCCGAGGAAATGGACGCCGAGGATCTGGCCAAGGATGGCCCCAACGCNNTGCCCAAANTGCATGGNGCGCTGCTGAANAACGAGCAGGANGTGCATCTGTTCGAGCGNNTGGCCTTNATGGCGCGNCGCCAGCGGTAGAGCGGCAACACCCATGCGACTTTACGTCAAAAGCGGGTATTTTCCTCGCTTTTGAATTTTCGCCTGCCTAGGCTGAGGTCAATCACGGGCACNAAGACCCGGGTNTAAACGACCGATGGGGCAGGCAAATGCAAGGACAGACAGCGGCAGCGCCATGCGCAGTTTGCGATAGATCACAGNGGAATAGGNCGCGCAAAGGCCCAAGCGCATGAGGCGCGGGGTAAAGGCGCGGCTGATCCTGCCGCTGATGATGTTGCTGAACGCCTGCGTGCCGGCCTCCCATTCCGAGGTNGCNACNCGCGCGGTGATCGCCGACAGCACCCTGCCCCCGATGAANCAGTTCGCCCAAGCCCGCCCGACNGCGCCNCATGTGTCAAATGCTGCCTTGGCCGAAGATTTCCTTGATCTGTCNTTCCGNATGGAAAGCGGCCGCGCNNTGCNCGTGCTGACCCGCTTTGAGGGGCCGATCACCCTGCGCGTTCTNGGGCANCCNCCCGCGACCTTGGGGCCGGACCTTGCGCGGCTGCTNGCNCGNCTGCGCCGNGAAGCCGGGATNGANCTGCGTGAGNTTACGGGTGGAGAGGCGAGCATCACCATTCAAGCGGTGAACCGCAGCCANATCCGGCGGCTCTTGCCGCAGGCGGCCTGTTTCGTGGTGCCGAATGTCAGTACACTTGANGAATACCGCCGCACGAGGCGTTCCGCCGCGACCGATTGGACCCGCCTGACCGAGCGGCGCAAGCTGGCNATTTTNCTNCCCAANGACGTAAGCCCGCANGAAAGCCGCGACTGCCTGCATGAGGAANTGGCCCAAGCGCTTGGNCCGCTGAACGATCTCTACCGCTTGCCGGACTCGGTNTTTAACGACGACAATGTGCATACGGTNCTGACCGGNTTCGACATGCTGGTGCTGCGCATCTACAATGACCCGGCGCTGCGCTCTGGCATGACCCGCGACGANGTCGCCGCGCGCCTGCCGGGCATTTTGGCNCGGCTGAACCCNGGCGGCGGCACTGTTGCCCCCCGCNCCGCGCGCGCCACGCCGCAGGTCTGGAGCCGNGCNATCCAGACGGCCCTTGGCCGCGACGTGGGCCGCAACGCCCGGATGTCTGCGGCCCAAGACGCGCTGCGCATCGNCCAAGCGCAGGGTTGGCAGGACAACCGCCATGCATTTTCGCANTACGCCATGGGCCGCGTCACGCAGATGACCGATCCTGCCGCCGCGCAGACGCATTACCAGATGGCAGACACCCTCTATGCCCGCACCCCCGGCACCACGCTGCACCGCGCCTATGTCGCCACNCAGCGGGCGGGCTATGCGGTGACCATCGGCGATGGNGCCGGCGCACTTGCNNTGATNGAGCCGCATCTGCCCATCGCCGAGGCCAGCGAAAACGCCGCCCTNCTGGCNACGCTCATGCTGCTCAAGGCCGAAGCGCTAGAGATCGAAGGCCGCGGCATNGAGGCGCGCCGCGTCAGGCTGGACAGCATCGGCTGGGCGCGATACGGCTTTGGCCCTGACTGGGCCGTGCGGGCCAAGCTGCGCGAGATCGCGTCNCTNAANCCGCNCAATGGATAGGCCNGCAAAATAGACGGGCAATAGGTTATGATAGCACTCGGATTGGCATTGATCGGCGCGNTAATNGGNGGGCTGACGGCCCGCAAACGTGGCGGCAACCGCAAAGACATCGCGCAATATGCAACGGGCTACGGCTTTGCCTTCCTGATCGTCGGCATGATCGCCACGGTNCTTNTGGACCGNGCGCTGAGCCTCTGATGTTTCTGCCGTTCTTCGATCANCTCCGCCGCCACGGTGTTCCNGTCTCGCTGCGCGAGTTTCTGGCCTTTCTNGANGGNANGAAGGCGGGGCTGGCCACCTATGACGTNGAGGCGTTTTACTANCTCGCCCGCGTGTCGATGGTNAAAGACGAGCGNAACATCGACAAGTTCGACCGCGCCTTTGCAGCGGCCTTTAANGGGNTGGANAACATCAGCCTTGATGATGTGCTNGAGGCCGTNGACCTGCCCGAAGACTGGCTGCGCAAGATGGCCGAAAAGCACNTGAGCGAAGAAGAAAAGGCCGAGATCGAAGCCATGGGCGGNTTCGACAAGCTGATGGANACGCTGAAAAAGCGGCTCGAAGAGCAAAANGGTCGGCATCAGGGCGGCTCGAAATGGGTCGGCACGGCGGGCACTTCGCCTTTCGGCGCTTATGGCTACAACCCCGAAGGNGTGCGGATCGGCCAAAAGGAAAGCCGCCACCAGCGCGCGGTCAAGGTCTGGGACAANCGCGAGTTNCGCAANCTNGATGACAACGTCGAGATCGGCACCCGCAACATCAANCTNGCGCTGAANCGNNTNCGCCGTTGGGCACGCGACGGGGCGGCNGANGAGTTCGACCTGAACGGCACCATCCGCGCCACGGCNGAGCATGGCTATCTGGATGTGAAAACCCGGCCAGAGCGGCGCAATGCCGTGAAAGTGCTNCTGTTTCTCGACATCGGCGGCTCNATGGATCCGCATGTGAAGGTCGTNGAAGANNTGTTCAGCGCNGCNCGGGGCGAGTTCAAACATCTTGAGCATTTCTANTTCCACAACTGCCTCTACGAAGGCGTCTGGCGCGACAANCGCCGCCGCTGGGACGCGCAGATCCCCACCCATGAGGTGCTGCGCAGCTANGGCTCTGATTATAAATGCATCTTCGTCGGTGACGCNTCNATGTCGCCCTATGAGATCGCCTATCCCGGCGGCGCGAATGAGCATTGGAACGCGGAGGCCGGTGCCACATGGCTCGCCCGNGCGCGGGATCAATGGCCCAACCATCTGTGGATCAACCCGGTGCCGGAACGGCAATGGGGCTACACCCAGTCGATCGCGATGATCCAAGAGATTTTCGGCCCCGNGGCCATGGTGCCGATGACCCTCGAAGGGCTNAGCCGGGGCATCAANACNATGACGCGATCTTGANCGACTCGGCCTTGAAACCTTTNGATCNCGCGCCAGTTGAGGGGACGAACGCAAGCTCNGTGAAAGGATATTCCAATGGCTTCGATCGTNAAAACCGGCAGCGCAAAATGGGAAGGCTCGCTCAAANAGGGCAAGGGCCATGTCTCAACCCAAAGNGGTGTGCTGTCTGACCAGCCCTATGGCTTCAACACCCGTTTCGAAGGCAAGGAAGGCACCAACCCAGAAGAGCTGATCGGTGCNGCCCANGCGTCTTGTTTCTCCATGGCGNTGTCGATGATCCTTGGGCANAGCGACCTGACGCCCGACAGCATCGAGACNAAGGCAGAAGTGCATCTGGANNANAAAGACGGNGGCTTCCANGTNCCNAAAGTGCANCTGACNGTNNAGGCNANNATCCCNNNCGCNAGCNNNGANGANTTCGANAAAGCNGCNAANACCGCCAANGANAACTGCCCGATCTCCAAGCTGCTGANCGCNGAGATCACGATGGACGCNAAACTCGTCTNATCGNNTNANNTGGAACCGGGGGCGCGGCCTTGTGCCGCTTGCCCCCGGCCCNCGCGCGCNCCCATATTGNGNGCATGATCCGNTTTCTCCCCATNCTGCTNGCCATNCTTTACGCGCTGGCNATGTATCGTTTNTCCGCTTGGCGCACNGCGCGNGAGTTGGANGCGAANTCNACNCCNTTNGTGGACCCCAAACTCAACGACATGAGNGCCAAGATGGCCAAGGCGNTNGACCTGCCGCGCATCAAGGTGCATCTTTANGAGATCGANCCNGTNAACGGGCTGGCAGCNCCCGATGGGCGNATNTTCATCACCCGNGGNTTNTANAACAANTTCCGNCAAGGNGCTGTNACNGCTGANGAATTGGCAAGCGTCATCGCNCANGANTTGGGCCATGTNGCNCTTGGNCATTCNCGNCGNCGGATGATTGATTTCTCGGGNCAAAACGCCCTGCGNACGGCNCTGGCNATGGTGCTNGGGCGGATCATTCCCGGNATCGGTGTGCTGATCGCNANCGGGCTGACNAGCCTGCTNGCNGCNCGNNTNTCNCGCNNNGATGANTATGAGGCNGACGCCTATGCAGCNGCNCTNCTNACCAANGCNGGNATCGGNATCGGCCCNCAGATTTCNCTGTTNGANAAGNTGGACGCGCTGANCCANNCATCGGCGCNNNACGNCCGCCCGCGTGGCTNCTGAGCCACCCCAAGACCGANGAGCGNNTNGNCNAGCTGCGNNAGNTGCANCTGCGGTGGGANGGCTANNCNAGNGCCTTNGCCAGCCGNGGCAGNCGNGCNTTTTTCAGCAGNGCNCGCANNTCCCAGTCNCTCGCCCGACAGCCGCCGNGCNTCTTGCANNACNGCNTCGGCCACGGGGGCGACCANTTCNGGNGTNGCNTGCCANATNCCNTGNAGNTAGCTGTCNGGATCGGCCCGGCTCANCCCCTCTTCGGCNAGGATNTGGCGCGGNAANTCCTTNGCNTTNAGCGTCAGNATCATNTCGGCGCTGCTGGCCACGGCNACGGCCAGNACNTGAATGTCATNCGCATCNGGCANCCANAGCCGCGCNTGNANNCNGGGGGNNGCNNCGCGTTCNGCCCCNGGCCANTTGCCGCGCANNAGNGCGATCTCGGCCCGCGCNTGTGCTTCGCCCGNNGGNCCAAGCTTGATCGCCGCGCGGGCCCATTCTTCTAAGATACGCGCCGACCANATCGGCTCNAACGCGCCCCGNNCGGGCCACGCCGAGCACCATTTCGCGCATCACCGTNGGGTANAGCACGCAGGTGTCGATCAGCACGCGNGGNCGCGTTTNGCATNACAGGCGGAAGAACAGCGACTTGAGGTAGCCGCTTTCCGCAAGCTGCGGCAGTTGCGGGTGGTCCGCCCCGGCAAAGCCNGTGTGCANCAGCATNNCNCGGCGTCCGGCCCGNCCNATNCCGCGCACNGAAGCGGTGCGGAATTGGNNNAGNTCAGCNGCNTGNGANCAGGAACAAAGNCCCAGAATNCCNTTNTCNGCCACCANNTGCGCCGANANACGNGCNACNCGCTCATAGGCACGCAGCCCCGCGTCGACCGCTTGGCGCGAGGGGGCAAAGGCGGGCGGATCGCAGATCACCACGTCAAAGGTCTCGCCCTCATCGCGCAGGGCGGTCAGCACGTCNAAGGCATCGCCTTGGCGGGTCGCGAAACGGTCTTGCATGTTCATTGCNGCGGCCCCGGCTTCGGCCAGTTCCAACGCGGGGGCGGAGCCGTCGACGGCCAGTGCCGATGACGCGCCATTCGCCAGAGCGGCGAGGGAGAAGCCGCCGACATGGGCAAANACATCGAGCACCCGTGCCCCATTGCGCGCNAGATTGGCGGCAAAGGCGTGGTTNGGNCGTTGGTCNNAGAACAGGCCGGTTTTCTGCCCNCCGGTNAGGTCGGCCNTATAGGTCGCGCCGTTCATCGGCACCGGCAGCGGGCCTTCGGGNGTGNTNCCNNACNANCGTGNNCGANGCATCGTCNANCCCTTCNAGCTTNCGNGTGCGGCCAGAGGCNTTNTTCANCACNTTGGTCACNCCGGTCACCGATTGCAGCGCAGCCACGAGCGGCTCAAGCAGCGTATCGGCCCAAGCGGCGTTGGGCTGGATCACGCAGGTATCGCCAAAACGGTCGATGATGACGCCCGGCAGGCCATCGGCCTCGGCGTGGATCAGACGGTAATAGGGCTGATCGTAAAGCTGGCTGCGCAGGGCAAGGGCGCGATTGAGGCGTGCCTCGAACCATGCTTGATCCACCTGCGCCTCGGCGTCTTGGTCGATCATCCGGGCGATGATCTTGGAATTCGGATTGACCGCGACCAGCCCCATGGACNTGCGGTCGGCGTCTTCCAGCAGCGCCAACGTGCCGGGGGCAAGCCCCCGCGTGCGGCGGTCGGTGACCAGTTCATTGGCATAGACCCAAGGAAAGCCGTGGCGGATGGCGCGGGCATTGGCCTTGGGCANNAGGCGCACCACGGGANGNGTGGCAGGCTGCGGGGCGGAGGGGGTTTGGGGCGTTGTCATAGCGCCCCTCGTACTGCGTTCGCGCGGCTGGGGAAAGAGGTTTCGCAGGCCCNGATCGGCGGTCAGTTGCGCGCCCTGCCCCGCCANCCGCCNCGGCGGCGCGGGGTGGTGAGCGTGGTCTGCCCCTCGCGCAGCACTTGNGTCATCGGGTGATCCGCGGCGNCNGCACCGTAGCGTTCCAGCAAACGGGTGATGGCGGCTGCGTTGTCGTGGCCTTCCGGCAGNCTCAANGCCCAGTCGAGAAAGATGCTGCGGCATTCGGCNGNGCCAATCCCCTCCATCCGGTAGGATTCGCGGATCAANCCCTTTGGGTCATCTGGATCGCTCATGCCCCCTCNTGCCCCGGCTCGGGCAGCGCCGCGTCGATGATCTGAGCCGCNGTGGCGTAATCNCCCTGCATCTTGGCCTCCAATGCCGCAAGATCGTCACAAGCTAACACNCGACAGAGAAAGCTCGCCCCCGCCTGCCCCATTGTCCGCGCATCAATCGGATTGGCNGACAGCAGACGCGCGGCGCAATTCAGGGTCCATGCGTTGGTATAGGCCGANGAAAGCGCGGCTTCCGCNTGCNCATCAATCACGTTTTCNCCNNGCGCGGCGGCAAGGCCCGCGTCGATNTCACGCGCCCCGGTGCCGCCGATAAGCGCGCCTGCCTGCGCGAACAGTTCGATATCCTGCAAGCGGCCCGCGCCNGTCTTGGCNTCNAGCGGNCCNNNNGGNCTGCGGGCGGCGGCGATGCGCTGGCGCATCTTCGCGACCTCGCCCAGCACCTTGTCGCGCGGGGCGGCGCGGCTNAGGATTTCAGCCCGAAGCGCTTCGACATCGCGGCCCAGATCCTCTGCCCCCGCGATCACCCGTGCGCGGGTNAGGGCCAGATGCTCCCANACCCANGCCTGCTCTTTCTGGTAGCTCTCAAAGCTGGCGAGNCTGGTCGCCACNGGCCCCTGATTGCCCGAAGGNCGCAGGCGCATGTCGATGTCGTAAAGCTTGCCTTGGGCCATCGGCGCGGTCATCGCGGTGATCATCGCTTGGGTNAGNCGNGCNTAATAGCTGCGCGTGGCGAGGGGTTTGGGGCCGTCGGAACTGTCCACCCCATCGGCATCATAAATCACCAGCATATCGAGGTCGGAGGTCGGCGTTAGCCGCCCAGCCCCAAGCGAGCCCATGCCAAGGATCACCGCCCCGCGTCCCGGCGGCGGGCCATGCCGGGTGGCGAATTGATCGACNACCACGGGCCAGAGCGCCTGTAAGACNGCTTGGGCCAACTCNGCATATTGGCGCCCGGCGGTNGCCGCGTCGATCAGCCCGCGCAGCAGATGCACGCCGATCCGAAAATGCCATTCGCGCGCCCAACGGCGGGTGCCATCAAGACGCAACTCGTAATCGGNCTCTGNCGCGAGATGCTGNTGCAACATTTCGGTNAGCTTGGTCTGCCCCGGCCAGTCCGAAAAGAAATCNCCCCCNATCACCGCATCGAAGACGCCCGAGTTGCGCGACAGATGCGCNGCCANCGCAGGCGATGTGGCGACGATATCCACCAAAAGATCGCCCAGTTGCGGATTGGCCCGCAGNAGCGAGAAAAGCTGNACCCCGGCGGGCAGGCCAGCNAGGAANCCGTCAAAGGCCAAAAGCCCTTCGTCCGGTTTGGCAGATTGCGCCAAACGGTCCAGCAGCAGTGGCTTCAGCCGCCCGAAAATATCCGCCCCCCGTTCCGAGCGCAGCGCGGGATAGCTGGGCCAGCGGTCCAGCACAGAGGTGTCGAATTGATGCGCCGGGCGGGCNGCTTCGGGCTCCTCCCGCGTGGCGGCGAAAAAGCTTTCGATCAGGTCGTGCACGGCTTGCAGCCGTTCGTGAAGATCGGCGCGCAAGTCTTCGACATCCATGTCCATCATGGCGGCCAGCCGGTCGAAATCGGCATCATTGCGGGGCAGCGTGTGGGTCTGAGCGTCTTGCACCATCTGCAACCGGTGCTCGACCGTGCGATGCGCGCGGTAGTGATCGCCGAGCGTTTCGGCGACCTCTTTTGGCACCCAGTTCTTCTCGGCCAGCACCTGCAACCCTGCCAGTGTCCCACGGNGCCGCAACTCCGCATCGCGGCCCCCGGCGATGAGCTGTCGGGTCTGGGTGAAAAACTCAATCTCGCGNATGCCGCCCCGNCCCANTTTCATGTCATGCCCCGGCAGGGTGATCGGGCCNCCCAAGCCCTTGTGCTCGCGGATCGCCAGCCGCATGTCATGCGCATCTTGGATGGCGGCGAAATCCANATGGCGGCGCCAGACGAAGGGGCGCAATGATTGCAAAAACGCCTTTCCCGCCGCGATATCACCNACCGCCGGACGGGCCTTGATATAGGCCGCGCGCTCCCATGTGCGGCCNAGGCTTTCGTAGTAGCGCTCGGCTGCCTCCATCGCGATGCAGACGGGNGTNACCGCCGGGTCGGGACGCANGCGCAGATCGGTGCGAAAAACGTANCCCTGCGCGGTGATGTCGTTCAATGTGCCCGACATCGCNCGCGTCGCCTTGACGAAGGCGCTGCGGGCGGCGTGGAAATCATCAGGCGCGAAGCGGCTTTCGTCNAAGACGCAAATNAGNTCGATGTCNGAGGAATAATTCAGTTCCCGCGCGCCCATTTTNCCCATGGCAAAGACAACCATGCCCGCGCAGTCGGCCAGATCGTCCATCGTCATNCCCGGCAGTTTGCCGCGTNTGATCTGTGCCGCCAGCCCCGCNCGCAGGGCCGCACCGCAAGCGGCATCGGCGTAATCGGTCAGCGCGCCNGTCACCTCTTCCANCGACCATGCCCCGCCCAGATCGGCCAGCGCGGTCAGAAGCGCCATGCGCCGCTTGCCCTGCCGNAGCCCATCGGCCAGCCGGTCGGGCGCAAATTCNGCCGCCGCGGCGCAATTGGCGGCCAGAGCGGCCTCGGGGTTTTCCACGGCCTCGCCAAGCCAAGCCGCCTCCTTCTCCAAAAGCGCCATCAGATAGGGCGCGGTAGAGGCGGCAGCCGAGATCATCTCGCGCAGGTCCGGCGCAAGATCGGGCAAGAGCGCCGCCGCATCCTGCGCGCGTTCGCGGTGATAGATGCGGGGAGAGCGGGTGATCCGGGCGGCAAGCGATGGGTCTGTCATGGGGCCAGCTTTGCGGGCTGATCCAAGCGGCGTCAATGGGGGTTGCGGCACGGCGCGGCCTTGCTACGACTTTGGCGCGCGCCCCAAGGTGGCGCGATGCAGCAAGGGGCAGAGAATGAGCAAGAGTTTGAAACGGGTCCGCGCCACGCTTGAGGCCGCNGGGGTGACGCCGGAAATCCGCGAGACGGCCCTAGCACGCACGGCGGTCGATGCGGCCACCGCACTTGGCTGTGCGGTCGACCAGATTGCCAAATCNATCGTCCTGCGCGGCGAAAACAGCGGNGCGGCGCTGCTTTTCATCACCGCGGGCGCGCAGCAGGTCGATCTGGACCGCGCAGCAGCTTTGGCCGGGGAACCACTGGGCAAGGCCGATGCCGCGCTGATCCGGGCGCAGACCGGCTTTGCTATCGGCGGCGTGGCACCGCTCGGCCATACCACGCCACCCCGCGCTTGGTTTGACCGAAATCTGCTGCANTTCCCGCTGGTCTGGGCCGCTGCGGGCACGCCGCACCANGTTTTCNGCCTTGAGCCGCAGAAAATGGCGCAGCTTTCCGGCGCGCAGGTTACTGATTTTACTGTCGTTTCCTAAGTAATGTAAAAAACATTCACATAGACCCTTGCGAAAGGGCCCCGGCGTGCCGATCTATTCAATGTGAAAGACATTCACATCATCCGAAACGCCCGGGCCGGCGACAGGCCCGTCACGACTGAAAGGCTCAACAATGACGACAGTGACCACCGACCCGACCTATGCCCCCCGCAGCAGCTGGCTGGCGCGGGCCGAAAGCTGGATGGACGCACGCGGCAAAGGCGCNTGGATCGCCGCCATGGTGCTCGGATTCATCTTCTTCTGGCCCCTNGGCCTCGCCCTTCTTGCCTATATGACTTGGAGCAAACGCATGTTCTCTTCGAAATCCTGCAGCCGCAAATCCAGCCGCGNGATGATGTCGCGCAACACCGGCAACAGCGCCTTTGACGCCTATAAGGCNGACACGCTGCGCCGTTTGGAAGAGGAACAGGGCAATTTTGAGGCTTTCCTTGAGCGTCTGCGCGAAGCCAAGGACAAGGCCGAGTTCGACCAGTTCATGGACGAGCGCGCCAANCGGGACGAGACGCCCACAAGCGCCTGANCCCACCCTGACCCCCGCCTCCCGGCCCGCGCGCCGGGGGGCCTTTCGCAGGAAGCGACATGACCCAGACCCCCGACCCNGATCTACACCCGCAATTCTATGACGGCATCGCTGGCAAGCGGCTGATGGCTTGGATCGTCGATGTGACGCTTGTCATCGTCTTTTGCCTGCTGATCCTGCCCTTCACCGCCTTTACCGGGNTGTTCTTTTTCCCCTTTCTGACNCTNGTGGTGGGNTTTGCCTACCGCGTGGCGACGCTGACCAGNGGNTCGGCCACATGGGGCATGCGCCTGATGGCGATGGANCTGCGCGACCACCGCGACCGGCCCTTTGATTTCATGACCGCGCTTTTGCACACCATCGGCTATTCGCTGTCGATGACGGTCACGATCATTCAGGTCGTCTCGGNCGTGTTGATCTGCACCACGNCCCGCCGTCAAAGCCTNACGGANATGGCNCTTGGCACNGTGCCGGTNAANCGCCGCCTCAGCCGTTAAGACATCACGCAAATTTGCCCTTGGCGCAGCGGGGGGNGGTTGATAGCATCCNCCGATAAATGCTGGAAACNCATGCGACATACACTGCCTTTGACACCGCAATTCTATGTCACAGCGCCGCANCCCTGCCCCTATCTGGAGGGCCGGATGGAGCGCAAGCTGTTCACCGCCCTTCAGGGCGACAATGCCGCGCGCCTGAATGACAGCCTATCAAGCCAAGGNTTCCGCCGCTCTCANAANGTNCTNTACCGCCCGTCTTGCGCCGATTGCGCNGCCTGCCTGTCGGCGCGGATCGACGTGGCGGCCTTTCGCCCCAGCAAAAGCCAGCGCCGCATTCTGAACCGCAACGCGGGGCTNGAGCGGCGCGCCACCTCTCCTTGGGCTACGGANGAGCAATATGACCTNTTCCGCAGCTACCTNGACAGCCGCCATGCGGATGGCGGCATGGCGGATATGGATGTCTTTGAATTNGCCGCAATGATNGAGGAAACNCCGATCCGCAGNCGGGTCATCGAATATACCGACCCCGAGGCCGATAACGCGCTGGTCGGCGTCTGCCTGACGGATGTCTTGGGCGACGGGGTGAGCATGGTCTATTCCTTCTACACCCCCGACCGGCCCCGCAACGGGCTGGGCAATTACATCATCCTCGACCACATCGAAATCGCCCGCGCGGCGGGNTTGCCCTATGTCTACCTTGGCTACTGGGTGCCGGGCAGTCAAAAGATGGGGTACAAGGCCAAGTTCTCGGGTCTTGAGGTTTATATGGGCGGGCAGTGGCAAAAGATGCGCGACCCTGAGGGTTTCGTGCCCGACCAGCATCCGCTCAGCAATGATCCCATTGCCGAGCAGGTGGCCAATATCACCCTGCCGGATGTCAGCCCGCGCTAAGGCGCTGAGCCAGCCTACAGATTTTGCGCGCAACCGGAGCGGACCATTGGGCTGCCAGATTGAATCANGNGCATCAANACGCNCNNGCAATTCAATAAAATTCACCAGAGGGCCGATTTCTTTGCGAAAAGAACCNAAAANGGCGCNNCNGCGAAATAAAANAGCAATTAATCCCCACCCAAGCACNAGATTTTNGNCATTTCGCTGTTGACGCCCCNCTTTCCCCCTCATAATCTCACGCCACGCTAAGAGGACCCCTGAGATGATCGACCTAGTCATTATTGTAGGACACACGCGCATGGGCCGGTAACGGTTAACCATAATCCTTCCCATGCGCCCCCGTCAGACCGGGGGTTTTTTTATGCCAAACGCCAATAACCTGCCTTACGGAGCACCCAAGATGAAACGCCAGATGACCGGAGCGAAAATGATCGTCCAAGCCCTGATTGACCAGGGTGTGGACACCGTCTTTGGATATCCCGGTGGCGCGGTGCTACCGATTTACGACGAGGTCTTTCAGCAGAACTCGATCAAACACGTTCTGGTGCGCCACGAGCAGGGNGCGGTNCATGCCGCCGAAGGCTATGCCCGCTCGACCGGCAAACCCGGCGTNGTGCTGGTGACNTCCGGCCCCGGTGCCACCAACGCGGTCACCGGCCTGACGGATGCGCTGCTNGANTCNATTCCGCTGGTGGTGCTGACCGGCCAGGTGCCGACCTTTATGATCGGCTCTGACGCCTTTCAGGAAGCAGACACCGTAGGCATCACCCGNCCCTGCACCAAGCACAANTGGCTGGTGAAAGAGACCGACANNCTNGGTGCCACGCTGCANGANGCCTTCCANGTCGCCACCCACGGCCGCCCCGGNCCGGTNCTGNTCGACATTCCNAAAGACGTGCAATTTGCNACNGGCNNNTACGAGTCCCCCAAACCCTCNACCTCGCGCTATCANCCGCAGGTCAANGGCNATATGGNNGAGATCACCGAACTGGTGGCGGCGATGGAGACGGCCAAGCGCCCGATCTTCTACACNGGCGGCGGCGTNATCAACTCCGGCCCGGCGGCNAGCCAGNTGCTGCGCGAATTGGTCGATGCCACGGGTTTCCCGATCACATCGACGTTGATGGGTCTCGGCGCATACCCTGCGTCNGGTGACAAATGGCTCGGNATGNTGGGGATGCACGGGCTGTATGAAGCCAATATGGCGATGCATGANTGCGATNTGATGATCAACATCGGCGCNCGNTTNGACGACCGGATCACCGGNGTCATCGACAGTTTCAGCCCCAANTCCACCAAGGCGCATATCGACATCGACCCNTCNTCGATCAACAAGGTGATCCGCATCGACATTCCAATCGTCGGTGACGTNGGNCATGTGCTCGAAGACNTGCTGAAGGTCTGGAAATCGCGCGGCCGCAAGACCAATAGCGANGGGCTCNCCAAATGGTGGTCCAAGATNGAGGAATGGCGCGCGAANGATTGTCTGAANTTCACCCAATCCGGCAAGGTCATCAAACCNCANCACGCGCTGACGCGGCTCGAAGCNCTNACNAANGNNCANGACCGNTATATCACCACNGAAGTGGGCCANCACCAGATGTGGGCCGCGCAATACCTNGGNTTTGAAGAGCCGAACCGCTGGATGACNNNNGGNGGNNTNGGNACNATGGGCTANGGNTTCCCNGCCTCNATCGGNGTGCAGATGGCNCATCCNGANNNCCTNGTGATCAANGTGGCGGGCGAAGCNTCNTGGNTGATGAACATGCAAGAGATGGGCACNGCGATGCAATTCGGCCTGCCGGTCAAACAGTTCATNCTCAACAACGAACGCCTTGGCATGGTCCGCCAGTGGCAGGAACTGCTGCACGGCGAGCGCTATTCGCAAAGCTGGTCCGANGCCCTGCCCGATTTCGTCAAACTGGCCGAAGCCTTTGGCGCCAAGGGAATTATCTGCCACGACCCCGACGATCTGGATGACGCGATCANGGANATGATCAACTACGACGGGCCTGTGATCTTTGACTGTCTGGTCGAGAAGCATGAGAANTGCTTCCCGATGATCCCAAGCGGCAAGGCGCATAACGAAATGNTGCTGCCGGGGGATCATGAGACCCAAGGTGTGATCGANGCAAAAGGCTCAGTGCTGGTGTGACCCGTTTTCTTTCAAAGAAAACGACCGGGAATTTTTAAAAAATTCCCGCAGCTAGATAAAAGGACAAAGACATGGCNGCNCTNAAAATCAANAAAGGNGCGACCTCGCATTCCGCCTATAACCTACGGCCCAATTTCTCGGATGTGGTCGAAAAACACACGCTTGCAGTGCTGGTCGAGAACGANCCCGGCGCGCTGGCGCGGGTGATTGGCCTGTTCTCGGGNCGTGGCTATAACATCGACAGCCTGACCGTGGCCGANGTGGACCACACCGGNCATCTGTCNCGCATCACCATCGTCACCAGCGGCACGCCGCAGGTGATCGAACAGATCAAGGCGCAGGTNGGTCGGATCGTGCCCGTGCATGAGGTGCATGACCTCACCGTCGAAGGCCCNAGCGTTGAGCGTGAATTGGCGATCTTCAAGGTTGTCGGCAAGGGCGACCACCGGGTCGAAGCGCTGCGGCTTGCGGATATCTTNCGCGCCAATGTGGTCGACAGCACGCTGGAAAGCTTTGTTTTCGAAATCNCCGGCGCGCCGGACAAAATTGACGCTTTNGCCGAATTGATGCGCCCGCTTGGGCTGGCTGATGTTGCCCGCACGGGCGTTGCCGCTCTCGCCCGCGGGGTCTGATCGGGTTGGGANTCAGGCTTTNAGCTGGGCCGCGCCGCATCGGCGCGGTCCGGGCTTGGTCGTAAAGGGNATGATCTGAGCGCCCCCGCGCGGTTTTGCCGCCTGCGGCTCTTGCACNGCGGGACNATCGTNNNGCAGGGCGTCGGGCAGATGTGAGGCCGCATCTTCCAGAACCACCCGAGGGTTGTCGGCGATNCGGAGTTTGCGATGCACTGTGATGCCGAACTGTACCATGTCGCCCGGGTCGAACCCCGAACCGTGCCCCATACAGATCGCAGGCTCTTCGTAATAGGCAAGATCGCCTTGATCTTCGCACCANAACACTGCTTTGCCAGCGGCATTATCGCTCCACAGAACTACACCAATCATAGTACCCCCCGCTTCTGATAATTGACCTTCATTCTGCGACAATCCAAAAAGGTGTAACATAGGTTAAAATGCAACGCCCGCTTGCATTTTGTGTCGGTTCCAGTAGGGTCAACCACAAATCAGCGTCACCTCTGATGCGCCTTCGCGTCAGCAGGTCAATCCTCTGGCCATAACAGCCNGTATTCTTNGGCTGCGTCGCAAATCAGAACGAGGCCGCATGTCCGCTTCCAACCGCTCCCCCTCGNAACTTCGCAGCATGTTCGGNGCCAATCTGCGCCAGTTGGCGNCGGANTATACGTCGATCTCCGATCTTGCNCGGCAACTTGGGATCAACCGTACGCAGTTCAACCGCTACCTNTCGGGCGAAAGCTTCCCNCGGCCNGACGTGCTGGCCCGGATCTGCCGCTTTTTTGAAATCGATGCGCGGGTGTTGNTGGAGCCGGTCACCGAGATTTCGCTCANCCAAGATCCGATCAACAACAGTTTCCTGCGGGACTTCCTTGGGACCGGGGTTCAGAACGTGCCCGAGGCGGATTTTCCCAGCGGCTTTTACCGCTTCGCACGGCGGTCGTTTCTGGATCACGACAGGTTNGTGACCGGGGTCGTCTACATNAAGCGCGACGGCAGCAGCACNTTCCTGCGGGGNTATGAGAGCGCGCATTCCCTGCGCCAGCAAGGGCTGCCNACCAGCCCCACGGCGCGCGAATATCGCGGCATCGTCTCGCAGCAAGAGAATGGCGTTTCCATCGTCGTATCGCGGCGTCGCACGCTGACCGGGTCGTTCAACTACCTCAACCGTGTCGCCTCTTTCGAGAATAACTTTTGGGTGGGATATGTCACCCGCACCGCGCCCGAAAGTGCCGCGGGCGCGCGGGTGACGCGGCTGACCTACGAATATATTGGCAANGATCCCAAAACGGTGCTGCCCGCAGCGCGGCAGGCGGGATTTATCGACATCGACGCCCTGATGCCCTATCACCGCCGCCTGCTTCAGCCCGACGCGCCGTTCAANTGAGGCCNGCTACAGCCGGGGTGGCTGCGCCTGCGGATAGCCTGTCGCCTGATGCCAGCCCTGCGCCAGTCGCAACAAGCGCGCNTCGNTGCCGCGTTTGCCNATCAGTTGCAGCCCCAAAGGCAGGCCGCGNCTGTCNAAACCTGCAGGAATATTCACCACCGGCAGACCGATCANGCTTGCNGGCACCACAACCTGCATCCAACGGTGATAGCTGTCCATCGGCTGGCCATTGATTTCGGTCGGGTGCACCATTTCGACGTCGAAAGGCCAGACCTGCGCGGAAGGCAGCACCAGAACGTCGACCTCTTNAAACAGAGCATGTGCCGCGCGGAACCANTCGGANCGGATGCCGCTGGCGCGCTGGATATCAGANGCAGAGAACCCCTGCCCGCGCGCGACCTCCCATTGCGCNGCGGGTTTNAACCCGTCCCGCCGCGCCGGATCGTCGTAGATCGNNCCCAACGACGCCGCCACGGCAAAGGACCGCAACGTGATCCAGCTTTCCCACATCGCATCTGCATCAAANGGCGCGGCGATGGGNGTGANCTCATGCCCCAGCCCGGCCAAACGGTTCAAGGCGGCTTCNCTCAGGTNAANGATCCCCGGCTCGCAGGGGAAGGCACCGCCCCAATCGCCCAGCCAGCCCACACGCTGCGCGGGCAGGCCCGCNTCGATATCCGGGGCCGTATCCGGGCCGGAGCGGGTCAGNGGTTGGCGCGGGTCGGCGCCGCTCATCACATCAAGAAGGGCGGCGAGGTCNCGGGGGCTGCGCGCCATCGGACCCAAGGTTGAAAGCTGGTGNAGAAACAGATCGCCGCCATCGTCCGACGGCACCCTGCCCCATGTCGGCCGCATCCCGTAGACGTTGTTCCAGCCCGCCGGATTGCGCAGGGATCCCATCATNTCGGACCCATCGGCGACGGCGACCATCCGCGCCGCCAGTGCCGCNGCCGCCCCGCCCGAGGAACCGCCAGCCGAGCGGCCTAGGTCATAAGGGTTGCACGTCGCGCCATGGACCGNATTGAACGTATGACTGCCNAGGCCAAACTCCGGCGTGTTGGTTTTGCCGATGATGATTGCCCCTGCCGCGCGAAGCCGCGCAACAGCGGGATGATCCCGCTCGGCCGGCTGGGCACCGAANAGCGGGGACCCTTGAGACGTTGGCAGCCCCTCTGCGTCAGCCAAATCCTTGATCGCCATGGGGATACCNTGCAGCCAACCCTTGCGCGNGCTGGCGTCGGACGCCTCTGCCTCGGCCAGCAANGTGTCACGGTCGCGGAGGGAGACGACGGCATTCACNTTGCCATTCACCGCCTCGATCCGCGCAAGTGNCGCCNGCATCAGTTCAACCGCAGAAATCCTGCGCGCGNCCAGCGCCTCGGACAGGTCCGAAGCGTCCCAATCTNGCAAATCCATCATGTCCCCCTATTGCTACATATTATTCCATGAAGGGGGACGNNACNGGCTCAGTCGCCCTGNGCCTCGGCNCGGCTNTTGCCCGAGACNGCCAGCGCCAGCGTTGCCCCCATCAGCCCATCCAGATCACCGTCGAGCACGCCNTTGGTGTCCGATGTCTCGTAATTGGTNCGNAGGTCTTTCACCATTTGATAGGGCTGCAANACATAGGACCGGATCTGGTTNCCCCAGCCCGCNTCGCCCGCGTTCTCATGCGCTTCGTTGACCAGCGCCGAACGCTTGTCCAACTCCATCTGATAAAGCCGCGATTTNAGCGCTTTCATGGCGATGTCGCGGTTCTGGTGCTGCGACTTTTCCGAAGANGTCACGACGATGCCCGTGGGATGGTGGGTGATCCGCACCGCCGAGTCGGTGGTGTTNACGTGCTGNCCGCCNGCGCCGGANGACCGGTAGGTNTCGATGCGGATNTCNGANGGGTTCACCTCGATCTCGATATTGTCGTCGACCACCGGGTAGACCTTCACGGAGGTGAAAGAGGTGTGCCGCTTGGCAGCCGAGTCGAAGGGCGAAATGCGCACCAAACGGTGCACGCCGCTTTCGGACTTCAGCCAGCCGTAGGCGTTGTGCCCTTCAATCTTATAGGTCGCGGATTTGATGCCCGCCTCGTCGCCCGCGCTTTCGGCCTGAAGATCAACTTTATAGCCTTTCTTCTCGGCCCAACGGACATACATCCGCGCCAACATGCTGGCCCAGTCGCAGCTTTCAGTGCCGCCCGCGCCTGCGTTGATCTCTAGGAAGGTGTCGTTGCTGTCGGCCTCACCATTCAGCAGCGCTTCGAGTTCCTTTTGAGCGGCCTTTTCGGCCAGCGCCTTCAGAGCCTTCTCCGCGTCGGAGATGACCTCTTCGTCCTCTTCCATCTCGCCCAACTCGATCAGTTCGACGTTATCGGCCAGTTCCTGTTTAATGCCCTCATAGGTGTCGATGGCATCCACCAGCGACTGCCGTTCGCGCATCAGCTTTTGCGCGGCATCAGGGTTGTCCCAAAGGTTCGGGTCTTCGACGCGGGCGTTGAATTCTTCCAGCCGGTAGGGCGCGGTCTCCACATCCAGTCGCTGGGCCAGCAATTCCAGCGATTTGCTGATCTGGTCCGCGGTATTCTGTGCCTCTGCGCGCATGTGTGCCTGCCTTTGATAAGTAATGCGGCCCCGAAAACCGGAGCCGCACGAGAGATAGACCAGCCCGCCAGCGGCGGCAAGTGGGGGGAGGCAAAGCGCGCCTTCGCCCCGCCGACCTGATTAGTAAAGNCCGCCCGAGCTCAGCGTGCCAAAGCTTGCCTTGGGGCCNACGGTGGCCTTTTTGCCCGTCGATGTGGTGACCTGACGCGAAGACGATGCAGCCGNGCCGCCCAGTTCCTCGACCAATGGCAGGTCCGNCCCCATGGCAAAGCCNCCATCGAAGGAGATGCCAAACAGCGGCTCTTCGCCATCGCGGAAACATTCNGACACNACATTACCACCNGAGGCGTTATCGCTCAGCCGCGCGCCGCTGAAACGGTCGATCTNGATAAAGCGGCACTGTTCGGGGACCGCAAANTCNCCGCCGCCGTATTTCTTGATCGCNTCNGACATGAAGCGCTGGAAGACNGGCGCGCAAAGCCGCCCGCCGCCCGCGCCCCGGCCCATCGGGCGCGGCGTGTCGAAACCGATGTAGCAGCCTGCCACCACGTTGGACGAAAAGCCGACGAACCATGCGTCTTTCTCNTCGTTGGTGGTGCCGGTCTTGCCNGCGATTGGCACCGGCAGATTGATGGCATTGCGGGCCGTGCCGCGNTCGACCACGCCGCGCATCATTGAGGTCAGCTGATAGGCCGTCACCGGGTCCATCACCCGCTCGCGGTTNGANATGANCCGCGGCGCTTCGCCGGGNNCGAGGTTGATCTGCTCNCAGTCGTAGCANTTNCGNTCGTCATGTTTGTAGACGGTGCGGCCATAGCGGTCNTGCACCCGGTCNACCAACGTNGGCTGCACCCGCTCNCCGCCGTTGGCGAACATCGCATAGGCCGATACCATTTGATAAAGCGTNGTTTCCTGACTGCCGAGCGCGTTNGACAGCAACGGCGCCAGATCGTCATAAACGCCGAANCGCTCCGCATANCTNCCGACCACATCCATCCCGACTTCTTGCGCCAGACGGATGGTCATCAGGTTGCGCGACTGTTCGATCCCGGTGCGCAGGGGTGTGGGGCCATAGAATTTATGCGAGGCGTTCTGGGGCCGCCAGACGCCCTGCGGCGTGTTGATCTCAATAGGTGCGTCTACCACGATGGTCGCCGGGCTATAGCCACTGTCGAGCGCGGAGGCATAGACGAAGGGCTTAAAGCTCGACCCCGGCTGCCGTTTGGCTTGGGTCGCGCGGTTGAACACGCTCGCCTGATAAGAGAACCCGCCCTGCATCGCGATCACCCGGCCCGTGTGCACGTCCATGGCGACGAAACCGCCCTGCACTTCGGGCACCTGCCGCAGCGTCCAGCGGATGAAGGAACCGTCACTATCGGAGGTCATGCGGCGCACCAACACCACTTCGCCAACCTCAAGCAGATCGCCCGCCACCTGAGCCTTGGAGGCCAGTTTGCCGTCGTCCAAGCGCTTGCGCGCCCATTGCACATCATCGGCAGGGATCCAGTGACCATCTTCGTCTTCGTCGACCCCTTCGATGCCGATCCGCGCATCGCTATTGCCGACCTCCAGCACCACGGCGGGATACCACTGGTTCTCCAGATCGATGTCGCGCGGCACCCGCAGGTCCGCGAGAGCGGCGCGCCACTTCTCTTCGCTGGTCAACTGATCAGCGGGAATTTCGAACCGCGTACCGCGCCAGATGCCCTGCCCGCGATCATATTGCTCCAACTGACGGCGCAGCGCATTGGCGGCGATGGGCTGCATTTCGTTGTCGATGGTCGCGCGCACGGTCAAACCGCCGGTAAAGAACTCACCCTCGCCGAAGTTCTCGCTGAGCTGACGGCGAATTTCATCGGTGAAGTAATCGCGCGGCGGCAGCTCGGCCTTGAAGCTTTCAAAATCACCGTTCTGGACCGAGCGCAGCGGCAGCGCCACTTCCGTCTCATAAGCCGCTTCCGAGATATAGCCGTTCTCTTTCATCTCGCGCAGCACGAAGTTCCGACGGGCCAGCAAGCGGTCCTTGCGGCGCACCGGGTGGTAATCCGACGGCGCCTTGGGCAGCGACGCGAGGAAGGCCGCCTCATGCGGGGCCAACTCGCTCAACGTTTTGTTGAAATAGGTCTGGCTGGCCGCGGCCACGCCATAGGAGTTCTGCCCGAGGAAAATCTCGTTCAGGTAAAGCTCAAGGATCTTCTCTTTGCTCAGCGTCTCTTCGATGCGGGTGGCGAGGATGATCTCTTTGATCTTGCGCTCGGCCCGGCGGTCACCCGACAGCAGGAAGTTCTTCATCACCTGTTGGGTGATGGTCGAGGCACCGCGCACATCGCGGCCACGCGATTTGACCGCATCCACCGCCGCTGCACCGATGCCGCGCAGGTCATAGCCTTCGTGGGTGTAAAAGTTCTTGTCTTCCGCCGAGATGAACGCCTGTTTCACCAGATCCGGGATGGTGTTGGCGGGCGCAAAAAGACGGCGCTCTTTGGCGAATTCATCGATCAAACGGCCTTGGCCCGAGTAAATCCGGCTGATCGTCGGCGGCGTATATTGCGCCAGCGACTCATGGCTGGGCAAATCCCGACCATACATCCAGAACACCGCCCCGATGGTCAAAGCCACCATGCCGACGCTCAGGGTCAGGGTGGTAAAAATCCCCCCGAAAAAGGACAGAACAAATCGAAACACGCGCGCGGACCACCATTGGCTAGGNACAGTTNCGAGCCTATACAGGATGCACTGGCTCGGGTCAAAACACATGGCCGCCAGCGAGGGCGAATGTTCGCCCATCGCCAAAGCGGCCATATCATTCTANTTTACTTTCTGATCAAGGGCTTGAGCGCCGCATCCTGATCACGCCACGCAACGATCGCATCCGCCATGGCGCTCACCATCGACGCGCGCCACACCGGATCGCGCANATTGGTCAGATCCCGTTTCGAACTGAGGAACCCCACTTCGACCAGAACCGATGGGATATCNGCGGACTTCAAGACCGAAAACCCGGCACGCCGCAGCGGTCGGCTGTTCATCGGCCCGCCCGCCGCACGCATGCCTTCGACCAAAGTCGCAGCCAAAGCATCCGAACGCGGCTCGGTCTCTTGGCGGGCAAGATCAAGCAAGATNCCCGCCACCTGATCATCCGAGCCGGTCAAATCCGCACCCGCGATGATGTCGGACCGGTCATGCCGCGCNGCAAGATGTTCGGTCGCCACGTCGCTGGCATCATCCGAAAGNGTATAGACNGTGGCCCCGCTCGCCCCGCCNTGNGACAGGCTGTCGGCGTGGAGTGAAATGAAAAGGTCCGCCTCGGCCTGATGGGCGATGGCCACCCGGTGCTCCAGCGCNACAAAGATATCATCGTCACGGGTCAGCAGCACATCCACGCCCTTGCGNCGCAGCGCATCGCGCAGATCGCGGGCGAAGTTCAGCATCAGGTCTTTTTCATCCAGCCCCTCGCGCTGCGCGCCGGGGTCNATGCCGCCGTGACCGGGGTCCAACACGATGGTAAAGCTGTCCTTATCCACCGCCGCNGGCTTTGGCGGGGCGGTGAGCGCGGTGGTCCAATCGGGATCCACGGGCACGCCCGCGGCCTTGGCAAANACCTCCGCCGNGACGGTTTCCAACGTAATTTCAAGCCGCGCCTTACCGCTGCTTGCATCCACCGGCATGCCGATTTCTGCAGGGATCATCGGTTNGGCCANATCCGCCACCAACCGCGACCACCCNGGCTGAAACGCGCCAAAGCGCAGGGCAGAGATGCGGCCCGGNTTCTTCAGCAGGTCNCCNCGNGCCACCTCNGACCAATCGGCCTCACGGAAATCGACGATCAGCCGGGCAGGATCATCCAACAGGAAAACCCGGAAAGGCACCCCTTGGCTCAGCGCCACGGTCAGGTCGGTTTTNCCAAACCAACCGTCTTTCACCGCGCTNTCCACCGGATCGACCCGCGCCAGCGCGGTCAACTCCTGCGCGGCTCCGNCCACCGGCACCGCACANNCCAGCNCCACTGCCAGTCCCTTAAGAATTGCCCGCATGATTGNTCACCCTGCCCGTTTTNGCCCTTCTACCACCTGCCGCGCGTGCAAACCAGCGCTCAGCGTGTGGCCATAAAGGCTTTNAGCCGGGCGATGCCCTCTTCCATATCCGCGGTGCTGCGCGCATAGGAAAAGCGCAGNGTCTTATGNCCCCGCGCCGGNTCGAAATCGAGNCCGGGGGTCACGGCGACGCCNGCCTTNTCCAGAATCTCAGCGGCGAAAGCNCGGCTGTCCTCGGTAAAGCGGGAGACANCTGCATANACATAAAACGCCCCATCGGGCGGCGCGATGTCGGTGAACCCAGCCTCTTTCAACCCGGTGATCATCAGGTCGCGGTTGCGGCGATAGACCGCNAGATTGGCCTGCAATTCATCATCGCAGTCCATCGCCGCCAGCGCCGCGATCTGGCTGGCATGGGGGGCGCAGATGAACATGTTCTGCGCGATCCGCTCAACNACGCGCACCTGATCTTCGGGGACCACCATCCAACCTACGCGCCAGCCGGTCATCGAGAAATACTTGGAGAAAGAATTGATCACATAGCAGTCGTCGGTGACCTCCAGCGCGGTCACGGCCTTCTTGTCNTATTCNATGCCATGGTAAATCTCATCCGAGATGAAGGACATNTCATTGNCCACACAGGCATCCGTCAGCGCCGACAACGCGGGCCGNTCCANCATCGTGCCCGAGGGGTTGGCAGGNGAGGCCACCAGCANNCCGCGCAGGTCTTCGCCCGCGAAATCCGCCGCCACAGGTTGGTAGCGGTTTTCCGGTGCGGCGGGCAGATCGACCGGCTGCATCCCCAAGGCGCGCAGNATCTGNCGGTANCTGGGATAGCCCGGCGCGCCGATGCCCACNCTGTCACCGGAATCAAACAGCGNGGTAAAGGCCAGCAGAAACCCGCCNGAGGANCCGGGCGTGATCACCACCCGCGCCGGGTCCAGATCNACGTTGTACCATTCCCCATACATCTGTGCGATCCGTGCGCGCAGCGCGGGCAANCCAAGCGCCACGGTATAGCCAAGCGCGCCTTCNCCCATNGCTTTTGTCAACGCCTCGGCCGCCCCTTTGGGNGCGCCTGTGCCGGGCTGGCCGACCTCCATATGAATGATGTGACGGCCGGCTTCTTCGGCGGCGCTGGCGGCCTGCATCACGTCCATCACGATAAAGGGATCAACGGCGGACCTGGTTGAATTGCGCATGGGCTTGCTCCTACTCTCGGCATATGCTTTCACCGCGCCTGATGCCGGGCGTCAACCCTTGGCCCCTATTTCGCAGACNTCACCGAAAGGACCGCCCATGTTCGCCCGCCTCANCGCNCCNGCCTTNGNCAGCGCACTGNCCCTNGCCGCCCCNGCCGGNGCCATGGACCTGACCGAGCTNACNGACGCCGAGCGCGCACAGTTCCGCGCCGAAGTCCGCGCCTATCTGATGGANAACCCCGAGGTGATCCTGCAAGCGGTNGANCAGATGCAAAACCGTCAGGCCGAAGCGCAGATGCANGCNGATTTNGATCTNGTCACCGCCAANGCNGATGANATTTTCGACGANGGNTANTCNTGGGTCGGTGGCAACCCGGANGGNGACATCACNCTGGTCGAATTNCTCGACTACCGCTGCGGCTATTGCAAACGCGCCCATGGCGANGTGGCCAAGCTNNTGGAAACTGACGGTAATATCAAANTNATCGTNAAAGAATTCCCNATCCTNGGCGATCAATCCATGCTNGCCTCGCGNTTTGCCGTGGCNACCAAACAGGTCGCNGGNGGCGATGCCTACAAGCANTTGAACGANGCNNTGATGGCCTTCAACGGNGANGTCTCCCTGCCCGCNCTGCGCCGCTTGGGCGAAAGCTTTGATCTGGATGTCCCGGCGATTGAAGCCAAGATGGACAGCGATGAAGTCATACAGGAAATCACCCAGACCCGCGCGNTNGCGCAAAAGCTGCAGATCACCGGCACCCCCACCTTTGTCATGCAAGATGAAATGCTACGCGGCTACCTGCCCTACGATCAGATGATGGCGCTGGTGGACGAAAAACGCGGCTAAAAATGCGCGCCCCGGCAGCCATAGCAGCTCTTGCGCTGGCCCTGCCTGCCGGGGCGGGTGATCTTCAAACGCTNGACCNCACCNCNCGTGCCGCCTTTGACAGTGAATTGCGCGCGGCGATTTTGGCGAATGGCGATGTCATCGCCAAAGCCTTGGCAGCGCCACAGCCCGCGCAATCCGAAATGCGGCAATATATTCAAGACGACCTAACCCTGCTCGAACGCCTCGCCCCCGAGCTTCTGGCAGNNCACGCCGTGGCGCTCTTCACCGCGCAAGACTGCGATNCCTGCAATACCGCCGTCAAAGAATTAACCGAANTTACAAAGCGCTACGGGCTGACNTTCATNCAACACGAACTGCACATGCCCCAGGCCGCCCGCTGGGCCGCCGCCCTAGGGCTCGACGCCGCCCCCTTCTACGTACTGCCTGAGATGGTNCTCAANGGCCACATGCCGCCCGTGGTCCTAGAGAAATACCTCACCCCCAAACCACATTAACCTTCACNANCAACCNGCTGATTAANAACAGNTTCCANACAGCCANAAAGCACGCGCCCCTCCCGGTTCACGCGCNCCCCATCATCTTCATCCTTTTAAAAATACCGNAGCGCACCCTGTCCGCCGCCACCCGGCCAGCGGCCCAGCCACNACCCTATTCCGCCGCNTTCACCGCTTCAGCCTCAATCTGCGCCGCGCGTTCTTCGACCTGNTCNACGATATGCTCGATCATGCCNTCATTCCCAAGCTTATGGCTCTGNTTCCCCGCGAGATAGACCATGCCAGACCCGGCCCCACCGCCNGTGAAACCCACATCGGTCATCAGCGCCTCACCGGGGCCATTCACCACACAGCCAATGATGCTGAGGCTCATNGGCGTCTTGATATGCTCCAGCCGTTTTTCCAAAGCCTCNACNGTCTTGATCACGTCAAACCCNTGCCGCGCGCAGGAGGGGCAAGAGATGATGTTCACACCGCGATGCCGCANNCCGAGAGATTTNAGGATCTCATAGCCAACNTTCACCTCTTCGACCGGATCGGCCGACAGAGANACACGGATCGTGTCNCCAATCCCGCTCCACAGNAGATTGCCCANACCNATGGCCGACTTAATCGTGCCCGACATCAGNCCGCCNGCCTCGGTAATNCCAAGGTGGATNGGCGCNTCAGTGGCATCNGCAAGCTGTTGGTANGCGGCNGCNGCCATGAANACNTCGGACGCTTTGCAGGAAATCTTGAANTCGTGGAAATCGTTNTCNTGCANNATNTTGATATGATCCAACCCGCTTTCCACCATCGCATCGGGGCAAGGTTCGCCGTATTTCTCCAGCAAATGCCGCTCCAGCGAGCCTGCATTCACGCCGATCCGAATGGAGCAATTATGGTCCCGCGCGGCCTTGATGACCTCGCGCACGCGCTTTTCGTCACCGATGTTGCCGGGGTTGATGCGCAGGCAGGCGGCACCGGCCTCGGCGGCCTCGATCCCGCGTTTGTAATGNAAATGAATGTCNGCCACGATGGGCACAGACACCTCGCGCACNATCTCACGCAGGGCTTTNGAAGACGCCTCATCCGGGACCGANACNCGCACGATATCCGCGCCCGCATCGGCGGCGGNCTGCACCTGNNNNATGGTGGCGGCCACATCAGTGGTCAGCGTATTCGTCATGGTCTGCACGGTGATCGGCGCATCACCGCCCACNGGCACATTNCCCACCATGATCTGCCGGGACTTGCGACGCGGAATATCGCGCCAAGGGCGAATGGAATGAAGCGACATGAAGACACCTTTCGCGGGATCAGGNGCTATGGCCCCTACCTATTCAGCCGGGGCATCATGTGCAATGGGAAGCGANGGCCCGCGCGCTTAGCTGCCCTGACAGGGCATCGCCGCCAGCGCNGAAGGNTCAAGCGAGCCNTCCANATCGGCGAACATCCGGCTCAGCGATTGNTCTGCCTTTGGGTCAACTGGCTGATAAAGTTCGGCCAGCGCCTGCGCGTGNAGCGGCACATTCGANGTNACAGCACCACGCGGCCCGACAGGGCCGAAACATCCGTCTGCCATNGCGAAATAAAGCGCACCGGATTCNCCCGTCCGCAGGGAGGGCGGCTCTTCNGTGACNGGGACATCCCANGTGTCGCCCTTNTTCATCACNCCNTCGAAAATCACCGTGCCATCGGCGGCGCGCACCCGCACCCATGAGGGATAGGCCGCGACCATNCGCACCTTGTCNCCCAAAGGCTCNACCACCTGCGGTNTGGGCAGATCGGTCTCGGCATTGGCAAGCATCAGGGCTTCGTCGATGGCAGCGTCGATCGTNCCATTCTCGGCCACGGCGGTGCTTGGNTCTGCCGTGGCGGGGCGGTCGGGGGTCGGGAAATTGCTGACGGANCGCGGATCNATGGAGGCAATGGGCGCATCACGCGCNACCAANACCGGCACATCCAAAGCCTGCGGACGATAAAGCCGGTCGAGCGCATCAGCGCGCGGGCTTTCCACGCTTTGGGGCGCNGCGGAATCGTCTTCCGCGTCNGGNGCGCGGGCCAGNGCCCCGTCCAGCGGNTCAAGGTCGGACAGCACAATCGGGGTCTGATCCACCGGNGCCACCTGCACGCGCTGCACCTCTTTCAGNACNGTCCAGCCGCCAAAGCCGATGGCAGANATCAGCGCGATCAGCACCAGCGAAGAGCCGACAGCACCGGGCTCAATCCGGCTGAGCAGCCCATCNCCCGTNGGCACGAAAGGCGTATTGGGGCGGGCGAAAAGATCGTCTTCTTTCGGGGTCTTNCGNCGNTCTTCGAAACTGGGCTTTTTNACCACNGAGGCTTCGGCGGACATGCCATGCGCCACNGCGAAACCNGATTCCTTGCAGAANGCGGCAAAGGCCTGATCGGGGTCCATNTTGAGGTAGCGTGCGTAGGAGCGCACNTAGCCCGCNATGAAACCGGGCGTGTCGAATGCACCCGGGTCNCAATTNTCAATCGCCGCGATATAGGAGGCTTTGATGCGCAATTCNCGCTGCACGTCGAGCAGGGATTTACCGAGCGTGGCGCGTTCACCGCGCATGACATCCCCCAACCGCAATTCGAATGCATCGAACCCTTTGGGTTCGACTGTTTCGTCCTCAGCGGTTCTGGAGGCCCATCGCCCGATCATCAATATGCCCTGTCCCTGTTAGCCTGTAGCTTTGATCCAAACACGCCCCAACGATTCGGATGTAGCCTTTTCTTGACAAAAGGCTACCACAAGACAACGCAAAACACGAATAGCGCTGCGTTAGCCCGCAGCTTCGGCACGATTCAGCGCACAATGAGACCAGAGCGTGTCCATCCCGCGAACAAGCGCGTCCATTTCCTTGGGCCCATGCACCGGCGACGGCGTNAAGCGCAGCCGCTCTGTNCCGCGTGGCACGGTGGGGAAGTTGATGGGCTGGACATAGATGCCNTGATCTTCNAGCAGCATGTCCGACAGCAGCTTGGTATGGACCGGGTTNCCNACCATGACNGGCACGATATGGCTGCCGTGGTCGATGATCGGCAANCCCAGNCCCTTGAGCCGCAGNTTNAGCGCNTTGGCCTGCTGCTGGTGCTTTTCGCGCAGTTCGGGCGCGCGTTTGAGATAGGCAACCGAAGCNGCCGCCCCCGCCGCCACGGCNGGCGGCAGCGAAGTGGTAAAGATGAAGCCCGGCGCATAGGANCGGATCGCGTCGCACATCTTGGCCGAGGCCGCGATATAGCCGCCCATCACGCCGTANGCCTTGGCCAGCGTGCCGTTGATGATNTCGAGCCGGTGCATCAGGCGGTCACGCTCTGCCACCCCTGCCCCGCGCGGGCCNTACATGCCCACGGCNTGNACNTCGTCGATATAGGTCAGCGCGCCGAANTCATCGGCCAGATCGCANATNTCTTCGATGGGGCCGAAATCACCGTCCATGGAATAGATCGATTCAAATGCAATAAGCTTGGGCGCGGCGGGGTCATCGGCCTCCATCAANTCGCGCAGATGGNCCAGATCGTTATGGCGGAAGATNCGCTTGGCCCCGCCATTGCGGCGCACCCCTTCGATCATGGAGGCATGGTTCAGCGCGTCGGAATAGATGATCAGCCCCGGAAACAGCTTGGGCAGCGTGGAAAGCGTGGCNTCNTTGGCGATATAGGCCGAGGTGAACAGCAGNGCCGCTTCCTTGCCATGCAGATCGGCCAGTTCGGCCTCNAGCTGNTTGTGGTAAACCGTNGTGCCNGANATNTTGCGCGTGCCGCCAGAGCCTGCNCCGGTNGCGCGCAGNGCNTCTTCCATNGCTTNGATCACNACGGGGTTNTGCCCCATGCCAAGGTAGTCGTTGCCGCACCAAACGGTGATATCTTGNTGCGANCCGTCGGGCTTGGTCCAGACCGCATGGGGGAANTGNCCNTTGCGNCGCTCNATGTCNATNAAGGTCCGGTAGCGNCCTTCGTCATGCAGGCGCGCAATCGCCGCGTCGAGCTTCTCGTTATAGTCCATTGCGCGTCTCCATCTTCTTGGCGCGAACAGGANGCGGCCCCTTCCATATTCAGCTTTTAGAATGNTTACAGATNNNAGNCCNAAGCTTCAATCTNTTATCNNGNNNCCNNTGCGGGNCGAACTGTCGCAGGNANGNGCGCGGATTNNGGNNGCNNTTTGCGATTGTNTGCTTGTNTTTTCGGNCGCTTTCNTGTCTTCAANAGNAAACCCAGAAAGGGNNNTTNNTTTGCGCGCCNATCCNCACCCCCAGCAGGACCANCGCCTNCGGACNCTNTATNNTTATGANATNCTCGACACCCCGCGCGAGNNGGAGTTNGACGANATCGTNGAGCTNGCAGCNGAGATCTGNGANGCGCCNATTTCGGTNATNAANCTGATCGACAAGGACCGNCAGTGGTTCAANGCCGAGGTNGGGCTGNNCGCGCGNGANACGCCGCTTGANACNTCNCTNTGCTCTCATGCGATNNTGGAAGACCCTTTNGTNGAGATTCNNGACACGNTNAANGACCCGCGNANGGCNGACAANCCNCTNTGCANCGCGGGTGACGGNNTNCGNTTTTANGCGGGCGCNCTGCTGNTGGCGNCNGANGGGNTGCCNCTTGGCACGCTGTGCATCCTNGANAACAANCCGCGNNAGNTGACNGCNNTGCAACGCAAGNCNNTNNCCGTNCTGNCCCGNCAGGTGATGAAACAGCTNGATCTTCGNNTTGCCCTGCGCCNGCANGAANTGCTGATGAGCGANGCCGANCACCGNGTNAANAANTCGCTNCAGACNCTNTCGGCNATGGTNCGGCTGCACNNCCGNCANCTGGATGATCAANGCCACGGTCGATGTNCTTGANGGCATNCANCGCCGCGTCAANGCCATGGCAACNCTGCACNGNGANCTGCAATCCGTGCGGCGGNCNNGATGAGGTCGNTGCANANAAATACCTCGACAAGGTCGTGGGGCTTNTNCNNGAAACCGCNCCGNNCCATNTNAANATCNNCNANAGNTACNGANCNCGNCACNNTGCGCTCNANCNCNGCNTCNTCNNTGGNNCTNATCATNAGNGAGTTCGCNGCCAATTCGATNAAACANGNCTTNCCCGACGCCNNNCCCGGCNACATNGANATTGNCCTGANCCTNCGCGANGGGCGNTTNANTCTGNNNTGCAAAGANNACGGCATNGGCNCNNAAAACGNNGGCAAGCGGCGGNCNGACAGCATNGGNCANACCTTGATGGCGGCGGCNGCNTCGCAGTTNNATGCNCAGGTNGATCACCGTCTNACGCCCGAGGGCAGCCGCCTCTCGCTCACNTTCTGANCNCNNGCCNCGCGGNCACTGGACACGCCCTGCCCGCCTGATACCTTCGCGCCAAACTNACAAGCGCAAGGAATTNAAGNCATGTCCCTCGACGATGTTCTCGCCCGGATCGACGACGATCTNCCCGCNGCCACNGACCGTCTGCTAGAACTGCTGCGCATCCCGTCGATCTCAACCGATCCGGCCTATAAGGCCGACTGCGACCGNGCCGCCGATTGGCTGGTNGCNGACCTTAAATCNATGGGNGTNGAGGCCGAAAAACGCGCCACGCCGGGGCATCCGATGGTTGTGGGACATGTGGGCGAAGGCAAGCCGCATCTGCTGTTCTACGGCCACTATGATGTGCAGCCGGTCGANCCGCTGAACCTTTGGGANCGNGANCCCTTCGATCCNNCGGTNGAGGACACCGACAAGGGNCGCGTGATCCGGGGCCGTGGGNCCGCNGACGACAAGGGCCAGNTGATGACNATCNTNGANGCCNTGCGCGCNTGGAAAGANGTGAANGGCGACTGGCCNTGNCGCATCACCTTCTTCCTCGAAGGCGAAGAGGAATCCGGCTCGCCGTCGCTTGTCCCCTTCATGGAGGANAACGCCGAGGAGTTGAAAGCCGATGTGGCGATGATCTGCGANACNGGGNTGTTNGANNNCAAGACNCCCGCCATCGTNACCATGNTGCGNGGGCTTCTGGGCGAAGANCTGACCGTCACNGCCCCCTCCAAAGACCTGCATTCGGGCATGTACGGCGGNATTTCGATGAACCCGATCCGNGCGCTCAGCAAAGTGATCGCNTCGCTGCATGACGACGAAGGCCGCATCACCATCCCCGGCTTNTATGACGGCGTGCCGGACNTGCCCGAGGANCTGGAAGCGCAGTGGCAGGGGCTGGCCTTTGACCATGCCGCNTTCCTCGGCGACGTNGGNCTNAGCAAACCNGCNGGCGAGCAGGACCGCACNCCGCTNGAGATGATCTGGTCGCGCCCGACTTGNGAGGTCAANGGNATCTGGGGCGGCTATACCGGNGANGGNTTCAAAACGGTNCTGCCGTCNGAGGCGCANGCCAAGATCAGCTTCCGNCTTGTNGGCACNCAAGACCCGCTCGCCATTCGCGAGAACTTCCGCAAGATGGTNNCNGAGATGCTGCCNGAGGATTGCACNGTNGNNTTCTCAGGCCANGGCGCNAGCCANGCNTCNGGNGTNGAAATNGGCCATCCGATGTTCGAACCCGCCCGNCAAGCGCTCAGCGATGAGTGGCAGGTGCCTGCGGCCTATATCGGCTGTGGCGGCTCNATCCCNATTGCGGGGCATTTTCAGAAGATTCTGGGCACTGAGCCGATGTTGATCGGTTTCGGCAAGGACGATGACCAGATCCACTCCCCGAACGAGAAATACGACATGGNGAGNTTTCACAANGGCATCCGGTCTTGGGCCCGCATCCTTGATGCGCTGACCTNANCCNTCNGGCGATCGGGNCTGCCCGGTCGCCAATTGCACCCCACTTGCGATCGGGCCTGCCCGGTCGCCAATATGCCGCCTTGGGCGATGCNAACCTACGGCGCGCGCCANCNGTGCGACCGCTTTGGNCGCAGTGTATGTCTACTATAACGAAGGGGANAAAGTGGCGCGGTTGACGGGGCTCGAACCCGCGACCCCCGGCGTGACAGGCCGGTACTCTAACCAGCTGAGCTACAACCGCGCGATGTGGGCGGAATAGGCCAAGGGGCGGGGGGCGTCAAGCGTATTTAGGCGAGAAAATTCGTCTTTGTGAAAAGAAGTTCTTCGGCAGATTTTCCAGGGGTTAGAAACGAAAAAAGGGACCTCGAAGAGGTCCCCTTTTCAGGCAGCGGTGGCGCGGTTGACGGGGCTCGAACCCGCGACCCCCGGCGTGACAGGCCGGTACTCTAACCAACTGAGCTACAACCGCCCGCTGCACTCTCCAGGTCGCCCCGGAGCGTTTGGGTGTTCTATGGTGAGGGCGCTCTGCCGTCAAGCGCGGTTTGTGCGAAAATATGAAAATTTCGCAAGTTGTTCTTGGGGCGTTTGGGGGCCGGCTTCGCGGCTTCAGAACCCGCGATGTTCGCCGAGGGTTCGGGGCGCTTTGATCGGATTGGTCGCTGGTGTTCAGAGAGTCGGGCAGCGGAATGGCATAGCTTTCTTAGCCAGCCACATTACATCCACAAGAATGGTGCATGGGGGCTGCACCAAGACGCTGCACAAGCTGCACAGGCAGTTCTTCTTAGTGGCCGATAGGACATCTCTTAACGGGAGGGGAGTGTTGGGCCGTAAAAGCCGACCCAAACTGGCCGCGCAGCGGACGGGCGTCGGTCGGGCCCTCCACTACGGCAGTCGATCACAACAAACAAATACGTGGGGGAGGTGGTGGGTCGTGAGAGGCTCGAACTCCCGACCCAGACTGACCGCGCAGCGGACGGGCGTCGGTCGGGCCTACCACTGCGGCAGTCGATCACAACAAACAAATACGTGGGGGAGGTGGTGGGTCGTGAGAGGCTCGAACTCCCGACATCTTCGGTGTAAACGAAGCGCTCTACCAACTGAGCTAACGACCCGACTTGGACCTCATAGCGCAAGGTGGGGGCGGGCTTCAAGCCTATAATGTCAGCCTTTTTTGCTCACCTTTCTCAAGTCGGAACACCACCCCCTGCCCGCCTTGCATGTCCCGCAGCGCGCTTGGCGCGCGGTCCAGTAAAATAAGGCGTAGCATGCGCGATGTGATGCCATGTGTCACCAGCACACGAGGCCCGGTCAGACTATCGAGAAAGCTGCGACAGCGCTCATAAAGCGCCGCGAATCCTTCGCCATCAGGGGCATGTTCGTAAAGATCATAGGAATCACGCGCGGCCGGGGTTTGGCGCAGCAATGTATCGCGCGACTTGCCTGCCCATGCGCCGATGCCGATCTCACCCAGTCGCGGGTCCGTCGCGATCATCATTCCCAGCCCCGCCAGCGCAAGTTCCGCTGTTGCCACCGCCCGCCCCTGCGGACTGCTGAGCGCAGAAAATCCCGCCAGATCGCAGCGCTTGAGAATCGCATTCTGTGCGGCGGCCTGCGCACGGCCCGTGTCGGTCAGCGGAGAATCGAAATGCCCTTGCAGCCGGTTGGCGAGGTTCCATTCCGTCTCGCCATGGCGCAGGATAAAGAGCGTCGGGTAGCGGCTCATGCAGGGGATTCCAGAACGCGTTCCGTCCCGTTCTCCAGCAGATAGACGCAGCCCTGCCTGTTGCTTAACCCTCCCGCTGCGGCCAGATCAAGGCCGCGCACCTCCGCCCGGAGCACCTGCCCCCAGAGCCCATGGGCAACCAGCACCGTGGGCGCGGTCAGGCTATCGAGCAGCGCGCGAATCCGCCCGCGAAACGCCGGCAGCCCCTCCCCGCCCGGCGCGGCGGCGTAGATGTCCAGCGGCGCTGGACGACGCGCGGCGAGATCGGGGTTGCCGGCAAGTATCTCATCACGGGTGAGCCCCTGCCACGCGCCTGCATGGATCTCCATCAGACGCGCATCTGTTTGAAAAGACGCCCCATCCAGTGCAATCCGCGCAGTCTGCTGCGCACGGCCAAGTGGCGAGACGAGGATATCGGGCTTTTGCGCAAGGACCGCCGGCATCACCTGCGCCTGTTGCGCGGCCTCAGCGATGCCCTGATCGGTCAGCGGTGAATCGAGATGCCCCTGCAATCGAAACGCGCGATTCCACTCGGTCTGCCCGTGTCGCAGAAACCAGATTTTGGGATGTGCCGACATGCTCTCTCCGCAGTGTTGTCCGTGGTATCGCCGTTGATTGGATAAGGACCACCGCAGGGCGGGGAAGGCAAGCCTACCCGGTGGCTGGGATCATGCGCAGATGAGCCAAAGTGCCGTCTCGCGGGCAACCGATTGGATTCATTCAAAACGTAGGAAAATGGTGGGTGATAAGAGATTTGAACTCCTGACATCTTCGATGTGAACGAAGCGCTCTACCACTGAGCTAATCACCCTTGCGGGGCGAAGTAGCCAATTGCGGCGATGCTTGCAAGAGGGTTTGGCGCAAAAATCGGCAGCGGTTTCGGGGAGGCCTGCACCCTTCCCCAATGAAAAATGCGCGCCTCGAAAGGCGCGCGTTGAGGTCTTAGTCCTCGGTCGCAGTATTAATGCGTGGTGGTCGCGTCCACGCCAGCGGAGCGGGCTTTCATCGCGGCAGCTTCGGCGGCTTCTTGAGCGGCCTCGTCCCAGTCAATTGCCTTCGGCTTGCTGACCAGCGCATGTTCCAACACTTCGGAGACATGGTTCACCGGAATGATGGTCAGCCCTTCTTTGACGTTATCCGGGATGTCCGGCAGGTCTTTCTCATTCTCCTGCGGGATCAGCACCGTGGTGATACCGCCGCGCAGGGCCGCGAGAAGTTTCTCCTTCAAACCACCGATCGGCATAGCGTTACCGCGCAGCGAAACCTCGCCCGTCATGGCGATGTCGCGCCGCACGGGGATCTGCGTCAGCACCGACACGATCGAAGTCACCATCGCCAAACCGGCCGAGGGGCCGTCTTTGGGCGTGGCACCGTCGGGGACGTGCACGTGAATATCCAGCGTGTCGAACTTCGGCGGTTTGATCCCGATCTGCGGAGAGATCGAACGGACGTAAGAGCTTGCCGCGTCGATGCTTTCCTTCATCACATCGCCAAGCTTGCCGGTGGTCTTCATCCGGCCCTTGCCCGGCAGACGCAGAGCTTCGATCTGCAACAACTCACCGCCCACGGAGGTATAGGCCAGCCCGGTGACGACGCCGATCTGGTCTTTCTCTTCGGCCAAACCGAAGCGATGCTTGCGCACGCCAAGGAAGTCTTCGAGGTTGTCGCCGGTCACGGTGACGCTCTCAGCTTCCTTTTTCACGATCTTGGTCAACGACTTACGTGCCACCTTGGCGATCTCGCGCTCAAGGTTCCGCACGCCAGCCTCGCGGGTGTAGTAGCGGATCATGCCAGTCAGAGCGGAGTCCTCAATCTCGAACTCCTTCTTCTTCAGACCGTGGTTCTTGACCTGTTTGGCCACCAGATGCTGCTTGGCGATCTCGCGCTTTTCGTCCTCGGTGTAGCCCGAGAGCGGGATGATCTCCATCCGGTCCAGAAGCGGTCCGGGCATGTTGTAGCTGTTCGATGTGGTCAGGAACATCACGTTCGAGAGGTCATATTCCACCTCCAAGTAGTGGTCGACGAAGGTGCCGTTCTGTTCCGGATCAAGCACTTCGAGCATGGCCGAAGCCGGATCGCCACGGAAGTCCTGCCCCATCTTGTCGATCTCATCGAGCAAGATAAGCGGGTTCGTGGTTTTCGCCTTTTTCAGCGCCTGAATGATCTTGCCGGGCATGGAGCCGATGTAGGTCCGGCGGTGGCCGCGGATCTCGGATTCATCGCGCACGCCGCCGAGCGAGATGCGAATGAATTCGCGCCCCGTGGCCTTGGCGACCGACTTGCCCAAAGATGTCTTGCCGACGCCCGGAGGGCCGACGAGGCACATGATCGGGCCTTTCATCTTGGACGAACGCTGCTGCACGGCAAGGTATTCGACGATGCGTTCCTTGACCTTGTCCAGGCCATAGTGATCGTCATCCAGCACCTTTTGCGCACGGCTAAGGTCTTTCTTGACGCGCGATTTCACGCCCCATGGGATCGACAGCATCCAATCAAGATAGTTGCGCACCACGGTGGCTTCGGCAGACATCGGGCTCATGTTCTTGAGCTTTTTGATCTCGGCATCGGCCTTTTCGCGGGCTTCCTTGCTCAGCTTGGTCTCGGCCACGCGGGCTTCGAGTTCAGCGACTTCATTCTTGCCGTCTTCGCCATCCCCGAGTTCCTGCTGAATGGCCTTCATTTGCTCATTCAGATAGTACTCGCGCTGCGTGCGCTCCATCTGGGATTTGACGCGGGTCTTGATCTTTTTCTCGACCTGCAGCACGGACATTTCGCCCTGCATCAGCCCGTAGACCTTCTCAAGCCGCTCAGAGATGCTCAGCGTTTCCAGCAGGTCCTGCTTCTGTTCAACTTCGATGCCGAGGTGCCCGGCCACGAGATCGGCCAGACGCGCAGGTTCGGCGCTTTCGCCAACGGCGGCAAGCGCTTCTTCGGGGACGTTCTTCTTGACCTTGGCGTAGCGCTCGAACTCATCCGCCACAGTACGCAGCAGCGCCTGTGTGGTGGCCGCATCGCCCGGCATCTCTGTCAGATACTCGGCGCGGGCCTCGAAGAAATTGTCGTTCTCAAGGTATTCGGTGATGCGCACGCGCGCCTGACCTTCGACCAGCACTTTGACCGTACCATCGGGCAGTTTCAGCAGTTGCAGCACATTGGCCAGCACACCGGCCTTGTAGATGCCAGCGGTGTCGGGATCATCCTCGGCGGGGTCGATCTGGCTCGACAGCAGGATTTGCTTGTCGTCTGCCATCACCTCTTCAAGGGCGCGGACGGATTTTTCGCGGCCAACGAAAAGCGGCACGATCATGTGGGGAAACACGACGATGTCGCGCAGCGGAAGCACCGGGTAGGATGCATTCAGTGGCTCTAACATGCTCAATTCCTTATCTTAGCAAGACATCCGGGCCCCTGTTATAGGCGGCCTCTGATATCCCCTTTTCTGGACAGGATATGTGTGCATCCCATCCGCCTGTTTCAATCCCTTGCGGGGTATTAGGCCGCCATCATCGCCCTTCGGCGGGGTGGAGGCAAGCGCGCGTTGGGGTGATTTCGCCCCAATTCCGCGCGCCGTGGTACGGGGCACCGCATGGGCGCCCCGTAATTGGTCCCGTAAATGGTCAGGCGTCGGCCTGTTCCAGTGTCGGATAATCGGTAAAGCCTTCGCGCCCGCCCCCGTAATATGTATCGGTATCGCCCTCGTTCAGCGGCCCGTTCATTTGCCAACGGCGTAGCAGATCAGGATTGGCGATGAAGGGGCGGCCCACGGCGATCAGATCGGCCTTGTCATTATCCACAGCCTCAATCGCCATCTCACGGTCATAGCCGTTATTGGCCATATAGGGCCCCTCAAAGAGCGCGCGCAGGGCGGCGATGCTTTCGCCTTCGTCCAGCTCACGCGAGCCGCCCGTCGCGCCTTCGACGAGATGCAGATAAGAGAGGTTGTAACGGTTCAGGCCTTTGACGACATATTCAAACGTTTCTTGCGGGTTGGCGTCTTCGATCCCATTGGCGGGCGAGAAAGGCGAGAGCCGCAGCCCCACACGCTCACCACCCCAGACCTTTGTCACAGCATCCAGCACTTCGAACAGCAACCGCGCGCGGTTTTCCACACTGCCGCCATAGGCGTCATCGCGTTTGTTGCTGCCGGTTTTCAGGAATTGATCCAGCAGATAGCCATTGGCCCCATGCACCTCGACCCCGTCGAAACCGGCCTTTTTGGCCATTTCGGCGGCATGGGCGTAGTCCGCGACCAGACGCGGCATCTCATCCAAGTCCAGCGCGCGTGGCTCGGAAGTGTCTTCAAATCCATTGGCGGTGAATGTTTTCACCCCAGCAGCAATGGCAGAAGGCGCGACAGGTTTGCCGCCCTCGGGCTGCAGGGAGGTATGGCTGATCCGGCCCACGTGCCACAGTTGGATCACGATGCGCCCGCCTTCGGAATGCACCGCATCGGTCACTTTGCGCCAAGCGGCGACTTGGCCTTCGGTATGGATGCCGGGGGTTTGGAAGTACCCTTTGCCTTCGGGGCTGATCTGGGTGGCTTCGGTGATGATGATGCCCGCCCCCGCGCGCTGGCGGTAGTACTCGACGTGCATGTCGGCAACTTCGCCGGTCTCATTGTCCGCCCGGTTCCGGGTCAGCGGTGCCATCACCAGACGGTTGTCGGCCTCGATCTCACCTGCGGTGAAGGGGGTAAATAGCTTATCGGTCATGTTCGGGCCTTTCCTTGCAATACGTTGTGCAAGGGCACCTAAGACCCTGCCGCAATGCAGCAAGGACCGTCAGCACAATTTCGCGTGAGAATACGCCGCCGCCCTGACCTTAAAGCGGGTCGATATCGCCCTGCGCGCGCCCTGCGTGGAAGTCGGCCTGCCACTGGGTAAACCGCCCCGTCGCGATGGCCTCGCGCATGCCCGCCATGATGTCTTGGTAGTATTGCAGGTTGTGCCATGTCAGCAGCATCGACGAGATGATCTCTTGGCTGCGGAAGACATGGTGTAGATAAGCGCGTGAGTAGTTTTGGCAGGCGGGGCAGCTGCAATTTTCATCGAGAGGGCGCGGATCGTCCATGTGCCGCGCGTTCTTGATGTTGAGCACCCCCATCCGGGTAAACACTTGCCCAGTGCGGCCGGAGCGTGAGGGCAACACGCAGTCCATCATATCAATGCCCCGCGCCACGGCACCGACGATGTCGTCAGGCTTGCCCACGCCCATGAGGTAGCGCGGCTTGTCCTCGGGCAGCATGTCGGTCGAGAAATCTAGGGTGGAGAACATCGCCTCCTGCCCCTCGCCCACGGCCAAGCCGCCGACGGCATAACCATCAAAACCGATCTCGCGCAGCGCCTCGGCGCTCTCTTGACGGAAGTCTTGCTCTAGCCCGCCCTGCTGGATGCCAAAGAGCATATGACCCGGACGGTCACCGAAAGCCTCGCGGCTGCGTTTGGCCCAGCGCATCGACAGGCGCATGCTTTCAGCGATGCGGTCGCGGTCAGCGGGCAGCGCGGGGCATTCGTCGAAACACATGACGATGTCGGAGCCCAGCAGCTCTTGGATTTCCATTGAGCGTTCGGGCGTGATTTCATGTTTTGAGCCGTCGATATGGCTTTTGAAGGTCACGCCACGCTCGGTCAGCTTGCGCAGCCCGGCAAGGCTCATCACTTGAAAGCCGCCACTGTCCGTCAGGATCGGCTTATCCCAGCTCATGAACTTATGCAGCCCGCCCAAGGCGGCCACACGTTCCGCCGTGGGGCGCAGCATCAGATGGTAGGTGTTGCCCAGCAGGATATCAGCGCCCGTCGAGGCCACGCTTTCGGGCATCATCGCCTTGACCGTCGCCGCCGTGCCCACGGGCATGAAGGCGGGCGTGCGGATCTCGCCGCGCGGGGTCTGGATCACGCCGCTGCGTGCCTTGCCGTCCTGCGCGTGTTTGGTGAATCCGGTGCTGGTCATACTCTGGCCCTCTCTGGCTGCGACTGGCGCGATAAACCAGTGGCGAGAAACATGCAATAAAGCTAAAATAGCGAGGATTGCGTAAAAATGATATCATTCAAAGGATTACGGCCTTGCCCCTCGAAGACATGCTGATCGGCCTTTTGGAAAATAACCTCGCTTGGCTTTTGCTGGCCCTGCTGGTCGTGATCCTGATCCTAAAATCGGTTAAGATCGTCCCGCAGTCTGAACAGCATGTGATTGAACGCTTTGGCCGTCTGCGCGCAGTCTTGGGGCCGGGGATCAATATGATCGTGCCTTTCATCGACAGCGTGGCGCATAAAATCTCGATCCTAGAGCGGCAGTTGCCCACCGCCAGCCAAGACGCGATCACCCGCGACAACGTGCTGGTGCAGGTCGATACCTCGGTGTTTTACCGTATCACCGAGCCGGAAAAGACCGTTTACCGCATCCGCAACGTGGACAGTGCAATCTCAACCACCGTGGCAGGGATCGTCCGGGCCGAGATCGGAAAAATGGACCTTGACGAGGTGCAAGCCAACCGCAGCCAGTTGATCACCACGATTAAGGCCAGCGTCGAAGATGCCGTGGACAGTTGGGGCATCGAAGTGACCCGAGCCGAAATTCTGGACGTGAACCTAGATGCCGCCACCCGTGCCGCCATGATGCACCAGCTCAACGCCGAACGCGCCCGCCGCGCACAGGTGACGGAGGCCGAGGGCAAGAAACGCGCCGTGGAACTGGCCGCCGAGGCCGAGCTTTACGCATCTGAGCAGACCGCCAAGGCCCGGCGCATTCTGGCCGATGCCGAAGCCTATGCCACCCAAGTCGTCGCCACGGCGATCAACGAAAACGGGCTCGACGCCGCGCATTACCAAATCGCGCTGAAACAGGTCGATGCGCTGAATGCCATGGGCAAAGGCGCGGGCAGTCAGACCATCCTTGTCCCCGCGCAGGCGTTAGAGGCCTTTGGCGATGCGTTCAAACTGCTCAGAGGGAAAGGCTGATGGCGGCCTGGCTGGCACTCTGGTGGGTCTGGGTCTGCGCGGCCTTGGCCCTTGGCGTGGTTGAGCTTTTGCTGCCCGGTTCGATCTTCCTTGGCTTCGCGCTCGGCGCGCTTGGCATGGCGGTGGTGGTTGCGTTTTGGGCACCGGCCAATGTGGCCTTGATGCTGGCAATCTTTGCGGTTCTGTCGCTCATCGCTTGGCTGGTCCTGCGGGCGGTTTTCAAACGGCAGTCCAGCGGCGCGCGGATCGTCACCCGTGACATCAACGAAAACTAAACGCCCGCAAATGGCATGAACAAGCGCGGCGCAGCCTTGAATTGCCCGAACCCCCGCTACATTGCCCTATCCATGCAGCGGCTTGCCCTACTCCCACGCGCTTTCGCGTCTGTGATTCCTCGTTCTCTGGGGGCCTTTGTGCTGGCGCTGGCAATGCTCGCTGCCGCCGCCTCCGGACAGGCGCAAGAGGCATGGTTTGAAACGACCGAGCTGAACCCCGGTCTGCCGCCCCCGCCCGAGACGCTGGACCGGGGCACGCCGATGGCCGCGCTGGAAAGTTTCATTTACCTGACGGACAATGGTCACTACTCCGACGCGGCGCATATCCTTGACTTGTCGGACCTGCCCCAAGCCGATCAGGCCGTTCTTGGAGCTGAACGCGCCTTTCAACTGTCGGTCCTGATGGAGCGCAAGGTCGTCGTGCCATGGCGCAAACTGGCGGACCGGCCCGACGGTTGGCTCTCTGGCTCGGCCGAGGATAACGACACCGGGCGCGTGCGCCGCTCGTTGCTGATCGACCGGTTGGAGCTGGGCGGCCATGATGTGCCTTTGCGGCTCAACCGGATCAAACCCGGAGAGGACGCCGAGCCCGTCTGGGTCTTCTCGCGCCAGAGCATTGACAACATCCCCCATCTTCACGCGCAATACGGGCCGACGGAGCTTGAGACGAAGCTGCCCGACTGGCTGCGCATCCGCGCCTTTTGGGGCATGTATCTCTGGGAAGTGCTGTTTTTGCCCCTGCTGGTGGTGGGGGCGCTGATGGCTGGCTGGTTCGCCTTTGGCATCATGCGCCGTCTGGGCGAAGTGGCCAAACGTCGCTGGATGCGTTTTGTACTGCGGTCCTTCCGCTGGCCTGCCGCCATCGTGCTTTGCGCCGCGATCATCGGTACGGCCACCAGCCGCGTGCTGGTGGTATCCGGCTTCATCGACGCGGTGCTCAGTCCGATCTTGCTGATCGCCTATGTGACCGCAGGCACCCTCGCCATCGTCTTTACCTTTGACGAGATTTTCGACCGGATCAGCCCCAACAACGCCTATGAACTGGCCGATCCGATGAACGCGCACATGCGGTCCATCGCCACCACGATCGCCGCCGCCCGCAAAGGGGTGATCGTGATCGCCGTACTGGTGGCCTCTGGCGTGATCTTGGTTTCGAGCAATGCGGACAACACCCTTGGCCTGTCGCTGCTGGCCTCTGCCGGTGCGGTGACCATCGTACTGGGTTTCGCTGCGCGTGAGGTTTTGGGCAATATCCTTGCCTCCATCCAGATCGCGTTGAACCGTTCCGCCCGGATTGGCGACCAGCTGATCTTTGAGGGGCATTTTTGCACGGTAGAACGGATCCACTTCACCTACGTGCAACTCTTGAACTGGAACGGCACCCGCCTGATCGTTCCGGTCAGCTATTTCGTCTCTGATGCGTTTGAGAATTGGTCGATTGAGGACCACGCCATGGTACGCCCCATCATCCTGACCCTGTCGCAGAATGCCGATGTGGCGGCGCTGCGCCGGGTGTTCTTTAACCTTTTGGCGCAAGAAGACCCCAACGACGTCAAACCGATGGACAAGGCCAAGGTCCATGTGCTTGAGCAGGACGCATTCGGCATCAAAGTTCGCTTTGAACTGCCCACCGACAATGCAGCGACCTTTTGGGACATCGAATGCCGGGTGCGCGAAGAACTCCTCGCCGCCGCGGCGCGGATGGAGAAAGAAGACGACATCCGCATGTTGCCCCCCGCCCTCGCGGATATGGGCAAACCGTAACACAGCACCGCTTGAAGCGATCCCTGCCACAGGTTAGGCAGGCAGACCAATGACCCAAGGAGCAGGTAATGGAAAAACTCACATTCGGCTGGGAAGAATGGGTCGCCCTGCCCGATCTTGGCCTGCCCGCGATCAAGGCCAAGGTGGACACTGGCGCGCGCACCTCGGCGCTGCATGCTCATGACATCGAGGTTTTCGGCCCAGCGTCAAAACCCAAAGTGCGTTTTAACGTGCACCCGATCTCAGGGCGCGATGATATTTCCATCACCTGCTCTGCCCCGCTCATCGACCGGCGCGAAGTGACCTCCTCTAACGGCGAATCCGAGCATCGTTTCGTGATCGCCACCACAATTGAAGTGAACGGCCAAAGCTGGCCCATNGACGTGACCCTGACCAACCGNGCNAGCATGACCAGCCGCATGTTGCTNGGCCGTCAGGCGCTGACCGAGCATATCAACATCTCGGCGACNGAGCGGCGTTTGCAGCCGGACCTGAACTATGACGTCTACCACACCGCCAGCCTGCGCCACACCGCACCACAGCGTGCCCTGCGCATCGCGGTGCTCAGCCGCGAAGACAACTACTCGACCCGCCGTNTGGTCGAGGTCGGCGAAGCGCGCGGCCATGTGGTTGAGGTCATNGACACCACGCGCTGCTATATGGCGATCAACCANCTGGCCCCCGAGGTGCATTACGACGGCAAGCGCCTGCCCCGCTATGACGCCGTGATCCCGCGCATCGGCGCGTCGATCACCCCCTATGGCACCGCCGTGATCCGCCAGTTCGAGACGATTGGCACCTATTGCGTCAACGGCTCTGCCGGGATCACCGCCAGCCGCGACAAACTGCACGCGCATCAGGTNTTGGCGGCGAAAAAGATCGGCATGCCGACCACGGCCTTTGCCGCCTCGCCCAAGGATACCTCAAACCTGATGGCCNTGGTGGGCACNGCGCCNNTGATNGTNAANCTNCTGGAATCGACCCAAGGCAAGGGCGTCGTGCTGGCCGAAACCAAGAAAGCTGCCGAGAGCGTCATCGACGCCTTCCGNGGCCTGCGCGCCAACTTTCTCGTGCAGGATTTCGTCAAGGAAGCCGCCGGCGANGATATCCGNTGCCTCGTGGTGGCGGGCAAGGTNGTCGCCTCCATGAANCGCACCGGGGCGGAGGGCGACTTCCGCTCNAACCTGCACCGGGGCGGTTCGGCCAAGGTCGTCCGCATCTCGAAAGAGGAACGCGACACNGCCGTGCGCGCCGCGCGGGCNTTTGGCCTTGGCATCGCCGGGGTCGACCTGCTGCGTTCGGAAAGCGGCCCNAAGGTGCTTGAGGTCAACTCCTCCCCCGGGTTCGAAGGGATCGAGAACGCCACCAAGAAAGACATCGTCGGNAAGGTCTATGATGAGATCGAAGCCCGNGTGAAGCCNCANCCNGCGCGGCGTCGNAANGGGGGCTGACCGGGGCGGCCCTTCGCCCTCAGGGCGTCGGGCCACTTTACGCCCCGCCCCGCAATCCCTATATAAAACGTCGAGAATGATGCGAGGCAAGAGATGACCGAACAGACCCAACCGCTCGAAGGGACACCGCTGATTGCGCCCTCTTCCACCGACCACCCGCTTTANGAGCAGGTCGTNGAGGCGTGTCGCACGGTCTATGACCCTGAAATCCCTGTGAATATCTATGAACTGGGGTTGATCTACACGATNGACATCAACGCCGANAACGAAGTGGACATCAAGATGTCGCTGACCGCGCCCGGTTGCCCCGTCGCGGGTGAAATGCCCGGATGGGTNGCCGATGCGGTCGAACCGATTGCGGGGGTCAAGCAGGTCGATGTGGCGCTGGTTTGGGAACCGCCTTGGGGNATGGACATGATGTCTGATGAAGCCCGGCTTGAACTGGGCTTCATGTAAGNCACAGTTTCGCAGAGCGAANAATAAACGCCGTCGATGCAGGTCATCGGCGGCGTTTTTCTTTGGCCGCGTTCCACNGAATGGGGGCGCGCCGGATTGTTCATTCGACTGACATGATCCGGTCGTGAAACCGTTACACAGCCCCNCCATAGAAGCGCCCAGAACTTCATTCACGAACGGATAACATTATGCGAACCCTTGTTTCTCTCGCCGCTCTGGCCCTCGCGCCCGGCATGGCGTTGGCCGATGCTCANTCTTCAGCGANACCGGTCGAATACGGCCCCCGCCCCGCCTATCTGGTGGATAAGCTGCCCGAGGGCGACCTGAAGGACAAGCTGGCCTCTTGCATGGGNCAAGACGCCGCCAAGTCCGATTTCTCNATCGGGCACCGGGGCGCGCCGCTGATGTTTCCCGAACACACCGTGCAATCCAATGTCGCCGCCGCGCGCATGGGCGCGGGCATTNTGGAATGCGACGTAACCTTTACCGCCGATCATGAATTGGTCTGCCGCCACGCGCAGAACGATCTGCACACCACCACGAACATCCTCGTCTCTGATCTGGCCGAGAAATGCACCACCGGCTTNACCGCNGCGTCGGGCGACACGCCAGCCAGCGCCGAATGCCGNACCTCCGACATCACCNTGGCAGAGTTCCGCACNCTGACGCCCAAGATGGACAGTGCCGACACGACCGCCACCACCGCCGANGANTATCAGGGCGGNGTCGCGAATTGGCGCACNGANCTTTACAGCGACAAAGCCGATCTGATGACCCATGCGGAATCGATCGAACTGTTCAAATCCTTGGGCGCCAANTTNACGCCNGAGCTGAAATCCCCNTCNGTNGAGATGCCNCATGANGGTTTCTCTCAGGAAGACTATGCGCAGAAACTGGTTGATGAATATATCGCTGCAGGCATCCCGGCCTCTGACGTTTGGCCGCAGTCCTTCAACCTTGACGATGTGCTCTACTGGGTTGAGAACACACCCGAATTCGGCAAGCAGGCTGTCTATTTGGTACAATGGTCCGACGGTTTCGATGAGCAGAACCCCGAGACTTGGGCCGAAGATTTCGCCGATCTGAAAGCCAAGGGCGTCAACTACCTCGCCCCGTCGCTCAACATGATGCTGACCAACAAAGAGGGCGAAATTGCTGGCTCCGAATACGCCATGGCCGCGAAAGAAGCGGGGCTGACCCTGATCGCATGGACGCTCGAGCGTTCCGGCCCGCTCGCCTCCGGTGGCGGTTGGTACTTCCAGTCGGTCAATGATGTTGTGAAAGACGACAGCGACTATCTGGTGGCGCTGGATGTGCTGGCCCAAGACGTGGGCGTGGCCGGTGTCTTCTCCGATTGGCCCGCAACCGTAACCTATTATGCGAACTGCATGGGCCTCTGATCCGCGCCGCGCATTGGATCACCCTCAGGGCCGCCCCATCTCGGGCGGCCCTTTTCGTTGGCCGGGCTTGCATGGATTTCGCCTTCCTGCGACATTACGGGAAACAAGGGGCAAGCCATGGAAACTTGGGCAATTTTTACCGGTGATATCGTGAAGTCCTCCGCGATGAGCCGGGCGGAGTTGGATGCTGTTTTCGCGCATCTCGAAGACGCCGCCGAGGCCCTGACGACATGGCAAGGCCAGCCCGCCCGCATGACCCGCTTTCGCGGTGACGGCTGGCAAATGGCCGTGGTGCCAAAGTTCACCCTCCGCGCGGCCCTCGTTCTACGCGCCGCCGTGCGCCGCTGCGGCAAGACCTCAGACACCCGTTTTGCCATCGGAATAGGCGAGGCGCATTTCGCAGGCGACGACCTCTCTCGTGCCGATGGCGCGGCGCTGGTTCGTTCCGGTCACGCACTCGACGCCATGCCCCGCGCGCGGCGCATGAATGCCCCGGATGCCCCGCTTGCGTTGCGTGCAGCCCTACCTCTCGCCGACCGGATCGCAGCTGGTTGGACCAAGCGCCAAGCCGATGTCGCCTACTACATGCTGGCCCCTGAGCCGCCCGTGCAAGCGGAGCTCGCACAGCGGTTTGAGCTGACGCAGCAGAGTGTACAGGGCCATATGGACGCGGCGGGGATAGATGAATTGCGAGAGGTTTGCGACGTGCTAGAGGAACAAAAAACAACCCAATAAAGCTGTTATCAGGCATTACAGCCAAATATGACTGTATTTATTCTTGGGAAAGACCCTTGCCACAGCCCGCTGCAGCTTTTCAAATAACAACCACCCCCAACAGCCGGACCCCTTATGACCGAACAGGCCATCGCCACCGCCCTCGCTTGCCTGCTCGCCCATTTGTTGGCGGATTTCGTATTTCAGACCAACGCGATGGTCGCCGCCAAACGCAAACCCCACATACTTCTGCTGCACGGTGTCATCGTCTTTGCCGCGACTGCGCTGGCCCTCGGGGGCAGCCTCCTCCCAGTTGGCCTTCTCGCCCTCGCCCATGTCGGGATTGATGCAGTCAAAACCTACGCCGTTCCAGAGCAGCACCGCGAGCGGCTCTGGCCCTACCTCACCGATCAAGCCGCCCATCTTGCGACCATCGCGATCTTCACCCTTTATACTCCAAATGCTTTTGCCACTGGCCTCTGGGCTGCTCAGAGCACCACTCTTATTCCGCCTGCCCTCTTCCTTGCGGGGCTAATCACCGCCACCCTTGCAGGCGGGCCTGCGGTGGGCGGCTTGATGTTGCCCCGCAAAGCACAGGCTCAGCCCGACGGCTTGGAGAACGCAGGCAGGGTCATTGGTCTGCTGGAACGCGCGCTTATCTTTCTGATGGTCATGATCGGCGAGCCTACGGGCATCGGATTTCTCATCGCGGCAAAGTCGATCCTGCGCTTTGACACGGTGAAAAAGAACCAGAAAATAAGCGAATACGTCATCATCGGGACGCTGGCCTCTTTCGGTTGGGCGCTCATCGTGGCCTTTGCTACGCTGGCGGCAATGAATTCCCTTTGACGGCTTGAGATCGCCGCCCCGCACCCTTATCTTGGCGGCATAGGAGAATTTCTGATGTTTGGCATTCCCGGCAAGCAAGCCGTCACCATGACCCCCAAAGCCGCTGGCCAGATTGCAAAGCTGATGCAATCGGCAGGCCACGCAGGGCTGCGCATTGGCGTCAAGAAAGGCGGCTGTGCGGGGATGGAATATACCATGGAATACGTCGAAGCGACCGACCCCAACGATGAGGTCGTCGAACAAGACGGTGCGCGGGTAATGATCGCACCGATGGCGCAGATGTTCCTCTTTGGCACCGAGATTGACTATGAGACAACGCTGCTCGAGTCCGGTTTCAAGTTCCGCAATCCCAATGTGACCGAAGCCTGCGGCTGCGGGGAATCCATCAAGTTCGACGAGAGCTTGGGCGCGAAGTAAGCGCGCCCGTCAGGGCCACGGCCTTGACGAACGGCCACGGGCCTGCGAACTGATCTAGCAATATCAACAGATCAGGACGGATCCGATGCGCCCCAAAATCGCCGCCGGCAACTGGAAGATGAACGGCACCGCCGCCTCTTTGACAGAGCTTCACAGCCTTGCCACCGGCCTGCCCGAAAACCCGCCGCAGGTCGTGATCTGCCCGCCCAGCACATTGCTGTTCCGCGCCACTGACGCCACCCACGGCAGCCCGATCCAAATCGGTGCGCAGGATTGCCATACCGAAGGCGCAGGCGCCTATACGGGTGACATCTCCGCCACGATGGTCGCCGACAGCGGCGCCACCCATGTGATCCTCGGCCATTCAGAGCGCCGCGATGCACACCGGGAAACCGACGCCGATGTGCAGGCCAAGACCTGTGCCGCCTGGGCCGCGGGTCTCACCGCCATCGTCTGCATTGGCGAGAGCGAGGCCCAGCGGGACGCTGACCAAACGCTCGACGTCATCGGTGGGCAACTCGACGGCTCCCTCCCCGATGCAGTTGATGCGGAGAATACCGTGATCGCCTATGAACCGATCTGGGCCATCGGCACCGGCAAAGTGCCCAGCATCGCGCAGATCAAAGAGGTGCATGACTTCATCCGCGCCCGGCTCATCAAGCGTTTCGGCGCTGAGATCGGCAATGCGCTGCCCTTGCTCTACGGCGGCTCGGTCAAAGCCGCGAATGCTGTTGAGATTTTCGCCGTGGAAAACGTCGACGGCGCGCTTGTGGGTGGGGCCAGCCTCAAGGCCGAAGACTTCGCGCCCATCGTGGCAGCGCTCGCGCAGTACTGAAGACAACCGGGGCGGGCAGTGATGCCCCGCCCCGCGTTCTTACAGCGGTAGCATCGTCGTCGATTTGATCTCTTCCATCGACAAAAGCGCCGTGACGTTGTGCACCTTCACCTCCGAAATCAGTGCCTGATAGAACACATCATAGGCCCGCGCATTCTTGACCCGTACCTTTAGAATGTAGTCGATATCCCCCGCCAGCCGGTGCGCCTCTTGCACCTCTGGCCGGTCTTGCAACGCCTTCAGAAACGCCGCCTGCCACGCTGCCTCATGCTCCGAGGTGCGGATCAGCACGAAAAAGCACGCCTCAAACCCAAGTGCTTCGGAATCCAGCACCACGGTCTGCTGGCCAATCACGCCGGCCTCGCGCAGCTTGCGGATCCGATTCCACACCGGGGTCTTTGAAGAGCCAACTTCGCGGGCGATATCGTCCAGCGATTGGCTCGCATCCCGTTGCAGCTGCGCCAAAATCTTCCGGTCGGTCTCATCAATTCGGACAGTCATTCTCTTCTCTCTCGTCCCGGCAGGACGTTCATACTCAACCTACGGCCATAGCGAACACATGTTCTTATCTGCGCCAACAACTAGCCAATTATCGGGAATATTTCCTATATATGAGGTCACGTCAAACAGAATACAGGGCGCATCATGGATCACTTTCCCATCTTCCTTGCCACGAGCGAGCAAAAGATCCTCCTTTCCGGCGGCGGCGAAGCGGCGCTGGCCAAGTTGCGCCTGCTGATGAAGACCAAAGCCGCGCTGCATATCTTTGCGCCCGCCCCCGCGCCAGAGCTTGTCGAATGGCAGGCGGCGGGCAAGCTGACCCTGCACCGCCGCGCCCTCACTGCCGCCGACCTGCCAGGTGCCCTGCTGTTCTATGCGGCGGATGAGGAAGACGCGCTGGATGTTGAAAACGCGGCCCTTGCCCGTGCCGCTGGCGTGCTGGTCAACATCGTCGACAATCTGCACGACAGCCAGTTCATCACCCCCGCCATCGTCGACCGTGACCCGGTGACCGTGGCCATCGGCACCGAAGGCGCCGCCCCGGTGCTGGCCCGCGCCATCAAGGCCGATTTGGAAGCGCGCCTGCCCGTCACCCTTGGCCCGCTCGCGCGGATCGGCAAAGGCTTTCGCAAACTGGCCGACGCCCTGCCCATGGGCCGCGCGCGTCGCGATTTCTGGCGTGAGTACTACTTCGCCACTGGCCCCCGCGCCATGGCCGAAGGCAAGGAGACCGTGCGCCCGGCGCTGAAAGACCTCTTGCAAACTCACCTTACCCGCGAAGCCCGTGAGGGCCATGTGGCCTTTGTCGGCGGCGGCCCCGGCGATCCGGAACTGCTGACCCTTAAAGCTCGCCGCGCGCTGGATGAGGCCGATGTGGTGATCTATGATCGCTTGATCAGCCCCGAGATCCTCGAACTTGCCCGCCGCGAAGCGCTGATGATCGACGTGGGCAAAGAGGGTTTCGGCCCCTCCACTGCCCAAGATCACATCAACGCCCTGCTGGTCGAACACGCCCAAAGCGGCGCGCAGGTCGTACGGCTGAAATCCGGCGATGCAACGGTCTTTGGCCGCCTCGACGAAGAAATCGACGCCGTCGACGCCCATGACATCGGCTGGCACATCGTGCCCGGCATCACTGCCGCCTCGGCCGCCGTGGCGGGCATCGGTCAAAGCCTGACCAAACGGGGCCGCAATGCCTCAGTCCGGTTCCTGACCGGGCATGACATGAAAGGTTTCGCCGATCACGACTGGGCCGCGCTCGCCCGCCCGAACGAGGTCGCCGCGATCTATATGGGTAAGAAATCCGCCCGCTTCGTCCAAGGCCGCCTGCTGATGCACGGCGCCGACCGCGCCACACCCGTCACCGTGATCGAAAACGCCTCGCGTGCTGATCAGCGGGTGCTGTCGACCACGCTCAACGATTTGCCGCGCGATCTGGCCGATGCCGAAATGACCGGCCCCGCGCTCACCTTCTACGGCCTCGCCCCGCGCGCCGCCGTCCAAGCTGCCACCCAAACCCCGCTAGAGGAGCTGGCCTGATATGCCCAAGCCTTTCACCCCCAAGGTCATCACCGCCAATGCGCTGCTCGAAGGCGACGTTGTCTACCAAACCGCCACCGGCTGGACCCGCAGCCTCTCCGAGGCCGAGGTGCTGACCGATGAGGCCGACGCCGACCTGCGCCTGATCGACGCGCTGAGCCAGCAGGATCTGGTCGTCGGCGTCTACCTCGCCGATGTGGCCCCCGAGGCCAGCGGCCCCAAGCCCACACATTTCCGCGAAGAGTTCCGCGCCAAAGGCCCGTCGAACTACGCCCACGGCAAACAGGAGACCCTGTGATGTATAGCTATACCGAATTCGACGACAAATTCCTCGCAGAGCGCAACGCCCAGTTCCGCGCCCAAGTCGAGCGCCGCATCGACGGCTCGCTGACTGAGGATGAGTTCAAGCCCCTGCGCCTGATGAATGGCCTCTACCTGCAGCTGCACGCCTATATGCTGCGGGTGGCGATCCCCTATGGCACGCTCAACAGCGCTCAGATGGACAAGCTCGCCTTCATCGCCGAGAAGTGGGACAAGGGCTACGGCCACTTCACCACGCGCCAGAACATCCAGTACAACTGGCCCGAGCTGCGCGACGTGCCCGACATGCTCGATGCACTGGCCGAGGTGAACCTGCACGCGATCCAGACCTCCGGTAACACCATCCGCAACGTGACCGCCGACCATTTCGCCGGTGCCGCCGCAGATGAGGTGGCCGATCCCCGCCCGGTGGCCGAGTTGATCCGCCAATGGTCCACAGACCACCCGGAATTCCAATTCCTGCCGCGCAAGTTCAAGGTGGCCGTCACCGGTGCCGCCGCCGACCGTGCGGTCATCAAAGCCCATGACATCGGGCTGCGCATCGTCGAGCGCGATGGCGAGCAGGGCTTCGAAGTCATAGTCGGCGGCGGCCTCGGTCGCACCCCGATGATCGGCAAGGTGCTCTATGATTTCGTCAGTGCCGACGACCTGCTTCCGACGCTCGAAGCCATCGTCAGCGTCTACAACGTGCTTGGCCGCCGCGATAACAAATACAAAGCGCGCATCAAGATCACCGTGCATGAGAACGGCATCGATGACATCCGCGCCCGCGTTGACGCGCAATACGCGCTGATCCGCAGCCAATTCACCGGCGTGGATCAACAAGCGCTGTCGCGAATCGAATCCGATTTCGCAGCACCCGAGTTCAAAACCGCCTCCCTCGCGGCCTACGAGTCCGCCTATACCAACGATCCCGTGTTCCGCGCTTGGGCCGACACCAACCTCGCCGAGCACCGCGCGCCGGGCTATGCTATCGTCTCGATCAGCCTCAAGGCCCACGGCGCCACACCGGGCGATGCCACAGCAGACCAAATGCGCGTGATGGCCGACCTTGCCCGCCGCTTTGGCCATGACGAGCTGCGCATCAGCCACGAGCAAAACGTGATCCTGCCCCACGTACACCGCAGCGACCTGCCCGAACTGCATGCCGCGCTGAAAGAGGCCAAGCTGGCCACCGCCAACATCGGCCTGATCTCAGACATCATCGCTTGCCCCGGCATGGACTATTGCGCGCTGGCCACCGCCCGCTCGATCCCCATCGCCCAAGAAATCGCCACCCGTTTCGACGAGCTGAAGCTGGAGCATGACGTTGGCCCGCTCAAAATCAAAATCTCGGGCTGCATCAACGCTTGCGGCCATCACCACGTGGGCCACATCGGGATCCTCGGCCTCGACCGCGCGGGCGTGGAGAACTACCAGATCACCCTCGGCGGCGATGGAACCGAGGACGCGAGCCTTGGCACCCGCACCGGTCCCGGCTTCTCAGCCGAGGAGATCATTCCGGCCATCGAACGCCTTGTTCTGGGCTACCTCGACCTGCGCAACGATCCCGGCGAGACCTTCTTACAAGCCTACCGCCGCCTCGGCCTCGCCCCCTTCAAGTCCGCGCTTTACCCTGAGACGGCCAGCAAGGATCAGGCCAATGCCGCTTGACACCCCTGAACTTCATCCTTTTTCAAATACCGCTGCGCCGTCCCCCGAGGGGCTGCGCGCGGTCGAGGAAAAGGTAGCGCGGCTTAATGCCGACCTGCGCCACCACGGGGCCACGGATGTCATCCGCCGCGCCTATGCAGAGATCGAGAACCTCACCCTCGTCTCCAGCTTTGGCGCGGAATCGGTGGCGCTCTTGCATCTTGCCTCAATGGTGTCGCGGGATATTCCGGTGCTTTTTATCGACACCGAAATGCTCTTTGCCGAAACCCTCGTCTACCAGCAGGAGCTGAGCGAGCGTCTCGGCCTGCGCAATGTCACCACCCTGCGCAGCGAAGAGATCGCGGCACAGGATCCCGATGGCACGCTGCATCAGTATGACACCGACGCCTGTTGTGCCTTGCGCAAGACCCGGCCTCTGCAGAACGCGCTGGCGGGCTATGACGGCTGGATCACCGGGCGCAAACGCTTCCAATCTGGCAGCCGCGCCGCACTAGAGTTCTTTGAGGTCGAAGTCCCCAAAGACGGGGCCGCGCCGCGTATCAAGGTGAACCCGCTGGCCTATTGGGCCACCTCGGATGTGGCGGATTACATTACCGAGAACCGCCTGCCCCGGCATCCGCTGGTGGCCAAGGGCTACCCTTCGATCGGCTGCGCGCCCTGCACCTCGCCGGTGGCACCCGGCGAAGACCCGCGTGCCGGACGCTGGCGCGATCAGAACAAAGAAGAATGCGGCATCCATTTTGTGAACGGCAAAGTGGTCCGAACAGGAGACAAATCATGAGCGTACTCGTAACCGACACAGGCTTTACCGCCGACGACTGGACCCATGGCTATTGCGAGGATGGTGCGGCGAACGATTGCCGCGCCGTCGATCTGGCCTCTGACGCCGATGCCCAAGCCCTCACGCTGACCCCGGCGCTCGAGATGATCCGCGTCGACTTCCCCTCTTTCGCGGATGGGCGCGGTTTTACCATCGCGCGCGTTTTGCGCCTCCGCGGCTACAAGGGCCGCCTGCGCGCCCGCGGGCATGTGCTGGCCGACCAATATGCCATGGCCCGCCGCGCGGGTTTTGATGAGGTTGAGATCGACGATGATCTGGCCGCCCGTCAGCCGGAAGACCAATGGCTGGCCCGCGCCGATTGGCAGGCCCATGACTATCAGTCCCGCCTTCGCGGAGCCTCACCACAGGCAGCGGCGGCCAAATAGGCCGCTTCATTGCCCTCCCCCCTTCCTTGCCATAAGTAGAGGCCGCAAACCGATTTGCGGAAACCATGATGACCGAGCAGAGCACAGTGAACCAAACCGCCGCCAAGCCCGTCCCGACGTTGCCCGACGCCCAGACTGTGACCTCAGTCACCCACTGGACGGATCAGCTTTTCTCGTTCCGGGTATCGCGGCCCGCGTCCTTGCGCTTCCGCTCGGGCGAGTTTGTCATGATCGGCCTGATGGGCGATCCGCACCCCGAAACCGGCAAGCAAAAACCGCTGCTGCGCGCCTATTCCATCGCCTCGCCTGCGTGGGACGATGAGTTGGAGTTTTACTCGATCAAGGTGCAGGACGGCCCGCTGACCTCGAAACTGCAGCACATCCAGCCCGGCGATCAGATCATTCTGCGGCCCAAGCCCGTGGGCACGCTGGTGCATGACGCGTTGCTGCCCGGCGACCGGCTTTGGATGTTCGCCACCGGCACCGGCTTTGCCCCCTTCGCCAGCCTGCTGCGCGAGCCTGAGACCTATGAGAAATTCGACGAGGTTATCGTCACCCACACCTGCCGCGATGTAGCAGAGCTGGAGTATGGCCGCCAGTTGATCGAAGGGTTGAAGGCCGACGAACTGATGCAAGAGCTGATCGGCACCGAGAACCTCGCCAAGATCCGCTATTATCCGACCACCACCCGCGAAGAGAGCCCCAAGATGGGCCGCATCACCAACCTTTTGCAGGACGGCACCGTGTTCAAAGATCTGGGCGTGCCTCAGATCAATGCCGCCCATGACCGCGCTATGGTCTGCGGCAGCTTGGGCTTCAACAAGGATATCATGGAGATTCTCGAAGGCTTTGGCCTGACCGAGGGTGCCAATTCCGACCCCCAGCATTTCGTCGTTGAAAAGGCTTTCGTGGGCTAACCCGAGTTAAGCATTACGAAAGGTCGCAGCGTTACAAGTGAGTCGTCGGCGCTGCTTTGCCGACGCTCTGGCAGAACCCTGCGCATCCCAAAAACGCCCCCTTCCGCTGCACTGCGGCAGGGGTTAGCTGACGCCTTGCGAGCGCGGGGGACTGCCGCGCAAAACGCAACCACAGGCGAAAGGCACATCATGGCGAGCACTGGGACCCCGACCCCAAAGAAAGTCTCCGATCTGGCAACTGAAAAGGCCGATCTGTCCAGCACCGCGCTGATTGGCATCTTCGGCAGCGACAGCACGCCCGGCGCGCTGATCCGCAAAGGCGGCGGCAAGATTTCCCGCGTCGAAGTGGGCGATCAAGTCGCAGGCGGTATTGTAGCGGCCATTGGACAGGGCACACTCGTGCTCTCTAGCCGTCGCGGCAATAAGGTACTGCGCTTGCCGCAGGGCTGACACGATCAAAGGGGCGCGACACCGCGCCTCTTGACCTGCCGCCCGGGGCAGTGCACATCGCGGGCATGAGCAAGACAGCATTGATTACCGGCGCATCGCGCGGCCTTGGGGCCGCTCTGGCAGAGGCTTTGGCCCCCACCCATCATATCATCGCGGTCGGTCGCACGACCGGCGCGTTGGAAGAGCTGGATGACCGTATCCAAGCCAAGGGCGGCAGCGCCACGCTGGCCCCGATGGACATCACCAACGCCGATGCGATGGCGGTGCTTTGCCGGGGCATCCATGACCGCTGGGGCGGGCTTGACCTCTGGCTCCACTGCGCCGTACATGCAGCCCCGCTAACGCCCACCGATCACATCGACGCCAAGGATATGGAGAAATCCATCGCCGGAAACGTCACCGCCACCGCGCGGCTGATCACCTTTGTCTCCCCGCTTTTGGGGGCCGAGGGCACGGCGGTTTTCTTTGACGATCCGCGTGCTGGCACGAAATTCTTCGGCAGCTACGGGGCGACCAAGGCCGCGCAGATCGCGCTGGCGACCTCTTGGCAGGTCGAGACCGCGCAGATCGGCCCGCGCGTCCATATCCTCACGCCCGACCCGATGCCCACCGCCACCCGCGCGCGTTTCTTCCCCGGAGAGGACCGCGCCGCGCTGAGCGACACCGCCACGCAGGCCGCTGCGGTATTGGCGTAACTGTCGGAAAACTCCGCCTTGTGAACCGCGCGGCACCGGCGCGCTGCGCTTGCCGCCGGTCCGCCCCTCGCCTATCAAGGCAAAAAGGGGCCTTTCATGCGCATTCTGATTACAAACGATGACGGCATCAACGCGCCCGGTCTGGCCGTGCTGCGCGCCATTGCCGAGGAGTTGGCCGGGCCTAAGGGCGAGGTCTGGACCGTTGCACCCGCATTCGAGCAATCCGGCGTGGGCCATTGCATCAGCTACACCAAGCCGATGATGATCTCGCAACTGGACGACCGTGTTTTCGCTACCGAAGGCTCCCCCGCCGACTGCGTGCTCGCCGCGATCCATGACACAATGACCGCCGCGCCCCCCGATCTGGTGCTTTCGGGCGTGAACCGGGGCAACAACGCGGCTGAGAACGCGCTTTATTCCGGTACGCTGGGCGGCGCGATCGAGGCGGCCTTGCAGGGTCTGCCCGCCATCGCCCTGTCGCAATACTATGGCCCCACCAACCGCGATCTGGCCGATCCGTTTGAGGCCGCAGCCCAGCATGGCGTCGAGACCTGTCGCCGGATTCTGGACCACAGTCCCAGCGAAGAAGCGGCCTACGGCTTGTTCTACAACGTGAACTTCCCACCCGTTGCGGGCGCCGATGTGCGCGGCATCCGGCTCGCCCCACAGGGCCGTCGCCCCGGCACCGGGTTTTCCACCGAAGCGCATCTGTCGCCCTCAGGCCGCCGCTTTTTGTGGATCAAAGGCGGCGATCAGCGCGTGCAAACAGCGCCCGGCAGTGACGCCTGCGTGAACCTTGATGGCTATGTCTCGGTCACGCCAATGCGCTGCGACCTGACCGACCACGCAGCGCTTGAAACATTGTCAGGCATCAACGGATGAACGAAGAGCCGATCTCTGAGGCCGAACGCAAGATGCAGTTCCTCTACGCGCTGCGCTCCAAGGGCGTGACGGACGCGCGTGTCCTGACAGCGATGGAAGCGATCGACCGCGGCCCCTTCATTCGCGGCATCTTCGCAAGCCGCGCCTATGAGGATATGCCCCTGCCCATCGCCTGCGGCCAGACCATCAGCCAACCCTCCGTCGTGGGCTTGATGAGCCAAGCCTTGCAGGTGTCATCCCGCGATAAGGTGCTCGAAATCGGCACCGGCTCGGGCTATCAGGCCGCGATCCTCAGCAAGCTCGCGCGGCGGGTCTATACAATCGACCGGCACCGCCGTTTGGTACAAGAGGCGCGCGGCGTGTTTGAGGCGATGGATCTTAACAATATCACCGCGATCACCGCCGACGGCAGCTTTGGCCTTGCCGAACAAGCACCCTTTGACCGGATCATCGTGACCGCCGCCGCCGAAGACCCGCCCGGCCCCCTGCTCGCGCAGCTCAAGGAAGGCGGCATCATGGTGCTGCCCGTTGGCCAATCCGACACCGTCCAACACCTCATCCGCGTGCGAAAGACCGCTGATGGGCTGGAATACGACGAATTGCGCGCCGTGCGCTTTGTCCCCCTGCTGGAAGGCTTGGGCAAGGACGGGTAATAGGTTACAGAGACACGGACAACGCCCCTTACCGTCTGGGGCGAAGATGAGGACTTGCAGATGCGCCAAACACGCTTGCGCCGCCCCATGCGGCTGACCCTAATGGCCGGGACCAGTGCGATACTGCTGGCAGGTTGCGAAAATCAGCCACTGGATTACGACATGCGCAGCACCTTTGGCGATGGGTTTTCCACCGCCGAAGCCGCGCGCGGTCCCTTGGCGGACCGCCCCAAGCCCGACGCCCGGGGCGTGATCGCCTACCCCAATTATCAAGTCGCCGTCGCCCGCCGTGGCGATACGCTGAAAGACGTGGCCGCGCGTGTGGGGGCCGACAGCGGCGAACTGGCACGCTACAACGGCATTGATCCGGGCGTCCCGCTTCGCCAAGGAGAGATCATCGCCCTGCCCCGACGGGTCGCCGAACCTGCCCCCGGCACCAATGGCGCCGTCGATATCACCACCCTTGCGGGCAGCGCCATCGACCGCGCCCCGGCGACCCCAAGCGTGCAAACGCAAAGCCTGCCCCCTGCAAGCACCGGCACCACCGCGCCGCAGCCCACAGCGCCTCAGCCTAGCGCGCCGCAATCGGCGAAAGAACCGGTGCGCCACCGGGTCGAGCGTGGAGAGACTGCCTATACCGTTGCGCGCCTCTATAACGTGCCGGTCAAAGCGCTGGCGGAGTGGAACGGCCTTGGCCCCGATTTCGCGATCCGCGAGGGGCAATTCCTGCTGATCCCGGTAGAAAAACAAGCGCCCCCGCGTCAGGCGACCAAGACCGCATCCAGTGCCGCCGCCGCCTCGCGCCCCGTGCAACCTGTCACCAGCGCCCCCGGCGCGGGCAGCCCCACGCCGACGCCCCCTTCGGCTGCCAAACCGTTGCCGCAGGATGAAACGGCGAAACCTTTGCCTCCCAAAGTCGAGCCGAAAGAGCCTGTGGCCGATGTCGGCAAACCCACCGCCCCGGCAAAGGCCACCAAGATGACGCCGCCGGTTCAGGGCTCCATCATCCGCGCCTATTCCAAGGGCAAGAACGAAGGCATCAACATCAAGGGTAACCCCGGCGGGCCGGTGAAGGCAGCCGAAGGAGGCACCGTGGCTGCGATCACCAAAAGCGCCGAGGGCATCCCGATTGTCGTGGTGCGCCACCCGGACAACCTGCTCACGGTCTATGCCAATGTGGACGGCGTGAATGTCGCCAAGGGCGATACCGTCAGCCGGGGCCAGCAGATCGCCAAACTGCGCGGCGGATCGGAATCGCATGTGCATTTCGAGGTCCGCAAGGGCTTCGAGAGCGTCGATCCGACGCCCTACATCCAGTAATCAAACAAAAAAGGCCCGCAGAACTTGCGGGCCTTTTTGCTGAAGCACCAGCAGGCGCGGTCACCCTCCTGAAACGGGAACGCCCTTTCGGCCAGCCAAATCCACGAAATACTGCCATGCCACTCGGCCCGACCGCGCCCCGCGAGTGGCCTGCCATTCGACAGCCTCTGCGCGCAGGGTGTTGTCGTCGATCTCTACGCCGAAGGCATCGCAATAGCCGCGGATCATCGCCAAATATTGGTCTTGATCGCAGGGATGGAACCCAAGCCAAAGCCCAAAACGGTCGGAGAGAGAGACCTTTTCTTCGACCGCCTCCGAGGGATTGATCGCACTGCCACGCTCATTCTCGATCATGTCGCGCGGCATCAGATGACGGCGGTTCGAGGTGGCATAGAGCACCACATTCTCGGGTCGCCCTTCGATGCCGCCATCCAGCACCGCCTTCAGCGACTTGTAATGCGCGTCGTCATGGCCGAAACTGAGGTCATCGCAAAACAGGATAAACCGCTGCGACGCCCCGCGCAGCAGGGTCAGTAGCCGCCCGACCGAGGGTAGGTCTTCGCGCTGCAGTTCTACGATGCGCAACGCTTCATGTGATTCTTGAACATCTGCGTGTATCGCTTTGACAAGACTGGATTTTCCCATGCCACGCGCACCCCAGAGCAGCGCGTTGTTCGCAGGCAGACCTGCCGCGAACTGGCGGGTGTTGGCCAGAAGGGTATCCCGCGCCCGGTCGACGCCAATTAATAGCGGTAGGTCTATCCGCGCGACCTGCGGCACCGGCACCAGACGGTCGGGATCGGTGTGCCAAACAAACGCCGTCGCCGCGTCAAAGTCGGGGGCTGAAAGCGGCGCCGGCGACATACGCTCCAGCGCCGCTGCGATACGGTCCATCGGATCGTCGATCACAGCAGGTCTTCCTCGTCTTCGTCGTCAAAGTAGCCCTCTTCGCGCAGCTTCTCGTCGCGCTTTTTCTCGACCCGGCGCACGAGGAAGATCGAGATTTCATAAAGGCCATAGACCACAACAAAGAGGATCACCTGCGTGATCACGTCCGGCGGTGTAACCAGCGCGGCCAACACGAGGATCGCCACCACCGCGTATTTGCGCACGTTGCCCAGACCTTCGGAGCTGACCAGCCCGGCCTTGCCCATCAGCGTCAGCAGCACGGGCAGCTGGAAGCACAGGCCAAAGGCCACGATGAACTTGATCGTAAGCGAGAGGTATTCCTGCGCCGAGCCTTGGAATGCGATGGCCGCGATGCCGTTCTCACCCTCTGGCCCCTCACCGACGAGCGTGCCCGCCTGTTGGAACCCAAGAAAGAAATCGAACGCAAGTGGCGTGACGACGTAAAAGGCAAAGGCCGCACCGAGGAAGAACATCACCGGCGAGGAGATCAAGAAGGGCAGAAAAGCGCCCTTTTCGTTCTTGTAGAGCCCCGGTGCCACAAAACGCCAAAGCTGGTAGCTGATGAAGGGAAAGCCCAACACCAGACCACCCAAAAGCGAGATCGAGATCGCAACGAAGAAACCTTCTTGCAGTTTGATCAGGATCAGCCCGCAATCCTCTTGGCCCCGTTCCGCCATGGCCGAACACAGCGGTTCGGTCAGGAAGTTGAAGATCGGGTTCCAGACGGTAAAGCAGATCACCATCCCGATGATGAAGGCGATGACCGAATGGATGAGCCGCGTGCGCAGTTCGGCCAGATGCTCGATCAACGGGGCCGAGCTATCGTCGATCTCATAGTCGTCGGAGGCGCTCATTTAACTTACTCTTTTTTCGCAGCGGGTTTGGCTGCCGCTGGCTTTTTGGCGGCAGGCTTTTTCGCAGCGGGTTTCTTGGCAGCAGGCTTTTTCGGCGCTGCTTTGGCCGGTGCTTTGGCCGCTGTTTTGACCGGCTCCGCTTTGGTTGAAGCCGCTTTAGCAGGCGCCGCCTTGGCTGGTGCCGCGTCTTTCTCGATCACGGGCCGCGCCGGCGCAGCTTTCGCAGCTTCGTCCCGGGCCGGGGTCGCGTCAGACAACTTCGCCTCTGCCGCCTCGGCCTGAGACATGGCTTCTGCCGCTTCGCGTTGCTTGCGCTCGGCTGCGGCGCGGGCGGTGCTGGCTTGGATCTTCTTCACATCCTCGGCCTTTTGCGCCGCCAATTTGCCGGTCTCGCTCTCGGGGTCGAAGTTGGTCAGTGAGCGGGTCGCGTCCTTCACCTCATCCATGGCGCTGCCCAGCGGGTTGGTCGCGGTTTTCAGCGACTTGTTCAGCGACGACGACATCTCGCGCATGCCGCTTTCGTCGGCGGCGTCATTCATGGCCTGACTGAATTCACGCGCCATGCCCTTGGCCTTGCCCACGAATTGCCCGACGCGCCGAAACAGCACGGGCAGATCCTTGGGGCCGACCACGATCAGGGCCACCACGCCGATGACTAAAAGTTCCGTCCAACCCAGATCGAACATCGGGTTACACCCGGTCCTTGTCGGCCTTCAGGTCGGTCTTGGGATGCGTGCCCTGATCGGCATGCTCGGGCAGGTCGGCATGGTGCACTTCGTCGACATGTTTGATGTCGTCGCTGCGCTTGGTCTCTTCTTCGCCTTCGCTGATGCCTTTTTTGAAGCTGGTGATGCCTTTGCCAACTTCACCCATAAGCGAGGAAATCTTGCCGCGGCCGAAAAGCACCAGCACGACAACCGCGATCAGCAGCAGGCCCGGCAGTCCGATATTGTTCAACATGTCTGTTCTCCCATCATGTTTGGCGCAAGTCATGCAGCGCCGTCCTGCCTGTGATAGCGGGCGGCGGCAGGACCATGAAGGGGCAAAGCGGCGGTTGGGCGGTGCTGCGGGCGAAGGACTGCCGATTTTCGGGCGTGCAATTCCCTTTGTGACATGTTTTTGTCAGGAGCGTCAGGAGGCGTCATGGTGTCAGTGAAAACCGAAGATCGGCTCGTGCGGTTGATCGACAGGCTGCGGGATGGGCGGCTGCACCGGGCCGAGGATTTGGCCCGGCTGTTTGGCGTCTCCCCCCGAACGATCTACCGCGATATGGGCAAGCTTAGCGCGGCGGGCCTGTCCATCGTCGGAACGCGGGGCGAAGGCTATCGGATCACCCCGGCGATCACCCTGCCCCCGCTGACACTAACCCCGTCGGAATTGGAGGCGCTAAACCTCGGCCTTGCTGTCGCGGCAGAGGTTGGAGACCCCGCGTTACAGGGCGCAGCAGAAACATTGGCCGCCAAGTTCGACGCGGTCTTGCCGACCGAAACCATCGCTGAGGGGGCCGCCTGGTCGCAGGCGCTGACCTCGCAGGGCAAAGCCACACGGGTTTTTGCCCATCTGCCGGTGCTGCGCGCCGCGGTGCTGGCGCGTCAGAAGCTGCGGATCGGCGTCGCGGGGAAAAAGACCCGAATACTACGGCCACTGAAGGTTGAGAACTGGGGGCGGTTTTGGATGCTGACCGCCTGGTGCGAAGATGCAAAGGAATTTGCCACCTACCCGCTCGATCAGATCGAAAGCGCCGAGGCCTTGCCGGAGCTGTTCGTCGACGAGCCGGGCAAAACGCTGGCTGACTACCACTCCTAGCCCTGAATCAAGGGGCAGGTCCGCCTGGCAGACCCAGACCGCCCGGACGGTCTCGCACCCCGGCTCAGCTCTTCAGTTGCCAACCGGTCTGCGGCGGCAAGAACGCTTCGACACTTGCCTGCGCGATCACGATGGTATCCTGCCCTGTCGGCACGTTTAGCCCACCCTTCACGGCACGTACCTCGGCCCGGCCACGCGGCAGATTGGCCACCAGCGCGTCGACATCTACCTTTTCTGGCTCTTGCACCGCCACGGTGACCTGCACACGCATCTGGTCAGGTGTCACGTCAAGCGCGCCGAAAAGCGGCAGAGAGGAATGGCGCAAGGCATCCTCGATAGCGCGGGCGGCGGCTTTGGTATAGTCCATCCCGTGCAGATCGTTGCCCATGCCCATTTCGATGATGATCCGCTGCTCAGTCATCGGCAGGCTCCATGTCGAAACCGACGGAAAGGGCCACATTCGCCATGACGGTTGGGTTCCCCTTCCCTTCGGGGCGCGGCACATCCAACCCGCCGTGATGCAGGTTCACCGTCACCTCGCCATAGGGAAAGACTGCGCGCAGCGCTTCGGGGTCGACCAGATCGGGCCGTTGCACGCCCACGTCGAGGGTGATCCGCATGGCGGACCTATCGAAACCGAAAAGCTCTGCCAGATTGATCGAGTTATGCCACAGCGCATCCTGCACCGCGCGTGTCGCGGCCTGCGTATAATCGGCGCGGCGCAGGGACGACCCCATGCCGAATTCTACCATCAGGGGCTTCATGCCGTCACCGGAAAGACAAAGCAGCGGTCGCGGCGCACAGTCAGCCACATGACAGCGCCGGGTTGCGGCAAAAAGACATTCGGCACCGTGGCCTTGAGCCGCGATCCGTCCTCTTCCAACACAAATTCAACAAGGCTTTCGTTCCCCATAAAGCGCGCGCGTTCCACCACGGCGCGGGCCGGTGTGCCATCGGTCGCCGTGGGGCGTGGGCCTTTGCCCGCCCGGTCAAAGTCGATGCGCAGGTGTTGCGGGCGAAAGACGATATTTACCTGCGTGCCATCCGGCACCCCGGGGGCAAGGAATTGACCAAAGACGGTATCGGCCAGCGCGCCGGTTACCCTGGCCTCAAGCACATTGGCATCGCTGAAAAATGCGACGGAGGCGCGATCGACGGGCCGCGTATAGACGTTATAGGGCGCGCCCTGCTGGACGATCTTGCCGTCGCGCATCAGCGCGATTTCATCGGCCATGCGCATCGCCTCATCCGGCTCATGGGTGACCAGCAGAACGGCAGTGTCCTCTTCTTTCAGGATGCTCAGGGTCTCGTCGCGGATGCCGTCGCGCAGACGGTTGTCGAGGCCAGAGAACGGCTCGTCCATCAACATGATGCGCGGCTGCGGGGCGAGCGCACGGGCCAGCGCCACGCGCTGTTGTTCCCCACCCGATAGTTGGTGCGGGTAGCCGTCGATATAGCGCAGCAGGTCCACCCGCTCGAGCAGTTCTTCGATGCGTTTGCGTTTTTCGGCCTTTGTGCCTCTCTTCAGGCCAAAGCCCACATTGTCGGCCACGCTCAGATGCGGGAACAGGGCGAAATCCTGAAACATCAGCCCAATCTCGCGCCGCTCGGGCGGGACGCGAAACACCGTGTCGCAGATCATTTTGCCATCGACGTGGATCGTGCCGCTGTCTTGCATCTCAACGCCGGCGATCATGCGCAGCGTGGTGGATTTGCCGCAGCCCGAGGGGCCGAGCAGACAGGTCACCTGCCCCGGCATGATCTGCAAAGACACGTCATCGACAACCTGCCGCCCGCCATAGGCGCGGCGCAGATTGCGGATTTCCAGTCGGGGGGTGGGGTCACTCATGGAAACTGCGGTATCCGATCAAATCGCTCGGAAACCCAGCTATCAGCCCCGCCGCGCCCCCGCAAGCACCGCTGCGAACCCGGCCAGTAGCACGATCACGCAAATCACCAACAATTGCTCGTATTTATGCCCCTCGGGCAGGAGGGCCGCCACCGGCGCCCAGCCCCGCGCGAAATAGGCCGCAGCCCCGAGCATCGCGGCGGCAAAGGCGGCGAGATAACTCCAGACCGCAATGCGTCGCCCCGCCACCAGCCCCACCAGCAGCACCGGGGTAAGGAACATCGACGCGGTCCCGCTGACCGCCACGGCATCGAAAAGCGTGGCATTGCCCCAGAGCGTCAACAGCGCACCAAGCGCCATGAACCCCGCCATCACCAGCCGCCCGCCCCTCAGGCTGCGCGGCGCGATGCGCCATTCTTCGACCATCAGCCGCGCGGCCGAGGCCAGCGCGGAATCAAGCGTCGACAGCGCCGAGACGAGCAGCGACAGCATCAGCGCCACAAAAATCCAGCCCGGAAACATCTGCCCCCATGTGCCGATCAATTCGCCCTCATAGGCCGCACCGGTCAGGCTGGCTTGGATGCCGAAAAAGCCAAAGCCGATGATGCAAAGGGTCGAAATCCAAAAGGCGTGCAGGAAAGAGGCCCGCGTGGTTGCCTCATCTGCCAGAAAGCCACGGTCCATCATCACCGGGTCATGGGCGGGGTAGGAGAAGACCTGCAACAAGGCCACCGCCAAAAGCACCCAGCCGTTATACGGCCCCGACACGCCAGGCGCGCTCAGCACCGCGCCAAGCTCGAACCCCGGGCTCAGCAGCAGCGCACCAAGCGCGAGGCCGAAAACGACAAGAAAGACCAGCATCTGCACCACATCCGTGCGCAGCGCGGCAGACAGCCCGCCCCATGCCGAATAGCCAAAGCCCAAAGCCGCGACGATCAGCACCGCCAGCGTGCCAGAGCCGGGCCAGACGGCCTCGAAAATCAGCGCGACCACCAGCAGATTGGCAAAAACCTCGGACAGCAACCGCAGCCCGATCACGAGGTTATAGGCCGCCGTGCCCGAACGCCCGAAATGCCCACCCAGCCAGTCTTGCACCGACCGAGCGCCGCCCCTGCGCAACTGCCCCACGATAAAGCCGCCCGTCAGGAATGAACCATAATAGGCCGCATAGGCCAGCGTGCCCGCGATGCCGTAAAAATAGCCCAAGATCGCGGCGTTCATCAGGCTGCGGGCGAAAATCCACGTGGTAACTTGGCTCAGCACCAGCACCCAAAGTCCCGGCGCGCGGCCCGCCGCATTGGCACCGCCAAAGAACCCTTCGACCGTTGCGCGGCGCGGGGCCACCAGCAGGCTGGCGAGGATGACAGCCGCAAAGAGGACAATTAAAACGGTGCTTTGCATGGGGCAGGCCCTTTCGGTGAGACAACCCCTTTAGCGTTAGCCGCGCGGCTTGAAGCGGGCTAGTCCCGAAACACCCGCTGTCAGAAATGTGATGGCCCGGCGGCGTGGCAAGGGCCTGCTTCTGCCATGCCGTCGGATCAATCCTCGCTAAAGCCCGATCCCGCATTTGCGGGTGATTGGCACCAGATCACGCTGAAAGCGAATCCCCACATTGCGATGGATCCGCGCCGCCAATCCGCCAAAGTCCGCCGCGCGGGTCAGCCGGTCGGCTTCGCCGATGGCATATTCAACCTCCCGCACATAAGCCTCGGCCACGGGGCGGCCGCGCAGACGTTCAAGCTCGGCCAGCGCACAGGCGGATTTGCCGCGCCGCTCAAGGCTCCAACGGGCCTTGGTAGGATCACTTCCCATCACGCTCAGCATCCGCCCATCCAGCGCGACCTGCGCCGCCTCATAGCGCGGCAGCAGGTCTTGGGCGCTGGCCGAAGTGGCGAAGAGGCCGACCAGCAGCCCTGCGGCTTTTATTACCATTTCGGCCCCCTCCTTTGCTTACATCGTGATGTTGGTACCGCCGCCGTCCAGCAGCAGGTTCTGGCCTACGATAAAGCCCGCGTGCTGCGAACAGAGGAACGCACAAGCCGCGCCGAACTCTTCGCGCGTGCCATAGCGACCTGCGGGGATGCCGGCCTGCCGCTCGGCGCGGGCCTCGTCCAGTGTGATGCCCTTGGCCTTGACCACACCCGCATCCAGCGAATCTGCGCGGTCGGTCGCGTGAATGCCGGGCAAAAGGTTGTTGATCGTGACCCCTTTGCCCGCCACCTGACGCGAAGTGCCCGCAACATAGCCGGTAAGCCCGGTCCGGGCCGAGTTGCTGAGGCCCAGCACGCCAATCGGCGCGCGCACGGATTGGCTGGTGATATTAACTACCCGGCCCCAGCCGCGCTCCATCATGCCGGGCACCAGCGCTTTGATCAGCGCGATGGGGGCCAACATATTCGCGTCGAGCGCCTTGATGAAATCTTCGCGGTCCCAGTCATGCCACATGCCCGGAGGGGGGCCGCCCGCGTTGTTGACGAGGATGTCACAGCCCTCGGCGGCCTTGATGACCAGCGCCTGCCCCTCTTCGGTGGCCACATCCGCCGCCACGGTGACGACTTCGACGCCATAGTCCTGACGGATACGTTCTGCCGACGCCTCAAGCGCCTCGGCGCCGCGTGCGTTCATCACAAGGTTGACCCCTGCCGCCGCCAGCGCTTCGGCGCAGCCAAGGCCAAGCCCTTTGGACGAGGCACAGACCAGCGCCTTCTTACCCTTAATTCCCAGATCCATTATGCGATTCCTCCTATGCATTTGCATATGCCTACCACGGCCTGCGGCCAATGCCAGCAAATCACCCGAGCCTTGACCCATGTGGGCCACAATTCTACCTTATCCCGCTGGCGAAAGCCCCTGAACCAAAGGCCCATCATGTCCCGCACCCGCACCGCCCCAGCCCAGAGCATTGCCGTCTACCGCGCCGAACAACTACGCGCGAGCGACGGGGCGAATATGGGCGATACGCTGTCTTTTGCCGCTGAATTGGTGCTGGATGATGTCTATGAGCTGGACCGCGCGGCCGAGCCGTTGCGCCTGTCTCTGCTGACCCTGCCGGGCGATCAATTGCAGCTTGCCGAGGATACCGGCGTGGGCAGCCCCGGTGCAGACCTGCATCTCGACAGCTTGCTTACACTGATGTCGCCCGACGGCCAGACCCAAGAGGCGCTGCTGCTGGTCGAGGTCGATGGCCAGGGGCACGCCGCTGAGGTTTACCTCTTGCCACTGGGGCCGCTGACCCCGCAAACGGGCTACCGCATTGTTGGGATTGATACCCAAACTGCGCAGCAGAAATTCGGCCAACTCGCCTGCGTGTCCTTCACACGCGGCACCCATATCTCGCTCAGCACCGGAGAGCTGCGGCGCATCGAAGACCTCCGTATCGGTGACCGCATCCTGACCCGCGACGACGGTGTGCAGACCCTACGCTGGATCGGCCAGAGCACCCTGCGCGCGGTGGGCGATTTCGCGCCCATCTGCATTCGGGCGGGCACCTTGAACAATGAACATGACCTGATCGTCAGCCCCGACCACCGCCTCTTTATCTATCAACGCAGTGATGAGATGGGTGCGGGCCGGTCGGAACTGCTCGTGAAAGCGCGGCATCTGGTGAATGGCGACAGCGTGACGGTGCAGGACGGCGGTTTTGTCGACTACTTCCAACTGCTCTTTGACGGACACCAGATCATCTATGCCGAGGGGATTGCTGCCGAATCCATGCTGGTCGACAGCCGCACCCGCTCGGTCCTACCGCCGGAAATGGCCGCAGCCTTGGGCGAGGTGATCCCCGGCCATTCCGATCTGCCCCATGCCGGGCTTGATCTGGCCGAGGCGCTGCTCAACCGCCCCGATGCGGCGGCGCTGCTGCGAAAAGCCTCAACCCGTTAGGAGGCCTCAACGGCGTAGTGAAACTCTTCCCGGACGATTTTGCCGTTCTTCACGTGGTAAACGCCGATCTCTTCCATCTGAAAGCGGTCGCCGCTCTGCTTGTCGGTGGCGTCGACCTTGAAGACTGCGCTGAACTGCTCATCGCCGAAATAAAACGGGCCAGAGACTTCGGTCGCGTGCTCTTCCATGGCGTTTTCCCACCAGTCGTGTTTGCCGTGGATCGCCTTAATCCCATGCGTCTCGCGCCCCTGCCCGCCCATGTCCGCGGCCTCTACCGAAACGGCATCTTCGGCATATAATTTATCTAGGTTCTCGCGCACCTTGGCGGCACCGGCCCGGCAGCCGTTTACCAACTCTTGAGCAATCTCTTTCAGTTCCATCGCAAATCCCTCCATGTACCACTTATGTTCTCATGCTAGGCCCAGAGCCGATTCGCAGCAATGGCCAGATTGCGCCCGGTCGCGGCGCAGCCTATATGGGGCGGATGTTGGACACGCCGCAAAACCGCCCCGCCCTGCCCGCCGAGATCGCGCGCCGTCGCACCTTTGCGATCATCAGCCACCCTGACGCGGGCAAGACCACGCTGACTGAAAAGTTCCTGCTGTTCGGCGGGGCCATTCAGATGGCTGGTCAAGTGCGCGCCAAGGGCGAAGCGCGGCGCACGCGCTCGGACTTTATGGCGATGGAGAAGGACCGGGGGATCTCGGTCTCGGCCTCGGCCATGTCATTCGATTTTCACAGTGGCGACACTAACTACCGCTTTAACCTCGTCGACACGCCCGGCCACTCGGACTTTTCCGAAGACACCTACCGCACGCTGACAGCGGTGGATGCCGCCGTGATGGTNATCGANGGGGCCAAGGGTGTGGAAAGCCAGACGCAGAANCTNTTNGAAGTCTGCCGGATGCGCGATCTGCCGATCCTGACCTTCTGTAACAAGATGGACCGCGAGAGCCGCGACACTTTTGANATCATNGACGAAATNCAAGAGAACCTCGCCATTGACGTGACACCGGCAAGCTGGCCCATCGGCGTGGGCCGNGATTTCGTCGGTTGTTANGACATGCTGCGCGACCGTCTGGAACTGATGGACCGCGCCGACCGGAACCGTGTGGCNGACAGCATCAAGATCGAAGGGCTGGACGATCCCAAACTTGAACAGCACGTCCCNGCCGCNCTGCTGGAAAAGCTGCGCGAAGATTTGGANATGGCGCGTGANNTGCTNCCGCCTCTGGACCTCANAGCNATGCACGAAGGGACGNTGACGCCGATCTGGTTCGGCTCTGCCATCAACTCNTTCGGCGTGCGCGANTTNATGGAGGGCATCGCCAAATACGGGCCGGANCCNCAGATCCAAGCCGCCACGCCGCGCCAGATTTTGCCNGAAGAAACAAAGGTTTCTGGCTTTGTCTTCAAAGTGCAGGCGAACATGGACCCGAAACACCGCGACCGCGTGGCCTTTGTCCGCCTCGCCTCGGGNCATTTCGAGCGGGGCATGAAAATGACCCATGTGCGCACNAANAAACCGATGACAATNTCCAACCCTGTCATGTTCCTNGCCTCNGACCGCGAATTGGCNGAAGAGGCNTGGGCNGGTGACATCATCGGCATCCCCAACCACGGGCANNTGCGCATCGGNGACACGCTGACCCAAGGCGAAGCNCTGCGCGTCAGCGGNATCCCCTCNTTNGCGCCNGAANTGCTGCAANNNGTCCGNGCGGGCGATCCGCTGAAAGCNAANCANCTNGANAANGCGCTGATGCAATTTGCCGAAGAAGGTGCCGCGAANGTNTTNAAACCCTCCATCGGCTCGGGNTTTGTCGTNGGCGTNGTNGGNCANTTGCANTTCGAAGTGCTCGCNAGCCGGATCGANCTGGAATACGGGCTGCCGGTNCGGTTTGAGCCCTCGCAATTCACTTCGGCCCGCTGGGTGAACGGCACGAAACAAGCCGTTGATAAGTTTACCGAAANNAACAAACAGCACATCGCTCATGACCACGACNGCGACATCGTTTACCTNACCCGCCTNCAATGGGACATCGACCGGGTTGAGCGCGATTACCCGGATGTGAAACTTACCGCGACCAAGGAAATGATGGTCTGAATNAGCCTCTCCGGTATGGGTCGTAAGCCTTGATTTCGNGCGCAATCATGGCATTCTGGACCCAACCGGGGAGACNCGATGACGACGACGACGAAATGGGGGCTGGTTGCCACAATTTTGGCCCCCGCTGACGAGATTAGACGCTTTGCCGCCTACCANCTTGAGGCAGGCGCGCATCGGCTCTATCTATTTCTCGACGCTGAGAACCCAGAGGCTTTCGACAGTTTGAAAGCCCACCCCAANATCCGCGTCGTCACCTGCGATGATGCCTATTGGCAAAAGCTNTGCGGCAANCGCCCGCAAAAGCATCAGGTCCGCCANAGCCAGAACGCCACCCGCGCCTATAACCGCGCGGATGANGTGGATTGGCTGATCCATATGGATGTGGACGAATTCCTTGTTGCCGAGCNCCCTGTGGGAGAGGTGCTCGCCGCCCTGCCCGCNGCGCAAAAGATCGCCCGCATCCGCCCGATGGAGGCTTTGGCAGGCGATGCGACAGCCTTCAAANCCTTCATTCCAAACGGCCCGCAGNGGGCGCAGATCGTGTCGGAGCTTTANCCAACCTATGGCGAATACGTCAAAGGGGGATTCTTGAGCCATTTGGCCGGAAAGGTCTTTGTCCGCACCGGGATGGCCGACGTTCGCCTNCAAATACACAACGNTTTTCNGAATGACGCGATGATTGAGGGGCCAGAGCANCAGCCCGGCATTGATCTGGCGCATCTGCACGCNAAAAGCTGGCCCGACTGGCTGGCCGCCTATCGCTACCGGCTGGAAAAAGGCTCTTACCGTTCCGATCTCGCCCCCAACCGNCCCCGNGATCGCGGNGGGCTGTCGATGCATGAGCTTTTTTCCATGATCGAAGCCGAAGGGGNCGAGGCGGGATTNCGCGCCTTTTTCAATGAGGTCTGCGCCGACACCCCCGAGTTGCGCGCNANCCTAAAGGCGAAGGGTTTGCTGCGCCTTGCNGATCTCGACCTTGATGCAAAGGTGTCGCGCCATTTCGCAAGTTAAGCGCCTGAGAGGCCAAGTGTTTGACGGCTGGGCNGCAACTTGCTATGCGCTTTCGCAACATGCCGCGGCATATGCCGCCCCTTGGGCCATTCGGGCCGGCTTGTATTGCTGCCGCGGGCCAAGTCAGTGTCCGCTCAACCCGGACGCACATGACAAAATTTACCGATCTAAACCTGAATGCCAAGGTCCTCAAAGCTGTTGTAGAGGCTGGCTACGAATCGCCCACACCNATNCANGCGGGCGCNATTCCCCCCGCTCTCGAAGGCCGCGACGTGTTGGGCATCGCCCAGACNGGCACCGGCAAGACCGCCAGCTTNACGCTNCCGATGCTNTCGCTNCTNGCNCGNGGCCGCGCTCGTGCGCGGATGCCGCGCAGCCTCGTGCTCTGCCCCACGCGGGAATTGGCNGCACAGGTGGCCGAGAACTTNGANACNTANTCCAAGCACCTCAAGCTNACCAAAGCGCTGCTGATCGGCGGCGTGAGCTTNAAAGAGCAAGACAAGCTGATCGACAAAGGCGTCGACGTGCTGATCGCCACACCGGGCCGCCTGNTGGATCATTTCGAGCGGGGCAAGCTGATCCTCTCGGACGTGAAAGTCATGGTCGTGGACGAAGCCGACCGGATGCTCGACATGGGGTTCATCCCCGATATCGAACGGATCTTCGGCCTCACGCCCTTCACCCGTCAGACGCTGTTCTTCTCGGCCACCATGGCGCCCGAGATTGAGCGGATCACCAACACTTTTCTNAGCAATCCTAAGCGGATCGAAGTGGCACGTCAGGCCACCACGAGCGAGACCATCGAACAGGGCGTTGTCATGTTCAAAGCCTCGCGCAAGGACCGTGAAGCCACCGAGAAGCGCAAGTTGCTGCGTCTGCTGATCGACGCCGAAGGCGAGAAATGCACCAATGCGATCATCTTCTGCAACCGCAAGATGGACGTGGANACCGTTGCCAANTCNNTGAAGAAATACGGCTATGACGCCGCCCCGATCCACGGCGATCTGGACCAAAGCCAGCGGACCAAAACGCTCGAAGGGTTCCGCGCTGGCGAGCTNCGTTTCCTCGTGGCCTCAGACGTTGCCGCGCGTGGGCTTGATGTGCCAAGCGTGAGCCATGTCTTCAACTTCGACGTGCCCAGCCACGCCGAGGATTACGTTCACCGCATTGGCCGCACCGGCCGTGCGGGCCGCGACGGCAAGGCGATCATGATCTGCCAGCCCCGCGACGACAAGAACTTTGAAGACGTCGAGCGTCTGGTGCAAAAGGAAATTCCGCGCATCGAGAACCCGCTTGGCAATGCCAAACCGGCAGAAGAGGCGTCTGACGCCCCGGCCAANACCGATGACAAGCCCAANCGCACCCGGTCGCGCAGCCGTAAGTCGGACANNCCACAGGCCGATAAGCCACAGGCTGAGCAACCGCAGGCNGACGNGCGCCAAACGGATAAGCNCCAGACGGATAAGCCTCAGACGGACAAACCCGTTGAGACCTCCAATGAGGCCANGCANCCGCAGGCCGAGGCACCGAAAGAGNCCAAAGCCGATGTGNCCCCAGAGCGCGAAGCCGAAGGCACGCAGGGCGGGCGCAANTCNCAGCGCGGCGGCAACAATGACAAACCTTCGCGTGGTCGGGGCCGGAATGACAAACGCGGTGGCAANGACAACCGCGTCGTCGGGCTGGGCGATCANACNCCNGACTTCATCGGCCTAAGCTTCCGCGAGCGCATCTNANACCAGCCCCACGCGGGCATNAATTCGCCGCTGATCCCTGCCGGGATTGGCGGCTTTTNCGTCTGTGCTATGTGNGGGNAAACCTCTCAGATAGGACCATNATGCTGCGCCCTGCTCTCTTCGCCCTCACCCTTGCCCTGACCGCCCTTATCTCTGCCCCCGCCAGCGCCGAGCGCTGCCGGGCNGAGGTCAACGGCGCCGAAGTTGTCGTAGAGGCCGAGAATTTCGCCAATTTCGCCGAGGAAGTCGGCGCTCGCGAACGGCTGATGAATTGGCCCGCNCGGAAATGGAGCAGCCTTTGGGGCGCCCCACCCGCCTGTGACAGNGGGGTGCTGTTCGACTACCTTGCCACCACCGTGCCGCTCGACCAGATCGACGGCTACTGCCTGACCGCCACACCCGAGGATGGGCATTTCCTGATCCCCGGCGCGCGGAANTATCGCGGCTATTGCAAAAAGACCTTNTGCGAACGGGTGAACACNACCAAGGAAGAGACCGTCGAGATCAGCAAGAACATCGCACGATCCGCGGTCGACACCATCAGNCAGCCGGACAACCTACGCGCCGTGGCGCATAANTCNGGGGCNTTCATTTTGACGGGAGGGGCATCTGCACTGAGCGCCAATCTGGCGACTACAGGCACGACGCTGGCCACCGCGCTATCGACCCCCGCCGCCCTTGCGGCCACGGGGGTGAGCGTGGTCGCAGTGGGCGGCGCGGTCTATATGTGCAGCGGTGGGGAGGAGGTCAGCTCAGACGGCTGACCACCACGGTGACTTCGGGTTTCTTGCCGATTTCGTCGTAAGACGACTGACGTGCGACCTTTTTCAGACCGTCGTTCAGCTTGTCGTCATCCCGCAGGGTGGCGGCTTTCTGACGGTTCAGCCACTGGCTGAGGTCTTGTTCCAGCACATCCACAAGCGGTGCATTGGACCGGCCTGTCTCCGGCAGCCCCATCAGATCAACCCAAGGCTCGCCCAAGGGCTCATCATCCGCATCCAAAATCATGGTCACGGTGGCATGGCCGTTCAGCGCCATGCGGATACGGTCGCGGATCACACCATCCAGCGCGCCGACTTGAACCGACCCGTCCAGATACATGCGGCCCGTGTCGACATGTTCAACCACCTTGGGCTTGTTGCCCGACAGGTCGATCATCATACCGTTCACGGCCAACACGCCGGTGATGCCCTTGGCATTGGCAATCTTCACATGCTCGCGCAGGTGACGGTGCTCGCCGTGCATCGGGATCAGAACCTGCGGTTTGACGATGGCATGCAGCGTCTCAAGGTCCGGGCGGTTCGCGTGGCCCGACACGTGATAGAGCCCCGAGGAATCATCCACCACATCCACACCCTTTTCAGAGAACTGGTTGATGATCCCGATCACGCCGCGCTCATTGCCCGGGATGGTCTTCGAGGAAAAGAGGAACAGATCGCCCTCTTTCAACTCGATGCCCTGATACTTCCCCCGTGCCAGCTGCGCAGAGGCCGCGCGGCGTTCACCTTGGCTGCCGGTGACCAGCAGCATCAGGTTCTCGCGCGGAATGGCGCGGGCATTCTCGGGAGAGATGACAGGCGGGAAGTCTGTCATCACACCGGTCTGGATCGAGGCTTCGACCATGCGGTTCATCGCACGCCCCAGCAGAACGATCGACCGCCCTGCCCGTGCGCCCGCTTCTGCCAGCGTTTTGACCCGCGCCACGTTGGAGGCAAAGGTCGTGGCGACGACCATGCCCTCGGCACTGCTGACCAGCTTTTCGATCTCCGGCCCAACGGTCGCTTCCGAGCGGCCGGGATGAGCGGAGAAAACATTGGTGCTGTCGCAGATCAGCGCATTGACGCCATCCTTGCAGACCTCGGCCCAAAGTGCGTCGTCAAAGGCTTCGCCGACGCCTGGGGTGCGGTCGATCTTGAAGTCGCCGGAGTGGATCGTGCGCCCCTCTGGCGTGTCGATGACCATGGCCGAGGATTCAGGGATCGAATGCGAGATCGGCAGGAAGCCCACTTTGAAGGGGCCTGCGGTGATCTGCTCTGGCCATGCGCTTACCGTGGTGACCGCGTCTTCGGGGTGGCCGTGTTCAGACATCTTCCGGCGAGCGATATTGGCGGTAAAGGCGCGCGCATAGATCGGCGCCTTCAGCACCTCATAGGAATGCGCGATGGCGCCAATGTGGTCTTCGTGGGCGTGGGTGATAAAGATCGCTTCGATCTGATCGCGACGTTTCTTCAGCCAAGAGATGTCGGGCAGGATCAGGTCCACGCCCGGCGTGCTGTCCATGTCCGGAAAGGCCACACCGATGTCGACGACGATCAGCCGTTCTTTCCCGGGTTTGCCGTAACCGTAGACATAGGCGTTCATGCCAATTTCACCCGCCCCACCAAGGGGCAGATAGATAAATCGTTCGCTGCTCATATTATTCAGCTTTGTCCTTATTATAATCGTGGATCACGGTCAGCCCGTGCATCGTGAGTTCATCTTGATAATCATCGAACAGGTCGACTGCCTGCTGAAACAGCGGTGCCAGACCCCCCGTGGCGATAACGCGCATGGGTCTTGCACGTTCCGCCCTTATGCGCTCACATATCTCACGAACCAGTCCGACATAACCCCAAAAGACACCGGACTGCATACAGGCGACGGTATTGGTGCCAATCACATGCGGCGGTTTGGAAATATCGACATGCGGCAAGGCCGCGGCGGCGCTATGCAGCGCCTCTAGGCTGAGGTTCACCCCCGGCGCGATCACGCCGCCGATATAAGCCCCATCATCGGCCACGACGTCAAAGGTCGTGGCAGTGCCGAAGTCCACCACAATCAGGTCACCGCCATAAAGGTCATAGCCTGCCACTGTGTTCACCAAACGGTCGGGCCCGACCTGCGTGCCCGCATCCACGCGCACGTCGATGGGCAACTCGCAGCCCGGTTTGCCCACCACAAGAGGGCGCGTGTGAAAGTAGCGATCCGCCAGAACGCGCAGGTTGAACACCACCCGTGGCACGGTTGAGCTGATGATCATATCGGTGATGTCAGCGTCAATATTTTGCAGCCGCATCAGCGTGTTAAGCCAGACGTAATATTGATCCGCCGTGCGTTTCCATTCGGTCGAGGTGCGCCAAGTGGCGATAAACTCTTCCCCGTCCCAGATCGAGAACACGGTATTCGTGTTGCCGCAATCAATTGCCAGAAGCATGGTGCCTCCCCTCCCCCAGATTTTAGAAAAACACATCCGCTGCGGTGATGGGCACCGCGCCGTCGCGGGTGCGCAGGATCAGATTGCCTGCGCCGTCTACATCTTCGAAAACGCCGGTGATCTCATCGCGCATGGTGCGGGCAGTGATGACCTCTCCGAGCCGCGCGGCATGGGCGAGCCATGCGCTGCGGATCGTGACGAAACCATAGGTGGTGAATTGATCTTCCAGACCGGCATATTCTTGCGCAAGGATGTTAAGGAAATCTTCGGCGCTCACATTCGCCCCCGCTTCGCGGAGGGTCACCGCAGGCAGGGCGCGGGCTTCCAGCGTGCTCGCCTCTGGTCCATGGGCAAGGTTCACGCCGATGCCGATGGCCAGATGATCGCCCACACTTTCAAGCAGGATACCCGCAACCTTGCCGCCTCGCAGGAGCACATCGTTCGGCCATTTTAGGGCAAAGGCATCCTCGCGCCCGGTCACCCCGACGAAAGAGCGGTAAAGCGCCAGCGATGTCACGAAGGACCGCAGCGCGGCGACGCCCGGCGGTTCTTTGCGCGGCATCATCAGTGTGGCCGCGAAATTGCCGCGCGGCGTGGTCCAACTGCGGCCCCGGCGGCCCCGCGCGGCAGTCTGCTCCAGTGCGAGGATCCAAGTCGGCGCGGTCAGCTCTTGCTGTAACCGCGCCGCCTCTGAGAGGGTGGAATCGAGCGTGTCATAGACGCGCCGGCCATAGCCTTCCGGCCAGTGGCTCATGCGCTGATCCGGCCGATCGTCCGCCGCACCGCTCAGTTCACCAGCGACGCCGCAGCCGAGGCGGCCATGCCTTCGACACCGAACATGTTTGCGATCCCGACGATCATAATCACCGCCGACGCCATCAGCACCACGGTCAACACGCCACCGTTCTGGTGATCCAGCGTGTCAGAGCGCTCTTCGCCAAAGTACATGTAAAAGACGATCCGCAAGTAGTAGTAGGCACCGATCACACTGGCGATCACGCCCGCCACAGCGAGCCATGCCATATTGGCATCATAGGCTGCGCGCAGCACATAGAACTTGCCAAAGAAGCCCAGCATCGGCGGCACACCCGCAAGGCTGAAGAGCAGCACCAGCATCGCCAGCGCCCGGCCCGGATTGCTTTTGGCATACATGTTGAGCAGCGTGATATCAGTCACCGGCGCGCCGTCTTTTTGCATCAGCAGGATAAAGGCGAATGTCCCGAGGTTCATCGTCACATAGATCGCCATATAGACCAGCATCGCCTGCACGCCGAAGGCCGTGCCCGCAGCCAAACCCATCAGCGCATAGCCCATGTGGGCAATTGATGAAAAGGCCATCAGACGCTTGATGTTGGTCTGACCAATCGCGGCGACAGAGCCGAAGAACATCGACAGCACCGACAGCAGCGCCACGATCTGGCTCCAATCGTTGACGATCTGGCCGAAGGCGTCATGCATGACCCGCGCGAACAGGCCCATGGCGGCGACTTTTGGCGCTGTGGCAAAGAAAGCCGCGATCGGGGTGGGCGCACCTTCGTATACGTCCGGTGTCCACATGTGGAACGGCACGGCGGAAACTTTGAACGCAAGGCCCGAAATCAGGAAGACCAGACCAAAGAGCAGCCCGAGCGAGGTGCCGCCGGTTTGCGCCGTGGTGATGATGCCCGCGAAAAGCGTGGTCCCGGCGTAGCCATAAACGAGCGACGCACCATAGAGCAGCAGGCCCGAGCTAAGCGCGCCGAGCACGAAATACTTGAGGCCCGCCTCCGTGGATTTGACCGAGTCGCGGCGCAGCGAGGCCACGACATAGAGCGCTAGCGATTGCAGCTCCAACCCCATGTAGAGCGCCATCAGGTCGCCTGCACTGACCATCATCATCATGCCGACAACAGCCAAGGCCACCAGCATCGGATATTCAAACCGCAGCAAACCGCGCAGTTTCATATAGCTTTCGGACATGACCAAGACAGCCGCCGCCGAGAGCAGGATCGCCACTTTCGCAAAGCGCGCGAAGCTGTCGTCGATGAACATGCCGTGGAAGGCGATGTTGGTGGTGCCGTCGCCGGACATGGCCACCCAAGCAGCCAGCAGCACCATCACCACCGCGGTCACCCAGACGAGCACCCCGGCGGCCTTGTCTTTCGACGTATAGACCGCGCCAAGAAGGCCAAGCAGGGCAAACCCCGCAAGTACAATCTCGGGCAGAATGATGTTCAGATCAGCGGAAATCATGCGCCAAGTCCTTCTTAATGCGAGGCATCGGCGGTCTGCACAGCGGCCTCAGCCGCCTCCAGCGCCATGTCGTAATTGTCAACGAGAGCAGCCACCGACGGCCCGATCATATCCAGCACCAGTGCCGGATAGACGCCCAAGATCAGGGTCATCGCCACCAGCGGCGCAATGATCCATTTCTCACGCGCGGTCATATCGGTGATCGCCTTGAGGCTTTCTTTGATCAGGTCGCCCATCACCACGCGGCGATAGAGCCACAGCGCGTAGGCCGCCGAGAAGATCACGCCCGTGGTCGCCACTGCCGCCACCCAAGTGTTCACTTGGAAGGTCGCCATGAGCGTCAGGAATTCCCCCACGAAACCGGATGTGCCCGGCAGGCCCACGTTCGCCATGGTGAAAAACATAAAGACCAGCGCATAGGCGGGCATGCGGTTCACCAGACCGCCGTAAGCGTCGATCTCTCGGGTGTGCATCCGGTCATAGATCACGCCGACGCTGAGGAAAAGCGCGCCAGAGATGAAGCCGTGGCTGATCATNTGGAAAATCGCGCCATCAATCCCCTGCTGGTTCGCCGCAAAGATCCCCATGGTCACGAAACCCATGTGTGCGACCGAGGAATAGGCGATCAGCTTTTTCATGTCCTGCTGCACCAGCGCCACCAGCGAGGTATAGACGATGGCAATGGCCGACATCCACAGGATCAGCGGCGTCATCACCTCGGACCCGACGGGGAACATCGGCAAGCTGAAGCGCAGGAAGCCGTAGCCGCCCATTTTCAGCAGGATCGCCGCCAGCACCACAGAACCCGCCGTCGGGGCCTGAACGTGTGCGTCGGGCAGCCATGTGTGCACTGGCCACATCGGCATCTTGACCGCGAAGCTGGCAAAGAAGGCGAGGAACATCAGTGTCTGCATGCCGCCGACGATCTGAATCCCCAGCAGCTCAAAGCTCTCGGAGCCGAAGTTGTGGGTCAGCAGGCTGATCTCGCAGCCGCCGATGCAGGTCGTGCCCGCCTCAGTGAACATCGCGACCATCGCCACCAGCATCAGCACCGAGCCGAGGAAGGTATAGAGGAAGAACTTGAAGCTCGCGTAGATACGCTCTTTCCCACCCCAGATNCCGATGATCAGGAACATCGGGATCAGACCCGCCTCAAAGAAGAGGTANAAGAGCACCAGATCCAGCGCCATGAACACGCCGAGCATCAGCGTTTCCAAGAGCAGGAAGGCGATCATGTATTCCTTGACGCGGTGCTCAACATTCCAGCTTGCCGCGATAACCAGCGGCATCATGAAGGTGGTCAGCATCACGAAGAGGATCGAAATCCCGTCAACGCCAAGGCGATACTTCAGCCCCAGCAGCCAATCGGCCTCATCCACGAACTGGAAATCGGTGTTCGACGGATCGAACTCGAACAGCACGAAGAGCGAGATCAGGAAGGTGACCGTCGTGGTGATGAAGGCCAGCCATTTCGCGTTGCGCCCGGCAGCGGCATCGTCGCCCCGCAAAAATACCGCGAGGATCAGTGCAGCGAAGGCCGGAATGAATGTGATGATTGAAAGCAGATGCGTATCCATCAGTTCGCTCCTCCGCTCATCGTCATCCATGTCACCAGAACGGCGATGCCGATCACCATGGCGAAGGCATAGGTGAAGATATAGCCCGTCTGTGCCTTACCCGCGAGGCGGGTGAAGAAGGGGATGATNCCCATGGCGACGCCATTGAGCGTGCCGTCNATCACAGTGCCATCGCCGCGTTTCCACAGGAACCGGCCGATCGTTTTGGCGGGACGCACGAAAATCACGTCGTAAACCTCATCAAAGTACCATTTGTTTTTCAGGAACAGGTAAAGCGGGCGTTGGTTTGCCGCCAAACGTCCCGGGACGGTCGGGCTCCAGATATAGAACCACAGGGCCATGACCAGACCGGCCAGCATCGCGATAAAGGGCGAGACCTTAACCCAAGTAGGGGCGGCGTGCGCGTCATCCAGCACGTGGTTGTCGGGCGCAAAGTAAAGCGCCCCCTCACCCGGTGCACCGCCAAAGGCTTCGTGCTGCGCGCCCGCGTCCTGCTGGCCTTCGACCAAAGCGTCGGCACCGTGATCGCCGTCGACCGGGCCGGTGGCACCGTGGTCATCCTCGGCCCCTTCGACATGGGCGTCGCCGCCTTCGGCCATTTCAGCCATCGGGATGCCGTAGAATTTGCCAACCTGATCTGCATGGCCAAAGAAGCTGCCGTACCAAACCATCCCAGCAAAGACCGAGCCGAGCGCCAGAACGCCAAGCGGGATCAGCATGACCATCGGGCTCTCGTGGGCGTGCTCATGCGTGTGCTTGTTGCCACGCGGTTTGCCGAAAAACGTGAGGAAAATCAGACGCCAGCTGTAGAAGCTCGTCATCGCCGCGGCGATCACCAGCATCCAGAAACCATACATCGACCCACCGCCCCAAGCGCTTTCGATGATCGCGTCTTTCGACAGGAAGCCTGCGAAACCGATATACGTCAGCGGGATGCCAACACCGGTGATCGCCAACGTGCCGATCATCATCGCCCAGAAGGTATAGGGGATTTTCTTACGCAGGCCGCCGTAGTTGGTCATGTCCTGCTCATGGTGCATCGCGTGAATGACCGAGCCCGCGCCCAAGAACAGCATCGCCTTAAAGAAGGCGTGGGTGAACAGGTGGAACATCGCCGCCGAGTACATGCCGACGCCAGCCGCCACGAACATATAGCCAAGCTGTGACATGGTCGAATAGGCGATCACACGTTTGATGTCGGTTTGCACAAGGCCGATGGTCGCCGCGACAAAGGCGGTTGTCGCACCGATGACTGTGACAAAGGCCATCGCTTCGGGCGCAAATTCCATCACCGGCGACATGCGGCAGACGAGGAAAACACCTGCCGTCACCATGGTCGCCGCGTGGATCAGCGCCGACACAGGTGTCGGACCTTCCATTGCGTCGGGCAGCCAAGTGTGCAGGAACAATTGCGCCGACTTACCCATCGCGCCGAGGAAGAGCAGGAAGGCGATCAGGTTCGCCGCATTCCAATCGTTCCACAGGAAAGTCACCGTCTGCTCAGCCAAGTCGGGCGCTGCGGCAAAGATATCATCAAAGCGGATCGAGTCCGTCAGCATATAGAGGCCGAAGATGCCCAGCAGGAAAGCAAAGTCCCCCACCCGGTTGACGACAAAGGCTTTCATCGCGGCGGCATTGGCCGACGGCTTGCGGAAGTAGAAACCGATCAGCAGGTAGGAGGCGACGCCGACGCCCTCCCAACCAAAGAACATCTGCACGAGGTTGTCGGCTGTCACCAGCATCAACATCGCGAAGGTAAAGAACGACAGATAGGCGAAGAACCGGGGGCGATAGCTCTCGTTATCGCGGAAGTTCTCATCGTGGGCCATGTAGCCGAAGGAGTAGAGGTGAACGAGGCTTGAGACCGTGGTGATGACGATCAGCATCAGCGCGGTCAAACGGTCCATGCGGATCGCCCAATCGGTGCTCAGCGTGCCGCTTTCGATAAAGCGCAGGATCTGAATTTGCTCGGTCGGGCCGTCTAGCGTCAGGAACACCACCCAAGAGAGGAAGGCGGCAAGGAACAGCAGCCCCGTGGCGGTCCACTGAGCGGCCTTCTCACCGATGATCTTCCAGCCGAAACCGCAGAGGATGGCACCCACCAGCGGTGCGAATAGGATCGTGGTTTCCATTGCCTCAGCCCTTCAT
>NZSX01000003.1 GCA_002703405.1 Sulfitobacter sp. | reverse complement strand
GCCGCGAGCCAATCCGAGTTGACCTCTTGCCGAGACCAGCCCTCAAGACCTGCCGCTGTCGGGCTGCCGCTGCTGCCCGTCTCTGTGGCTTCATCCGACAGGGCAGAGAGGTCCAGCGCCCCGGTGCGCAGATTGGCGGTAATGCGCGGCGTGCCGTTCAGCGCCAGATCGGCCTGCCCGGTCAGCCTGTTGCCGCCCAAGTCCATCGCGATATTGCGCAGCGCCAAACGCCGATCCGCCGTCAATGTCAGCCCACTGCGCAGATCGACCGACTGGCCCAACCCCCGTGGCAGGGTGACACCGCCCGCACCGAAAGACGCCAGAAACCGTGCCGTATCGGGGCTGTCAACCCGCAGGTCCCCCGCCAGCGCACCGTTAAGCGATCCGCGCCCGTCAAAAGAGATATCGCCGCCCTGCGTCGCAACATCCGCGCGCAGCGGCTGCACGCCGCCCTCCAGAAAATTTGCAAAGCCTTCGATCCGCGCGGCAAGCCGAACCGCTTCCCCCGCCGGCGCCATGCTGGCGGTGATATCCGCCGCCCCGCCCCGCTCGGGCCAATCGAGCGCCAAATCGACGCCTTCATAACGAAGCACATCGGCCCCTTCCGCGTCATAGATCAGCGTGGCGTCAGTCACCGTCAGTTTTTGAATGCTTAGGGGCCGCCTATTGGCGGTCGGCTCGCTCTCAGTCTCGATCTGCGCGCCGCTGGCGCTGTCGGTGAATTGCCAACTGGCACGTCCATCAAGGCGTTGCTCCAACCGGATCACCGGGCTTTGCGCCGCGATATTGGTAATGCGTATCTCACCGCGCAGCAGCGCACCCGCATCCACCCCGATCGCCGCATTGGCCGCCGTCAGCATCGCGCCCTTATTGGTCCAATCCGCGTTGCCAACCTCAAGCCCGCCTGCGGTCACCCCTAGCACCGGCCAGAACGTCACACCCACCTCTCCGGTGATCGACACCTCGCGCCCGGTCATCCGGCTGAGTTGGTCACTAGCGATCCGCGCGATCCGTTCGCCGGGCAGCAAGAACAGCGCCCCCAGCATGATCACAACGATCAGCAACAGCGCGCCGATGCCGCGTATAATCCAACTCATGGCTCTCTCCTCCTGCCCGGCGGCTCTTTCCCCGCTCACCTGCATGCCTTATAGCGCAATGCATGAGCACAAACCCACCCAATCTGCGCCCCGACCTCGCCCCACAGGCGAAGATCAGCAACCCCGCCCGCCCCGGCCAGCCGACAATCGGCATGGTCAGCCTTGGCTGCCCCAAGGCGCTGGTGGATTCTGAACGCATCCTGACGCGGCTGCGCGCCGAGGGCTATGGCGTCTCGCCTGATTACGCAGGTGCCGATGCGGTGATCGTGAACACCTGCGGTTTCCTCGACAGTGCCAAGGCCGAAAGCCTCGACGCGATCGGTGAAGCGCTCAAGGAAAACGGCAAGGTGATCGTCACCGGCTGTCTCGGGGCCGAGCCCGACTACATCCGCGAACACCACCCCAGGATCCTCGCCGTGACTGGCCCGCATCAATACGAGCAGGTGCTCGACGCGGTGCATGGGGCAGTGCCGCCCAGCCCCGATCCCTTCATCGACCTTCTGCCCGCGCAACAGGTCTCGCTGACCCCGCGGCACTACAGCTACCTCAAGATTTCCGAGGGCTGTAACCACAAGTGCAAATTCTGCATCATCCCCGACATGCGTGGCCGCCTGCAAAGCCGCCCCGCCCATGCGGTGATGCGCGAGGCCGAGCGGCTGGTGGACAATGGCGTAAAGGAACTTCTGGTCATCAGCCAAGACACCTCGGCCTACGGCGTTGACATCAAACACGCCGAAGACCGTGGGCACCGTGCACATATCACCGATCTGGCGCGTGATCTTGGCTCGCTTGGCGCTTGGGTGCGACTGCACTACGTCTATCCCTACCCCCATGTGCGCAAACTGATCCCGCTGATGGCCGAAGGGCTGGTGCTGCCCTACCTCGATATTCTCTTTCAACATGCCCACCCCGATGTTCTCAAACGCATGGCCCGGCCTGCGGCGGCGTCCAAGACGCTGGACGAGATCGCCGCATGGCGCGATACCTGTCCCGACATCACCCTGCGCTCGACCTTCATTGTCGGCTATCCGGGTGAGACTGAGGCGGAGTTCCAGACCCTGCTCGATTGGCTGGACGAAGCGCAACTCGACCGGGTTGGTTGCTTCCAATATGAAAACGTCGAAGGCGCGCGGTCGAACGCCCTGCCCGACCATGTCACGCCAGAGGTCAAACAAGACCGCTGGGACCGCTTCATGGAAAAGGCGCAGGCCATTTCCGAGGCCAAGCTCGCCGCCAAGGTCGGCAAGCGCATCGACGTGATCGTCGACGAGATCGACGAAGACGCGGCCACCTGCCGCACCAAATCCGACGCGCCCGAGATCGACGGCAACCTTTTCATCGACGAGGATTTCCAGAACCTCAAAGTCGGCGACATCGTCACCGTTGAAGTTGAAGAGGCCGGCGAATACGATCTTTGGGGACGTCAGATCACCTGACGCCCCCGGTGGCCGATCAGGCGTAGGCACCTGCCGAATAGGTCAGCTCATAGCTGTGGCTGTAAAGCTCGAAGACGATGCCGAACGGGTCTTCGACATAGACCATGCGGTAGGGTTTCTCGCCCGGGAAATACTCCCGCACCGGCATCCGCTGCTTGCCACCCGCCGCTACGATCCGCTCCAACAACCCTTCAACATCCGGGTCTTGGATGGCAAAATGGAACGTGCCGTGGCGCTTGTGCTCTAGCTTCTCATCGGGGGCGTAATTGCCGGGGAATTCGAAGATTTCGATGCCGATGCCATCCGCCGTGGCAAGATGGGCAATGCGCAGCGATCCCCAGCCGGGGCCGAAAACATCGGTGCACATGACGCCGATGGCGGTGTCTTCTTCTACCGCTTCGGTGGGCTGCATCACGACGTAGAAGCCCAACACTTCGGAATAGAATTTCACCGCAGCGTCGAGGTCCGGCACAGATAGGCCGATGTGGGAAAAGGTACGGGGGGTGGTCATATGCGTTCTCCTGTTTGCGTTGAAGTCGAGATAGACAGGCGCACCCCATATGTGAAATTATCAAAACTCATAGAAATCATAACGAAACGTATCCCATGCTAAACGCCACATGGCTTGAGACCTTCACCACCCTTTGCGAAACGGGTCATTTCACCCGCACGGCGGAGCGGCTCAACATGACCCAGCCCGGCGTGTCACAACATCTGCGCAAGTTGGAGGATCAACTGGGCCAGCCGCTGATCGCCCGCGACGGGAAAAGCTTCACCCTGACCCCGGCGGGCGAAGCGCTCTTCGAGACGGGCCTCGCCCGCCGCCGCGAAGAGCAGCGCCTGCGCGAGCGGATCGCCACCGATCTGCCTGACCGGGGCGTGGTGCATATCGCCTGCTCCGGCAGTTTCGCCATATTGCTCCAGCCCCTGCTGCTGGAGTGGATGGCCAACGCGCCGGACCTCTCCCTGCACCTTGAAGCCGCACCCCAAGCCACGATCCGCGCCGGGTTGCTGGATGGTCGGTTTGATCTCGGCGTGCTGGCCGATGATCCCGCCCATACCAGACTGGAGGCCCAGCATCTAGGGTGCGAGGAACTTTGCCTTGTTCTGCCGGTTAATGCATTGGATCAGATAGAAAGTTTCGCCGATCTTGAAACCCGCGGCTTCATCGCGCATCCCGATGGCTTTGCCTATGCCGACGATCTGTTGCAGTTGAATTTTCCGGGCAGCTATCCGGGGGCCGACCGGATCCGCCTGCGTGGCTATGTGAACCAAATCGGCCAGATTCCGGCAGCGGTGGCGCGAGGGGTGGGCTACACGCTTTTGCCCCGCAGCGGGGTCGAGACTTTTGCCGCGAAGGACCTGCTTCGGCTGCTGCCTCTGCCCAAACGGCGCTGGCATGATCTTTGGCTCGCCTCACGTCGCGGACGGCCCTTGCCTGCGCGAATGCGCAGGGCGGCGGAACTTATCGCCGAGGCCGCAGCGTCCCTGCGCTAACCCTACATTTCGCCGATATTGTGGAACCAAACCACCTCGCTACTAGATATACCCTTAAGGAAGGGCGAGAATACGGAGAGACTTGAACATGTTCCCTTTCTGTTCTATATGTAGAACGCAGTAGCAGAGGAATGACCACATGTCTTTTCAACCTCAGTTTCCCGGCATCTTCGATCCTGACCAACAGGGTCGCCCGCCGCGCGGCAGCGACAGTGCACAGCCCAAACAGGCCGACCGCCGCATGCCCGCGACCGAAAAACAGATGCAATACGCCCGGACCCTTGCCAAGAGAACGGGCNNNGACNTTGCCCGANGGNATCGANGNNGANCGCNCAGCGGTNTCNGAATGGATCGACGCNCATANNCCNCANGCGCTNGAGGGGCCNTTNGCNGCCTACCCCTCGGCNAAACAGGTCGCCTTTGCCGAACGCATCGCGCGNNTNAAACGCCGNGANGTGCCGCAGGAGTGTTTTCGCGACAANACCCTGATGTCGCGCTGGATCGACGGCAACAAACCGCGCTGATCCGTCGGGTCGCCCGACTGACGCGGCGTCATCTATGGCATGGCAGAACGACGCTGCTACCTTTTCGGCATGGCTTATCCGACCTCCATTTCTGAAACCTTGGCTGATGGCACAGTACATCTGCTCAGCCTCGGCTTCGCTATCCCGGCCAGCATCTTTCTGATGATGCATGCCGCAGGTCAGGAGGGCACGCTGACCGCCACGGTGATCTATGCGGTGTGTATCCTCGCCTCCTTCACCGCCTCNGCCGTCTANCACCTGCTGCCCTTCGACCGCAGNCGCGCNTTTNTNGGCCGTGTCGANCANGCGGCGATCTATTTCAAGATNGCGGGCACNTANACGCCGCTNGTCATGGTNATCGGNTCNGGCTTTGCNTANGGCATNCTCGGCGTGGTCTGGGCNNTNGCNGTGATCGGCGCNGTGGCNAAGCTCTGGTTNTGGCGCACCGATGCGCGNGGGTCACTGGCGCTCTACCTNGGGATGGGNTGGCTNTCGGTCCTGTTGATCTACCCGATGTGGCACAANNTGCCCGGTGCCGCNNTGGCGCTGGTNGCNGNNGGCGGNCTNACCTATTCGGCGGGNACNNTGATCTANGCNCACCCCGGCATGCGCTATCAAAANGCGATCTGGCATGTCTTTGTGNTGATCGCCACGGCCTGTTTCTTTGCCGCGATTGCGCTGAGCCTTTAGGCCGCGACCGCATCCAGATAGGCCCGCACGCAGGTCTGGACATGGCGAAACCGATCTCCGCCCAGATGTTTGCCGCCGTACCAACGGGTGACGACGATGAGGTGATCTTCCAGTCCTTCCCGCTCCAGCATGCGCAGGATCACCATCCCGGCACCGGATTCGCCATCATCCCCTTTCAGCGGGCCGCCGTCTGATAGCAGCACCGCCCATGTGTTATGCGTGGCCTTGGCATAGGCTTTCTCGCGCTTGAGGTCTTTCAGCGCGGCGTCGACCTCGGCACGGTTGCGCGCGGGGCAGCCCGACACCGCATATTTCGACCCGCGGTCGTTCAGTACCTGCCCCAGTTTGCGCAAACCGTCACAGCCCCGCCATGGTGCGCCGCACGATATCAATGCGCGAACTGTTGGGCGGGTGCGTGCCAAGGAAACGATCACCCGGATCAGGGATGCGGGTAAAGAATTCCGCCCCGCGCAGCGGATTATAGCCCGCCCGCGCGGTGATGATCGTTCCGAGGGCATCAGCCTCAAGCTCGAAGTCCTTGGAGTACCGCCGCGCGCCGACCTCAGCACCCAGTTCCTGCGCCGTGCGCACAGCGGTCGCGTCCCCACCGCTGAGCGTGGCGATCCCGGCAAAAATCACCGCGCCCGCCATGGCGTTTTGCTGCTGGCGGCCAATATGGCCCGCGATGTGATGCGCGGTCTCATGGCCCAGCACAAAGGCCAGTTCGTCTTCGTTGCGGGCATCGGCAATCAGCGCCAAGGTAAAGGCTACGATTGGGCGGCCGTTTTTATCTAGCGTTTGAAAGGCGTTGGCAGGCTGTCCGGGGCGATCATCGACAACGATGTTAAAGTCGCAATTCATCCCCGTGGTGCGGTTGCGGCACTCCCGCTCGGCCACAGGCTCAAGCGTGCGAACCACCTGCACAAAGCTCCGCGCGGCGGCGTTCGCGCTTAGCCGTGGGCCCGACTGCCCAGTGGTTTGCTGCCCGGTGGTCTGCTGCCCCGTGGTCTGCGGCCGGTCGACCTGGATCGGCCCTGTCTGAACCGGTGCCACCCCACAGGCCGAAAGCAGGGCGATGACGGCAAATGCGCCAAGGGCATTCAACAATTTCACGGCAAGTCCTCGCTCGGTTTTTCCTCGCCCACCTGTCTATCATGACGCCCCGGCGCTGCCACCCCCGTTCACAGAGCTTTGACGTCCCAACGGCGGTCTTGNNNGCACAAAGCCTGTCTTGCGCTCGCGAGCACAAAGCCTAATGTGCCCTCATGTTTACCATCGAGCATGAATTCGACGCCACCGTCATCACCCTGATCGACGAATCCGACGCCCCCCTGCGCGAGGACGTGACCGTCTCTGCCTTTGCAGGACAGATCACGATCGAGCAATGGGACGCGCGCACTGACCGGGTGGTCAAGATCACCCTATCCCCCGCGCAGCTGAGCGATCTGACAGCGGCATTGAACCTGCCCGAGGGCATCTACCGAAGCAATTCCTAAGGATCGTCACATGGCCACCGGCACAGACATCAAGACCTATTTCAACGGCGCATGGCACGACGGCGATCTGCCCACCATCAAGGCTGCCGATCACGGCGCATGGCTCGGCACCACCGTCTTTGACGGGGCGCGGCTGTTTGACGGGCTGGCCCCCGATCTTGAAGCGCATTGCGCGCGGATCAACCGCTCTGCCCGGGCCCTGATGATCACCCCCACGGTTGAAACCGAGGACATGATCGAAATGTGCCGCGAGGGGCTGAAGAGCTATTCGCGCGATCAAGCGGTCTATATCCGTCCGATGTATTGGGCGTTGGCCGGCGACGAGTTGGGCATCGTGCCGCGCGAAGGCGCCACCGGATTTGCCATCAGCTTGGAGGCGATCCCCATGGCCCCGCCAGAGGCCGCGACCACCCTCACCCGCACCCGCTTCCGCCGCCCGGTGCTGGAAGACAACGTGGTCAACGCCAAGGCNGGCTGCCTCTATCCCAACAACGCCCGGATGATGGTCGAGGCGCGTTCCAAAGGCTTCGGCAACGCACTGGTGGCCGATGCCATGGGNAATGTNGCCGAAAGCGCCAGNGCNAACGTCTTNATGGTCAAGGATGGNGAGGTNTTNACCCCCATNCCCAATGGCACCTTCCTNGCCGGGATCACCCGCGCGCGGCATATGTCGAACATGCGCGAGGCGGGCATGAAGGTGCATGANACCGTCCTCAGCTTTGACGATTTCCATGCCGCCGATGAGGTGTTCCTGTCNGGNAATATGATGAAGGTCACCCCCGTCNGCGCCTTNGACGACACGCAATATGGCACCGGGGNNAACCAGAACCCGGTGACCCGCCNNGTGCGCGAAATGTATTGGGATTGGGCCGCAAGTCAGCGCGGCTGAAGGNCCGGNNGGCAGCGGCGCGCNAAAGCAATTGCCAGCGCCGCCCGCCCGCGCCATGATCNCACCGCACCGGGAGGAGGTGCGGAGAGAGGGTTTGATGCGGAAATTCCTAGTGGTGNTGGACGATAGCACNGAATGTCTGAATGCCATGCGNTTNGCCGCCCTGCGCGCGGCGCGTACCGGGGGCGGCGTGGCCGTCCTGTCGGTGATCCCGCCNGAAGAGTTCAACCATTGGATCGGCGTCGGCGACCTGATGCGCGAAGAGGCNCGCGAGCGGATCGAGGTGCATTTCGAGGTNTTCGCCAAATGGATGCGCGACAAACAGGGNGTCGATCCTGAGTTGATCATCCGCGAGGGTGAGCCCACGGATGAGATCATCCAACAGCTTTCAGANGACCCNGACATCGGNGTGCTGGTGCTCGGCGCCAGCGGNGACCGCAAGAAAGGCCCCGGNCCGCTTGTTACGCAATTGTCGCGCTCTGCCGGNGCNNTGCCNGTGCCGATCACCATCGTGCCCGGCGATCTCAGCAAGGAACGGCTCGAAGCGATCACTTGACCGCNGCCNNCGCCTGACCCAGCCCTGNATCCNGCCCCTCCGTGTGGGCCACACACAATTTAGAACGGTTCTAAACCTTGACTTGCCNCCCGCGCGGGCGCATATCAGAACCCACGCCGAAAGCGAGGTACACCCCATGTTTATCCAGACCGAATCCACTCCGAACCCCGCAACGCTCAAGTTCCTGCCGGGTCAGACCGTGCTGGANATGGGCACCGCCGATTTCCCGACCCCCGANGCCGGNGCGACATCGCCGCTGGCCCAACGGCTNTTTNCNGTTGAGGGTGTGACGGGCGTGTTCTTCGGCACCGATTTCGTNACNGTGACNAANCAAGACGCNGTGGAATGGGACCATNTGAANCCCGCCCTGCTGGGCGCGATCATGGAACANTTNCAATCCGGTGAGCCGGTCATGGCCTCTGACCACCAGCCCACATCGGGCCACGCCGCCCATGATGGCGAAGACNGTGAAATCGTCGGTCAGATCAAAGAGTTGCTCGACAGCCGCGTGCGCCCTGCCGTGGCCCAAGATGGCGGCGACATCACCTTNCACGGNTTNGAGCGTGGCGTTGTCTATCTNCACATGCANGGNGCCTGCGCGGGNTGCCCNTCGTCCACNNTGACGNTGAAAATGGGCATCGAAAACCTGCTGCGCCACTACATCCCCGAGGTNACAGAGGTTCGTCCGGTTGCCTGACCATCNCGCAAGCGGGCCGCTNNTTCTGGCCTTCGACACATCGGCCGCGCATTGCGCGGCCGCTTTGCTGTNGGGCGACCGGGTNNTGGCGGCNCGNGTNGANCCGATGACCAAGGGCCAAGCCGAACGGCTGNTGGTNCTTTGCGANGAACTGCTGNNTGANGCNNNNGTGGCCTANGNCGANCTNGACGGCGCTTGGCGTNGGCATCGGNCCGGGCAATTTNACNGGCATCCGCATCGCCGTTTCCGCCGCGCGTGGGNTGGCNCTTGGCCTNGGCATTCCGGCGGTCGGGGTCGATGCCTTTGACGCATTGCGCGAGGGTCACGATGGCCCCTGCGCCTGCGCNGTGGATGCACGNCGCGATCAGGTCTTCCTCCAAGGCTATGANAACGCAGGCATTTCNACCCCCGCNCTTTACGACGCATCNGGTCTTCCGGCCTTCACCGGNCCCCTCATCGGCGCGGGCGGAGNNCNTCCCGCCATGNCGGTGGCCGAAGCCATCGCCCGCATCACGGCCCGCCGTTTCGCCGACAGTCCAGCCCGCCCCGCGCCACTTTACCTGCGCCCCGCCGATGCCGCCCCGGCGCGCGACGCGGCCCCGGTGCTGCTGCCGTGACACCAGCCGCGCTTGCGGCCCTCCACGCTGCCGCCTTTACCCAAGACAGGCCGTGGCAGGAGGCAGAGTTCGCCAGCCTGCTGGACAGCCCNTTCNTGCAGCTTTTCNCCCGCCCCGGNGGCTTTGCCCTGACCCGNACCATCGCGGGCGAATCTGAACTGCTCACCCTCGCCGTCGACCCTGCCCGGCAGCGCCAAGGGCTGGGCCGCGCCCTGCTNNNCGACTGGTTGGCGGCCCTGCCCGCCGACTGTGACAGCGCCTTTCTTGAGGTTGCCGCCGACAATCTTCCCGCCCGCGCNCTCTATGCGGATGAAGGCTTTGCCCAAATTGCCACCCGCCGTGCTTATTACGCNCGCAAGGGTGCGGCGGCGGTCGATGCCTGCATTCTGCGGCGCATGTTGACCCGTGGTCACTGTGGCGNTCCCGCCGCCCAGCCCGCAAAAAGCGGTTGACCCTACCCCCTGCCTGCGCCCTAAATTACACNTGATCATANGATCCACAAACGCCGTGGCGGCAGCACCTGCCCGACCGCCCGGCACCACAAACCGGGAGACGATAAATGACCCTCATGACGAAATTCCTCGGCGCAGCCGCAGGCTTGGCCCTGACATCGGGCGCCGCGCTGGCCGAACCCGCGCTGATCTTTGACCTNGGCGGCAAGTTCGACAAAAGCTTNAACGAAGCGGCCTTCAACGGCGCGACCCGCTGGGCCGAAGAAACCGGTGGCAAATTCGCCGAGATCGANATGCANTCNGAAGCNCAGCGCGAGCAGGCCCTGCGCCGCTTTGCCGAATCCGGTGCCAACCCGATCATCACCATGGGTTTNGCCATGGCCGATCCGCTCTCGACNGTNGCNCCNGACTACCCAGACACGAAATTCGCCGTNGTCGACGTGAACTGGCTCGACCTGCCCAACGTNCGTCAGGTCAGCTTTGCTGAGCATGAGGGGTCCTACCTCGTNGGCGTGATGGCCGCGATGGCCTCCAAATCGAACNCCGTCGGCTTTGTCGGTGGCATGGACGTGCCGCTGATCCGCCACTTTGGCTGCGGCTATGCCCAAGGCGTNATGGCNACCAACCCCGATGCCAAAGTNATCGCCAACATGACGGGCACAACCCCCGCCGCTTGGAACGACCCGGTNAAGGGNTCNGANATCACCAAAGCCCAGATCAACCAAGGCGCTGANGTGGTTTACGCCGCAGCAGGCGGCACCGGCGTGGGCGTGCTGCAAACAGCCGCCGACGAAGGCATCCTGTCGATCGGCGTGGACAGCAACCAAAACCACCTGCACCCGGGCAAAGTNCTGACNTCGATGCTGAAACGTGTCGATGTCGCGGTCTATGACGCGATGATGGCGGGCGAAGACCTCGAAGTTGGCGAAGTCGTGACNCTCGGCCTTGCCGAAGAAGGTGTCGGCGTCGCCATGGACGAGCANAACGCCGATCTCGTGACCGAAGANATGAAGGCNGCCGTAGACGAAGCGCGCCAGAAGATCATCGANGGTGAGATCAAAGTGGTTTCCTACTACGAGAATGACAGCTGCCCGGCGCTGGACTTCTGAACTTAGATTAACCAAAATGACCACAAGGGCCGCGCCGTTCCACCGGCGCGGCCCTTTCCGAACATGACAGCGTGACACGGACAAAGATGGCTCATTNCCAGATCAAGGGCCGCCACGCCCGCAGGACCTTTTGATATGACCGATACCGCCCCCGCTACCGGCACTGCCCCCGCTACCGGCACCGCGCCAGCGATCGAACTCAAAGGCATCTCCAAAGCCTTNGGCCCTGTGCAGGCTAACAAAGACATCTCGATCCGCGTGATGCCCGGNACGATCCACGGGATTATCGGCGAAAACGGCGCGGGCAAGTCAACGCTGATGTCGATCCTCTATGGNTTNTACAAAGCCGACGCGGGTGAGATNTTCATCAGTGGCAAAAAGACCGAGATTCCCGACAGCCAGGCCGCCATTGCGGCGGGCATCGGCATGGTNTTCCAGCANTTNAANCTGGTNGANAANTTNACCGTGCTGGAAAACATCATTCTGGGCGCCGAAGATGGCCGACTGCTGAAGCCCTCGCTCTCCAAAGCCCGCAAAACGCTGATCAGCCTGTCCGAGGACTACGGCCTCNACGTCGATCCCGACGCGCTGGTGCAGGACATCGGCGTCGGCATGCAGCAGCGNGTGGANATCCTCAAGGCNCTCTACCGGCANGCCGANATTNTGATCTTGGACGAGCCGACCGGCGTGNTGACCCCTGCCGAGGCCGACCAGCTNTTCCGCATCCTCGGGCGCCTGCGNTCTGAGGGNAAAACCATCATCCTNATCACCCACAANCTGCGCGANATCATGGAGATCACCGACACCGTGTCGGTCATGCGCCGGGGCAANATGACCGCNACCGTGAAAACCGCCGAAACCTCGCCGCCGGAACTGGCCGAGNTGATGGTCGGGCGTAAGGTCTTGCTNCGCGTNAANAAAAAGCCNGCNACNCCGGGCGATGTGATCCTTGATGTCAAAGGTCTGCGNGTNGTTGACGACAAGGGCGTCGAGCGTCTGCGCGGCATCGANCTGCAGATCCGCGCGGGCGAAGTGCTGGGNCTTGCGGGTGTTGCGGGCAACGGCCAATCCGAACTTCTCGAAGTGCTGGGCGGCTATGCCGATGGCACCGGNAGCGTCACGNTNAACGGCACGCCGCTGGACCTNTCGGGCAAGAAATCCGACGGCCAATCGCGCCGCGCCCGCGGCGTGGCCCATGTGCCCGAAGACCGCCAGCGCGANGGNCTGATCATGGATTTTCAGGCNTGGGANAACAACGTCTTNGGCTACCACCACGACGACCGCTTCAACAGCGGNNTNNTGATGGANCACGCCGCGATCCGNGCNGACGCNGANGACAAGATGGAACGCTTNGACGTGCGCCCGCCNGACCCGACGCTGGCNGCCAANAANTTNTCNGGCGGGAACCAGCAAAAGATCGTTCTGGCNCGGGAGATCGAGCGCAACCCCGACCTGTTGCTGATCGGCCAGCCCACACGCGGCGTCGACATTGGCGCGATTGAGTTCATCCACGAGCAGATCATCTCCCTGCGCGATCAGGGCAAGGCGATCCTGCTGGTCTCGGTCGAACTCGAAGAAATCCTTGCCCTGTCGGACCGCATTGCAGTGATGTTCGACGGGCAGATCATGGGCGAACGCGCCGCCGACCAGACCGACGAGAAAGAACTGGGGCTGCTCATGGCTGGCATCACCGACACCGAAAACGAACACAGCGTGGCCGAGGTCGAAGCCAATCTCGCCCGCGCCGGCGGCGACGCCAGCAAGGAGGTCTGAGATGGACGTGATGCCAAAATGGGCCGAGGTGATCCTCGTGCCGCTGATCTCTCTGTTGCTGGCCGCCCTGCTCTCGGCGCTGGTGATCCTTGCCATCGGTGAAGACCCGATTGCCGCCGTGACACTGATGGTCAAAGGCGCGCTCGGCTCGACCTATGGCTGGGGCTACACACTTTATTACGCGACCAACTTCATCTTCACCGGCCTTGCCGTTGCCGTGGCCTTTCACGCGCGGCTGTTCAACATCGGGGGCGAAGGTCAGGCAATGCTGGGCGGTTTGGGCGTCGCCATTGCCGCGCTCTATATCCCTTGGCCGCATTGGACGCTGGCGCTGATCGGCTGCGGTGTGATGGCCGGGCTTTTGGGCGCGATCTGGGCCGCGATCCCCGGCTGGTTGCAGGCCAAACGCGGCAGCCACGTCGTGATCACGACGATCATGTTCAACTTTATCGCCGCCGCCCTGCTGAACTACGTTCTGGTCAACGTCATGCGCCCGCCCGGCAGCATGGACCCGGCCAGCGCGCGCTTTCCCGAGGCCGTGCATCTGCCCACGTTGCATGAATTGCTGGCCCCGCTTGGCATTGCCTTTTCCAAGTCCGCCCCCGCCAACGTCTCACTGCTCGTCGCCACCGCGGCCTGTATCGTGGTCTGGCTGCTGATCTGGCGCACCCGTCTGGGCTATGAAATCCGCGCCTATGGCCATTCGCAACCTGCCGCCAAATACGCGGGCATCTCGCCCGTGCGCATCACCATGGTCACGATGATCATCTCGGGCGCGCTGGCGGGGCTGATGGCGATCAATAACGTCATGGGCGAAAGCGAACGTCTGGTGCTGAACGCCACCGAGGGCGCGGGCTTTATCGGCATCGCCGTGGCGCTGATGGGCCGCAGCCACCCGGTTGGCGTCTTCTTTGCTGCGCTGCTTTTTGGTTTCCTCTATCAAGGTGGTGCCGAACTGGCCCTCTGGACTTCGATCCCGCGCGAATTGATCGTCGTGATCCAAGCGCTGGTGATCCTCTTTACCGGCGCGCTCGACAACATGGTGCGGATGCCGCTGGAGCGTCTTTTCCTGATGTTCCGCCGCCCCGGCCCCCCTGCCAATTCCGCTGACAGCGAGCCCAAACCCGGCCCCCGCAGCGCCCAGTCGGAGAGCGCGGAATGAGCCCCTATACCCCCCTGAGAAAGCGGGTCTGACCTATGGACTATATCACGCTCATCCAATTGCTCGACAGCACCGTTCGGCTGGCCACGCCGCTGCTTCTGGCCTGTCTTGCCGGTCTTTTCTCCGAACGCGCGGGCGTCTTTGATATCGGGCTTGAGGGCAAGATGCTGGCGGCGGCGTTCTTTTCCGCCGCGGTGGCATCGCTCACCGGGTCGGTCTGGCTTGGCCTTGCGGCGGGCATCGCCTCTTCGCTGGCACTCAGCGCTGTCCACGGGCTGGCCTCGATCACCTTCCGCGGCAACCAGCTGATCTCCGGCGTGGCGATCAACTTTCTCGCCGCGGGCATGACGGTGCTGATTGCCCAAGACTGGTTCGCCCAAGGCGGCCGCACACCCTCGCTCTTTGGCGGCGCACGGTTCGAGCCGATCACCCTGCCCTTTGCCGAGGCCGTGGCCGACGTGCCCTTCATCGGCCCCTTCTACGAAGAGCTGATCTCAGGCCATTCGATCCTTGTCTATGCCGCCTTCCTCGCCGTGCCCCTGACATGGTGGATTCTGTTCCGCACCCGCTTCGGCCTGCGCCTGCGGGCGGTTGGCGAAAATCCTGCCGCCGTGGACACCGCTGGCGTCTCGGTCGTCGGTCTGCGCTATGCTGCCGTGGCCATTGCCGGGTTGCTCTGTGGCGTGGCTGGGGCCTACCTCAGCACCGCGCTTCAGGCGGGCTTTGTCAAAGACATGTCGGCGGGCCGTGGTTTCATCGCACTGGCCGCGCTGATCTTTGCCAAGTGGCGCCCTTGGTACGCGCTCTGGGCCACGCTGCTCTTTGGCCTTTTCGGGGCGCTAGAGACGCGGCCTGATGTGATCCAGTCGGTCATCGGCATCAAGGTGCAGGGCCAACTTCTGGGCGCGCTGCCCTATCTGATGACTGTGGTGATCCTCGCGGGCTTCGTCGGCAAGGCGATCCCGCCCCGCGCGGGCGGCGAACCCTATGTGAAAGAACGCTGACATCCCCCTCCGGCCCTTGCACCCGAGGGCCGGATCGGCGCAACCTATCTCAGTGGTCGCCTTGTCGCGGCAAGCTATGTTGAAAAGCGCGGCCGTTAGAGGCTAGGAAACGTCATGCAAATCTACCTGCCCATCGCCGAGGTATCGGTTAACGCCTTCCTCCTTCTGGGACTGGGCGGAATCGTGGGCATCTTATCGGGCATGTTTGGCGTCGGCGGCGGTTTTTTGATCACGCCGCTGTTGTTCTTTGTTGGCATCCCCCCCGCCGTGGCCGTGGCCACCTCGACCAACCAGATCGTCGCGTCGTCTTTTTCGGCCCTGCTGGCGCACCTCAAACGGCGCACGGTGGATTTCCGAATGGGCTGGGTCCTGCTGGCCGGGGGTCTTGTCGGCTCGGGCATCGGCATGTTCATCTTTAACTACCTGAAATCGCTGGGTCAGGTCGATCTGCTGGTGACCCTTTGCTACGTGATTTTTCTGGGCATCATCGGCGGGCTGATGTTCTTTGAATCGCTCCGCGCGATCCGCCGCACCCGCAAGGGCGGGCGCGTGCAGCGCAAGAAACACTACTGGGTCCACGGCCTGCCAATGAAAATGCGGTTTCGGGTATCGGGGCTTTATATCTCGGTGATCCCCCCGGTGCTTGTCGGCGCGGCGGTTGGGATGCTCTCGGCCATCATGGGCGTCGGCGGCGGNTTCATCATGGTGCCCGCGATGATCTATCTGCTGGGCATGCCCACCAAAGTGGTGATCGGCACCTCGCTGTTGCAGATCATTTTCGTGACCGGTTTCACCACCATGCTGCACGCCACCACCAACCAGACGGTCGACATCGTGCTGGCGGTGCTCTTGCTGGTCGGCGGGGTGCTGGGTGCACAGGTTGGCACGCGGATCGGCGTGCGCATGCAGGCCGAACAGTTGCGCATCTTGCTGGCGGTGCTGGTTCTCGCGGTCTGCGGCAAGCTGGCGCTNGATCTGCTGCTGGAGCCGTCCGAGCTTTATTCCCTCAGCCCGGTGGCGGCAGAATGATCCGCGCAGTTCTCGCATTCGCTGGCCTGCTGCTCACGGCCCTCACCGCCACGGCGGAAGAGGAGATCGTGTTGGGCCTCAGCCAAGCCGAAGTCTCCATCACCACCAATTTCGACGGGTCCGAAATCCTCGTCTACGGCGCTGTCAAACGTGAAACCCCGATCCCCGAAGGCGCACCGCTTGAGGTGGTCGTGACCGTCTCTGGCCCCTCGACCCCGATCATGGTGCGGCGCAAGGAACGGCGCTTTGGCATCTGGGTCAACACCGACGCGGTTGAGGTCGACCGCGCGCCGAGTTTCTATGCCGTGGTNACCTCCGGCCCGCTGTCCGAAGTGCTNAAACGTATCGAAGACCTGCGCCACCGCATNTCCATCCCCCGCGCCATCCGCTCTGTCGGCGCNCCGATGGAGATCGCNGACCCNACCCANTTCACCGATGCGCTGATCCGNGTGCGCAANGANGCNAACCTCTACCAAGTCATCGAAGACGGCGTGAAGGTNGANGAACAGACCCTCTTCCGCGCCGCCGTGGCCCTGCCCGCCTCGCTCACCGAGGGTGCTTATGACACGCGNATNTTCNTGACCCGTGGCGGCGATGTGGTGGNGCAATATGANACGGTGATNGACGTGCGCAAGGTCGGGATGGAGCGGTGGCTNTTCAACCTCGCCCATGAGCAGGCNTTTATCTACGGGCTGCTGTCGCTCTTTATCGCCATTACCGCGGGCTGGGGCGCCTCTGCCGTCTTTGGGCTGCTGCGCCGCTAANCCGCGCCNTCCTCGGTCGCCTNAAGNGTCAGCGCNGCTGCNGGGGCGGCACGCAGNTCNTCCACNCGCAGCGGGCCGGANGGNTTGCTNANACGGTTGCGCACCACCCAGATCANCCGCTCCTGCGCGCGGGTGATNGCNACATAGGCCAGCCGTTTCCACAGCGGTTGCCCGGCCTCAGAGCGCCCCATCCGNGCGGCGGCGTANAGNTCGGGNGCAAAGACCTGCACNTTNTCCCACTGGCTGCCNTGCGCNTTGTGGATCGTCACNGCNGCNCCNTGCANNAANGTNGCCCCCATNCGCGCGGCGAAGGGGATAAANGGNTCTTCCTCATCCGGNTTTTCGATNTTNACGATCGANGCCGCACTNACCTGCGGGTCTTCGGCACCGATAACGTGCAANCGGCTGAANCCCGGCTTNCGCCCCTCGCCCAGATAGACCACCTGCGCGCCNTTNATCAGGCCNCGCGCNTCNAGGTCNAGNCGNTTCTTGCGNTGCTTNAGCGGCAGTTCGATCCCGTCGCAGATCAGCGGCTCNCCNGCCAGCAGCGCATCNTCNGGNGCNCCATGCACGGCGCGNAANGCNTTGATCAGCCGNATGCGCGTGGCATTCCGCCAGACCAGAACCGGGCTGCGGGCCATCAGATCAACNTCAACCCGCTGNCCCCAGACCACGCGATCATCNTTGCGCGCCGCGTCTTCNATCATCCGCTCAAAGTCNTGAAACTCAAGCTGNGGATCGGCCAGCGCATGGGCGATATCGAGGATCGGGTTATCGGCCTCTTGCCTGTGAATGCGGTTNAGGTTCAGCACCCGCTTTTCNGGCAGCTTCTCAAACACCATCGTGCCTGATTGCCCCACCGGCGCGAGCTGCGCCGGATCGCCGAACAGAAGCAGCGTCGGGAAAATCTCTTTCAGGTCTTCGAATTGTTTGTCATCCAGCATCGAGCTTTCGTCGACAAAGCCAATGTCGAGCGGCTCTTCCCGCCGTTTCCAGCCGGTGATAAAATCACTGCCACGCAGGCCTGCCGCCGCCAGCGCACCGGGGACCGATTTGTTGTTCGCGAAAAACGCCGCGGCCCGGTCGAGCGCGACTTCACTTAGCCCTTCGATGTCCGGCTTTTCGCCGTTCCCAGTCAGCCATTCCGCGATGCGCTCGTATTCGGGGTGGTAAACAGGCGTGTAGAGAATACGGTGGATCGTCGTCGCAGGCACGCCGCGCAGACGCAAAACGCTGGCCGCCTTATTGGTCGGCGCAAGGATCGCCAGCGTGCGTTTCTCACGTTTCTTGCGCGATTCGTAATCGCCCGAGACGATGTCGACGCCCGCCGCTTCCAAGGCACGATAAAGCTCGGCCAGCAACAGCGTTTTGCCCGATCCGGCCTTGCCGGTTACCGCCATCACCTGATCCGGCCCGCCCGCAGGCGGCATCAGCAATGAGTCGTCCAGATCAATGCCCGCAGAGCGTAGCATCTCGGCCACCTTGTCATGGGCGGCGGTTTGGTCTTCGGAGTAGGTGAGCGCGGTAGATGTCATTGGGCGACCCTAATTGAGCCCCGCGCCGGGGGCCAGATCGCTTTGCCCTGTCTGCCCGCGATTCACGCGAATTATCCGGCTCAAACGACGATCAGCCCCCGACTCAGCGCGCGTGCGACGGCGTGGGTGGTGTTGGATGCCCCGAGCTTGAACCGCGCGCTTTCCACGTAGGCGCGCAGCGTGTGTTCCGAGATCGACAGTCGTTCGGCCACTTGCGCGCGGCTATAGCCCACCGCCAGCAGCGTCATGGCATCCACCTCTCGCGGGGAGAGCGCCTGCACCGCCCCCGGTGCACGATCCGGGGCCAGCGCTAGCGCCTTTTCGTTGAAACAATGCGCCGCCCAGATCAGATCGCGCCGGTGCCGCGCGGTGAATGCGGCCCAGACCGCGTCGGTGCAGCTGTGATTGGTGGTAAACAGCGCAAACTGCCCATGCGGACCCCGAATAGGCACCGAAAACCCCTGATCGCCCACCCCATGATCCAGCGCGTCCCGGCGGAATTTCCGCGCCGCACGGGAGGACCAATCAAGGTCTTTCCAGTCCACCGGCTCAAACCGGCGATAACAGCCAGCGACAACCGGATCGATGCGGAGGTAGTTGTGCACCTGATAGCGTTCGGACCAGAGCGGCCCATAGGTGCCGCAGCCATATTGCACGCCCGCCGTGTCGACCCAGTGATAGACCACATGCAAAATGCCGTAGTGATCGCGCAGGTCTTCGCAGGCTTGGCCAAGATCGGGTTGGCCGTCAGCCTGTGCCAACCTTTCCCAAATGCGTTCCAGATGCGGCTCTATCCTCATGCGTCCGGCCTATGGCCCTTTCGCGCTGCAAGGACATCTCGGCCAGAGCGATCAGCGCCGCGTCGTCCAACTGTTCCGCCGTGCGCGGCAGTTGGTTCGCCATGGCAAAAGCCCTGAGATCGGCCAATACGTCCAATATCCAATCATCTTGCATGAGGGTCGCCCAGCTTTAGTTAATGGCAGATTAATACAACCATAGCATGTGCACGATTTCGCACCATCCGCGCTTTTCGTCCCCCCAGAAATGGCGGGGTTGGCTACGGTAAGTCTTTGTTCTGGTTGCGGGCAAACGAAAACCCCCGCGGCCGGGGCCACGGGGGGGATCTTGTCTCAGCCTATCGGTCTCGCTCAGTCGCGCGCCATCACGGTGTCTTCGAGCGTGCGCAGTCCGGTCGTGGGGGCCTGCACCAGCACCGACATATTGCCCGGCTTATGCTCGTTGCGCATCATCTTCATATGCGCCTCGGGCAGATCGGCCCAGCTAAAGACCTCGGACATGCAAGGATCGAGACGGCGTTCCATCATCAACTTATTCGCCGCGCTCGCCTGTTTCAGATGGGCAAAGTGGCTGCCCTGCAAACGCTTCTGGTGCATCCACATATAGCGCACGTCGAAGGTCAGGTTGAATCCGCTCGTCCCGGCACAGATCACCACCATGCCGCCCTTTTTGACAACAAAGGTCGAGACCGGGAAAGTCGCCTCGCCGGGGTGTTCGAACACCATGTCGACGTTCACGCCCTTGCCGGTGATGTCCCAGATCGCCTTGCCGAACTTGCGGGCCTCTTTGAACCACTCGTTATATTCCGGCGTGTTCACCGTGGGCAGTTGGCCCCAGCAGTTGAANTCCTTGCGGTTCANCACGCCNTTGGCACCCANATCCATCACNAACTGNCGCTTGCTCTCGTCCGAGATCACGCCGATCGCATTGGCGCCNGCGGTGTTNATAAGCTGGATCGCATAGGAGCCNAGNCCNCCNNNCGCNCCCCAGACCAGCACGTTCTGGCCGGGCTTCAGGTCATGCGGCTCGTGNCCGAAAAGCATCCGNTAGGCNGTGGCCAGCGTCAGCGTGTAGCAGGCACTCTCTTCCCATGTCAGGTGCTTGGGGCGCGGCATAAGCTGCTGGCTCTGCACGCGGGTGAACTGAGAGAACGACCCATCGGGCGTCTCATAGCCCCAGATGCGCTGGCTGGACGAATACATCGGATCGCCGCCGTTGCATTCCTCATCGTCGCCATCGTCTTGGTTGCAGTGGATCACCACCTCGTCGCCGACTTTCCAGCGGGTCACCTTGTCGCCCACCGCCCAGACGATGCCAGAGGCGTCGGAACCTGCGATGTGATAGGGCTCACCATGGCCGTCAAAGGGGCTGATCGGCACGCCGCGAGCGGCCCAGACACCGTTGTAGTTGATGCCCGCCGCCATGACCAAGACCAGCACGTCCTGACTGTCGAGTTGGGGCACATCGACGACTTCCTGCAGCATTGCGCTATCCGGGTCGCCGTGCCGCTCGCGGCGGATGGCCCAAGCATACATCTGTTTCGGGACATGACCCATCGGGGGCATTTCACCCACTTCATACAGGTCTTTTTGCGGGGCGTCATAGTCGGCGTGTTTCGTATCCAGTGCCATGTGGGCCTCCTGCCGGTGATCGGTGTCTACAAGGTCTGTGCCGCACTGCAGAATCGCGGCGGCTCCCCTTTGGGATATGACCCACCGCGCAACATTGCAACCCCCACAAGTCCACTTTTGTAATTTTATGACCCAGCAGTTGCAGCAATTTGCGCCGCAGGTGCAGCATCCTCGCTGGGGAAATGCGCAATGGAATTCGCGTAGAAGGCCAAAACAGGCTCCTGCCCCGCCGCGATTTGCAGCCCCTTCGCGTCTTCGGAAATGACGCCACGTTTCTTAAGGCGGGCCGTGGCGCGGGCGACGCGGTCCGGCAGTACGTCGGGCTTGGGCACGCGGTTGCGCAGCGGCATCTGTTCAAGCGTGGCGGCCACTTTCGCCAGCAATTCCGCCTCGCTCAATGGCCCTTTCGCCTGCAGCATCACCCGCGCGATCAGCGGTACGGTTAACACAGGCATGGCCTGCGCGATCCGGTCCATCAGCATCTCCGACAGATCCGAGACCGGCACATCCGTCCCCGTGCGGCGCAGCGAAAGCGGATCACCAAAGGTCACCGCCGCCGTGCCAAAGCGCGTGTCCCGCCCGCGCATCCGCCGCCAAATCTTGCGCAGCACAAAGCCCACCACCACCGTGATCCGCGCGCCAAAACGCCGGTCGCCGCGCTCGCCGGCGGCGATCAACACGCGATCTTCCAAGATCCGGTCATAGTTAATCGCCACGGGCACAAAGATGATGTCACGCTCCCCTTCGGGGTCGAACCCCTCCACCACATAAGACAGCAAGCCCACCTTTGGCGGCTGCAAAGCCCCGGTGAGGCTCAGCCCCCCCTCGGGGTAAAACGCCTGCGTCACCCCGCCCGTCGTGGCCATCTGCACGTAGCGCGCCAAGACCTTGCGATAGAGCGCCCCGCGCGAACGGCGCCGGATAAAGTAGGCGCCCATGGAGCGGATCAGCGTGCTCAGCGGCCAAACCCGCGCCCATTCACCCACCGCATAGCTCAGCGCCGAAGACCGCGCGGCGAGGTAGGTCACCAGCATGTAATCCATGTTCGACCGGTGGTTCATGATGAAAACCACCGTCGCATCACGCGGCAGCGCGGCGAATGTCGACTCGTTGCTCGAGGCCGTCTCGACCCGGTAGACCGTGTTGGTCAACAACCGCGCTAGCCGGATGCCAAAGCTGAAATAGGCAAAGGCGGAAAACCGCGGCACGATCTCGCGCGCATATTCGCGGGCCTTTTGAAAGGCGACGTTCTCGGGCACGCCATTGCTGCGGGCGTAGTTCACGATCTCTTGGCTGACCTCCGGATCATAGATGAGGCGCTGAATCATGTCGTGCCGCCGGGCCAGCTTGAAGGGCTCAATGGGCCGGGTCAGCCGCTTGTTCAGCCGCTCCACTGCCCGTTCCAGCCGTCGGCGAAAGAACCAACGCACCGAAGGCAGCAGAAAATGGCTCAGCGCCGTGACGGCTGCGAAAACCACGATGAGGATGAACAGCCAAAGGGGCAATTGCACAGTCTGCGTCATNGNTTAACCCTTACAGNGCGGGGNNGAGAGGACAATAATTATCTGTTTTCNGCCCACNGGCCGGGCGCGCGNGATGCCGCAACGCAGCGAATTGACAGNGGCATATTNTTTCCCCTATCAACGTCATNACGCAACTTTATTGCCANNCAGATTCAAGAGGCCAAGATGACCCAACNGCAGAAAGACCGCCCCTGGCTCATTCGCACCTATGCGGGCCATTCCACCGCCGCNGCGTCNAACGCNCTCTACCGGTCAAACTTGGAGCGCGGNCANACCGGGCTTTCNGTGGCTTTCGACCTGCCCACCCAGACNGGCTATGACAGCGACCATGTGCTCAGCCGTGGCGAGGTTGGNAAGGTCGGCGTGCCGGTGAATCACCTCGGTGACATGCGCGCGCTTTTCGATGGCATCCCGCTTGAACAGATGAANACTTCCATGACGATCAACGCGACGGCCCCTTGGCTGCTGTCGCTCTATATCGCCGTGGCCGAAGAACAGGGCGCGGATATTTCCGCCCTGCAAGGCACGGTGCAAAACGATCTGATCAAGGAATACCTCAGCCGCGGCACCTATATCTGCCCGCCTGCGCCCTCGCTCAAGATGATCGCGGATGTGGCCGAATACTGCTATACCAACGTGCCGAAATGGAACCCGATGAACGTCTGTTCCTACCACCTGCAAGAAGCAGGTGCGACGCCGGAACAGGAATTGGCCTTTGCACTTGCCACTGCCACCGCCGTGCTCGACGCGCTGAAACCGCGCGTCCCGGCNGAGGATTTTCCGAAATTGGTGGGNCGCATTTCCTTCTTCGTGAACGCGGGCATCCGTTTCGTCACCGAGATGTGCAAAATGCGCGCCTTTGTNGACCTTTGGGATGAGATTTGNCGCGACCGCTATGGGGTCGAAGACCCTAAATTCCGTCGNTTCCGCTATGGGGTNCAGGTCAATTCANTGGGTCTGACCGAACANCAGCNCGAGAATAACGTCTACCGTATCCTCATCGAAATGCTNGCNGTNACCCTGTCNAAAAAAGCCCGCGCCCGCGCCGTGCAATTGCCCGCNTGGAACGAAGCCCTCGGCCTGCCCCGCCCGTGGGACCAACAATGGTCGATGCGGATGCAGCAGATCATGGCCCATGAAACCGACCTTCTGGAATTCGACGATCTTTTCGACGGCAATCCGGCNGTCGATGCCAAGGTCGAATTNCTCAAAGAAGGCGCGCGCGCTGAATTGGCAAATCTCGACGGTATGGGCGGNGCGATTTCCGCGATCGATTACATGAAGGGCCGNTTGGTCGAAAGCAACGCCGACCGGCTGCGCCGCATCGAAAGCGGCGAAACAGTCGTCGTTGGTGTGAACAAATGGCAACAAGGCGCGCCCTCGCCGCTGATGACCGGCGCGGGNGATATCATGCAATCAGACCCCGGTGCCGAAGCCGACCAACTCTCCCGGCTCGACGCATGGCGCAGCGCACGCGACGANGNCGCCGTCAAACANGCANTGGCCGACCTACGTGCCGCCGCCAGCGCGGGCGACAATATCATGCCCGCCTCCATCGCCGCCGCCAAGGCGGGCGTCACCACNGGCGAATGGGCCGCGCAGATGCGNGNCGTTCACGGGGAATATCGTGGCCCNACAGGGGTTTCCGCAGGCCAGTCCAACAAGACCGAAGGCTTGGACGATCTGCGCGACGCGGTGGATGCGGTCAGNGANAAACTGGGCCGCAGGCTGAAATTCCTCGTCGGCAAACCGGGNCTCGACGGCCACTCGAACGGNGCAGANCAGATCGCNGTCCGCGCCCGCGATTGCGGCATGGACATCAGCTATGAAGGCATCCGCCTGACGCCTGCGGAAATCGTCGAAGCTGCGCAAACGGAAGCCGCCCATGTGGTCGGCNTGTCGATCCTCTCNGGCTCGCATGTGCCATTGGTCGAAGACCTGATGCAGCGCATGGCCGAGGCAGGGTTGACCCATATCCCGGTCATCGTCGGCGGCATCATTCCCGAGGCTGACGCAACACGTTTGCGCGCTGCCGGAGTGGCGCAGGTCTATACCCCGAAAGATTTCGAATTGAACGTGATCATGGAAGATATCATTGCGCTTGCCGACCCCAAAGCGGTGGCCGCAGAATAGGCTGACACAAAATACAACGTGCAATTAATCAATTGGCTCTATAATTCCCCGTACCAGCACAATCTGGAAAGGAAATATCAGATATGGAAAAAGACCTGAAATCCATGAGCCGCAAGGAATTGGAGAAACTTCTGTCGGATGTCAAAAAGGCATTGCAGGCCGCGCAGGCCCGCGAACGCCGGGCGGCACGTAAGGCGGCCGAGAAGGCAGCGGCGGAATATGGCTTTTCCCTGAATGAGTTAGCTGATGAACAACCCGCGCCCAAAAAGGCTAAGAAACCGCGCAAAGCGGCTGCGGGCCCGAAATCGAAACCGCAGTTTTCCAACCCCGAAGACCCGTCCCAGACTTGGACCGGAAAAGGCCGTCAGCCGAATTGGTTTCGCGCCCAAGTAGAGAATGGTGCCGATCCGGAAACGATGCGGATTTAACCATTTCCCGAATTACGGGAATTTGGCGCCGCGTGAATGGAAATTCACCGGCGCCTTTTTTATTTTTGACGGAAATGTGAATTGGGCAACCGTACCAATTGCCGCGCCCCTGTTCGCTTTACGTCACGCCCCCTCCCCCATCGCGGCCCTTGTGAAGCCCGCTTCGGGGAGGCAAAATGCGGCAAACATCAGGAGAGAGAGATGACCGTCCATATTGGCGCGAAACCCGGCGATATCGCCGAAACCGTATTGATGCCCGGCGACCCCTACCGCGCGAAATGGGCGGCAGAGACCTTTTTGGAAGGGGCCGAACTGGTCAACGAAGTGCGCGGCATGCTGGGCTTCACCGGCACATGGCGCGGCAACCGCGTCACAATCCAAGGCTCCGGCATGGGCATGCCCTCGCTGTCGATCTACGCCAATGAGCTGATGACGGAATATGGCGCGCAAACTCTGATTCGCATCGGCTCTTGTGGGGGGATGCAGAGCCATGTCGGCATCCGCGATGTCATCATTGCGATGACCGCCAGCACCATCACCTCGCCCTCCTCCGGTATTTTCCGCGAATTAAACTACGCCCCCTGCGCCGATTGGGGCCTGCTGCGTGCCGCCGTGCAAGCGGCCGAGAAGCTGGAGGCGAAAACCCATGTCGGCGGGATCTATTCTTCGGACGTCTTTTATGCCGAACGTCCCGATCTGGACGAGCAGATGGTGCGCCACGGTATTCTGGGTGTCGAGATGGAAGCGGCGGAGCTTTACACGCTGGCCGCGCGGCACAAGCGCCGGGCACTGGCGGTCTTGACCGTGAGCGACCATTTGCAGACCGGTGAGGCGCTGCCGTCGGAAGACCGGGAGAAAAGCTTTGGTGATATGGTTGAGATTGCGCTGGAAGCGGCTTTTGCCTGACCGTCGCGTCTGCTGAGAGTGCGGACGGTATTTGAAAAAGGATGAAGAGGCGCGGCGGGGGTCGCGCCTTTTGCTTTTGTGGGGCTGGTATCAGGCGTTTTGACCGGCGAGGCGCCCGGAGTAGAGGCAGCCGCCCAGAAAGGTGCCTTCGAGGGCGTTGTAGCCATGGTAGCCGCCACCGCCAAAGCCGCAGACCTCCCCGGCGGCGTAGAGGCCGGGCAGGACCGTGCCTTCGGGGGTGAGCACGCGACCTTGGAGATCGCTGTGCAGCCCGCCGAGGGATTTCCGGGTGAGGATGTTGAGGCGCACGGCGATCAGCGGGCCGTTGGCGGGGTCGAGGATAGCGTGGGGTTTGGCAGTCCGGATCAGCCGGTCGCCGCGGTAGGCACGGGCCCCGCGGATTGCGGTGATCTGGGCATCTTTTCCAAAGGGGTTGTCCAGTTGACCGTCGCGGGCTTCGATCTGGGCGCGGATGTGGTCAGGGCGGACGGGCGCGTCGGGTGTGAGCGCGTTCATTCGGGTGACAAGGGTGTCGAGGTCGTCAGCGACGATGAAGTCTGCGCCCTTGTCCTTGAACGCCTCAACTGCCGCAGTGGCGCCTTTGCCAAGGCGGGCTTTGAGCACCTCGCGCCAGCTGCCGGAGGTGAGGTCGGGGTTCTGTTCAGAGCCCGAAAGGGCGAATTCTTTTTCGATGATCTTTTGTGTGAGGATGAACCAGCTGTGCTCGCCCGCTTGCAGGATGCGGCGCAGGGTTGAGAGCGTGTCGAAACCGGGCAGGCAGGGGGCCTCCATCCGGTTGCCCGTGGCGTCGAACCACATCGACGATGGGCCGGGCAGGATGCGGATGCCGTGGTTGGGCCAGATCGGGTCCCAGTTCTGGACGCCCTCGCAATAGTGCCACATGCGGTCTTCGTTGATCAGCCCTGCTCCGGCTTTTGCGGCGATGGCGTGCATTTTGCCATCGACGTAGTCGGGCACGCCGCTGACCATCTGGCGCGGGGCGGGGCCGAGGCGGTCGGTTGGCCAGTGTTTTCGCACCAAATCATGGTTCGCGCCGATGCCGCCGGTGGTGAGGATCACCGCTTCGGCGCTGTGTTCGAAATCGGCCTTGATGGAGCGCGAGGTGCTGTGGCCGCGTGGNGCGCTGCTGTCGTCNAGGACATCCCCCGCGACGCCCGTCACGGCGCCATTNGTNACGTTCAGCCGCGTGACCCGGTGGCGGAAGGCAAGGCGCAGCTTGCCCGCGGCCGCATGTTCCTGCATGAGCCGCGCAAAGGGGGCGACGACGCCGGTACCGGNGCCCCATGTGATGTGGAAGCGCGGGACGGAGTTGCCGTGGCCCTCNGCCCCTGCCCCGCCGCGTTCGGCCCAGCCGACGACCGGGAACCAGCGCATNCCGAAACCTTGNAGCCAGTCGCGCATGTCGCCCGCGGCCCANTCGNGGAAACCCGCNNCCAGCGCNCGGGGNTTGGCGTCTTCGGGTCGNTCGAATTGCGCGGACCCCATCCAATCGCGATAGGCCAGTTCCGCGCTNTCGCGGATGCCCATGCGGCGNTGCTCGGGCGTGTCGACCATNANGAGCCCGCCAAGCGACCAGAACGCCTGTCCGCCAAGGCTTTGCGGCCCTTCCTGATCCAGCAGCAGAACCCGGCGCCCGCGCAGCACCGCTTCGTGGGNNGCCACCATGCCNGCCAAGCCNGCGCCGACNACGATCACATCTGCNTTGAAAGTCTCACTGCCCATCGCACCTCTCCCCTTTTGAAANGAGTGTGCGGCGAGTTCACGNCAAAGGCAATGTCACAGGCGCGGCGTGTCGAGCCCTTTGANGCAGCGNTCCGGCGGNCCTTCTGCTGCGGTAGGCTTCGGCCCCGCAGGCGACACAGTNGTATTTGCGCANNGCGCCCTTGTCNCCNGCCCGGTCTTCGCGCCAGCGGCAGTCNCGNNTGGGCGCATTGCGGCGGGCAAAGATCAGCACGANCACAAAGACGATAACGATGATGAAGGGCAGGATCATAAGATAACCAAAGGCCCGGCGCTTGGCCGGGCCCTGTTGTCTTTAGACGGTCCGTTCGACCATCAGTTTCTTGATATTGGCAATCGCCGCNGCCGGGTTCAGCCCCTTGGGGCAGGTCTTGGCGCAGTTCATGATNGTGTGGCAACGGTAGAGCTTGAACGGGTCTTCGAGGTCNTCCAGNCGCTCNCCNGTGGCCTCATCCCGGCTGTCGATGATCCAGCGGTAGGCGTGCAGCAAGGCGGCTGGCCCAAGGTAGCGGTCGCCGTTCCACCAGTAGCTGGGGCAGGANGTCGAGCAGCAGGCGCACATGATGCACTCNTANAGNCCGTCNAGNTTGGCNCGGTCGTNGATCGACTGNTTCCACTCTTTGCGCGGCTCNGGNGTCTCNGTNTCNAGCCANGGCTGGATNNNGGCGTGNTGGGCGTAGAAGTGGGTCAGGTCGGGGATCANNTCNTTGACCACCGGCATNTGCGGNAGCGGGTAGATTTTGANCACGCCGTTNATCTCTTCCATGCCGTAGGTGCAGGCCAGCNTGTTGATGCCGTCGATNTTCATNGCNCANGAGCCNCAGATGCCNTCGCGGCAGGAGCGGCGGAAGGTCAGCGTGGGGTCAATCTCGTTTTTGATCTTGATCAGCGCATCNAGGATCATCGGCCCGCAATCGTCCATGTCGACNAAATAGGTGTCGAGCGCCGGGTTNTTNCCGTCGTCGGGGTTCCANCGNTAGATGTGGAACTCACGCAGGTTGGNNGCGCCNNNNGGNTTGGGCCATGTCTTACCGCTGGTCATGCGGGAGTTTTTGGGAAGCGTCAGTTGAACCATTGTGCGTCTCCTAAAGCGTCATGCCAGCTGCNGGCGCGGCGGCCAGCAGGCAGGTNCGGGTCTCGGGGCGCGACAGGATNGTGCGCACGGTGCCCGCTGTTGTGTCATCCACGCCGACCACGGNGGCGCGGGCCAATTCNCGCAGNTCCAGCGCGTCGGCATTGTCGATGATGCANTCGGTGAAGGGGGTGATCAGCTNTTTNGGNACCTGNGGAAAGCGGGTGGCCANNANTTCGGTCACCACGCCTTTNGANNNTTGGCGGGCGGTGTCATCCACCGCCTGCTGGACTTCGACACAGCCCGANAGAGCGAACAACGTGGCCGCGATGAGTGCTGTGCGAACCATCAATACACCCGNGCCTTGGGGGCGATTTTCTTCATGTCGATCCCGCCNTCGTCTTCNTTNGTCAGCGGNTCGAGGTGCACGGCGCGGTAGGTGAGTTTCGCGTCATTGCCATCGAACCACGCCAGCGAGTGCTTGCGCCANTCGTCGTCGTTCCGATCCGGGTAGTCCTCATGGGCGTGTGCACCACGGCTCTCTTTNCGNGCAGCGGCGGCGGTGATCGTGGCGGTGGCGTTGGGCATGAGGTTGGTCAGCTCCAGCGTCTCCATCAGGTCNGAGTTCCACACGAGGCTGCGGTCGGTGACATGCAGGTCNTTCAGCTTGTCNGCGACTTCGATCATCTTCTCGCGGCCCTCTTCCAGCGTCTTATCGGTGCGGAANACGGCNNCATCGGCCTGCATGGTNTTNTGCATCTCNAGNCGCAGCTCGGCGGTGGGCGTGCCGCCCTTGGCATTNCGCAGACCGNCGAANCGATCGAATGCCTTTTCCACCGATTTNAGGTTCGGCGCGGGCACCGGGCTGTCGGCGTCGACGATCTTGGCGGCGCGGATCGCGGCNGCGCGGCCAAAGACCACGAGNTCAATGAGCGAGTTGGAGCCCAGACGGTTCGCACCNTGNACNGANGCACAGCCNGCNTCGCCCACNGCCATCAGGCCGGGTGCGATGGCGTCNGGGTTGTCGGCGGTCGGGTTCAGCACTTCGCCCCANTAGTTNGTGGGGATGCCGCCCATGTTGTAGTGCACCGTCGGCAGNACCGGGATCGGCTCTTTCGTCAGGTCCACACCNGCAAAGATNCGCGCGGATTCCGAGATGCCCGGCAGGCGCAGGTCCAGCGTTTCTGGCGGCAGGTGGTTCAGGTGCAGGTGGATGTGGTCTTTGTTNTCGCCCACACCNCGGCCTTCGCGGATTTCCATCGTCATGCAGCGCGAAACNACGTCACGCGANGCGAGGTCTTTNTAGGTCGGCGCNTAGCGNTCCATGAAACGCTCGCCNTCGGAGTTGGTCAGNTAACCNCCTTCGCCNCGTGCGCCTTCGGTGATCAGGCANCCCGCNCCGTAGATGCCGGTGGGGTGGAACTGNACNAATTCCATGTCTTGCAGCGGCAGACCNGCNCGGGCCGCCATGCCGCCACCGTCGCCGGTGCAGGTNTGGGCAGAGGTCGCCGAGAAATAGGCCCGGCCATAACCGCCCGTTGCCAGCACGACCATCTTGGCGCTGAACAGGTGCATGGTGCCGTCGTCGAGCTTCCAGCAGAGCACGCCTTGGCAAACACCGTCGTCCGACATGATCAGATCGATGGCGAAATACTCGATGAAGAATTCCGCGTTTTGCTTCAACGACTGGCCGTAAAGCGTGTGCAGGATCGCGTGACCAGTCCGGTCGGCGGCGGCACAGGTGCGCTGCACGGGGGGGCCTTCGCCAAATTCGGTCGTGTGGCCGCCGAAGGGACGCTGATAAATCTTGCCCTCTTCGGTGCGCGAGAAGGGCACACCGTAATGCTCAAGCTCGTAAACCGCCTTGGGCGCTTCGCGGGCGAGGTATTCCATCGCATCAGTGTCACCCAGCCAGTCCGAGCCTTTGACCGTGTCATACATATGCCACTGCCAGTTGTCCGGGCCCATGTTGCTCAAGGACGCGGCGATGCCGCCCTGCGCCGCCACGGTGTGCGAACGGGTCGGGAAAACCTTGGAGATACAGGCCGTGCGCAGCCCCTGCTCCGCCATGCCCAAAGTCGCGCGCAGACCAGCACCGCCTGCCCCCACCACGACAACGTCATATTCGTGGGTTTCATATTCATATGCTGCCATTTAATCGGTCTCCCGTTTGGGCGTATTTATTACAGGGCGAGCTTGGCGATGGCGAAAACGCCGACCGCTGCTGCGCCGTAGCTGATGATGGTCATCACGATGAGGGCAATCTTGTTGGCCAGACCGTGGACATAGTCCTCGATCAAAACCTGCACGCCGTCATTGAAGTGTTTAAAGCCCACGATCAGCGTCAGGGCCGCCACGATAGCCGGGAAAGGCCGCGCGTAATAGGCGAGGATCTCTTCGTATGTCCCACCAAGCGCGCTGCCGAAGGTAAAGACGAACAGCGGGATCAACACCAAAAGCGCCAGCGAGGACACTTTCATCGCCCAGAAATGCGCGGTGCCGGTTTTCGCCGAGCCAAGGCCACGGGCGCGTTTGCGATCTGTCATGTATGCCATGGTGTCGCTCCTCAAACGATGATGATGGTCAGGATGGTCAGCACGACCGACCCAATCAGCGCGGTCCAGCCCAGCTTTTCCGCGGTCGGCACGTCGAGCATGCGGCCCGTGTCCCAGATCAGGTGCCGGATGCCGGCGAGCGTGTGATACCACAGACCCAAGAGCGAGAGGGTGAACACCAGATCACCGAACCAGCTGGTCATGATCCCGTTCACGGTGTCGAAATACTCAACCGAGGTCGCGGCGGCGAGGAACCACCACACGATCAGCAGCGCGGTGATCAGCATCGCGTTGCCGGTGATCCGGGTGAGAATCGACGTCATAGAGGTCAACTGTGGGCGGTAGATCGTCAAATGCGGGGAAAGCGGGCGGTTACCCCGGTTCACATCGGCCATGGCGCGGTCCTTTGTCCTGTGCTTTGTCCTGTGCTTTGCATCTTGATAGCGGTTTTTACAGGACTGTCACGGGGAACTGCGGGGAATCTGCGGTGTTTGGCCGGTGTTTCGGTGGAAAAATGACAGAGTGATGTGGTCCTGCCCGCTTTTGTGATCACAGCAGATTATCGCGTGATCACAAATGCCGCATCCCCCGAACGAAAAAGCGCGCCCCGCTAGGGACGCGCTTTCCAATTGAGATGCTCTGGCGCTTACGCGAGGCTCTCGTCGATGCCTTTGCAGGCTTCAACCAAACCTTTGACCGCGTTGACGGAGTTGTCGAACATCGCCTGCTCGTCTTTGTTCATCGAAATCTCGACGACGCGCTCGACACCGCCAGCACCGATCACGGTGGGCACGCCGACGTAAAAGCCGTTGAGACCATAGGCNCCATCGACATGNGCCGCTGCGGGCAGCACGCGCTTTTGGTCTTTCAGATAAGCTTCGGCCATCTCAATGGCGGAAGTGGCAGGCGCNTAGAAGGCCGAACCGGTCTTCAGCAGGCCAACGATCTCGGCGCCACCATCACGGGTGCGCTGCACAATCGCNTCNAGNTTNTCTTGCGTGGTCCAGCCCATNTTNACCAGATCGGGCAGCGGGATGCCTGCAACGGTGGAGTAGCGCACCAGNGGCACCATNGTNTCGCCGTGGCCGCCCAGAACGAAGGCAGTGACGTCTTTCATCGANACGTTGANCTCGGTCGCGAGGAAGTGACGGAAACGCGCGCTATCAAGCACGCCTGCCATGCCNCAAACCTTGTTGTGCGGCAGACCGGAGAATTCACGCAGCGCCCANACCATCGCNTCNAGCGGGTTGGTNATGCAGATNACGAAAGCGTCGGGGGCGTGTTTGGCAATGCCCTCGCCCACGGANTTCATAACCTTNAGGTTGATGCCCAGCAGGTCATCGCGGCTCATGCCCGGCTTGCGTGCAACACCGGCGGTGACGATNCAGACATCCGCGCCTGCGATGTCGGCGTAATCTTGGGTGCCCGACATGGTGGCGTCGAACTTGCCCGAAGGGCCCGACGACGCGATATCGAGAGCTTTGCCCTCGGGTGTGCCCTCGGCAATGTCAAAAAGGACGACATCGCCCAATTCNTTCAACGCTGCGAGATGGGCGAGAGTGCCGCCGATTTGCCCCGCGCCAATAAGCGCGATCTTGGGTCTGGCCATGGTCATGTCTCCGACAGAGGTTTCATTTGCGCCGGAGATACCGAAATGCACGGTCCCGTGCAAGTTGCAGCATTGAACAGCGGCTAACCCCTGCCCTNGCCACGAAAAAGGCCGCCCCGTGGGGCGGCCNATTGCTGAAACTTAAGGCGAAANATTAGTCGCCTTGGTACTCAGGCTGCGATTCCAGACGCTCTTCGGTGCTGTCGATGTAGATACGNACATCATCACCTTCNACGTTTTTCAGAACCTGCAGTTCGTCAAANGTCACGGCCACTGGCTTTTCGCCCAGACCAAGGAAACCGCCNACNTTGATGACAACACGGTCGATCTGGCCGTTGTCGCCNATCANCAGAGTGTCGATCTCACCCACGGTTTCGTCGTTGGCACCATAGACATAGGAACCTTCGAGGTCGTCAGCGCTCATCTGNTGGATCATGTCCGCTTCGGCAGCGGCATANCCTTCACGCTCAACTTCGGGGCGCGGCAGCANTTCACGCTCAACNGTTTCGTCGCCNGTGATCACGGTGGTGTTGGCTTCCGCTTCGTTGACAGCTTCTTCTGTCTCGGCTTNGGCGTTCTCCATCATGGTTTCGGCTTCNTGCTCCATCTCCTCGGATTCGGCCTCTACTTCGTTGGCCATTTCTTCGGTTTCGGCTTCAAGGTTCTCGGCCGCGTTCTCGGNGTCTTGAACCATTTCCTCGGTCTCGGCCTCTACTTCGTTGGCCATTTCNTCGGTTTCGGTTTCGNCNTTCTCGGTNACGACGGTGACGTTGTCGTCAGTCTCGGTCATCGCCTCGCCTTCCATCGCTTCGCCGTCCATCATGGGACGTTCGAATTCAGGCGCTTGCTCCANCATCTCTTTNGAGGTGTTCACAACGAGGAAACGGTCGCCGTCTTCGTCGTTCAGGATGCGAATCTTGTCCATGGAGATGGAAACGTCACGTTCGCCCAGCCCAAGGAAACCGCCGATGCCGAGGATAACGGCAGTCACTTCGCCGTCTTTCGACACGATGATGTCGTTGATCTCGCCGATGTCATCCCATTCNTGCTCTGCGCCATTGGCAACGGGGGTGGCCGCGTCGACTTCNGCTTCAGAGTTGTAAATGCGCATGCCGATCAGGTCGGATGCAAGGAAGTCTGTTTGTTCAACAGCAACGTTGCCAAAGCCTTCGGAATGCGCTTCCGCNAAGGCTGCGCCGGTCATNGTCAGTACGATGGCNGTGGTGCTCAGAAAACGTTTCATTGTAGTACTCCTTCCAAAATTGAGCGTTAATTGCTCTTCTGGAACCACAACCCGGATGGCCCTATCCAGTTCCACTGCCACGCAAATAAATAGATCGCGCCACCTTGGCCCAGACACAGGAAAGGCGGCCAATGGCCGCCCGCGCNTTCAGTCAATANCGCNCNNTTCAGGCGTCTTCGCCCTTGGCAGGCAATGCNTCGGCCAATGCCTCAAANCCCTGCCCCGAGGCGACCAGACAGGTGATCCCATTGACCCCGGTCACCGTGATCGTCCAGCTGCCCGTTTGATCTGACGCGAAAACCTCCATCACCGCGTTGTCGCTGCCCAGCCCCATCGACTGGCGCGTCTCTCCATATCCGTCGGCCAGCCGCAGCACCACATGATCGCGCGGCGCGCAGTTGCGGGGGGTCTGCGCCTCTGTCGTCGTGGCCAGCACAATCGCAGAGGCGGCGGTGAGCGCCGCGAGGTGGATAAATTTAACGAAACCTGACATAGCATCTGCCTTTGCATCAAAAGGCGTGACCCTTGGGGATGACAATGCGCGTCTTTCGCACCGGCCCTTAGGCAGCCTTGGTTGAAATGACTGCATCCGCTTTGCAAAAGGGTGCAGCAGATGCGATGCGCAAGAGACTGCGCCTCAAGCCTGAAGGACTGGTTAATCTGCCGCCCGCAAAACAGCGCAACGGGTTCGCTGCGTCGCGGCATGTTTTGCCTTGAAGTTTTCGCACAAAAATGCCCCTCTGTGCGCAACAATGTTAGGCGGCCAAATGTGCCGCCCTGCCCGAGGAGCCTTACATGACCGCCACAACCCGCCCGCTGCGTTCCGTTCTCTACATCCCCGGCTCCAAGCCCCGCGCGCTCGACAAAGCGCGCGGATTGGCCTGCGACGCGGTGATCTTTGACCTCGAAGACGCCGTTTCCCCCGAGGAGAAAGTCGCCGCACGTGAAACATTGGCTGAGGCGTTGGCTACAGGTGGCTACGGCGCGCGGATGCGGGTGGTGCGGATCAACGGGCTCGACACCGAATGGGGCGCCGACGACGCCCGCGCTGCCGCCGCGATGCAGCCCGATGCGATTCTCTTGCCCAAGGTCGGATCCCCCGCCGATCTCGAAGCGCTGACCGAGATTGTGGGCGACATCCCCCTCTGGGCAATGATGGAAACCCCCGGCGCGATGCTCAACGCCGCCGCCATCGCCGGACATCGCCAATTGCAGGCCATGGTCATGGGCACCAACGATCTGGCGAAAGACCTGCAAACCCGCTTCCGTCCCAATCGCCTGCCGCTGATCACCGNNCTNGGNCTNTGCCTGCTGGCCGCCAANGCNCATGGCGTGGCGATCATCGANGGGGTGTATAACGCNTTNAANGANGANGACGGGCTGCNNGCNGAATGCNAACAGGGCCGCGACATGGGNTTTGACGGNAAAACNCTGATCCACCCCGCNCAGCTCGACATCGCNAANGCNGCCTTCACCCCGTCNGANGANGAAGCCGCCCTCGCCCGCCGNCAGATCGACGCCTATGAAGAGGCACAGGCNGCNGGNCANGGNGTGGCGGTCGTNGANGGNAANATCGTGGAAAATCTCCATGTTGCCACCGCCCGCGAAACACTGGCAAAACTGGCGGCAATTGCAGCCATGAGCCCGGAGCCNTCGCCATGACAATCCTNATCCTCGGNCTGATCCTNTGGNTCGGNGCCCATCTNTTCAAACGCNTGATGCCNGCCCAACGGGCGCAGATGGGNACCGCNGGCCGNGGCGCGGTNGCCNCCGCANTGGTCGTGGCGCTGGCCCTCATCATCTGGGGCTATCGCGCGGCGGAGTTCNTTCCGGTCTGGAACCCGCCGAGCTTCCTGACGCACCTTAANAACCTTCTGATGCTGNTNGCCTTCTGGGTCTTCGGCTCNAGCGCCGCCAAGGGNGCCAAAGCGTGGCCCGCCTATAAAACCCGCCACCCGCAACTGCTGGCNGTGAAAATCTGGGCCACGGCACACCTACTGGTNAACGGTGATCTCGCCTCNATCCTGCTNTTNGGCACCATGCTGGGCTGGGCNGTGAGCGANGTGATCCTCATCAACCGNGCCGAGCCGGGCTGGACACCCCCGCCCCACGCAGGCCGCGCCACCTATATCCGTCTCATCGTGATCTCCACGATCCTCTTTGTCCTCGTCGCCGGCATTCACACATGGCTCGGCGTNATNCCCTTCCCNCATTGATCCCGGAGCCTTCCATGAAAGTTTACCGCTTCCTCTCCGAAGAAGACACNTCCGCCTTTTGCCACAAGGTCACCGACGCGCTGAACAAAGGCTGGGAGCTTTACGGCACCCCGACCCAGACATGGGACCACAAGGCCGGTGTCATGCGCTGCGGCCAAGCGGTGGTGAAAGACGCCCCCGGCACCTATTCGCCCGACACCAAACTGGGCGAGCAGTGATGAGCAANACCAANCGCGGCCGCTTTTTCGANGANTACCNACTGGGCGAGGTGCTGCATCACGCGGTGCCCCGCACNGTCGGCGCGGGCGAACGNGCGCTNTANCACGCGCTCTACCCCGCNCGNCACGCGCTNTATTCNGCCGANAGNTTCGCNCAGTCCTGCGGGCTGAAGGCCAGCCCGCTCGACGATATGATCGCCTTTCACATCGTTTTTGGGAAAACNGTGCCCGATGTCTCGCTCAATGCNGTGGCCAATCTGGGCTATGCCCAGGGCCGCTGGCTGNNGCCCGTNTGGCNCGGTGACACGCTGCGCGCGGAAAGCGANGTNNTCGGCCTNAAGCANAACTCCAACGGCAAGACCGGCGTNGTCTGGGTCCGCACCACGGGGCTGAACCAAAACGATGAAAAGGTGCTCGACTATGTCCGCTGGGTNATGGTCCGCAAAGGCNANNTNGACGCCCCCGCGCCNGAGACNACNGTGCCNGANCTGCCCGNCGCCCTNNNCGTNGATCAATTGCACATCCCNCANGGCNTNGANTTCNCCAANTACNACTTCNCCCNNGCCGGNGAGCCGCACCGCTGGGGCGACTACGNNGTNGGNGAAAAGATCGACCACGTNGACGGCGTNACGATCGAAGANGCCGAGCANATGATGGCCACGCGCCTGTGGCAGAACACGGCCAAAGTGCATTTCGACACCTCCGCCCGCCCGGATGGGTCGCGGCTGATCTATGGCGGTCACGTGATCTCAATGGCGCGGNCGCTNTCCTTCAACGGGCTGGCCAATGCGCAGATGGTNGTGGGNCTGAACGGCGGGGCGCATGCCAACCCCTGCCTTGCCGGTGATACCNTNCGCGCNTGGNCCGAAGTGCTCGACAAGGCCGAGACNTCNGCCCCCGGTGTTGGNGCTGTGCGTTTGCGGCTGGTCGCNACCAAAGGCGGCGCNCCNTTTGAANTGCGNGANGNNGCGGGTAAATACCGCCCNGAGGTTNTGCTTGACCTCGATTACTGGGCGCTCATGCCGCACTAAAGCGCTGGTCCGCCCCTTTGGTCGGGCCAGCTATCCCCCGCAATACAAGCAAAAATCNGCCGATTCGGAGCCGNTAAGCGCATTTGTGATCACACGTATTTATCGTGTGATCACAAAACGCATTTTTAGCTGGNCAATCCCGGCTTTCTCCGAAAAAACCCTTACAGGAACGAAAGTCATCCCCATACTACGGGGCAACTGGAACAGAAACGGGACCGTTTTCATGAACATCCACGAATATCAGGCAAAAGCCCTCCTGCGCAGCTATGGCGCCCCTGTCTCCGACGGCCGCGTTGTGCTGAAGGCAGAAGATGCCAAGAACGCAGCCGGCGAAATGGACGGACCGCTTTGGGTTGTCAAAGCGCAGATCCACGCAGGCGGTCGCGGCAAAGGCAGCTTCAAAGAAGCCGCCGCTGGCGAAAAAGGCGGTGTGCGCCTTGCCAAATCCGTGGAAGAAGCCGCTGAAGAAGCCAANAAGATGCTGGGCAANACNCTGGTCACNCACCAGACCGGCCCCGCAGGCAANCAGGTCAACCGCATCTACATCGAAGACGGNTCCGACATTGAGCGCGAATTGTACCTCGCCCTGCTGGTGGATCGCCAGACCAGCCGCATCTCCTTTGTCTGCTCNACCGAAGGCGGCATGGACATCGAAGANGTCGCCGAAGCGACNCCTGANAAAATCCTCAGCTTCTCNGTCGATCCGGCCACCGGCTACCAGCCCTACCACGGCCGCCGCGTTGCNTTTTCGCTGGGTCTTGAAGGCACNGCNGTCAANCAGTGCGTCAAACTGATGGGTCAGCTTTACCAAGCCTTCNTCGACAAAGACATGGAGATGCTTGAGATCAACCCGCTGATCGTCATGCCCGGTAACGACCTGAAAGTGCTCGACGCGAAAGTCGGCTTTGACGGCAACGCCATGTACCGCCAGCCCGACATNGCCAACCTGCGCGACGAGACCGAGGAAGACTCNAANGAACTCGAAGCCTCCAAGTATGACCTNAACTACATCGCGCTCGACGGTGANATCGGCTGCATGGTGAACGGTGCGGGCCTTGCCATGGCGACCATGGACATCATCAANCTCTACGGTGCCGAGCCTGCCAACTTCCTCGACGTGGGCGGCGGTGCGACCAAAGAGAAAGTNACCGAAGCTTTCAAGATCATCACCTCCGACGAGAACGTCAAAGGCATCNTNGTNAACATCTTNGGCGGCATCATGCGNTGNGACGTCATCGCCGANGGCGTTGTCGCTGCGGTGAAAGAAGTCGGNCTGAAAGTGCCGCTGGTTGTNCGCCTNGANGGCACCAACGTCGAAGAAGGCAANGCGATCATNAACAACTCCGGTCTTGATGTCATCGCCGCCGACGACCTGAAAGATGGCGCNCANAAGATCGTGAAAGCGGTCAAAGGCTAAGCCCTTCCCCGGCCANCCCCGCACGGCTTTCGCGCCGNTCGGGGGTGGCCGATATCACCGTTCNTGCCGCNCCCNTGCGGCAGGGGCAAATGCGACGACGCAGCGCCGCGCCCACCCAATGATGCCCCGATGAGCAATGAGGTCAGTATGGATCAATCTCCCAAATCCTCCCCCGTTTTGACGGGCATTGCGCTATTGGGGGCCGGCATTCTGATCCGGCAATGGCAACCCGACGCCCTGCGTCTGCCTGAGCCTGCCAACCATCACCGCCGCGACCGCGGCCTGCGGCGCGCCGCGCGCAAGTCTCGCAACGGGCTGGCGATGATCCTGCCGTCGAACCTCACCGGCTCCATTGGGCGCAGCCTGATGATCATGGGCGCGGGTCTGCTGACCCTGCGGCTGCTGGATCTGCTGACCGATCAAGATGAGCAGCTTTACTGATGCCAGTCCTGTCGCCCGCTCCCCTTACCCCCCAAGCGGCCAAGCGCGACCGCGCCCCGCTAAAGGTGGTTCTATGACGCGGGCGCTTTCCTCCTCTCGCGCCGGCTGGTGGCTGATCCTCGCCCTTATCGTGGCTTTTGCCGTGCAGATGGTGGTCGTGAACGCCCTCCCGGTCGCCACGCAAACCACCCTGCTGGCCGAAGGCGGTTTTTACGAAAACCTTTCGGTCGTGGGCTACCTGCTCTGCATTGTGGCGCTGGTTTGGACGCTGCGCGGCGCGGTGCTGCGGGTCTGGTATCTGCCGCTGATGCTGGCGGTCATGGCAGCGCGCGAATTGGACCTCGACAAAAGCCTCTTCACCCGCGGGCTCTTCAAAGCGCGGCAATATACTGGAGAGGGCGTCCCGCTGGCCGAACGGCTGATCGCCGCCCTGATCCTTGCGTCGATCGTCACCGCGATTTTCCTCATGCTCTGGCGTCACGCCCGGCCCTATCTCTCGGCCCTCTGGCACGGTCGTGCATGGGCCGGGGCCGTCCTGATGGGGATCGGTTTCACCGTCGCTTACAAACTGCTCGACGGCATCGCCCGCAAACTCGCCCCCTTGGGGATCGAGATTTCCGCTGATGCCGAACGCACCGCTTTCGTCGTCGAGGAGATCGGGGAGCTTGGCATCCCGGTCATGTTCCTCGCCGCCATCCTGCTGTGGCCCGGCCCTTCGCTGACCACGGCGCATCCCACCAACCGGGCGCACCGCGTCTGACGCCCCCGGGGCCCGCCCCCGGGATTAAATATCACCGACCAAGGAAGAAATCATGGCCGTACTAGTCAACGAAAACACCAAAGTCATCTGTCAGGGTCTGACCGGCTCGCAGGGGACGTTCCACACCGAACAGGCCATCGCCTATGGCACCAAGATGGTTGGCGGCGTCACACCCGGCAAAGGCGGTCAGACGCATCTCGACCTGCCCGTGTTTAACTCCGTGCACGAAGCCAAGCATGTGACCGAGGCGAACGCCTCCGTGATCTACGTGCCGCCCCCCTTCGCCGCCGACTCGATCCTTGAGGCGATCGACGCCGAGATGGAACTGATCGTCTGCATCACCGAAGGCATCCCGGTTCTGGACATGGCCCGCGTCGCCCGCGCGCTCGAAGGTTCCAAGTCGCGCCTGATCGGGCCGAACTGCCCCGGCGTTATCACGCCTGACGCCTGCAAAATCGGTATCATGCCGGGCCACATCCACCGTCGCGGCTCGGTTGGCGTTGTATCGCGCTCGGGCACGCTTACCTATGAAGCGGTCAAGCAGACCACCGACATGGGCCTCGGCCAGTCTTCTGCTGTCGGCATCGGCGGCGACCCGATCAAAGGGACCGAGCATATCGACGTGCTGGAAATGTTCCTTGCCGACCCTGAAACACAGTCGATCATCATGATCGGCGAAATCGGCGGCTCCGCCGAAGAGGAAGCGGCACAGTTCTTGGCCGACGAAAAGAAGAAAGGCCGCTGGAAGCCGACCGCTGGTTTCATCGCAGGCCGCACGGCCCCTCCCGGCCGCCGTATGGGCCACGCAGGCGCGATTGTCGCCGGTGGCAAAGGCGACGCGGAGAGCAAGATCGAAGCGATGAAAGAAGCCGGTATCGTCGTGGCAGACAGCCCCGCGACACTGGGCGAAGCGGTCAAAGAAGCGATCGACAAGGGTTAACCCCTGCGGGCTGGCTTTGCGCCCGCCTCATTGAAAATGACCGTGGAGGGCTACCCTCCGCGGTACGAGACCAAAAACGACCACCCGGCGGCGCCGATAGCGAAGGAGGGCACAATGGATTTTCAAACTGCGATCAAAACCTGCCTGACGGAGAAATACGCCCGCTTTCAAGGCCGCGCCCCGCGGTCTGAGTATTGGTGGTTCTTTCTGGCTGTCGTCATCGGCGGCATTGTCACTTCGCTGATTTGGTGGGCACTGAACCTCGTCTTTACGCTGGCGGTGATCATCCCCCTTCTGGTCGTGGGCGCTCGGCGCTTGCAGGACACGGGCAAACCGGGCTGGTACATTGCCATTCCGGCGGGCCTGAGCCTGCTGACCAGCCTGTTTGCCCCCGCCATGCCCGACCCCGATGCGATGATGATGGGCAGCGATTCAGCCGCTCATATGGAGAATATGGACGCGATGATGGGCAACATGGGCGGCATGGCAGTTTTTGCTATTCTGGGCCTCATCCAACTCATCGTTTCGCTGATCTTCCTGTGGTGGCTGACCCGCCCTTCCGACCCCAATACCAATGCCTATGGCCCCCCGCCTGCGGCCTCACTATAGACCGACCCTGATTCTGACCCCGTCCCGTCTGCCCCGCCGAACAAAGGTGACCCAATGACCGACCAACCCGCCAACGAACAGTTCCACGCCTCTTCCTTCATGGAAGGCGAAAACGCGGAATATCTTGAGGCGATGTACGCCCGCTATGCCAATGACCCCAATGCGGTCGACGAAGCATGGCAGGCGTTTTTTGCAGCGATGGGCGATGACGCCGAAACCGCGCAGGCCGAGGCCGCTGGCCCCTCTTGGGCGCGCCGCGATTGGCCGCCAGCGCCTGCTGGCGAGGTGATGGGCGCATTGACGGGCGTCTGGCCCGAACCTGCCGAAGCACAGGCCGCGGGCGACAAGATCAAGGCCAAAGCCGCCGAGAAGGGGGTTGAGGTTTCCGACGCACAGGTCAAACAAGCCGTGCTCGACAGCATCCGCGCGCTGATGCTGATCCGCGCCTACCGCATCCGGGGCCACTTGGCCGCCGATCTCGACCCGCTGGGCATGCGCGACACTGGCAACCAGCCAGAGCTTGANCCGAANTCCTACGGTTTNACCGATGCCGACATGGACCGCCCGATCTTCATCGATCAGGTGCTNGGCCTNGAAGTNGCNACCATGAAGCAGATCGTCGACATCGTGCGCTCCACCTACTGCGGTACCTTCGCGCTGCAATACATGCATATCTCCGACCCTGAGCAGGCCGGTTGGCTGAAGGAACGGATCGAAGGCTACGGCAAGGAAATCCACTTCACCAANGAAGGCCGCAAGGCGATCCTNNNCAANNTGGTCGAAGCCGANGGNTTNGANAAGTTCCTNCANGTCAAATACATGGGCACCAAACGCTTNGGNCTTGATGGCGGCGAAAGCCTTGTNCCNGCGATGGAGCAGATCATNAAACGCGGCGGCCANTTGGGCGTCAAGGACATCGTTATCGGCATGCCNCACCGGGGCCGCCTNTCGGTGCTNGCCAATGTGATGCAAAANCCCTACCGNGCNATCTTNAACGAATTCCAAGGCGGCAGCTTNAANCCNGACGANGTGGATGGTTCGGGCGATGTGAAATACCACCTCGGCGCCTCGTCGGACCGTGAGTTTGANGGNAATTCNGTNCACCTGTCGCTGACCGCGAACCCCAGCCACCTCGAAGCGGTGAACCCCGTGGTTTTGGGCAAGGTCCGCGCCAAGCAGGACCAGCTGAACGACAAGGACCGCACCGCCGTCATGCCGATCCTGCTACACGGTGACGCGGCCTTTGCGGGCCAAGGCGTCGTGGCGGAATGTTTCGCGCTTTCGGGCCTCAAGGGTCACAAGACTGGCGGCACCATGCATATCGTGGTGAACAACCAAATCGGCTTCACCACCGCGCCGCATTTCTCGCGCTCCTCGCCCTACCCCACTGACAACGCGCTGGTGGTTGAGGCGCCGATCTTCCACGTCAATGGCGACGATCCCGAAGCGGTTGTGCACGCCGCCCGCGTGGCGACAGAGTTCCGCCAAAAGTTCCACAAGGACGTGGTCATCGACATCTTTTGCTACCGCCGCTTTGGTCACAACGAAGGCGACGAGCCGATGTTTACCAACCCGGTGATGTACAAGAGCGTCAAGAAACAGAAAACCACGCTCAGCCTTTATACTCAACGTCTGGTGGCCGACGGTCTGATCCCCGAGGGTGAGATCGAAGACATGAAGACCGCCTTCCAGAATCATCTGGGAGATGAGTTCGAGGCCGGTAAGGACTACCGCCCGAACAAGGCCGACTGGCTGGACGGCAAGTGGTCCGGCATGGACAAAAAGAAGAAGTCCTACCAGCGTGGCAAGACGGCCATCGCGCCCGAAACCCTGCAAGACGTCGGCAAGGCGATCACCACCGCGCCGGACAAATTCCCGCTGCACAAGACCATCGGGCGTCTGCTCGAAGCGAAAAAGCAGATGTTTGAATCCGGTGAAGGCTTTGACTGGGCGACGGCTGAGGCGATGGCCTTCGGTTCCTTGCTGACCGAAGGCTACAAAGTGCGCCTCTCGGGTCAGGACAGCACGCGCGGCACCTTCAGCCAGCGTCACTCCGCTTTCGTGAACCAAGACAACGAAGACCGCTACTATCCGCTGAACCATATCCGCGAGGGTCAGGCCGAGTATGAAGTCATCGACTCCATGCTCAGCGAATACGCGGTGCTGGGCTTTGAATATGGCTACTCGCTGGCGGAGCCGAATGCGCTGACGCTCTGGGAAGCGCAGTTCGGTGACTTCGCCAATGGCGCGCAGATAATGTTTGACCAGTTCATCTCATCAGGTGAAAGCAAATGGCTGCGCATGTCGGGCCTCGTTTGCCTGATGCCGCATGGCTATGAGGGTCAGGGGCCTGAGCACTCCTCTGCACGTCTGGAGCGTTTCCTGACCATGTGCGGCGGCGACAACTGGATCGTGGCGAACTGCACCACGCCCGCCAACTACTTCCACATCCTGCGCCGCCAGCTGCACCGCAGCTACCGCAAGCCGCTGATGTTGATGACCCCCAAGTCGCTGCTGCGCCACAAGCTGGCCGTCAGCAAGGCCGAGGATTTCACCACCGGCTCCAGCTTCCACCGCGTGCTCTGGGATGACGCCGAGAAAGGCAATTCCGACACCAAACTGCTGGCAGATGACAAGATCAAGCGCGTCGTGATGTGTTCGGGCAAGGTCTATTACGACCTGCTGGAAGAGCGTGACGCCCGCGGCATCGACGATGTCTACATCCTGCGGTTCGAACAGTTCTACCCCTTCCCCGCGCAATCCGCGGTCAGAGAGTTGGAGCGTTTCAAAGGGGCCGAGATGATCTGGTGTCAGGAAGAGCCCAAGAACCAAGGTGCATGGTCCTTCATCGAGCCCAACATCGAATGGGTTCTGGGCCGCATCGACGCGAAACACGGCCGCGCCTCCTATGTGGGCCGCGCCACTTCGGCCTCGCCCGCGACGGGTCTGGCCAGCCAGCACAAAGCACAACAAGCCGCCCTCGTCGACGAGGCGCTGACCATCAAAGGAAACTAAGACCATGACAAGCGAAGTACGCGTACCCACGCTGGGCGAATCCGTCACCGAAGCCACCGTTGCCACATGGTTCAAGAAACCCGGCGATACCGTCGCGGTGGATGAAATGCTCTGCGAGTTGGAAACCGATAAGGTCACCGTCGAAGTGCCCAGCCCCGTAGCTGGCACCTTAAGCGAGATTGTTGCTCAAGAGGGTGACACCGTCGGCGTCGACGCCCTGCTGGCCAATGTCAGCGAAGGTGACAGCGGCTCTGCCGCCGCGCCCAAAGCCAAAGAAGCCGCAGAAGACCCCGATGCCGCCTCCCAGTCCGACCGTGGCGGCGATGCGCCCAAAGCCATCGACGCAGGCGCCGCCGAAGTCGCCGCCCGCGAAGGCGAAAGCATCGACGTACAGGTGCCTACTTTGGGCGAGTCCGTAACCGAAGCGACCGTAAGCACTTGGTTCAAAAAGGTCGGCGACAAGGTCGAAGCCGATGAGATGCTCTGCGAGTTGGAGACCGACAAAGTCAGCGTCGAAGTCCCCGCACCCGCCGCTGGTGTCTTGGCCGAAATCTTTGCCGAAGAAGGCAGCACGGTTGAAGCCTCAGCCACGCTGGCCGTTCTGACCACTGGCGCGGGCGCTGCGGCCCCCAAGGGCGAAGACGCTAAATCCGGTGCCGGTGCTGCGCCTGAGACCAAGCCCGCCGACGGCAAAGACGTCGAAGACGCGCCTTCCGCCAAAAAGGCGATGGCCGAAGCGGGCATCAGCCGCGATCAGGTCACAGGCTCGGGCCGCGATGGCCGTGTGATGAAGGAGGACGTGGCCAAAGCCGTGGCCGCTGGCACCTCTGCCGCGCCCAAGGCCGAGGCCAAGCCCGCCGCACCGCGGCCCGCTTCCGCCCCCGACGATGCGTCGCGCGAAGAGCGGGTCAAGATGACCCGTCTCAAGCAGACCATGGCGCGCCGTTTGAAAGAGGCCCAGAACACCGCCGCGATCCTGACGACCTTTAACGAGGTCGACATGACCGAGGTCATGGCGCTGCGGAACACGTACAAGGCTGATTTCGAAAAGAAACACGGCGTGCGCATGGGCTTCATGTCCTTCTTCACCAAGGCCTGCTGTCACGCGCTGAAGGAAATCCCCGAGGTCAACGCCGAGATCGACGGCACCGACATCATCTACAAGAACTACGTCCACATGGGTGTCGCTGCAGGCACGCCCACGGGCCTTGTGGTGCCGGTGATCAAAGACGCCGACGCGATGTCCTTTGCCGAGATCGAAAAGGCCGTAAACGCCATGGGCAAAAAGGCCCGTGACGGCAAGCTGACCATGGCCGACATGACCGGCGGCACCTTCACCATCTCCAACGGCGGCGTCTACGGCTCGCTGATGACCGCGCCGATCNTGANCCCGCCACAGTCCGGNATCCTCGGCATGGCGAAGATTCAGGACCGCCCNATGGCGATCAACGGNNAGGTCGTNATCCGTCCGATGATGTATATCTCGCTCAGCTACGACCACCGGATCATCGACGGCAAGGGCGCNGTNACGTTCCTNGTNCGCGTCAAAGAGATGCTNGAAGATCCNCGCCGTCTGTTGATGGATNTGTGATANNNTGGGCGGGGGGCNACCCCCGCCCTATCTACCTGTNGANCNNTGGNNCGTTTCCCACNAAGTGAAAGGNCACAGANCATGANNGAAACAACCCTCCTCGCCGCCTATGGCCTTCTGGTCATGCTGACGATCCTCCTGCAAGTGCTGGGCGCNACCCGGCAGTTGTCGATGGGCTACCTGATGTCCTCGCGGGATGAGACGCGGACCACCACCGGCATGACNGCCCGTCTGGGCCGCGCGNTTGATAANTCNGTNGTGGCCATGGCGNTNTTNGCCCCCGCCGTGCTGCTGATCGAGATNNTGGGCCGCAACAACAGCGCCACGCTNCTGGCCGCGCAGGTCTTCCTGCTNGCACGCATCATCTACGTCATCGTCTACGCNCTNGGCGTGCCGACGATCCGCACNCTGGCATGGCTCGCGGGCTATGCCGCCACCGCCGTTNTCTATTTCCACGCGCTTTGAAAGGCATTCCCATGCAGATGATCTGCCACTTCGACGTCACCGACTTCGCCGCTTGGAAAGACGCCTTTGACGCCGATGCCGANGCNCGGCGCAACGCNGGGCTTTCGGTGCTNCAAATCTGGAAACACGCCGACAGCAACAGCAAGGCTTCCGTCNTGCTNGANNTGAANGACCGTAAGAAGGCCGACGNCTGGCTCGCCCGCTCCAACGCGCTCAGCAGCGANGACAAGGGCACCGTGACCGGCTCCACCGCCTATTTCGTGAAATCCGCATGAGCGTNGANCTNACCGTNCTGNCCNTNGCGGCCNTGCTGCAAGGGCTGCAATTCGTGCTCTACGCCGTNCCCGCAAACCGCGAGATCGGCCCCGGCTATACCATGTCGGCCCGNGACCGCGAGCCGAGCCGCAAGCTGTCGGACCGNACNGCCCGTCTGGGCCGCGCGCTNGANAACCANTTCGANGGGCTGATCCTNTTCGGCATCGCCGTGGGCGTGGTNCAGATGTCGGCNCAGAACACCGCNTTCACNNCCGCCTGCGCTTGGGTCTATCTNATCGCNCGNNTNCTNTANGTNCCCGCCTATGCGCTCGGCCTGCGCCCGCACCGCTCNNTCATCTGGNTCNTNGGCTTTGCNGCNACCATGTTGATGCTGCTGGCNGCCCTTATTTAACCCTTNCCCCCAACACCCGCAGGCAGCGGCGCTTGCACCTGAAAACCGCGCCTCCTACCTTGCCTNTAACACCCGACTGCTAAGGAGACCCCCCATGTCGAGCTATGATGTCATCGTGATCGGCTCCGGCCCCGGCGGCTATGTCGCCGCCATCCGTTGCGCGCAACTGGGCCTGAAAACCGCCTGTGTCGAGGGCCGCGANACCCTCGGCGGCACCTGCCTCAACGTGGGNTGCATCCCCTCCAAGGCNCTGCTGCACGCCACNCATATGCTGCATGAGGCCGAGCATAACTTCGAAGAGATGGGTCTGAAGGCCAAAGCGCCGACCGTCGATTGGNAGCAGATGCTGACCTACAAAGACAAGACCATCGAGACCAACACCAAGGGCATCGANTTCCTGTTCAAAAAGAANAAGATCGACTGGCTCAANGGNTGGGGNTCNNTNCCNGANGCGGGNAAGGTCAAGGTCGGTGANGAGGTCCATNAGGCCAANAACATCATCATCGCNNCCGGCTCCGAAGCGGCCTCCTTGCCGGGCGTCGAAGTCGACGAGAAAACCGTCGTCACCTCCACCGGTGCGCTGGAACTGGGCAAGATCCCCAAAAAGATGGTGGTGATTGGCGCGGGCGTCATCGGGTTGGAACTGGGCAGCGTTTACGCGCGTCTGGGGACCGAGATCACCGTGGTTGAATTCCTTGATGCGATCACTCCGGGCATGGACCCCGAGGTGCAAAAAACCTTCCAGCGGATGCTGAAAAAGCAAGGCATCAACTTCGTCATGGGCGCCGCCGTGCAAAAGACCGAAGTCGCCAAGGGCAAAGCCAAGGTCAGCTACAAGCTGCGCAAAGACGACAGCGAGCATGAGATCGAAGCCGACACCGTGCTCGTCGCCACTGGCCGCAAGCCCGTTATCAAAGGCATGGGTCTGGACGATCTCGGCATCAAGATGACCGAGCGTGGTCAGATCGCCGTGAACGAGCATTGGGAAACCTCCGTCAAAGGCGTCTATGCCATCGGCGACGTTATCGAAGGCCCCATGCTGGCCCACAAAGCCGAGGACGAGGGCATGGCCGCCGCAGAGGTGATCGCGGGTAAACATGGCCACGTGAACTACGGCGTGATCCCCGGCGTGATCTACACCCACCCCGAGGTTGCCAGCGTCGGCGAAACCGAGGCAACGCTCAAGGATGCGGGCCGCGAGTACAAGGTCGGCAAGTTCTCCTTCATGGGCAACGCACGGGCCAAGGCGGTCTTTGCCGGAGACGGCTTCGTCAAGCTGATCGCGGACAAGGAAACCGACCGCATCCTCGGCTGCCACATCATCGGCCCCGGCGCGGGCGATCTGATCCACGAGGTCTGCGTGGCGATGGAGTTCGGCGCCTCGGCACAGGATCTGGCCATGACCTGCCACGCGCACCCGACCTACTCCGAAGCCGTGCGCGAAGCCGCACTGGCCTGCGGTGACGGGCCGATCCACATGTAAGACCGAGGGGGCGGACCAAAGGTCCGCCCTTTTTCGTTGCGCAGGGTGCGCGCGGCGCGCGCATCAGGCGTTAACCCCCCTGCTCTACAACCTCCCCCGTCGCGACACACACGGAAGACGAGGCCCTTCGCGGGTCATGTCGATACGTAGAGACATGCAGGGTGACGCCTGCCCTTTCCACCTCCCCAAGGCGGCGCCGCCACTTTAACGGCTTCCCAGTATAAAATAACGATAGCCCGCGAAGCATTGGCTTCGGCGGTGGTTCTACCTGTGCTGGTAGATAACAAAGGGCAGCGGCTTAGAAGGCGCAGATCATGCCGAAAGCATTAAGCCGTGACCACAGGCCGCCATCCAGCTTCATGCAGCAAGGCGTTCGAACGGCTCTCGACCTCTTCCTCCAACCGCGCCATAAAGCTTCGCTTATCCAGCCCCGGCTCAATCGGTTCTAGAAACTCCACGACAGCCAAACCCGGCTTGCGGTAGAGCCCTCGACGCGGCCAGAAATGGCCCGCATTGGTCGCTACCGGCACGCAAACCTGCCCCATCTGGTCATAAAGCACCGCCGTACCAACCTTGTAAGGTGCGCTGAGGCCCGGTGCCACGCGGGTGCCTTGGGAATAGATCACCAACTGCCCCGGCTCGACCCGACCGGCGTTCACGTCGGCCATCATCTTGGTGATCGCCTGCCCGCGTTTGCCACGGTTGACGGCAATCATGCCCATCCGTTTGGCGTATTGGCCAATCACCGGGGTCCAAAGCACCTCGCGTTTCATAATGAATTTCGCACGCGGCAGAGCGTGAAAGATCATTAGGATGTCCAGAAACGATTGGTGTTTCGCAGCCACCAGAACCTCACCATCCGGCACCGTGCCACGCACCTCGCAGCGCAGGCCGATCAGCCAGCGGGCCGACCACATGGCCCAAGCAGCATAGGTCTTGCAGGCCCGATAGGCCCCGCGTTTCGAAAACATCGCCCAAGGCGCAAAGGCCAACCCGAGCACCGGCATTGCCACGGTCACCTGCACGATATAGAGGATCGACCGGACCCATTGCAGCAGCTTCATGTCAGTTCCCTCAACGTACGCCGGGCCGCAGCCCCGGTGGCGGCAAAGGCCACCGCCCCGACCAAGATCGGCACCATAAGCGGCACCACCCAATGCCAGCCGCGAAAGCCCAAGCCGGTCAAAAAGCCGCCCGCCTCGCCGGCATCGGGCAACAGAACGACCGCCACCATGCCAAGCACCGTGCCCGCCGCCGCACCCAAAAGCGCGCGCAGGGTAAAGCGCCGAATGAAGGCTCGGGCGATATAGTCATCGGTCGCCCCCACCAGCCGCAGCACCGCGATCACCTGCGCATTCGCCGCAAGGGCCGCCTGCGCGGCCAGCGTCACCATGGCCGCCACCGCCGCCCCAATCAGCAGGGTCGAGATCCAGCCAAGCAGCCGCAACCGGCTTGCCGCGGCAACCAACGGCGCGCGCCAGCGGCTGTGGTCATCCAGCACGGCTCCGGGCACTTCGGCAGAGAGACGCAGGCGCAGGCCAACCGGGTCCAGCCCCTCGCCTTCCTCAACCACTTCGATCAAGCGCGGCACCGGCAGGCTCTCCATCGCCAGTTCNGGGCCGAACCATGGGGCAAGCAGTTCTTCCTGTTCGGCATCCGTCAGCGCGCGGGCCGAGGCNACGCCCTTGGTCGTCTGCAACACCTTCAACGCCGCCTCGGTCTGGGCNGCGCGTTGATCCANNGGNGCCACNATGCGCACCGTGGCTGATTGCGCCAACTCCTGCCCCCAGACCTGCGCCAAGCGGCCCGAGGCNAGCGACAGCGCCAAAGCAAAGACCGCCAAAAACGCCATTGCGCCCGCCGCAAACAAGGTCAGCTGCGCNGTNAANCCCGAGGGCGGCACCACGCGNTCNGCCTGCCTGTCGCCTTTGAAAATCGCGCGCAGGGCGCCGATGTCGAACCGCTTCACAAATCCGCCCCCGCCAATTGAATGCGCCGNTTGGCGATGCGCAGCACNCGGGCCTGCACATGCGCNTTGGTGGCGCGGATCAGGCCNANATCATGGGTGGCGATCAACACGGTCTTGCCCATGCGGTTCAACTCGATCAACAGGCGNAGCAACCGCTGCGACATCTCCCAGTCGATGTTCCCGGTCGGCTCATCCGCCAANATCACATCNGGCGACATGATCACCGCNCGCGCCAGTGCNGCCCGCTGCCGCTCCCCGCCCGACAGCTCAGGCGGCAGGGCGTCGGCGCGGTTGNTGAGCCCGACCCATGACATCAGCTCTTCCAGATCGGTGCCCCCNGCCTCGGCCTGACGGCCAGAGACNTTNAGCGGCAGCGCGATATTCTCGGTCAACGGCAGATGGTCGAGGAATTTCACGTCCTGATGCACNACGCCAACCCGGCGGCGCATCAGCGCGATGTCGTCACGGCCCAGCCCGCGCACATCGGTNCCGAAAATCCGCAGATGNCCCGCCGTGGGCAGCAAGGCCCCGTAGCAGAGCTTCATCAAGGTGGTCTTGCCCGCGCCNGAGGGGCCGGTGAGGAAATGNAACGATCCGGGGGCGAGTTTCAGCGTGATGTCGGACAGCAATTCGCCCCCGCCATAGCTGTAGGCCACATTTTCGAGCTCTATCACGCAACCACCTTAAAACACTTCGACCTGTTGTGCCTCAGCACCGGAAAGGATTCAATCACTCAGAACCCCAGCACCCTGCCCAGATATCACTTTTCCTACGTTATTCTAGGACATATGCTGTCCGTTACGATCCGAGAGCACCGAACGAACCCAGGAATGACCATGCGGCTGATCTGCCCCAACTGCGACGCGCAATACGAAGTCCCCGATGAGGTGATGCCGNTGGCAGGGCGTGACGTGCAATGTTCCAACTGCGGGCAGACGTGGTTTCAGCATCATCCCGACAATGCGCCCGAAGAGGACGACAGTGAATTCGACGACCCGGATTTCGATGACGACGTGATGCATATGAAGCAACGCGCGTCGGATGACACCGGCGAAGAGCAGTCNGCGGCCAATAGCCTGCCTGATCTNCAGCCCTTCGGGGATGAGGNTTANGAGNATTACGAAGACGAGGGCTTCGAAGACGACGGATTTGAAAAGGGGGCATTTGAAGAGGGCGACTTCGAAAACGACGCTTCTGATACCGACGCCTTCGAAAACGNTGCCNTCGCGCCGNAGGAGGAAAACGCGCGCCCGGCCCCCGCCGCCGCGCCNGTCAGACGCTCGCTCGACCCTGCNATCGCGGAAATCCTGCGTCAGGAGGCCGCGGCCGAGCAGGAAGCCCGCCGTCGCCGTCCGTCAGAGCCGTTGGAAAGCCAGCCGGACCTCGGTCTAGACGACGCGCCCCGTCCCGCGCCCAAACAAGCCCCCAGTCCCGACATCGCCGAAGATGACCACGTGACCGAGGACGAAGACGCCCGCCGCGCCCATGAGGCCCGTCTGCGCATGGCCAAAATGCGCGGAGAGCCGGTTCCCGAACGCGAGAATGACGCCTACGGCAGCGCGTCGCGCCGGGATCTGCTGCCCGATATCGAAGAGATCAANTCAACCCTGCGCCACGACCGCACGCAGGGCCAGCAGGCAGGGCCAACGCCCACCGCCGCGCTCGACCGCCCTGAAANACCGCGCAAATCCGGGGGGTTCATGCGNGGCTTCACCGTGATGATCGCCTTGGCNGCCATNTTGGCGGCGGTCTATGTCTATGCGCCGCAGATTGCGCAATCCTTGCCGCAGGCCGATCCTTACCTGTCGTCCTATGTGGCATGGATGGACGACGCGCGGATTTGGCTCGATGGGCAGTTGCAGGATCTGCTGGTCTGGCTCGACACCGTTGCGACCCAGTCGCAGGGCTGACCCCGCTTAAAACCGATCCAACAGTCTGTTGAGGTAATCCCGCTCGACCTCTGGCCGCTCCGCCTCGCCCGAGCGGCGGCGGATTTCGTCCAACAGACGCCGTGCACGGCCCTGATCGTCTGGCCCCTGTGCCAGCGGCGCGTCTGAACTATTCGCCCCATTGCCCCCCTGCTCGCGTCCCAGCGGATCGCGCGCCTCGGCCCGTCGGTCGCCCTCAGCAGTGCCTTGACCGGGCTGGCCCTCGCCCTGTTCTTGCTCCATCGCATCGCCAAGCGATCGCATCCCTTCGCGCAGGGCTTCCATGGCCTGTGCTTGATTGTCGATCGCCTCGGCCAACTCATCTCGCCGGAGCGCCTCTCCGGCGCGGTCCATCGCTTCTCCAGCCCGGTCCAACGCCTCGCGCGCGGCATCCCCTTCGGGCGTGCCTTGCCCCGGCAGACGCCCTTCTTGACGGCGCAGCTCATTGCGCAACGCTTGCTGACGCCCGGCCAACCCCTCTTCGGCGCCCTCGTCACCGGATTGGCCGCCCTGCCCTTGCTGGCCCTCATGGCTCTGACCGCGGCCCTGACCGCCGTTGCGGCCCTCGTTGCCCTCATTCTCGCCCGCCCCGGTGCCGGGGTTGAACTGCTCTTGCAGGTCGCGGAAGGCCTGATCGCTCAGCCCCTGTTGCTCGCGCAGCGTATCCGACAGCCCCTCCATCGCCTGCTCACCCGGTGAATTGCCGCCCTCGCCGGGCTGGCCTTGGGTGACGCGCATGTTCTCCATCATTTCCTGCAACTGACGCAGCGCCTCTGCAGCCTCGGCCATGCGGCCCTGCTCCATCAACTCCTGAATGCGGTCCATCATCCGTTGCAGATCATCTTGCGTCATCTGCATGGACTCGCCTTGGGGCTGCTGGCCTTCGCCCTCGCCCCCCTGCGCCTGTTGGCGCTGGAGCTGCTCCAGATACTCTTCGGTGGCGCGGCGCAATTCCTCCATCAGCTCGGCAATCTCTGCTGACGAAGCACCATTCTTCATCGCCTCATTCAGCCGATCCTGCGCCCGGCGCATCCGCGCCAGCGCATCGGCCAGAACACCCTCTTCCAGTTCAATCGCCAGCGCCCAGAGGTCTTCGGCCATCTCGGTCTGAACCTCTTCATCCAGCCCATAACGCGCCCGGATTTCCAGACGGCGGATCAATTGCTTCAGCCGCAGAACCGTGACATCCGATCGCAGGTCCTCCCCCGGCGCATAGGTCACGGCCCGCAGCACCTGCGCGATGCGCGGCGCATTTGCGCGCGCCCACAAAAGATCGCGGCGCATCTCGATCACTGCTGCCGCCGCGGGATCGAAAAAGCGCCGCCCCGGCAGGGTCAACTGGCTCACCTCCGTCGCGGCTTGCTGTTCGGCGGCGTCGAGCACGGAAAGCTCTAGAGATACCGGCAGATTGGCCCAAGGGTGTTTCGAGAAATTCTCGATCAAGCTCTCTTCAAACTCGCGCCGATCACCGGTAATCGGCATGGGCAGCGGCACGACGATCTCGGGCCGTGTGTCGGGGTCGATGGTCAGCCCATAGCGGCGGTCGACTGAGGCCAGATCAAGGCTGATCCGCGCCTCGCCTGCTTCGACGCCGTAGTCATCCCGCGCGGCAAACGGCAGGCTCATTTCGCCCAAAGCAGTCACCTCGGGCGGACCCAACCGCTCAATCTGCGGGGCGGCGTCGGGGAGCATTGTAATCTGCCATGCCCGCGCGCCCGGACCCTCGATGCTGATCTCGCCGCTTTGGCGCAGGGTGAAATCCTGCGCGGGCTCAGAGGTCGCGCCCCCCGCGCGGCCCGATACGGTTTCTTCCACCGTCAACGCGCCCAACTCTCCGTAAAGGCGCAGGGTGATCAACGTCCCCGCAGGCAGCGACAGCGCCCCGGCCTCAAGGTCATTCAGATAAAGCGTTGGCTTCCCAGTATGGCGCGGCGGCTCGGCCCAGCCTTCCCAAACCGGGCCAGAGGCCAGCGTGCCGCCCGCCCCGCCGGGGGTCAGTTGCGTCACCTCACCCAACCGCCAGACCGAGCCGAAGACCAGTGCAACGACGAAAGCCAGCAGCGCCACATAGCGCAGCGCATAGGGATCGGCCTGCGCGACCCGCAGGTCACCCTTGACCGGCTGCGCCTGCGCGGCCCGCGCGGCCATACGTTTCTGATGGGCTTGCCAGACCGCCGCCGAGGCTGTGTCGCCCGCGCCAATCGCCTGATCGTCCAAAAGCGCCCGAATGGGCCGCCCCGGCAGGCTGGCATCCAGCCGCGCCAGGGCCTCGGCCTGAGAGGGAATACGAAAGCGCCGCAGCGCGAAAACCAATGTGCCGAGAAACCCAAGGCCCACAGCGGCCAGCGCACCCCACAACAGATCACCGCCCAGACTGTCCTGCGCGCCCATCATCAGCAGCGCCAGCACCGCCAGTACCAGCGTCAGCATCGGCCAAAGCGCCTGCACCAGCACCTCGGCCCACATCCCCGCCCAAGTCAGCCGCAAGGGCCGCCGCAATGCGCGCAGCCCGTCTGTCTTGTCAGTGGATGTTTCCATGCGTCACGCTCCGGTGGCCCGGCGGCGGGATGCCGTCAAAGCCATTCAGGGATGGTATCGCGGTTTATCATTTCGTCAAAGCTTGGCCGTGGGCGGATAACCGCGAATTGATCGCCATTGACCAGCACCTCGGGGATCAGGGGTCGCGAATTATATTCGCTGCTCATCACCGCGCCGTAGGCTCCGGCAGAGCGGAAGGCCACCAGATCACCCGACCCCAGCACCGGCATCATCCGCTGTTTGGCGAACGTATCGCCGGATTCGCAAACCGGGCCGACGATATCCACCGGGCGCGGCTCGGCCCCCGGAGCGGGTTCATTCAGCGGCACGATGTCATGCCAAGCGTCATACATGGCGGGGCGGATGAGATCGTTCATCGCGGCATCAAGGATCAGGAAATCGCGGCCCTCGCCGGATTTGAGGTAGATCACTTCGCTCACCAAGACGCCCGCGTTGCCGGCAATCAAACGGCCCGGCTCAATCTCAATCTCGCATTCCAGATGCCCCAGCGTGCGCTGCACCATCGCGCCGTAATCCGTGGGCAGTGGCGGGGCGGAGTTGGAGCGTTCATAGGGAATGCCCAGACCGCCGCCAAGGTCCAGCCGCCGGATGTTATGCCCATCGGCGCGCAGCACTTCGGTCAGTTCCGCCACCTTGCCATAGGCCTGCTCAAAGGGGGCGAGATCGGTCAACTGGCTGCCGATATGCACGTCGATGCCGATGATCTCCAACCCCGGCAACTTGGCCGCCATGGCATAAACATCGCGGGCGCGGGCGATGGGGATGCCGAACTTGTTCTCGCTTTTGCCAGTGGCGATCTTGGCGTGGGTTTTCGCGTCGACATCGGGGTTCACGCGGATGGTGATCGGCGCGACCTTGCCCAATTCACGCGCCACGATATCAAGCAGGATCATCTCCGGCTCGCTCTCGACGTTGAACTGACGGATACCGCCGGTTAGCGCCAATTCAATCTCTTCGCGAGTCTTGCCGACGCCGGAGAAAACGATTTTATCGCCCGGCACGCCCGCCGCTTTCGCCCGGCGGTATTCCCCGCCCGAAACCACATCCATCCCCGCGCCCGCCTGCGCCAGTGTGCGCAGAACGGCTTGGTTGGAGTTGGCTTTCATGGCGTAGCAGACCAGATGGTCCATCCCCGAGAGCGCGTCGTCGAAGAGATGAAAATGGCGCAGCAGCGTGGCGGTGGAATAGACATAGACGGGCGTGCCAACGGCGGCGGCAATCTCGGCCAGGCTTACGTCTTCGGCATGCAACACACCGTCTTTATAGAGAAAATGATCCATCTGCGCTTGGCCCCATGTCGTCGCCGCTTATCTGATGGGCGCTGTCCGCAGGAAAAGATAGAGCGGCAGGCCACAGCTCACCCCAATACAGAACGTGGCGGGAATGGCAATCAAGCTGAGGAAATTCCGGCGCACGGCGACCTCGGCGATGATCCAGATGGTCAAAGTGACGGCAGCGATGGTCAGATCCCAAACCAGCCCGCTGGCGGCAGCATTGGCGTGCCATGCGTCCACCATAGCGCTCAGGCTCCAGCCTTCGGCGTTGAACCATGTGACGAAGTAATACATCGGATGAATCGTGCCCCAGACCGCAAGGGCGAGGTAGAGCATGCGCAACGGTGACATCAGAAGGTCTTTGCCACGCCGACGGTGGCATAGCCCGACAGGCTGATCCCCGGTTCGGCTGGCGGTGGCGCCTCTTGCCGTGGGGCAGGCTGCGGCGGGGTGCAAGCGGCCAAGCCAAGCGTCCCGGCCACCAGCGTAATCTGCAAAAGCGGCCTCACGACCCGACCCCAAGCGCCAGCGAGAACGGCCCGCGCCGCAGACCCACAGCCGTGCCGACCGACACGCCCGATGACGACATGGTGATCGTGCTGCTGGCTGTCGGTTTCACTGGTTCGCCATCCGCGCCACAGGCGGCAAGGCTCAGCAAAGCAAGGGTCGCGAGGGCGCGTTTCACTTTAGGATTTCCTTCCAACGCTCGACTTGGGCACGCACCTGCGCAGGGGCGGTGCCGCCATAGGACATGCGCGAGTTTACCGAGTTTTCGACGCCAAGCACATCGAAAACATCCTTAGTGATCTCGGCGTGCACCGATTGCATCTGTTCCAGCGTAAGGTCCGGCAGATCGCAGCCCTGCTTCTCGGCCATGGCGACCAGCGTGCCGGTCACGTGATGCGCGTCGCGGAACGGCAGACCCGGCACCCGGACCAGCCAGTCGGCCAGATCGGTTGCGGTGGAGAAGCCCGAGCCAGCGGCAGCGGCGAGGTTCTCGCGCTCGGCGGTCATATCGCCGACCATTCCGGTCATCGCGGCCAGCGCCAGCATCAGGTTGTCGGCGGCGTCAAAGACCTGCTCTTTGTCTTCCTGCATGTCCTTGGAATAGGCCAACGGTAGCCCCTTCATCACGATCATCAACGCGGTATTCGCGCCAAAGATGCGGCCCACCTTGGCGCGGATTAACTCGACGGCGTCGGGGTTTTTCTTCTGCGGCATGATGCTTGAGCCAGTCGAGAACCGATCCGACAGCGCCACGAAACGGAACTGCGCCGAGGACCAGATGACCAGTTCTTCGGCAAAGCGCGACAGGTGCATCGCACAGATGCTGGCGGCGCCCATGAACTCCAACGCGAAGTCGCGGTCGCTGACGGCGTCGAGGGAATTCGCGGCGGGGCGGTCAAAGCCGAGCGCTTCGGCTGTCATGTCCCGGTCAATCGGGAATGACGTGCCAGCCAAGGCGGCAGCGCCCAGCGGGCATTCGTTCATCCGTTTGCGCGCGTCGCGGAAGCGCGACAGGTCACGGCCAAACATCTCGACATAGGCCATCATGTGATGGCCCCACGTCACAGGCTGCGCGGTTTGCAGGTGGGTGAAACCGGGCATCACCCAATCCGCGCCCGCCTCGGCCTGAGACAAAAGCGCGCGGATCAGCGCTTGTAGACCATCATCAGCGGCGTCCAACTGATCGCGGACCCAGAGTTTGAAATCGGTGGCGACTTGGTCGTTCCGGCTGCGGCCCGTGTGCAGGCGGCCTGCGGGCTCGCCGATCAGGTCTTTCAACCGCGCCTCGACGTTCATGTGGATGTCTTCGAGCGCGGCGGAGAACTCGAACCGGCCCTCCTCGATCTCTGACAAGATCGTGAGAAGCCCTTCCCGTATCGCTTGCGCGTCGTTATCAGTCAGGATGCCCGTGGCTGCCAGCATGGCGGCATGGGCACGCGACCCACTGATGTCTTGTGCGGCCATCCGTTTGTCGAACCCGATCGAGGCGTTGATCGCCTCCATGATCGCGTCCGGTCCGGCGGCGAAACGGCCACCCCACATTTTGTTCGAGGTCGTGTCGGTCATGTTGAATACCCTTGGAGGGACGTATGAAAAATCTCGTGCTCGGCTTCGTTTATACGCTGCTTGTCGCAGGTGCAAACCCCGCCCTTGCCGGAACGGCTGACATCGCGGGGCTGCGCGACGGGGACATGAAGAAACTCGTGATCCATGACGCGCCGCAAGCGGCCTCTGACGTGACTTTTGAGCGTGAGGACGATGGCGAGGCGATGTCGCTGGCGGATTACGAAGGCAAGATCGTGCTGGTGAATTTCTGGGCCACATGGTGCGCGCCCTGCCGCAAGGAAATGCCGCAGTTGAACGCGCTGCAAAAGGAATTCGGCGGCGATGATTTTCAGGTGCTGACCATCGCCACGGGGCGCAACTCAGAGGAAGGGATCAAACGTTTCTTCAAGGAAGCGGGCGTTGACAGCCTGCCCCGTCACCAAGACCCCAAGCAAAAGCTCGCCAGCCAGATGGGCGTGTTCGGCCTGCCGATCAGCGTATTGCTAGACCGTGAAGGGCGTGAGATTGCCCGGTTGCAGGGCGATGCGGAATGGGACTCTGAGAGCGCGCGGGCGATTATCGCAGCGCTGATTAAAGAAGACGCCGAAAGCTAAAGCCCTCACGTAGGTTGGGCGTCCGGGCCCGGCCCTTACGCCACATGCCGCAGGATCGCCGCCTCAGACGTGCTGAGATTGCGACGTGCGAAGCCACCATAGCTGTGCGGATCAGCCGCCAACTGCGGATGCGCCGCAAGCAGACGCGCCCGGTCCTGCGCGCCAAGACTGGTGAGCGGGGCCGAGGCGGGATGAAAGCTCTCGGTCTCGACCCCATTGGCCCACATCACCTGATGCTCGGCCAACAGCACATGGATATAGGTCACTTCGCGCAGGGACATATCGCTGGCCACGCTGCACCCGTTGATCAAGTCCTTGGCCGCGATCAGCACCTCGTCGCAATTAAACAGATCACGGGCCTGCGGGCCTTGAAGCACGATCCGGTGGTCGGGCGAGACCAGCAGCGGGGCATCGGGCTGCGCAATTCCCAAGGCACCCGGGCGGAACCGCACGG